>CAYOBQ010000060.1:0-44074 GCA_964402225.1 uncultured Nannocystaceae bacterium | reverse complement strand
TGACCGCTGAGTGCTGAAAGCCCTCCACACTCCCTCCGTCAGAATCGGGATATGGACCTGCGATTGACACCGACCCCGGGACCGTGAAAGGGACGTGAGCATGAAGAAGACGACGCTTCTGCTGTTGAGTCTGGGTTGCAACCCGCCGCCACCGGCGAGCCCGCCCCCCGTCGCCAGCGAGGTCGGGGAGAGCTGCACCCGCACGGCGGACTGTCGTCGCGGACTGCGCTGTGTCGACCGGGCCTGTCTCACGGCCGAGTCGGCCAAGAGGGCGATCAAGCGACGCGGGCGGTATGCGATGCCCACGACGGGCTACGCACAGCCCCTCTACCCCGCCTCCGCGGTGCCGGACGCCGGGCCACGGCCGGACGTCAACCTGGCGCCCCTGCCGACGCCGATGCCCGGGATCGCCGCCCCCGTCCCACCGCCCGTGGGTTACGTCCAACCCAAGCACACCAAGCCCGCGACCCTCGGCACGACGGTGCATGTCGCCACCCCGCCCCCCGCGGGGGAGCCCGCACCGGTCGCGGGGGCGAACTACGACTTCCCTCCGCTGCCGCCCGACGGCATCCCCACTCCGCCGACGCCACCGGCGCTGCCGCCGGGGACCGAGGGCGCTGTGCTGCCCCCAAACCCCGACGGTGGGCCGCCGCCCGCGGCCCCTTAGCAACAGGAGTCATCGTTGAAGCACCTCGGAGCGAGCCTCTTCGTCCTCCTCATCGCGTCCCACGCCGGCGCCGGTGAGGCGCCGGTCCACGACGCCGGGCTCCACGTCCGGTTCGCGATGGGGGGGGCGTACGCGTCCTTCGGTGTCGCAATGGACCCGGAGTCCGACCTCACCCCCGACACCTCCGTCTCGGGGGGGGCCGTCGGTGGGATGTTGCTCCTCGGCTGGACCCTGGCAGACGGGCTGGCCGTCGGCGCGGGCATGTCGGGTTTCCACGTCTTCTCCCCCACCGTCACCCTCGACGACAAGGAGCTGGACGGAGACTTCGACGCCGTCGCGGGGGCCGTCACGGGACCCTACGCGGAGTGGTATCTAGACCCCGCCGGCGGGCTGCACCTCCTCGGCCAGCTCGGCCTCGCGACGCTCCAGGACGCAGACCAGCAGACCGACGACCTCGCGACGGGTTTCGGCGTGACGGTCGGTGTGGGCTACGACGTCTACGTCGGTGACAAGCTCTCGGTGGGAGGCCTGGCCCGCCTTCAGTACCTGTCGGTGTCGGTGGACCACCAGCTCATCGACGCCAAGCTCGAGTCGACCTACACGGGGCTCGTGCCGGGGCTGCTCGTCACGGCGGTCTGGAACTGAATGGGCGATCCCTTCCCGCAGGGCACCGCCCCCCCAATGCCCCCGCAGCGCGCCGCGTTGGGGGATCGCAGCCTGTTCCCCGAGCTCGACTGCGCCGCCTACCTCGCCCACGCCGCGATCTCCCCGCACTCGCAGCCGCTGCGGAGCCACGTTCTAGCGGCGTCCGCGGACTACGCGCGGCGCGGGGTCGGCGCGTTTGCGGCGTGGCACGCCCAGCGCCAGCGCCTCAAGGGCCGGCTCGCGGGACTCCTGGGGGTCGGGGCCGGTGATCTCGGGCTGGTGCTCAACACGACGGCGGGCGTCGCGGCCATCGCGATGTGCTTCCCCTGGCGCGCGGGGGATCGGGTGGTCCTCTTCGAGGGGGAGTTCCCCACCAACGTCACGCCGTGGCAGCGCGCCGCCGAGCTCTTTGGTCTGCACCTGGAGTGGCTCCCGGTCGCGGACTTCGCGGCCCCCGGAGGCGCCGATCTCGGGCCGCTTCAGTCGAAGCTCAAGGCCGGGGCTCGGCTGGTGGCCGCCAGCGCCGTCCAGTTCCAGACGGGGCTGCGCCTGCCGACCACCGAGATGGCCGCCCTGTGCCACCGCTACGGGGCCGAGCTCTTCGTGGACGCGATCCAGGCCGTCGGCGCGACCCCCTTCGACGCGAGCGCCGTGGACTACGCGGCGGGGGGGGGCCACAAGTGGCTCATGGGCCCCGAGGGCGCCGGCTGGCTGTACGTCCACCCAGCGCGAATCGCGGCGTTGCGTCCGAACCTCGCCGGCTGGCTCAGCCACGAGGCCGCCGCGGACTTCCTCTTCGAGGGCTCAGGCAAGCTGCGCTACGACAAGGCGATCCGTCGCCGGGCCGACGTCTTCGAGGCGGGGGCCCCCAACACGATCGGCTACGCCGGACTCGAAGCGGCCGTGGCCCTGATCGAACAGATCGGCGTCGACCGGGTGTGGGCGCACGCCAACGCGTATTTCGACCGCCTCGAGCCCGCTCTCCAAGCCCTGGGCTACACCAGCTTGCGCGCCCCCGACGCCGAACGGCGCAGCACGATCCTCTCCCTGATCCCGCCCGAGCGGGTCGACTTCCCCGCCCTCGCCTCGCGATTGGGCAACAGCGGCGTCGTGGCGACCACCCCCGACGGGCTGCTTCGCTTTGCCCCCCACTGGCCCAACGCCCTCGACGAGGTCGACGGCGTCGTGGCTAGCGTCGCCGCCGCCTCGCGGTAGCGAGACGTGGCCGGTCCTGCCATTCGGGGACCCAGAAGGTGGCTCGTCCCGCCTGCTCGATGCGCTGGATTGGCGCGCCGCACTCCGGGCACGGCGCCCCGGCGCGACCGTAGACGCGGAAGGGGTTTGTGGCCTTCGCTTCCGGTAGGTAGACGATCTCGGGGCCGTCTTCTCGCTCCAAGCTGGCCTCGAAGGCGTCGAGGACGGCCCCCGCCAGGCGTCGAAGCTCCGCAGAGGTGAGCTTCGACGCCGGGACGCGCGGATCGATGCGCGCTGCGTGCAGCGCCTCGGCGGCGTAGATGTTGCCCACCCCCGCCAAGAAGGCCTGATCCAAGAGCGCCACCTTGACGGCCCGACTCGTGCGCCCCAGCCGCGTGGCGAACGCCGCGGGAGCACCGGCGAGCTCAAGGGCGTCGGGACCGAGACGATCGAGCTCAGGGTGAGACTCGCCGGGGCTCAGGAGACGCAGTCGCCCGAAGCGGCGCACGTCGACGAAGTCGAGGCGGGCGCCCCCCGCGAGGTCCAACCGCACGCGGGTCCCCGGACGCGGCGTCGGCTCGTCGAGCAAGAACTTCCCGGTCATTCCGAGGTGCACCAGCCAGACCTGGCCGTCGTCGAGATCGATGAGGAGCTGTTTGCCGCGGCGTCGGACGCCGGTCGGCGTGCGCCCCACGAGCCGCGCCTCGAACTCCGGCTTCTCGATGTCCCGCAGCGGCGTCCCGGCGCAGGCGCCGACGCCAGCGACGCGCCGCCCGACGAGCCACGCCCGCAGCCGGCGGGCGCAGAACTCGACCTCCGGCAGCTCGGGCAAGGGCTACTTGTAGACCTTGAACTCGTCGTTGTTGTAGCGGGCCCAGTAGTCGTTGATGCGCTCGCGCACGATCTTGGCCAGAAGCAGCCCGCCGATGATGTTCGGGAAGGCCATCGAGAGGATCATCAGGTCCGAGAAGCCGATGACGTTCTCCAGGCTCGACACGGTCCCCAAAACGACGAAGAGCAGGAAGAGCACGCGGTAGATCATCGTCTGCCGAGGGTTCCGCCCGAACAGGTAGGTCCACGCCTTCTCGCCGTAGTAGGACCACGAGATCATCGTCGAATAGGCGAACAGCAGAATCGAGATGGCGAGGACCCACGGGAACCAGGACATCGAGTCGGCGAAGGCCCACCGGGTCATCAAGACGCCGGCCCCCGCGCCCTTCACGAGCTCGTTGGGGAAGCCCAGGGCCGCGGCGGCCGTGCCCCCCTTCACATGGAGGTGGTCGTTCTCGGCAGCGACCAGCCAAACTCTGCCGTCGCGCACCTTCGCCTTCAGCTCCCCGGGCTCCGAGAGGATCGCGGCGAGCTCTTCGGGCGTCGTCTCACCCAGATCGGCGACCTTGTCCTTGGTGGTCTCCGCGTCGAGGGTGATGGTCACGGTGTGGACCACCTTCTTCTTCATCACCTCGACGTCGATCGTCTGCCCCGCGGCGAGGGTGTAGGGACCGGGCTGGGATTCCACCGCCGCGCGATGCTCGTGGGCCCCGGAGACGATGAGCAGCGTGGCGGTCATCGCGCAGATGACGACGGTGTCGATGAACGGCCCCAGCATCGCCACCATGCCCTCGCGCACGGGCTCGTCCGTCTTCGCCGCAGAGTGCGCGATGGCCGCCGAGCCGATGCCCGCCTCGTTCGAGAAGACGGCGCGGCGGACGCCCTGGACGAGGACCGCGATGAAGCCGCCATAGAAGAAGGCGTCGGGGGAGAAGGCCTCGGTGAAGATGAGTGAGAAGGCGCGCGGCACGCCATCGAGGTGGGTGACGATCACGACCGCCCCCGCGACCAGATAGATCACCACCATCAGCGGGATGATGCGCTCGGTGACCCGGCCGATGCTCTTGATGCCGCCGATGATGACCAGCCCGACCAGGAAGGCGAGGACGAAGCCGAAGACCCACGGGATCGCCGCGCTGTTGCCGAAGTCGATCTGCGTGGCGATGGCGGCGTAGGCCTGATTGGCCTGGAACATGTTGCCGCCGCCCACGGAGCCCAGGACGCAGAACACCGCGAAGATGACCGCGAGGGCCTTGCCCAGGGCCGCCATCCCCCCCTGAGCGAGGCCCACCTCGAGGTAGTACATCGGGCCACCATTGACGGTGCCGTCGGGCTCGATGCGGCGGTAGATCTGCGCCAGCGTGCACTCGTGCAACTTCGCGGACATGCCGACGAGGCCGAAGACCATCATCCAGAAGACGGCCCCGGGTCCGCCGAGGCCGACGGCCACTGCCACGCCGGCGATGTTGCCGAGGCCCACGGTGGCGCTCAACGCGGCCGTCAGCGCCTGGAAGTGGGAGATCTCCCCCGGGTCGTCGGGGTTGTCGTACTTGCCCCGGGTCACGTCGATGGCGTGCTTGAAGCCCCGGAAGTTCATGAAGCCGTGGAAGACGGTGTAGAAGCCCGCGCCGAAGACGAGGACCATCACGATCAGGGGGATCGGGACGAAGGGCGGACTCCAGAAGAGGAAGCCACCGAGGGCGCCGACGACGCTCCCGAAGCCGTCGTTGACGGCGTCTGCGAGGGTACCGCCGGTTGCGGCCGATTCCTCGGCCAGGGCGATGAGCGGCGCCGCGAGCGTCAAGAGCCCCGCGGTCGCGGCCGTCAAGCGCGTCCGTAGCATCGATCCGTCCCGATACGATTGAGGTGGCGCACCTAAACGCGGGCGGACGCCGGTGTCAATCGTCGTCGTAGGGGTTCTTCTTGCCCCGAAAGATCAGCCGAATCGGCGTCCCCTCGACGGGAAAGGCCTCTCGAAACTGGTTGAGCAAGAAGCGCTTGTAGCTGAAGTGGACGCCCTCGGGGTTGTTGCACGAGACCACGATCGTGGGGGGGGCGATCCGGGCCTGAGTCGCGTAGTAGAATCGCAGCGGCCGGCCGCGAACGACGGGGGGATGATGCCGCGCCGTGGCGGCCTCCAACCAGCGGTTCAGCGGCCCCGTGGCGCACCGGAACCGGTGGGATGCGCGGACCTTGTCCACCAGATCCATGAGGCGATGTACGCGCTGGCCCGTCAGCCCGCTCATGTAGAGGTTCGGCGCCCAGGCGGCGAAGGGCAGCTTGAGTTGGAGCTGCTCGGTGAACCGCTGTGCGGTCTTTGCGTCCTTCTCCAAGGCGTCCCATTTGTTGACCGCCAGCACCACCGCGCGGCCCTTCTCGACGGCGAGGCCGATGATGCGAGCGTCCTGGTCAGTGACCCCCTCGCAGGCGTCGAGCAAGACGATGGCGACGTGGCAGCGATCGAGGGCGCGCAGGGTGCGCACGACGCTGTAGCCTTCGCTGCTCTTCTTGCGGATGCCCCGCTTGCGTCGCAGCCCCGCCGTGTCGATGAGCACGTACTCGCGCTCCCCGACCTTCAGGTGTGCGTCGATGGCGTCCCGGGTGGTCCCCGGCACCTCGCTCACGATCATCCGGTCCTCGCCGAGGAGCCGGTTGGCGAGGGTGGACTTGCCGACGTTCGGGCGCCCGACCAACGCGACGCGGGTGATGTGCTCTTCCTCGGTCTCCTCGGGCGCCATCGGAGGCAGCTTCGCCAACACCGCGTCGAGCAGATCGCCGATACCCCGCGCGTGCTCCGCGGAGATCGCGTGCACCTCGTCGACTCCAAGCTCGTAGAACTCGCCGATCAGGGGGTTCTGTTTGCTCCCATCGACCTTGTTGACGGCGTAGACGACCCGGTCGGGCACGTGACGGCGCAGGATCTGCGCGACGTCGCGGTCCGCGGGGAGGAGCCCGTCGCGGGCGTCGCACAGGAAGATGACGACGTCCGCCTGCTCGACGGCGATCATCGCCTGCTCCCGCATGTGCGCGGGGATGCCGTCTGTGACGTCGGGATCGAAGCCGCCGGTGTCGATGACCGAGAAGTGGTGACCTATCCACTCGGAGTCGCCGTAGTTGCGGTCTCGCGTGACGCCGGGGGTGTCGAGCACGATGGCGCGGCGCTCGCCGACGAGCCGATTGAACAGCGTGGACTTGCCGACGTTCGGTCGGCCGACGATGGCGACGACGGGCTTCATCTACTCGTAACCCAACTTGCGCAGGCTCCCCGGTGTGCGCGTCCAGGCCCGCTCCACTCGAACGAAGAGGCGTAGATTCACCTTCGTGCCCAGCAGGCGCTCGAGGTCCTGCCGAGCCTGGGTGCCAACCCTCTTCAGCATCGATCCGCCCTTGCCGATCACGATGCCCTTCTGCGAGTCGCGCTCGACGTGGATGAGCGCCTCGATGTCGACGCAGCCGTCTCCCATCGTGCGGTCGCGCCACTGCTCGATGGTCACCGCGATGCTGTAGGGCACCTCCCGCTTCAGCGAGCGAAACAGCTTCTCACGCACGATCTCGGCGGCGATGAATCGCTCCGGCAGGTCCGTGAGCGCGTCCGGCGGGTACAGCGCGGGCCCCTCCGGCATCGCGTCCACGAACAGGTCCACCAGCGCGTCGACCCCGTCCCCACGCAGCGCCGAGATGGGGACGATCGCGGCGAAGTCGTAGAGCTCCGAGTAGCGCTCGATGATCGGCAGCACGTGCTCCCGCTGGATCCGGTCGGCCTTGTTGACGATCAGGAAGACGGGCTTCTCGAAGCCCGTGAGCTGGCCGAGGATGTCCTCCGTGATCCGACCCACGCCGACCTCGAACTCGGGCCCTACCCCCGCCTCGACCAGCAACGCCAGGGCGTCGGTGTCGAAGATCGCCCCCTGCGCGACCTCGACCATGTAGCTGTTGAGCGCGCGGCGCGCGTGATGAATGCCCGGCGTGTCGATGAAGACGAGCTGCGCCGCGGGCCGCGTCAGCACGCCGGGGATCCGGTTGCGCGTCGTCTGAGGCCGCGACGACGTGATCGCCACCTTCTCGCCGAGCATCTGGTTCAGCAGCGTCGACTTGCCCACATTGGGACGCCCGACGAGGGTGACGAATCCACAGCGGTGGCCGGTGGTGCTCATTGTCTTCGCTCAATCGCCGCTGGGCTTGTCGGGCGCGGAGTCTACGGGACGGACCGCGCCACTTCAAACGAAGCGGTAGGGCGGTGCGGCAGAGTCGCGACGGGCTGCACGCGCCCGCCAACCGATCTCGGCGTCGCCAAGCCTACCGAGAACGGCGACCTCGAACGCCCCCTCGTACGCGCCAGGAGCGACGATGATGCGCGTCTCCGGGCGGGTCCCCACAGCCACCGTCCATTCGGCGGGAACGCACCACGGGCAGCTACCGGGCGATGGGCAACTCATGGAAGGCGAAGCCGCCGATGCCCAGCTCGTTGACCAACCAGGGGATGTCGCCCGGGACGTCGACGAAGGAGACCCATTCGGCCGCGCTCGGCGCCGCCGTCGTGAGGACCACCGCGGTCCCCACGACGCGCGCGTCGACGATGGCGGCCCCATCTGCGAGTTGGAAGAAGGCGACCGCGCCGGGCTCGATGCGCAGCCCTTCGCCGGTCGCGCCGTACTCGATCGAGAGCTCCGTGTCCCCGCGCCACGTCGCGCTCTCCGGGTTGGGCGCGTCGATGTTCTCGGGGACGGGGGCGTCGTAGAGCTCACGCAGGACGACGCGGGCCATGCGCTCGCCCCACTCGACGTACGTCAGGTGGTGGAAGTGGCAACCGTCGTGGCCACCGATCCCGGTGGTGCTCATGTGGCCGACGACCCGCGGAAGCAGGCCCGGGAGGTCGCGCTGGACGTTGCGGTTCCACGTCGGCCCCCCACAGCCAGCACGGACCTGGAAGGGGAAGACGCCCTCGAGGTTGGGGTAGTCCTCAAGCCAACCCCGGTACATCGCGGTCCACAGCTCGAGGTGCCTGTCGTAGGCCTGGGCGCCGTCGCTCTCCCCCTGGTGCCAGAAGATCGCGCGGACGGCGTCGGCGACGCCGGCTCCTCGCGCGCGCCACAGGAGCCGGCCGTAGATGGTGGTGACGTCGACGGGGTCGGCCCCAGCGCGCTGATGCTCGTCGACGCGCGTGCCACCGGCGGCGCCGTTGATCACCAGGATCGGGAGCTGCTGCGCCTCCCGGACGACGTTGGCCAACCGCAGGCCCCACTGGCCGATGGATGCGTGGGTGTTGCCAGCCACCGCCACGGCCCAATCGAAGCCCCTGTCGTCCACCACGCTGGCGTCGCGCACGGCGCTGCCATAGCTGCGCACGAAGGGGTCCCGCTCCAAGTCCCCGAGCCCCTCGTCGTGGTAGTCGAGGGCGACGGCGTTCGACTGCCCGTCGATGAGGAAGACGTCGCCGCAGACCACGTCCTCCACAGCCTCGACGGGCCGCCACCACCCGCCCCCGTCGCTCCAGGCGATGGACACGTCGTAGAGGTTGAGACCAGCCTCGATAACGACTGGGACCTCGAACCGATCCGCCTCGCTGACCGCCTGCGCGTAGGGGAGCCCGTCGCGCACGACGCTGACCCGGATCTCGCTGGCGGCGCCCACCATCTCCCCCACGACCAGGAAGCGGCAGGTGTCGGTCTCGGTGTCGCGCGGATAGAAGTGCAGTGGCTGTGGCCACGCGGTGAGCGTGAGGTCGCCAAAGGGGCAGCCCTCGTCGATGAGCGCGTCGCAGTCGTCGTCGATGCCGTTGCAACGCTCCTCGGCGCCCCCGGAGACGTCGCCGTCCGTGTCGTCGCAGTCGCCCGGGACGTCCACATACCCAGGGGGGGCGACGCAATCGAAGACCGCCCCCCCACCCGCGAGGGCGTCGTCGGGGCGCACCCAGAGGGCGACGCGCTGAGCCGGGGGCCCATGGGCCGGGATGCCCGGTGGGTCGTTCCAGGGGACCTGCGAGCCGATGGAGTAGAACCAATGGGGGTGGCCGACGGTGCCGTCGAGGTACGTCTCGGCGCGGTCCGAGCGCTCCAAGCCTCCCCAGCCCTGGCTGGTGTAGTCGACGTCGATCGCGGCGTAGCCTTCGACCGGGGCGACGTTTGGATCGGAGGTCTGGCGCCAGATGTTGCGCCCCTCGATGGGGGTCTGCGGCCAGTTGATGCGGAGCTCGAAGCTCCCGTCGCTTCCGCGCAAGGCCTCGAGGTGGCGGAGGATCGAGTAGCGGGCCGCGAGCGGATCATCTTCGCGCCGCGAGCGCGCGTCGTCGTCGGAGCGGAAATAGCCATCGGCGACGTCATGGCGGAAGACACGGGTCCAGCCGCCGCCGTCGGTGGACATGTCGCAGTAGACCTCGAGGGTCGGGCCGTCGTGGCCGTCCGGCTGGATCCGGTACACGCCGTCTTCGACACGGCCGTCGGCGAGCAGGCTGGCGCAGCTACTCCCGGCGCTCGCCCCCTCGCCGTCGCCGTCGCGGTCGGGGTACCACTCGGCGTAGACGAAGCCCTCGTCCGCCGCGCCGTCGCAGTCGTTGTCCACGCCGTCGCAGACCTCGCCTCCCCCGGGGTGGGCGCGGGGGTCGTCCGGTGCGCAGTCGCCTCCCCGCTGCGCGTGGCCCGCCAGGGGGCCGCAGGCGCTGACCGGCGCGGGGTCGACGACCACAACCTCGTCGTCGGGGCGCACCCAGAGCGCCACCCGCGAGGCCGGCGGCGCGTAGGCGGGGATCCCAGGCGGCTCAGACCAGCCGGCGGTTGACCCCAGCGCGTAGTACCAGATGGCGACGCCGACCGAGCCGTCGATGAAGGAGGCGCCGTTGAAGCGGTTGTGCTCGAGGCCACCCCAGCCGTTGTCGGTGTAGTCGACATCGACCGCGACGTAGCCGGCGATGGGATCCGTCGCGGGGTTGGAGCGCTGGCGCCAGATGTTGCGGCCAGCGACCTCGGTGTCGGGCCACGTGAGGCGCAGGTCGAGGTCGCCGTCGGAGGATCGAAGGGCCTCGAGCCGGGACAGAATGGAGTATCGCAGGGCCCGGGGATCGTCGACGGCCCGCTCGACGCTGTCGGCGTCTCCGCCCCAGTAGCCCCCGGCGACGTCGTGGAAGAAGACTCGGGTCCAGCCACCTCCATCCGTGGACTGGTCGCAGTAGACGTCGATCGTCGGCTCCTCGCCGTCGGCGTCGGGATCGATCGGGTAGACCCCGTCGACGAGCTCCCCCGCCGCGAGCCACGCCGCACAGCTCGGCTGCACGGCGGCCGGGGACGGGCCGTGGAACCCGTCGCCGTCCGGGTCCGGGAAGAGGTCCTCGAAGACGAGGTCCTCGTCGGCGCGGCCGTCGCAGTCATCGTCGATCCCGTTGCAGGCCTCGGAGAGCAGTTCGCAGGCGACGCCCGCGGCGTCTGGCCCCGCGGCGTCTGGCCCCGCGGCGTCTGGCCCCGCGGCGTCGGGCCCCGCGGCGTCTGGCACCGCAGCGTCTAGAGGAGCGCCGTCGAGAGCGGTGACGTTGGCGTCCGCGGGGGCTGGGGGCTCCATGTCCGCCGCGACCCCGACATCGACCCGGTTCGCGGCATCGGCGCCCCCCTCGGTCACCGTGTCGCTGGCGCAGGCAGCGAGCACCACCGCGATCGAGACCAGCGCGAGAGCAACCGTTCGAGCGTCGTCCACCGACTGATATGAGCACAGACGACGCATCGTGAGCGAGGTCCGCTACGGCCGCATTCACGCCCTCGCCGGCGTGAGGAAGAACGTCTCGAGGTCGACGCCGTCGCCGCCGACGAGGAGCGGCCGCAGCGTGGGGTGGCGGGACATGAACCTCGCCGTCCCCGGGTGTCGCCCGCGGGATCGACCGCTCTTCACCTCTATCGGGACGACGCTCTCGCCTTGGCGGAGCACGAAGTCGACCTCGTCGTTCCGGTCTCGCCACCAGGTGACCTCGGCAGTGGTGCCCGCGGTGGACCGAAGCAGATGGGCGCCGACGGCCGACTCGACGAGACGCCCCCAATGCTCGCCGTCCGCGCGCGCGCCAACGCTGTCGTGGTGTCCGGTCGCGCTAGCGTGGTGGTATTTCCGGCGTCGTGGAGCTGCCCGAGCATCTTGTTGTAGGAGAGGATCCGGCCGGGATACGCGCAGCCGAGCCCAAAGAGCCGCCGCAGCAGCGCCGGCTTGTCGATGCGCAGCAGCAATAGGATATCGCGCGAGACGGTGGTCTCGATGAGCGCGTCGCGAACGTATGTCGCCCACCGTTCTTCGTCTTCGATGAGCGGCGCGGCCCCCGGGTAACCGCCGAAGTAGATGTATCGCGGCAGATCCCAACCGAAGGCCGCCCGCATCTCGGCGAAGGACCACTGGGCCGCGCGCACGAGCGCGAACCGGCCCGCGAGGCTCTCCGTCAACCCGCGCTGAATCAGCAGCGGCGCCGAGCCGAGGAGGAGCACGTGCAGCTCGATGCCGGTGTCGGTGTCCCAACGGTGCTTGACCGTCTCCGACCAGCCGGGGATCTTCTGCACCTCGTCGAGGATGAGCAACGCGGCGCCGGCCCGCTGCGCTTCAAGGCGAGCGAGGGCCCACTGCTGCTCGAGCCACGCGCTCGGTCGAAGACCGGGTCGGTCTGCGCTCTCTCGAACAGCATGGGCGCTCTCGGTGGATCAGCGACCTCAGGACATGAGCCTGGGACGGTCTACTCAATTGCCCGCGTATTTTTACTCAACGCCAAGCGAAGCCAGCGAGCGCCGTGTCCTGGAGCGCCTCCCCGCCATCGCTGGCGTTGCAACCACCCGTCGGGGTGCGTAGGTTCCGCGCCATGCGTCTCTGCTTCGCCCTCGTTCTCGCCGCCTGCTCCTCCGGCGCGCCACCGGAGGCCCCCGTCCCGGGCGACGCAGGCGCGCCGCCCGCCCTCACGTCGGTGACGGCGGACCGCGAGGACCTCCTCTTCCGCTACCACGCCGACGGGGCAGACAAGACCGCGCAGTCCATCGAGGAGATCCCGGAGGCGGCCCGTGTGTCGGTGCACGTCATCGATCTCGCGCAATCGCCGGCGCAGCGACGGGCCGCGACCTTCGTACAGGTCTTCGACCTTCGTCAGCCAGGCCCCGACGGACGCTACCGGGGGGAGTTCGTCCCCCGCGCCGAGCTCGAGGCTCGACTCGCGAAGGCGGCGGAGGCGGCCCGACCCAAGCAGCAGAAGGTGACGATGTACTCCGCCTCCTGGTGTGGCGTGTGCACGAAGGCGCGCAAGTTCCTCACCGACAAGGGGGTGCCCTTCGTGGAGCGCGATGTCGACCGCGATCCCGCGGCGAAGAAGAGGCTCACCGACAAGGGGCTCGGGGGCAGCGTCCCGGTCTTCGAGATCGGGGGGCGATTCATCAAGGGCTTCGACGCCCGCGCCGTGATGGCCGCCGTTCGCGGAGAGGGGTCATGACGCCGATCATCGACTCGATCGCCCCTGGCGACGGGATCCACGTCGCCCTCGACGCCCTGTGCGCCAAGCATGGGCTTCAGGCAGGGCGCGTGACGCTCTGCGGTGCCCTCAGCCACGCGGATCTCGTAGCGGCCCCCGACGCGCCGCCGGTCGCCCTCGCCGGACCCCTCGCCGTCCAGGCCTCGGTGCGGGTGGGCGCTGACCAGCTCGCCGTCTGGGGCGTCGTCTCCTGGAGCGACCATGGACTTCCGCGCATGGCCGCGGGCCGTATCGAGGACGCGATGAGCGCCGGTGTAGAGGTGGTGCTCGAGCCCTGGGCCGCGGCCGGTCAGGCCACGGCCCAGGCGCCGAGAGCGGCGCCGTCCCCGCGGAGGAAGCCCAAGCCCAAGTCCAAACCCAAGCCGGAGGAGGTCCACGTCGATCTCTCCGCGGAGCTCGCCGAGCTCGAGGTCGGCCCCGCCGCCGAGCCGCCCGCCGCTCCGCCCGCGACCAGCGGGTGGGGAGCCGCGGTGCAGGCAAGCAAGAAGGTCTCCAAGCCGGCGACGGCCTCCGACCTCGGCTTCGACGTCGATGGCCCCCCTGACCTGAAGCCCAGCGATGTGCTCCTGCACCCCCGCTTCGGTCGCTGTCGCGTGGCCAAGGTCCTGGGGCGTGGCAAGGTCAAGCTGCGGCGGCCAACGGGCGCCTTCTTCGACCTCAAGATGAGCGTGTGCGCGTTCTCCCGGCAATCCGACGAAGACGGCAAGCGCGTCTTCCGCCTCACGATCAAGCGTTAGCGCCCGAAGAGCTTGCCGAAGATCCCGGTGGAGGTGATGTCCTCTGCTTGTCCGTCGGGCTCGAGCCGCGCGACCTCCTTCGAGGCCACGCTGTTGGTGCGGTTGATCGAGAGGGCCTTCTTGTAGAACTTGAGCGCCTGCTCGATGTTCCCCGTGTCCCTGTAGCAGTTGCCGAGGAGCACGAAGCCGTCGTCGTTGTGGGTCTGCTCCGAGAGGGCGTTTTTGATCTCGTCGTGGGCCTCCGCCCGGGCGCGTTTGTCGGACTCATCGGCGGTGAGGAAGCGCGCGTAGCCCCGATACATCTTGTAGGGGGCCTGGTGCGAGTCCTGTTGGACCGCGAACTCGAAGTACTGGAGCGCCTTGGCCGCGTCGTTGGCGTCGAGGCAGATGCGCCCCTTCTTGAAGTTCTGCTCCCCGCCGATGATGTCCGGCGCCTTCACGCTCTCGGGCACTGGCAACGTGAGCGCGTCGTAGGTGCGGCGCTTGTCGGGGTCGCGCAGCACGTCGAAGGCGGTCACCAGTCGCTCCCGGACCTCCCTCGCCTTCTGCACCAGCCCGCTGTCTTGTACGGTCCCGACGTAGTGCCGAAAAGCGACGTTGAGCCGGTTGTAGTGGTCGGTGATCTGGGCGGCGGACGCGTTGGGCGCGACCTGGAAGACCTCGTAGTGGTTCGACGTCTCGAGCATCGCGTGGCGGCCGACGATCTGCTGGAGCGTGGCCTGGTCGACGGCGGGGACCGTGGGGGCCGGCTCCGGGGCGATGACCGCGGGACGTGTCGACGCCGGGCGCCCCGTGCTCGCCTGGACCGGGCGCGTCGCCGGCGCCGGCTCGCTGGGGGCCTGGGCGGCGGGGGCCGGACGAGCGCTCGGCGCGGGCCTCGAGTCGAGGCCGCGCGTGCGACGCCGGGGGCGCGCCGTGCTGGGCGCGGGCGTCGCGGACGCACGCTTGGCCGAGTCGAACTCAACGCACTTGATGATCTCGAGGGCCCGCAGGATGCGCAGCGTATCAACCAGCCCGAAGGGGCTCGCCGACAGCAACTCGCCGACCGTGAGCTCGCCGTCGCAGAGCAGGGCGACCCGCAGCTCGTCCTTGAAGGACTTCAACATCGTCGAGTAGTCGCCGAGCTTGGACGTCCGCCGGATCGGCCGGCGACTGTATCCGTCGAAGTGGTTCACCAGGGGCGCGACGGGGAAGGACGTCTTGATTCCGTCGAAGATGACCACCAGCGGGTTCAGGCTGAAGTCCTCGACCGACTCGCTCACGTTCGGGTCGTAGACCAACCCGTACTCGGCCCCCGTCCAGCCAAAGCAGTTCAGGAGCCGATCTCGTAGCTGGTGTCGCAGGTAGCCCTCGAGATCCGCTTCGCGGATCGCGCCGAGGGCGACGAGGGCCTCGCCCTGCCGCACCCCACGGTCGCGCATCATCGTCACGCTCTGGCGGTGCTTCTCCTCGGTGATGACGCCTTCGTTGATGAGCTGATAGCCCAAGCTCTCCGAGCGAATGTTGCTGTCGGCGTTGATCGGCCGGCCGTTGAGGATGAAGACCTCTTTGCGCACCTGCCCGCGCCGCAGCACGAGACGCCCGCTGAACAGGTCGCGGAAGATGTTGTAGAGCAGCGTCGGGACCGTGACTTCGTCGTAGATGCCCCGCGGATCGGTGGGCCCGCTGGCCTCCATCGGTCGCAGCGCGTAGCGCTCCTCTTCCTCGGTGTCGGGCGCCAGGCCGTGACGCACCGCGTCGGCGTCGAGGCTGGCCTTGTCCCACGCCTCACCGGCCAGGGCGCCTGCGTTGGTGGGCGTGCCCTCCGGGAAGAGCTCGGCCGAGGCGAGCATGACCTGCGTGTTCGGCCTGGGCCCAAACGAGTTGGACCCCAGCGGTTCGGCCTTGGACGAGTCGCCGGATCCATCGTGGACCCCCTCGAAGGCCGGTGGCGGCGCCGGCGGCGGGGTGGCGCTCGCCCCCCGGATCGCCTCCAGGGTGGGCGGCGCGACCTGCTTGGGCGCCTCGCTCGCCCCGCGAATCGCGTCCAGGCTGGGCGGCTCGACCTCCTTCGGTCCCGCGCTCTCGCCTCGGATCGCGTCGAGATTGGGGGGCTCGACCTCCTTCGGGATGCTCGACGTGGGTGGTCGGACGAGGACCGGCGCCGCGATGGTCTCGTCGAAGGCCTCCCCGTCGTCGTCGACCCCGTCCTCCTCGGCGGCCCCCGCTCCGTTCTCCTGCTCGAGCTCGTCGATCTCGATCTGGTCGAGGACATCGATGAGCTTGGCGGCGGAGAACGGCTTCATGAGGAAGTGCCGCACCCCCAGCTCGGCCCGCGCGTCGCGATCGAACTTCTCCTCCTGACGCGCCGTCCCCATCACGACCATGTGCATCGCGGGTCGCTTCTCGAGCAGGACCGCGCAGACCTCACGGCCGCTGCCGCCATCGACGACGGCGTTGACGAGGCAGAGGTCGGGTCCGTACTCCTCGAAGGCCGCAAGCGCCGCATCGGATGCGGACACCGTCAACACGTCGAAGCCCTTCCCAGAGAGGAAACGGTCCAGAACTTGTCGGATTTTCACGTCACTCTCGATGACGAGGATCCGTTCCAGCGACATTACCTCTCCTGGCTCGGCCGGCGACCCGTGTGCACCCGGTCGCTACAGGTTAACCTATGGTCCACATGCGGTAAAACGCAGAGGTCGTCGTGGAAGAAATAGAAAAAGCGAAAGGCCGAGTTCGGGACCTCGGCGGTCGCGTCCGCCGGCTGCTCGCCGCCGATGTTCACGCCTTCGTCCTCGAGTCGGTGCGCGAGCGCTTCATCGCCTCGCCGGACTTCGCCGACGGCCTCGGCGACGCGCAGGTCGGGGCCTTGAAGCGCGCCGCGGCCCACGACGCGGACGCCGCCGCGGACCTCGTCGGTGAGCTGCTGCCGGACGCCGTCTGGCTCGCTGCGCGGGTGCCCGAAGACGAGGCGCGGGACGTGCGCTCGCTCCCCGAGGTGGCCGGCGCTCTCGATCGCGCGCGGGGCGTGCTCACGGCGTTGTTCGAGCGCCACGGGCTCCCAGGCGAGGCGCCGCCATACGTGCTCCCCGTCCGGTTCATCGAAGGGGACGACCTCGTGTCGCTCACGCGCAACCTGTGGAAGGCCGTCGCGCGGCTCGAGTCGGCCACCGCCGCGCGGTCCGTGGAGACGCGGGCGGCGGACGCCGAGACCCGTCGCCGACGCTGGGAGGGAGCGTAGCGGTCACCTGACGAGGTGGAACTCGATGCGCCGGTTGGACCGCCGCCCGGCGCGGGTGCGGTTCGATTCGATGGGCATCGACTCGCCCCGCCCCATCACCTCGAGGCGCGCCTCGGCGACGCCCGCGCGAACGAGGCGCCGCCGCACCGCCCGAGCGCGTGCCGAAGAGATCCGCAGGTTGAGGGCCTCGGACCCTGACGAGTCGGTGTGGCCTTCGATCCGCAGCCCCTTGATGTCCGGGCGGCGGGCCATGAGGGCCGCGATGTCGTCGAGCAGCTTTCGTGACCGCCGATGCACGCGATGCCGCCGAGTGAAGCGCAGCGGCACGTCGAGCAACATCAGATCGCCGACGATGTGGGCGTGCCCGACGTCCAGTAGAGGCGGGGTGGCCTCCGTCTTGGGGGCCGACGGCGCAGCCTTCGCCGCTGGCCGCGTGACGGTCCTCGCGGCGACCGTCACGGGCGCGGATTTCGGGGGCGGCGCGGTCTTGGTGACGGGCGCCGGCGCAGGCGCCCGCTCCGCGACGGCCTCAGCGGTCGGGGCCGCCGCCTCGATCGGCACGTCGTGGCTGGCGCACGCGTGGGAGAAGCCCCCGAAGGCTCGCCAGGCCGGCGCGCCGATGCCGCCGACCATGCCGCCGCCACCGCCGAGGGTGACGACGAGGCACCCCGGGAGTCGCACCCGCAACGCGCCCAGCGCCTCGAGGGGGGAGGACGCCCGCCCGCCGAAGAAGTCGTCCGTCAGCGTCGAGCCGACGAGCTCGCCCATCAGCGAGACGCGGCCGTTGACCCGCAGGGCGGCGCCCACGTCGTAGCGCAGCGCGTCGTCCACGACCCGGTCCTGGACCGTCTCCTGGGACCGGATATGGTAGCCGAGGTTCGCCATCACATAGACCCACCGCGTCTGCCCATCGACCAGGATCGATGGCGTCGTGGTCACCTCCTCGTCACCGAGCCACCGCCCCTGATCGCCCAGCGGCAGACTCACGGGCATCGCCAGCGCGACCCCCAGGCCGTGGCCCCGCCGGGGGATGAGCGACGCCTTCGCCATCAGGCGGGGATCGCCCAACGCGACGCCTCGAAACTCCGTCCCGTCGATGTGCTCGCCGCTCGCCGCCAAGGCCACCGGCACCGAAGCGCCCAGCTCGAGGCGACTGAAGAGGGCCGCCGCGGTGCTCACGTCGAGCACCGTGAAGTCCTCGGCGTACAGGGCCGTGGTCTCGCCTCGGCTGTCCTCGGCGACCAGCCCGTGGTGGGCGTGGTGGGCCAGGACCCCGATCCGCCACCCGAGGTGGGACGGCACGCCCGCCCCCTCACCGACCAGCAACCCCTCGGTGCCGACCTTGGGGTCCAGAGCGCCGGCGCGAAACGCCCGCGCGGGCGGTGGGAGCACAGCCAGCACGAGCAGCAGCGCCGCACCTCCCCGCCGACGCAGACCAAACAGCAACAACGCCAGCATCAGGAGCGGGGCGCCCCCCTGCCCTACCGAGCAGCCGCCACCCCGCAGGTGCAACGGCGGCGGGCCCTCCCCCGTGCGCCCGTCGTCGCGCCGCGCGTTCGGGTCCCGCTCTCCGGGGTCGACGCGGCCGTTGTGATTGGCGTCCTCCTCCCCGTCCGTCGCGCCGCCACCGTCGCTGTCCGCGTCGCGCGGATCGGTGGTGGTCGCGGGATCGGCGTCGGGGACGAAGTGCCCGGTCGCGAGGGCCGTCCCTCGGCCGGGCGCGGTCACGCCGAGCTCGGTGCCGTCCAGGAGGCCATCGTCGTCGCTGTCCGGGTCGAGGGCGTCGATGGCGCCGTCGCGGTCGCTGTCCCGCAGGCCGTCGAGCCCGTCTGGGACCCCGTCGTCGTCGGTGTCGGCGTCGAGAGGATCGAGCCCCACCGCGCGCTCCTCGGCATCGGACACGCCGTCGCCATCCTGGTCGGCGGCGCCCCCGGCGGAGTCGGGTGGCGCGACGGCGTCGACCACCTCCGCGTCAATCTCACCGTCGGCGACGCCGGCGTCCGTCGCCGCGTCGGGGCCGTCGTCCGGCCGGTTTGGATCCGTCTCCCCCGGGTCCACCCGCCCGTTGGCGTCGGCGTCTTCCTCACCGTCCGCGCGCCCATCACCGTCGGTGTCCGCGATCCGCGGATCAGTCGTCGTCTCGGGGTCTGAGTCCGGCACGAAGAGGTTCGGATCGGTGTCGGGCCCTGGCTCGGTGACGCCGGCCTCCACACCATCAGCGACGCCGTCGTCGTCGGCGTCACGCTCCAGCGCGTCGATGATCCCGTCCTGGTCTGCGTCACCGAGCCCGTCGAGGCCATCGTCGAGCCCGTCGTCGTCGGTGTCCGCGTCCGCCGGATCGGTGCCAGCGAAGCCCTCGACGGAGTCGGGCAGCCCGTCCCCGTCGCGATCCGGCGCCTCGTCGTCCGTCGGGTCGCCGGGATCGGTCTCGCCCTCGTCGACCCGCCCGTCGCGGTTGGAGTCCTCGACCCCGTCGGGCAGTCCGCCGCGATCAGTGTCGGCGAGCAGGGGGCTGGTGAAGGTCTCCGGATCGGCGTCGGCGACGAAGTGCCCCGCCCCCACGTCGGTGCCCTCGGAGGGGATCGTCACGCCCGCCTCCAGCCCATCGGGGAGCCCATCGTCGTCGCTGTCGAAGTCCGCCGCGTTGATGCGGCCGTCCAGGTCGTGGTCGATGTTGAAGTTCGCCTCGGCCCCATCCGGCAGGCCATCGTCGTCGGTGTCCGCGTCGAAGGGGTCGAGCCCCGCGACCGCCTCCACGAGATCGCCGAGCCCGTCGCCGTCACTGTCGATCGGGCCTCCGTCGTCGGCGGCGCTCACCGGATCGGTCTCTCCGAAGTCGACCCGCCCGTTGCCGTCGAGGTCCTCCTCCCCGTCCGGCGTCCCTCCCCCGTCGGTGTCGCTCCGGTGCGGGTGGGTCACGGAGTCTGGATCAGCGTCCGCGACGAACCGGCCCCGCCGCACATCGGTGTCCCGGTGGGGGACCGCGACCCCCAACTCCAGACCGTCGGGGAGCCCATCGTTGTCGCTATCGGGATCGAGGGCGGCGACCAGGTCATCGTCGTCCAGATCCTCGTCCCAGCGCGGCTCGTCTCCGTCGGCGACGCCATCGTCGTCGCTGTCGGCGTCCGCCGGATCGGTGCCGACGAGCAGCTCCGCCCGGCTGTCGAGGCCGTCGCGGTCCGGATCCCGGTCGAGGTCGTCGCCGGGATCCGTCGGATCGGTGCGATCCACCACCTCGGCCCCATCATCGGTGCCTCCACCGTCGGTGTCGGCCCGCGTCGGATCGCTGCCGATCTCGACCTCCAGGCCGTCGGCGAGGCCGTCGTCGTCGCTGTCGGGATCGAGCGGATCGGTCGGGCCGCGGACCTCGACCGCGTCGTCGAGCCCGTCGTCGTCGGTGTCCCGCCGGTCCGGTCGGGTCCCCGCGGCGAGCTCCGCACGACCGCTCAGGCCGTCGGCGTCCCGGTCGGCGTCGAGATCATCGAAGGGGTCGGTTGCGTCGGTCCCGTCCACCCGCTCCGTGCCGTCGTCGGTGCCGCCCGCGTCGCTGTCCGCGTCGAGCGGATCCGTCTCCCCCGCGTCCTGGCGGCCATTGCGGTCGGCGTCCTCCTCTCCGTCGGCGAGGCCATCGCCGTCGGTGTCTCGCAGCAACGGATCGGTCCGCGTGTTCGGATCGGCGTCACCGGCTCGGCCCAGCTCCAGCCCGTCACCCAGGCCGTCCCCATCGGTGTCACGGGAGCGTGCGCTGGTGCCCGCTTCTCGCTCCTCGCGCCCGTCGAGGCCGTCGCCGTCGAGATCGGCGTCGAGATCGTCTGCGCCGTCGAGGGGATCGGTGCGGTCGATGCGCTCCTGTCCGTCCTCGGTCCCGCCGGCGTCGGTGTCGGGGAGGAGGGGGTCGGTCTCACGGGCGCTCACCGCGCCGTCGCGGTTGGCGTCTTCCTCCCCGTCGCTCAGCCCGTCGCCGTCCGTGTCCGCGCGCAGGGGATCGGTGCGGCTGTAAGGATGCGTGTCCCCCAGCCGTCCGACCTCCAGCCCGTCGGGCAAGGTGTCGCCATCGGTGTCCGCCAGGTCGGGCCGGGTCCCGAGCACCGCCTCTTCCTCGTCCGTGAGCCCGTCGAGATCGGCGTCCTGGGCGACGACCGGCGTCGAGCACAGGAACAAGAATGCGAGCGTCGCGCGTGACATCCCGGGAACCGTCGGTTATGCGGCCGATCGATTTTGGATGCAGAGCGCCGGAAGGGCAAAGAAACAGCTATGCGGAACGGTGAAGCCTTTCAACGACTGGTCGCGGTGATGGCTCGGCTGCGGGGGCCAGACGGGTGCCCCTGGGACCGTGAGCAGACCCTGGACTCGCTCCGGCGATGGTTGCTGGAGGAGACGTACGAGGTCCTCTGTGCCATCGAGGGGGGGGATCCCGCGACCCACCGCGATGAGCTGGGAGACCTGCTTCTACAGGTCGTCTTCCAAGCGCGCATCCGCGAGGAAGAGGGCGCCTTCGACGTCGCCGACGTCGCCGACGCCATCGCCGACAAGATGCGCCGGAGGCACCCCCACGTCTTCGGGGACGAGGACGCCGCCGACGCCGCCGCCGTCTCCCGGCGCTGGAGCGAGCTGAAGGAGACGGAGGTCGGGCGCACGAGCGCCCTCGACGGCGTGCCCGCGGCGCTGCCCGCCCTGCTACGCGCGCTGCGCGTGGGCGAGAAGGCCGCTGGCGTCGGCTTCGACTGGCCCGACCACCGAGGCGTGCTGGAGAAGATCGACGAGGAGCGGGCAGAGTTGGCCGATGCGATGGCGGCCAACGACCCGACGGCGATGCACCACGAGGTGGGCGACTACCTGTTCACGGTGGTCAATCTGTGTCGCCACCTGGGGCTCGATCCGGAGTCCGCCTTGCAGGACACGACGAGACGCTTCGAGCGGCGCTTCCGCGCGGTCGAGGCGAGGGCCGCCGCGCAGGGACACCGACTGCGCGACCTCCGAGCCGACGACCTGGAGCTGCGCTGGCAAGCGGCCAAGGCCGAGGTGGGGTGAGGGCGAGCGTTGACGAGGTGTTTCTAGTTCGCCCCCGGGGCGGTCGGGAAGATGTTCGCCACGGTGATCGAGCCCGCGCGGACACGCACGAGGCTGCTCCCGACGATGGCCCCCTCGTGGGAGGCGCGGATGGTCACCAGATCGGGACCGTCGGCGTTGACCGGGACGTTGAAGAAGACCCCGACGCCTCGCCCGTCCGTCGTCTTCGCCTCTCGGGAGATGGGCGCCTCGGCTGGGTAGAATGGACCGTCGGCGCGGCGACCCTCCGCCAGTGAGAAGCTGACGCCTGGAGCCAGCGACGCCTCGCAATCGTAGGCCGTCACGATGATCTGGGCGCGATCGAAGTCGAGGTCGACCCCGGCGAGGCTGGCGATCGCGGCGGCCCCCTGCTCCGGGGCGACGAGGACGGAGAGGGCCGAAGCCGTGACGACCGGGTGTCCGAAGCTGGCGATCGTCGGGACGATCGGGCCGGCGGTGGTGTCGCCTTCGACCTCGAAGAAGCCGACGAATCCAGCGTCCCGAACCACCTCGATCGGCATCGCCAACTCAGCGCCTTCGGCCGCGACGGGCTCACCACACGTCTCGGTGAACAGACTGCACGCGCGCGCCCGAATCGAACGGACGGCGGCGTCGGGCAACGTCGGGACCGCCAACAACGAGACGGTGACGACCGCGCCGACCTCGGAGAGGCCCCACGAGTAGGTGTCCACGCAGGACCAATTACGACCGGTCTCGCACGCCTGTCCGCAGCTCACGTTCGCGGTCCCTCTCGATCCCGCGAGCAGCTCGGCGCCCGTGATATCGAGCAACGCGCAGGCGTCGATGCAGGCGGGATCGGTGCAACCGAAGACGCAGGCGAAGACATCCCAGCACCCGGGGTCGTCGAGGCAACTGCTCATCGCGTCGCAGACCGGAGCCGATCGTAGGATGCACTCACCGCATTCGGGGGAGAAGAGGTGGCTGCCCGGGCCACAGGCTCCACACCCGTCCGCGCACCGCGACCCCATGCATCCGAGGAGGTCCGCCGCGGCCGGACTCCCGCGACCGTGGGCCTCGCACATCGAGAGGCAGCTCACGTCCCGACCCTCGAAGGAGCAGCGAGCGAGGCAATCGAAGATCGAGGTGCAGTCCGGATCGCCGTGGCACGCCTCCGCCTCGTCGCAGCAACGCTCACCGAGGCAGTCGCCGCAGGCATCGCCCACGGAGAAGCCAAAGCCACACTGAAAGTCCGCTTCGGTGCAGACGCCGTCAACGCAGACGGCCTCCGAGCAGTCGTCGTCGTCCACGCACGGCGTCTGAGCCGGGAAGTCGAGGCAGGCCAGGAGCAGCAGCGCGGGGAGGGCTCTCACCACCGGGCCACCACCGACGCCCCGCCGGGATAGGCCGCGACGGCCACCTCGTCGGGTCCCCACCAAACGAGGGCCGCCCCCGCGGCGGTCAACGCGGCGCCTGCGCCGAGGGCGATCCAGGCCCCCGTGTGGCGGAGCTCGAAGTCGTCTCGCAAGGCGGCGTGACGTTGCGGATCGCCCCGCAAGCCGTCCGCCTCGTCGGCGAGATCGGCGGCCCCGGCGTAGAGGAGCCCGCCCACCGCGAGGCTCGCCCCGCCGAGGCCGAGGGCGGCCCACCCGACGGGACGCCGCCAGAGTCCAGCCGGCCGCTCGAGGGTGACAGCGACCTCATCGCTCACCCCGGCGGCGACCTCGATCTCTCGGGTCACGGGCAGGTGACGATCGAGCTCGACGCGCAGGCGGTGAGGCCCGGGCTCGAAGTCGAGGCGGAGCGGCGTCGACCCCTTCGATTCGAGGCGCCCGTCCACATAGACCCGGGCACCGGCGGGCGTCGAGCGCACCGTGATCTGGCCTCGATGGGCGTCGAGGCGCCGGGCGAGGGCCGAGATGATGCGCTCGACCTCGGCGCGCTGTGCCGGATCGCGCTCCAACCCCAGGTAGCGACGATAGGCCGACACCGCCCCGTGGAGCTCCCCGGCGCGCTCCAAGGCCCGGCCGAGGTTGAAGGCGAGCCGAGGCGACGTGGGGTAGAGGTCGAGGGCCACCTCGAACTCGCGCGCGGCCTCCGCGTAGCGCCCGTTCGCGTACAGGGCTACGCCGATGCGGTAGCGCTGGTTGGCCATGTCGGGCGCGTCGTCGCCGAGCGAGCGCACGGTCGGGGCGCCGCCCGAGAGCAGCCCGACGACCAACGCCAGGACCGAGAGGGGGATCGGGCCTACCCGAGCGCGGCGATCGCCGCGTCGTAGTCGGGCTCCTGCACGATCTCGGGGACCTGCTCGCTGTAGACGACGGTGCCGTCGCCATCGACGATCACTACCGCTCGAGAGCACAGGCCCGCGAGGGGGCCGGTGCTGATGCGGACGCCGTATCGATCGCCGAACTCGGGATCGCGGAGCGTGGAGAGGTTGACCGCGTCCGCGATGCCCTCCGCCGCGCAGAAGCGGCCGTGGGCGAAGGGCAGATCGGCGGAGATGTTGAGGACCGTGACGCCGTCGATCCCGGCGGCCTGCGCGTTGAAGGCCTTGACGGAGAGGGCGCAGATGCCGGTGTCGAGGCTGGGGAAGATGTTCAGCACCTTCTTGCCCGGGAGGTCGGAGAGCTTCACGTCGCCGAGATCGGTGCCCGTGAGGTTGAAGTCGGGGGCCGAGGTGCCGTTGGCCGGTAGCTGGCCCACGGTCTCGATCGAGTTACCCTTCAGAGTGATGGTCGCCATCGGAGTCCCTTCCGTGATTGCGTGCCGCGGAAGATAGCACCTTCGATGTCGCCGTGTAGGGGTCGATTTCGCGGGCGCACAGCGCGGTGACCAGATCCTCGTCGGCGTTGGCGATGACCGCGTCGGCGCGACGACGCAGCGTGGCGTAGACCCGGTCCGTGAGGGCATGCCGATGGCGGAGGCGCCGTCGCCGCGGCCCCTCCTCCGAGGTAGCGAGGAAGCGTCGGTGGCCTTCGACCGCGTCGGCCAGCTCAGCCGTCCCGTGGCCCTGGGTGGAGATCGTCCGAAGCACCGGGACCTCCCAGCCGCGCCGCGTCGCCCCCTCGAGGTCGAGCATGCCCTTCAAGTGGCGCACGGCGCGCTCCACATCGGCGTGGTCGGCCTTGTTGACGACGAAGAGGTCGGCGATCTCGAGCAGCCCGGCCTTGATCGCCTGCACGCCGTCGCCCAGCCCCGGCACCGTGACCACCACCGAGGTGTGGGCGGTGTGGGCGATGTCGATCTCGTCCTGGCCGACGCCGACCGTCTCGACGATCACCACATCGAAGCCCATCGCGTCGAAGACGTCGATGATGTCCCGCGCGCTCGCGGACAGGCCCCCGAGGACGCCGCGGGTGGCGAGGCTGCGGATGAAGACGCCCGGATCCGCGGCGTGGCGCTGCATGCGGACGCGGTCGCCGAGGATCGCGCCGCCCGTGAAGGGGCTCGTGGGATCGATGGCCAAGACCGCGACCCGCAGATTCCGGGCGCGGTAGTGCGTGATCAAGCGGTCCGTGAGGGTGGACTTGCCAGCGCCGGGGTGACCGGTGATCCCGAGTACGAAGGCGTGGCCGGTGTGGGGGTACAGCGCGCGCAGGGTGTCGACGGCGCCGGGGCGTTCGTCGTCGAGATCGCGCATCAAACGCGCGGCGGCACGGACCTCCCCGGCCAGGACCCGCTCGGCCTGGGTCATCTCAGAGCACGTCCGGCGACGGCGAGCCGGTGGGCGCGGCGACCGCCGACGGCGACCTGGCAGTACTTCGCGTCACGCCAGAACCGCTCGACGGGGTACTCGCGCGTGTAGCCGTAGCCGCCGTGGAGCTGAATCGCCGCGTCCGTCGCGATCCGGGCGGCGTCGGCGGCAAACGCCAAGGCCATCGACACGGTCTGCGGCTGCGCCGCCGCGCGGTGGACCAGCAGGCGGGCGGCGCTGACGGCGGTCGCGGCGTCGGCGATCTTCCACTGCGAAGCCTGGAACTCGGCAATCGGGGTGCCGAACTGCTTGCGGTCGAGGGCGTAGCGGGCGCCGTGCTCCGTGGCGGCGCGCGAAAGCCCCACGGCCACCGCGGCGACCCCGAGGGCGGCCATCTGCGCGGCCTCCGGGCACTCGGGGAGCGCCTCGCCGGGCACCTTCGGAGCGAGGCGCGCCGAGCGCATGCCGTAGGTCGACACGGGCGCTCCGGCGGCACCGAGGGTGGCGCCACAGACCAGCTCGGCCCGAGCCGGGACCAGATCGTCCCCCCAGGCACCGAGGCGCGCTCCGGACGCCAGCTCCGACACCACCTCGCGACCCGCGAGCTGGGTCACGCACGGCCCCGCGTGGAGCGCGACCAGCAGCGCGAGGCCGCCGTCACCGGCCGCGAGCTCCTCGACGGCGATGGCATAGGCCAGCGGATCCATCCCGGCACCACCTTGGGCCTCCGGGACGAGGACGCCCAAGAGGCCCAGCGCGGCGACGGCGTCTGTGGCGGCGTCCGGGAGCCCATCCTCCCAAGCCCCGGCGACGGGGGCGACCTCGGCAGCGACGAAGTCCCGCACCATCTGGCGCAGGAGCGCGTGCTCCTCGGGGAGGGTGAACCTCATACGGGGGTGACGCCGTGCTTGCGCCCGGCGGGCAACGCGTAGCCCTCGCGGTAGACGGCGAAGCGACGCACCAGCTCGGCGCGGAGGTCGTCACCGGGGACGACCGCGTCCACCACCAGCTCGGAGGCGAGCTTCAGGAGATCTACGTCGGCGGCGTATTCCTCGCGTTTGCGCATGATGTACGCCTCACGCTCCTCCTCCGGGAGCGCGGCGATCTTGTTTGCGAAGACGGCGTTCACGGCGGCTTGGGGGCCCATCACGGCGATCATCGCCTGGGGCAGCGCGAGGCAGGCGTCGGGCTCGAAGCCGGGTCCGCACATCGCGTAGAGGCCCGCTCCGTAGGCCTTGCGCACGACCACGGAGATCCGGGGGACGGTCGCCGCGCTGACGGCGGAGATCATCTTCGCGCCGTGGCGGATGATGCCCTGGCGCTCCACCTGGCTACCGATCATGAAGCCGGGCACGTCGGCGAGGTAGAGCAGCGGGATGTTGAAGGCGTCGCAGAGCGTGATGAAGCGCGTCGCCTTGTCCGCGCTGTCGACGAAGAGCACGCCGCCCTTCTGCCGCGGCTGGTTGGCGAGGACGCCGACGGAGTGGCCGTCGATGCGCGCCAGGCCCGTCACCATCTCCTTGGCGAAGCGCTTCTTGATGGGGACAAAGGAGCCCTCATCCACCAGCGCGTTCACCACGCCCATGATGTCGAAGAGCTTGTTCTGCTCCGGTGGGATGAGCTCGTCGAGGGGCGGGTGCGCCGCCGGTGGGCGGGGCTCGGCGCGCGGGGGCGCCTCGGTGCAGTGCCCCGGCAGGTAGGACAAGTAGTCGCGACACCACAAGAGCGCCGCCTGCTCCGTCTTGACCAGGACATCGCCGCAGCCGGAGACGCTGGTGTGCATCCGCGCGCCGCCCATCTCCTCCAAGGAGACCTTCTCGCCGATCACCATCTCCGCCATCCGGGGCGAGCCCAGATACATGCTGGCGTTCTTGTCGACCATCACCACCACGTCGCAAAACGCCGGGATGTAGGCGCCGCCTGCGGCGGAGGGGCCGAAGAGGAGGCAGACCTGCGGGATCTCCCCCGAGAGGTGGACCTGATTGTAGAAGATACGCCCCGCGCCGCGCCGCCCCGGGAACATCTCGACCTGGTCGGTGATGCGCGCGCCGGCGGAGTCGACGAGGTAGAGCAGGGGGCAGCGGCGCTTCCGGGCGGCCTCTTGGAGGCGAACGATCTTCTCGACTGTCCGCTTGCCCCAGGAGCCGGCCTTGATGGTCGAGTCGTTGGCCATGATCGCGACGCGGCGCCCGTGCACGCGGCCGAAGCCGGTGATCACGCCGTCGGCGGCCAGCCCCTCGGCCTCGCAGTTGGCGAGCATCGCGTCCTCGACGAAGTCGTCGGGATCGTCGAGGAGCAGCCGCAGCCGCTCGCGCACGAAGAGCTTGCCGCGCGCGGCGTTCTTCTCGTGGTAGCGAGCCGCCCCGCCGGCGCGGGCGCGGGTGTTGATCTCGCCGAGGGTGACGCTGTCGGTGGCCATCTCGCTCCCTACTCTCCCCGGTAGACCGGCTCACGCCGTTCGGCGAAGGCACGCAGGCCCTCGAGGCGGTCCTCGGTGGGGATGGTGACGTCGTAGCAGGCGCGCTCCAGGCGCAACCCGGCTTCCAGGTGCAGGTCGTAGCCCTCGTTCACCGCGAGCTTGGCCTGCGTGAGGCTGATCGGCGCCCCCTTGCAGACCTCCGCCGCCAGGGCATGGGCGGCCTCCAGGTGGTCGTCGGCCACACGGCTCACGAGCCCGAGGCGCAGCGCGTCTTCGGCCCCGATGCGGCGGCCCGTGAGGATGAGCTCCTTGGCCCGCGCCAACCCGATCAGCCGCGGCAGACGCTGCGTCCCCCCCGCCCCGGGGAGGATGCCCAGGCGCACCTCGGGCAGACCGCACACCAGATCCGCCCGCGCCACCCGGAGATCGGCGCACAGCGACAGCTCCACGCCGCCGCCGAGGCAGGCCCCGTGGAGCGCCGCGATCCACACCTTGGGGGACCGCTCGATGGTGGTCATCATGCGGTTGAGCAGCGTCACGAACTCACGGACGGCGGGGACCGGCATCCCCTTGCGCTCCTTGAGATCGGCGCCGGCGCAGAACGCCTTCTCCCCCGCCCCGCTCAACACCACCGCGCGGACCATCTTCTCCGACGCGACCTGCTCGGCGACCTCGAGCAGCCCCTCAACCACCGCCCGTCCCAGCGCGTTTCGCCGCTCGGGCCGATTGATCGTGACGCTCCACAGGCGCTCGCCACGGGTGATCTCCACCGCCTCGCTCATGTCAGTCCTCCAACTCCGTTCCCTCGCGCTCGCTCGCCAGCGCGCGCAGCGTCCGCCCCGAGAGTGGGCGACCGAGCAGCCTCTGCGCGAGCAGCCCGGCGTCCGTGAGGGCGCCCAGCTCCAAGCCCGTCTCGACGCCCATCCGGTGCAGCGCGTAGACCAGGTCCTCGGTGGCCAGGTTGCCGCTGGCCCCCGGGGCGTAGGGACACCCCCCGAGGCCGCCCACGCTGGTGTCGAAGGTCGTCACGCCGAGGTCGAGCCCCACCATGCAGTTCGCCAACGCGAGGCCGCGCGTGTCGTGCATGTGCAGCGCCACCTGGGTCACGTCCACGCGGGCAGAGACCCGCTCCAAGAGGCGCCGCGTCTGGAGCGGATCGCCGACCCCGATCGTGTCTCCCAAGCTGACCTCGTAGGCGCCCATCGCCAGCAGGCGCACGGTGACGTCGGTGACCTGCCGCGGATCGACCGACCCCTCGTAGGGGCAACCCCAGGCGGTGCTCACATAGGCGCGCACGGGGATCTCACGCTCGGCGCAGGTCGCGAAGATCGGCTCGAAGCGCGCGTAGCTCTCGTCGTGCGTGGCGTTGGTGTTGCGCTGGTTGTGGGTCACAGACGCGCTCATGAAGACCGCCACCTCGCGCATCCCACAGCGCAACGCGCGGTCGAGCCCTCGCTCGTTGGGGACCAGCGCGGAGTAGCGAGGCCCGGCGGCGTGGTCGAGGCCCGCGGCGACCCGGTCAGCGTCGGCGAGGGGCGGGATCCACCGGGGGTGCACAAACGAGGTCGCCTCGATCCGCTCGAGGCCCGTGCGCGCGAGGGCGGCGATCAGCGCGAGCTTGTCCTCCGTCGGGACGAAGGCGTGCTCGTTTTGGAGCCCGTCGCGTGGACCGACCTCGTAGATCTGCACTCGTTGCGGGAGCGACTCGAACATCAACGCTCGGGGACGTTCGCGCGGATCCAGGCGACGATGTCTTCCAGGGCCGAGCCCGGACCGAAGATCTCCGCCACCCCCGAAGCTCGCAACGCGACGGCGTCCTCCGGTGGAATGATGCCACCGCCGAAGACGACGATGTCGCCCGCGTCCCGCTCGCGCAGCGCCTCGAGCACCGCCGGGAAGAGCGTGTTGTGCGCCCCCGACAGCACCGAGAGGCCCACGAAGTCGACGTCCTCCTGGACCGCCGCCGAGGCGATCATCGTCGGGGTCTGGTGGAGGCCCGTGTAGACCACCTCCATCCCCGCGTCACGCAGCGCCCGGGCGATGACCTTCGCCCCCCGGTCGTGCCCATCGAGGCCGGGCTTGGCCACCAGGACACGGATCGTGCGCGCGGTGCTCATGCCGCCAACGCCTTGAGCACTTCCCTGGCGATGACGATTCGCTGCACCTCGCTGGTCCCTTCGTAAATGCGAGTGACGCGCACGTCGCGCGCGAAGCGCTCCACGGGGTGGGCCCCGGTGAAGCCCGCCGGCCCCAAGACCTCGATCGCCCGCTGGCAGATCCGGTCCGCGGCCTCCGAGCAAAAGACCTTGGACATCGCGGCCTCGCGGGTCAAGCGCTCCCCGCGGTCCTTCATCGACGCGGCGCGCATGCACAGCAGCCAGCCGGCGTCGAGCTCGGTGGCCGAGTCGGCGAGGAGGATCTGGGTGCCCTGGTCGTCGAGCCCCTGGGCGGCGGCATAGCGCGCCGCGGCCTTGAGGGCGGCGCTCGCGAGCCCGCAGGCTTGGGCGCTGACGCCGACGCGTCCGCCGTCGAGGGCGGTCATCGCGATCTCGAAGCCATCCCCCTCGGCCCCGACGCGGTTCGCCGCCGGGATCCGGCAGCCGTCGAAGACGAGCTGGGTGGTCGACGAGGCCCGCAGGCCGGCCTTGTCCTCGGGCTTGGTGGCGGTGAGCCCCGGCGTCTCGCCGGGCACGAGGAAGGCGCTGATCCCCCGGGCCCGCGCGCCGTGCTCGGTCTTCGCCATCACCAGATAGACGCCCGCGTGGCCGCCGCTCGTGACCCACGCCTTGGTGCCCTCGAGGACGTAGCTGTCGCCGTCTCGAGTCGCGGTCGTGCGAAGACTCGCCGCGTCGCTGCCGGCGCCGGGCTCCGAGAGCGAGAAGCCCGCGGCGGGCCACTCGCCAGAGGTGATCCGCGGCAGGAATCGAGCCGCTAGCGGCGCGTCGGCCCAGCGCTGGATGGTCTCGGCGACCATGTTCGTGACCATCATCGCCACCGTCGTCCCGGCGCACGCCCCGGCGAGCTCGCGCACGGCGAGGGCGTAGGCGACGACGCCGGCCCCCATCCCACCGTGGGCGGGATCGATGTTGACCCCCATGAGGCCGCGCCGGCCGAGCTCGCGCAGCGCCTCGGTGGGGAAGGTCTCGTCCCGGTCATGGGCCACCGCGGCGGGGCGCAGCAGGCCGTCGGCTGCCTCCCGCGCGATGTCACGCGCCCGCGCCTGCCGCGGGGTGAGCGACAGGTCGATCAAGAAGCGAGCTCGCGCAAGACCTGGGCAGCGACGACGATCCGCTGGATCTCGCTGGTGCCCTCGTAGAGCTCGGTGATCTTCGCGTCGCGGAAGTGGCGCGCGACGGGATAGTCCTCCAGGTAGCCGTAGCCACCGTAGACCTGGATCGCCTCGGTGGTGACCCACATGGCGGCCTCGGAGGCGAACAGCTTCGCCATCGCGGCCTCCTTGGTGTAGCGGCTCCCCGCGTCCTTGAGGGCCGCGGCGCGCAGCGTGAGCAGCCGCGCCGCGTCGATCTTGGTGGCCATGTCCGCGAGCTTGAACTGGATCGCCTGGAGATTCGAGATGGGCTCGCCGAAGGCCTGTCGCTCCTGGCTGTAGGCCACCGACGCCTCGAAGGCCGCCCGGGCGATGCCCAGGGCCTGGGCCGCGATCCCGATGCGGCCCCCGTCGAGGGTCGACATCGCGATCTTGAAGCCGTCCCCCTCTTCGCCGAGTCGGAGCTCGGCAGGGATCTCGCACCCCTCGAAGACCATCTGGCTACAGCTCGAGCCCTTGATCCCCAGCTTGTGCTCGTTGGGCCCCACCGTCAGCCCGTCGTAGGGCATCGGCACAACGAAGGCCGAGAGCTGCTTCGACTTGCGGCCCTCGCGGGTGTGCTTGGCGAAGACGACGCACACGTCGGCGTGGGGGGCGTTGGTGATGAAGTTCTTGGTGCCCTCGAGCACGTAGGTGCGGCCGTCGGCGCTCGGGTGCGCCATGCACTCGGCGGCCCCCGCGTCGCTGCCCGAGGCCGGCTCCGAGAGCGCGAAACAACCCAGCAGCTTGCCGGAGGCCATCGGCCTCAGGAAGCGCTCGTGCTGGGCCTCGTCGCCGAACCGCCAGACCGGGTCGCAGGACAGCGAGTTGTTCACTGACATGATGACGCCCGTCGAGGCGCACGCCGCCGAGACCTCCTCCATCGCGAGCACGTAGCTCACGTGGTCGAAGCCCGAACCGCCGAGGGACTCCGGGACGGCGACCCCCATCAGGCCGAGCTCGCCCATCTTCTTGACGGCGGCCTCGGGGAACTGGGTCTTTTTGTCCCACTCAGCCGCGTGGGGCGCGACCTCGGCGCTCGCGAACGCCCGGGCCATGTCGCGGATCATCTCCTGCTCTTCGCTGAGGCGGAAGTCCATGGGGCGGGTTCCTCCGGGCCGTGTAGTGGGCGCACGTACGTAGCAGAAAGCTCACGCGCGCGCGAGCGTCTCCATACGCGCGCGAGCGGCGGCGTCACCGATGAAGACCACCCGCACCCCGGCGTTGATGGCCGTCGCGCCATCCGGGTTGAAGACCCAATCGTCGCCTTCACCCCGAAACGCGACCACCAGGACGCCTTCGACGTGGTGCCCGCGAAGGTCGCGCAGGGTGAGCCCGTCGAAGGCAGAGCCGGGCTCGACCCGGACGTCCTCGACGCGAAGGCCCCGCTCGCGGTCGCGCAGCATGATCTCGAGGAAGCCTACCGCCGTGGGGCGGACCAACTCGGCGACGAGCCGGAGGCCGCCGATGGCGTTGGGGGAGACCACCGCGTCGGCCCCCGCGCGACGCAGCTTGCGTCCGACGAGGGGATCGACGCAGCGCGCGACGATGCGCATCTCGGGGTTGAGGAGTCGCGCCGAGAAGCTGATCACGAGGTTGTCGCGGTCGTTGGAGACGCAGACCACCAGGCCGTGGGCCCGCTCGATCCCCGCCGCCATCAGCGTGTCGTCGTCGACGGCGTCGCCTACCACGGCCGGGAACTCGCCCAGGGCGCGTCGCAGCTCGGTGACGCGCTCGAGATCGGCCTCGACCAACACGAAGGGTCGCTCCGTCTCCAGGAGCTCCGAGATCACGTACATCCCGGTGCTCCCCGCCCCACAGACGATGTCGTGCCCCGACAGCCTCGCGATGTCCTTCTCCATCTTGCGCTTCAACCAGATGTGGTCGAGCGTCCCCTCGACGAGGAACGCCGTGAGGCTCGACACGAAGTAGATGAAAGTGCCCACGCCGACCACCAGGAGCCCCACCGTGAACGCACGCCCCGCGGGGTTGCCGGTGAAGTCGATGGTCTCGGCGTAGCCCACCGTGGTGAGCGTGATGACCGTGAAGTAGACGGCGTCGAACCAATCGTACCCCGGCGGCGCCAGGAGCGTGTAGCCGAGCACGCCCATCCCGAACACCATCGCGATGAGGCCCGAGGCGCGCACCAGCGCCCGTACATCGACAACCTCCAAGACGTCACCTGCGACCGTTTCAGTAGGTGTAGAAGCCCCGTCCGACCTTGCGCCCCAACCACCCCGCGTCCACGTACTGTCGGAGCAGCGGGCACGGGCGGTACTTCGTGTCGCCGGTGCCATCGTGGAGCACGTTCATGATGGCCAGACAGGTGTCCAGGCCGATGAAGTCCGCCAACGTGAGCGGCCCCATCGGCTGATTGGTGCCGAGCTTCATCCCCGCGTCGATGTCCTCCGCACTGCCCAGCCCCTCGTAGAGCGCCACCACCGCCTCGTTGATCATCGGCATCAGGATGCGGTTGACGATGAAGCCCGGCATGTCGCGGGCGAGCACGGTCGTCTTGTCCATCCGCTTCGCGAGGGCGTCGGTGGCCGCGTAGGTCGCATCGCTGGTCTGGATGGCGCGGATGATCTCGACGAGCTTCATCACCGGGACGGGGTTCATGAAGTGCATCCCGATGACCTGCTCCGGGCGGCTGGTGGCCGCCGCGATCCGGGTTATCGGGATCGACGAGGTGTTGGTGGCCAGGATCGCGTCGGGGCCCGCGACCTCGTCGAGTTGCCGGAAGAGCTTCGTCTTGAGCGTCTCGTCCTCCGTGACGGCCTCGACGAGGAAGTCCGCGGGCGCCAGATCCGCGATGCCGTCGACGCAGACGAGCCGCCCGAGGGCCCCGTCGCGGGCGTCTGCCCCGAGCTTCCCCTTCTCCACCGCCCGCGCCATCCTCCGAGCGACGCTGCTCTTGCCCTTCTCCGCGCGGCTCAGATCGGCGTCGGCCAGCAAGACGTCGATGCCAGCGAGGGCCGCGACGTGCGCGATCCCGGCGCCCATCTGGCCGGCCCCCAGCACCCCCAGCGTCCTCACGCCGCTCATCGCTCGACGACCACGGCGACGGCCTCGCCGCCTCCGATGCACAGGCTGGCGAGGCCCCGTTTGGCGTCGCGGGCCTCCATCGCGTAGAGCAGCGTGACGAGGATCCGCGCGCCGCTGCCCCCGATCGGGTGCCCCAGCGCCACGGCCCCGCCGTTCACGTTCACCCGCTCGGCGGGCAGCTTCGCGATCTCGTTGACGGCCAGCGAGACCACCGAGAACGCCTCGTTGACCTCGTAGAGATCGATGTCTGCGGGGGTGAGCTCGGCCTTCGCCAGGACCTTCGAGATCGCGTAGGCCGGCGCGGTCGTGAACCACTCCGGCGCCTGGGCGTGCTGTGCGGTGTGGGTGATGCGCGCGAGGACCGGGAGCCCGTTGGCCGCGGCGTACTCCGCGCTGGTGACCACCATCACGGCGGCCCCGTCGTTGATGCTGCTGGCGTTGGCCGCCGTGACGGTCCCCTCCTTGTCGAAGGCGGGGCGCAGCTTGCCGATCTTGTCGGGCCGACCGCGGCCGGGCTCCTCGTCGGTGTCGACGACGAGCGCATCACCGCGCCGCTGCGGCACCGAGACCGGGGCGATCTCCGCCGAGAACGCCCCCGCCGCCTGTGCCGCCAGGGCCTTCTCGTAGGACCCGCGGGCGAAGGCGTCCTGGGCCTCCCGACTGACGGAGCACTCCCGGGCGCACAGCTCGGCGGCGTTGCCCATGTGGTAGTCGTTGTAGACGTCCCACAGGCCGTCTTTGACCATCGAGTCGAGGACCTGCTTGTGGCCCATGCGCATCCCGTTGCGCCCCTCGGGGAGCAGGTAGGGCGCCTGGCTCATGTTCTCCATCCCGCCGGCGACGACCACCGACGCGTCCCCGCAGCGGATGGCCTGGGCGGCCAGCATCACCGCCTTGAGCCCCGAGCCGCACACCTTGTTGATGGTCAGGCACGGCGTTCTCTGGTCGAGGCCGGCGAAGATCGCCGCCTGTCGCGCCGGCGCCTGCCCCAGCCCCGCGGGGAGGACACAGCCCATGATGAGCTCGTCGACCGCGTCGTTGGCCACCCCCGCCCGCTCGAGGGCCGCCTTGATGGCGACCGCCCCCAGTTGGGGCGCCCGCACCGAGGCCAGCGCCCCGTTGAAGCTACCGATGGGCGTCCGCGCCGCCCCTACGATCACCGCGTCTGTCATTTCGCTCCTCCTCAACGCTCGACCGCCCCCGGTCTCCTGTCGCCAAGAGAACCGCAAGGGTGCTATCAAGAAGCACGGTCGATGTCAACGCGCGCCCCCTGATGAACCGAGTGAAATTCCTAGGCTTTTTGGCGTTCGCCGCCCTTGGCTGCGGGACGGGCGAGCCGTCCGCCTCCCCCCCGTCCATCTACGTCGCGGCCCTCGCGAACGACGACTGCGCAGCGCCCGCGAGCGCCGGGCTCCCGCCGGAGATCGACGCGATCGACATCGAGCTCTCGGAGACCGGACGTGGCTTCCACCGCCTCCAACGCGTCGAGGCCGCCACCGAGGGGCCGCTGCTCGTCGAAGGCGTCCCCACAGGCGAGCACGTCCGCCTGCGTTTCGTCGCCTGCGAGGGCCCCAGGGCTCGTTACGTCGCCACGGTCAGTCCGCTGGATATTCAAGAGGATGAGAAGCACTTCCTAACGCTCCACTTCAGGCAGACCAACGCCTTGAGCTGCACCGGCACGTCCTTCGGCACGGCGTACAACCAGCGGGCCGCCCTGGGGCGCGCCCGCGCCTTCCCCGCGACGGCGCTCCTCGACGATGGCCGACTCCTCGTAGCGGGGGGCGCAGCCACGTTCACCGAGGGCGTCGTGGGCGCCCGGTCCACCGGCGCCGCCTGGGACCTCTACAACCCCCACGAGTCGCTCTTCCTGCCAGGTGTCGACCGAGCCGTGCTCTACGACGAGCGGCCGATGCGCGCCGCCCGCGTCGGCGCGGTTGCGCTGCCCTACGAGGGCGGCGCCCTCATCGTAGGCGGGGCCCCGGGCGTGACTTGGGGCGGTCACGCGCAGCAGCGCGGGCCCCTGCTCCCGGACGCGGTCACGCTCAGCACGCCCGCGGCGGAGGTCTTCGACGTCACCACCGGCGGCTTCGCCGAGGTGCGGGGCGCATGGACGCCGCGCTTCATGCCCGGCGCAGACGTCTCCGAGGGGCGCCCGGTCATCGCCGGCGGCCTGGTCTTCACCGAGGCGGGGCACCCCGAGGCGAGCGACGCCCTGGAGGTCGTCGATGGCCCCACGCTCCACACCCGAACATTGCCCGCGGCGCTGCTCGGACCGAGCGTCACCGATCTCGGCGAGGGGCGCCTCCTGCTCTGGGGCGCCGATATCGAGACCTGCGGCGCGAGCCCCGGCTGGCTGGTGACGCTCGATCCCACCCTCGACGTGCAGCCGCTGACGATCATCGCCAACCCCGCCGCGCCGAGGTGCGAAGCCCCCGTCTCCGGCTGCCGCGGCTGGTATCCCACGGCCTTCCACACCGCCACCCGCCTCGACGGCGGCGAAGGGCGCCGGCGCGTGCTCATCACGGGCGGCGTCACCCTCGACGCCACCGGGCTGATCCACAACCCCGACCAGGGCGCCAACTGCCGACCCAACGCCTTCGTGCTCTCCATCGACGTCGCCGCCGCCCGCGCCGAGGTGCTGCCCATCGAGATCGCCGAGGGCGCCGGGGCCACGGCCAAGCGCGCGCTCCACCAGGCGGCCCGCGTGGGCGACCGGGTCCTGATCACCGGCGGCTGGGCCAACGAGGGCACCCCCACCGCCCTCTCCGCCGCCAGCAGCGCGCTCTTCTACGACGACGCCTCCCCCGTAGGCCGGCTCGCCCCCGCCAACTTCACCCTCTCCGAGCCCCGCCTCGGTCACTTCGCCAGGTCCGTCGACTCCACCGTCGTCATCGCCGGCGGCATGGCCCGCCGAGAGGACACGACCCATATCACCCACACCGCCACCGTCTACGTCCCCCCCGCCGGCGTCGGCTCCTGTCAACCCGCGCAATAGCCCGGGGTTTGTTCGCGACCCACGGGTAGAAGAGACTCGCGGCCTTCAGCCCCCCCTCACCAGCGAACCTCCCGCGTCGGGCGCTCGTCGATCTCGATGGTCCGCACGCGCTCCCCCACCCCCTCGACCTCCAGGCGCACGGTGTAGCGTCCATCCGCCAGCTCGACGGCGTGGCTGCGCTCCCCACCACGGAACTCGGTGGTCCGTAGGCGGTCGCCGTCCTCGTCGGTGATCGTCACGCGCAGCGGACCCGGGGGCGCGTGGTAGACCAGCGTCACGTCGCGCGACGCCGCCTCCCACGCCCGCGCACCGTAGGCCAGGGCGAGGGCCACAAACGCCACCGCGCCGTAGCGCAGGAGGCGCTTCAACGCCCCTTCAACCGCTGTCCCTGCTCGTCACAGGGCACGAAGCGACCCGTCTCGCGGTCGTGGATGTGGCGCTCGATGCTCGCGAGGGCGCCGTCCTTCACTACGTAGATGTTGAACTCGGCGTGGTGTTTGCCTCCGTAGCGGCTGCCGCTGGCCACCTGGATGATGGGGACCGGCGTCCCCGGGAGCGCGCTGCGCCGAAACGCGTGGTTGTGGCCGTGCACGACGAGCTGCGGGCCGCGGTCCTTCACCGCCCACAGCGCCTCGATGACCTGCTCGCGATCGAGGAGCCTGCGCAGGGTCTCCACCCGCAGCGCCGGATCCGGGAGCAGCGGGTGATGCAGCAGCAGCATACGGAACCTCGACTTCGCCTCCGGGTGGCGGAAAGCCTGGCTCATCGCCACCAACTGGTCGATGCCCACTCGGCCTGTTGCCAAGAAGACCGGCGTCGCCACCGCGCTGCTCAAGCCCACCACGAAGAGCCCGTCCGTCACCCGCGTCACCGGATAGGCGCCGGTGTCGCCCCGCGGCAGGTAGTCGCCGAAGCTGCGCTCGAACAGCGCCGCCGAGACAGCCTCTTTCACGTAGTAGTCGTGGTTCCCCGGCACGAGCGTGAGCTGCTCCGGGCGAAAGACCTCGCGCAGCATCGAGGAGACCTGCGCGAACTCCGGCTCGAGGGCCAGGTTGACGAGATCCCCGGTGCAGACCGTGTGATCCGGTGCCTGCGCGTCGATCGCGGTGAGGAGCTGCTCGAAGACCTCCACCCGGTAGTGCCGGGCGCGGTTCAACGCCAGGTTCACCCCTCCGGTCCAGCGCTTGTTCAGAAACCGCCGGGGCCCGACGCCCCGCAGGGAGAGCACGTGGGTGTCGCTGAAGTGCGCGACGCGCAACACGCTCACGGGAGCGTCCAACTCAAGGTGTAGGGCGCCGCGGCATCATCGAAGCCGTCGACCTCGATCAGCAGCGCCCCGGCGGGCACCTCGAGGTTCACCTCCTCGACGTCCCCCTCGGTGCGGCTCGCGTCGAGCTCGACGGGGGCGCCGTCGACCATTCGCCACACGCCCAGATCGAGGTCGCCCATCGCGTGTTCGAAAGTGAGCGTGACGGTCAACGCCCCCGCGTCGGGGATCTCGATGACGTACCAGTCCTCCGTGTGGGCGCAGATCACGCCGCCCTCGTGGGGGCTGATCTCGATGGCCGTCGCCGAGAACGGCCCCTCATTGGTGCGGAAGTCGTCGTCGACGCAGGCCCCGACCACGTCGAAGGACGCGGCCCCCTCGTTGTTGCGCCGGTTGAGGTCGTTGGTCCGCGCCTCCGGGTCGACCACCGCCACGATGAACCGCTCGCCCTCCGCGGCCCCCCGCGGAACCGTGAGCCGGCGTTGGGCCCGCGCCTCCCCCGCCCCCGGGACGACGGGCACCACGAGCTCGCCCAGCTCAGCGTCGTCCGCCGACGATTGGTCATCCTCCGACAGGAGGAACCGGACCGCGACGTCGCGCACGTCCTGGTTCCGAAGCTGGCAGAGCGTCACCTCTGCCCGCAGCGCGTCCCCCGGGGCCCCGCTGTCCCGGGAGAGCGTCAGCCCTTGCAGGCACACATCGACGCCGATGACCCCCACCACCTCAAGCTGGTACTCGACGGACTCCAGCGCCTCGGTGGCCACGCGCAGCGTGTAGAGCCCATTGAGATCAGCCTGATGCGCGACGTTTCGCCGCCCCCGCCCGACCTCCAGCCCGTCGGGATCGAAGAGCGTCATCTCCACGGCGCCGCCAGCGGCGTTGACCGTGAAGCGCACGACGTTGCCCGCCGCGAGGTTGAAGGCGAACCAGTCCTCGTCCCCCGGGCACAGCACGAGATCGTTGCGCTCAGCGGGCAGCACCCGGGCGTTCACCGCGTCGCCGTTCGGCTCGAACGGGTCGTCCTCGCACCCCGCGTCGTCGCTGATCTCGACCTGCATCGAGTACCGGTTCTCGACGTTGACCTGGTCGGCCCCCGACAAGTACACGCGGGCGAGGTAGTCCCCCGCCACCCGGGCCCGGGGCAGCGTCGCCCGCTCGGTGCTCTGCAGCCCCGTACTCTCGAAGACCAGCGTCTCGCCGTCGGGCTCGTAGAGGGCTAGATCGAGGTCGCCTGCGCGGGCGTCGAACTCTATCGACACCTCCAGGTGCTGCCCCTCCCCGAGCGTGATCGCGTACCAGTCGTCGTCCCCACGGCACGCCCGCAGGTCCTCGTACTCGCCGTCTTCGACCGGCGCCGCCACCGCCTCGAAGCCCCCCGCCTCGTGGGGGCTGCCGTTGGGCTCGAAGGCGTCCCGCTCGCAGGCCTGCTCGGCGTCCACGCGGACCGCGCCGACCCCGACCCCAACGCCTGTGTCGACCAGCAGGAAGTAGCGACCATCGTCGGTCGCCTGTGGAATCGACACGCGTCCGCGCACCGCCTCGGAGCCTCCCGCCGCGACGGCCGGCGCCGCGATCTCCCCCAGAACCTGCGCCCCCTCCAGGCTCGGCGCGTCATTGATCGCCACCGGTATCTCCGCCGGGGCGCTCGCCATCCCGCCCACGTTCACGAGTTCGAAGGCCACCTCGATCTCCGCTCCCGCCTCGGTCACTGGCGGCGCCGCGCTCACCGCCCGCGCCCGCAGCGCCGGCCCCTCGGCCTGCGCGCTCAACGCCACCACCAGGTCGTACTGCATCCGCGCGCCGCCCCCGGAGATACGCACCAGGAAGCTACGTACGTCGGGGCTCGGAGCGACGAAGAGCGCCAGCGAGCCCGCGGGCCCCTCGCCTCCGCGGAGGACACCGCCGGCCTCGTCGGCGAGGTCCATCGTCAGCGCGCCCTCGGCGTCGTCCCAGGACACCGCGAGGTCGAGGACCTGGTTCGCCGGCACGCCGATCTCGAACCAATCCGCGTCGTCGCATGCCCCGAGCCCCTCGTAGGTCCCCGGCGGGAGATCCGCCGCGTCGTCCGGCGCGTCGTTGTCCTCGCGCGCGTCCTCCGCGCAACCTCCCATGGCGCCGCTCACCGTCAGCTCCCCGGGGGCGAAGGCGACGTTGTTCTCCTCGTCCCCCTCGCCGCGCAGCGTGTTGTCGGGATCGACGGCGACGCCGACCCGCCAACCGGCGATCTGCTGGTCGAGCTCGAGGGGGACCGCCACCGTGCGCTCGATCTCCACCGAGCCACCGCCCTCCACGGAGTCGAGGGGGAACCGCTGCAGCACGACGGAGTCGTCGAAGCGCCCGCTGGGGCTCAGCAGCAGCGCGCCGTCGATCGGTCCCGTCGGATCCAGGCCACCGTTGGCGATCGTCGCGGTGATGCTGAGCATGTCGCCGGCGTCGAGGGCGGGGGGAGAGAAGCCCACCGCCTCGACGCGCGGGTCGAAGTCTGGATCGCCCCCCAGATCGAGGATCCGCTGGAGCGTCCGGCAGTTGTTGCCCCGGTTCACGTCGTCGGTGCTGTTGGTGGGATCGGCGCAGGCGCTGATCCGGTAGTCACCCCGCGGGACGCGCCGCGAGAGCGTCGCGCGGATATCGAGCGTCTCCTCGGCGCCGGCGTCCATCCGGCGGAGGTTGAGGGATGACAGCAAGATCGGCTCGTCGCCGTTCGTCGGCTCGGCGAAGACCCGCACGACGAACGCCCGCGAGACCTCGGTGTCTCCAAGGTTGCGCAGGACCAACGAGCCGGAGATCTGCTGCGTCCAGAAGACGCGCTCCCCCGTCACCTCGACCGACGCCACCAGCAGGTCGACGCCCTCGACCGGCTCCAACCCGGCGAGGCGAAAGGGCTTGGGATAGGCGCGCTCGTTGTTGTCCTCTCGCTGCTCCTCGAGCTCGTCGTCGGCGTCGGCGACGACCAGGAGCGAGTAGGTCCCCGGATCGACGTCCAGGGGAAGATCGACCACGTCGTTGAAGGTGTCTCGGTCGTCGGGGCCCAGCGCGACGCCACCGCGCCTGCCGACCTCGAGGTCACCGGGGTCATGCACCTCGTCGGCGCTCAGGAAGATCGCGTAGCCGGCCTGCGGCACGGGCCGGTTGCCGGTGTTGGCGAAGCAAACCTGGACCTGGAGCTGCTCGCCGACCCGCGCGATGGGGGTCTGTCCGGGGCTCGCGGCGGTGAAGGCGGGCACATCGAAGCTGCACGGCGTCAAGTCGGGACCATTGTCGGTGGGGTTTCGCACCTCGAGGGAGAAGGGCGCAAAGCCCACGTTGTCGTCGCGGTTCTGGTCACCCACGAGCTCGGCCGGATCGGCCACCACGCCGACGAAGTAGTCACCCGACGGCAGGTCGTCTGGCAGGGTGAGCGTCTCCTCGAAGCCTTGGGGCGCGTCCCCGGCGAAGTCGTCCGTCCGCGACTGCTGGCTGAGCGGGACGATCCCGTCGAGGCTGCGCGCGGCGCTCAGAAAGACCAGCAGCTCGTAGGGGCCGACCACCGCGTTCCCCGCGTTCTTGAAGCCGAAGGCGACGTCGATGTCGGCCCCCGCCCGCGTCCGCCGGGGCGAGGCGGCGACATCGCTGATCTGTAGATCCGCCGGTCCCGCGACCGTGATCGTGAGCTCGGCGCTGCCGCTGCCCCCCTCTTCGGCGTCCGTGACGGTGACGGAGACGTCGTAGGTCCCGGGGTCGGCGAAGGTGTGGCTCGGATCCTCTTCGACGCTCGTCTCCCCGTCGCCGAAGTCCCACTCGAACTCGAAGGCGTGCTCCAGGGGACCCGTATGCCGCGCGTCGAAGGTGATCGGGAGCGGCGCGTTGCCCTCGGTGCGGGTGGGCTCGATTCGGACCTCGAAACCGTCGACCGGAGCGTCGTCGCACCCACACGCGATGGCGAAGAACAGCAGGATGGGGCGCAGCGACGCCGCGGAGCACCTGGCCAGCATGAGCGAACTCGAAAGCCGTGGAAAGCGCGCAAACATAGCTCCCGGTGCGGCGGCGGGGCAAGCTAGACCGGATGGTGTCGGGGCGCGCGAACCCTTGAAAACAGCGGCCGAAACGCTTGACCCTCCCCGTCGGCACGTCTAGTTTCGTCGTGCTCGAAAATCACCTTTGCGAGGCATCCGTTGAGCGACGGAAAGAAGCCGGGGCTCCGAGACATCAGCGACCTCAAGGCCCGCCTGGGGATGCTGAAATCAAACGCCGGCAAGCCCGCGGCGCCGGCGGCCAACCCCTTCGCCGCCAAGGCCCCGGAGACGGCCGAGACGGCCCCCGAGGGCGACGAGGCCACGACCCAGATGAAGCTCACCGACGAGGCCGCTCAGGCGATGCTCGGCGGTGACACCGCGGTCGTGAACCTCGGGAGCCAGGCGGTATCCCAGCCGCCGGTGCCCTCGACGCCAGCGCCCAGCGGCGGCCTCGACTTCGGCGACGACCTCTTCCGCAAGAAGGACGAGGCCCCGCCCGTCTCGGCCCCCCCAGCGCCGGCGGCCCCCAGCCCCTCCGGCGCCGCCGCGGCGAGCGCCTTCGAGCAGGCCCAGACCGCGGCCGCCGCGGCACAGGCGCCCAGCAGCGGCTTCGCCCACCCGCTCCACGTCGGCGGCTTCCATGGCGCCGCCGCCCCCGTCGACCTCTCGGCGGACGATCAGGCGATGCTCGATGAGTACGAGGGCAAGCAGCAGGGCGTGAAGGCGTCGATGGCCCTCTCGATGACCGCCTTCGCCGCGGTCATCTGCCTGGTCTTCGGCTTCTTCGCCGGCGACGTGCGCTGGGCCCGACGCACGGTGAATGCTCAGATCGACGCGTCGATCCGCACCAAGGACGCAGTCGAGCCGCTCATCACCGCCTACGACCGTCTCAAGCTCCCCCTCAACGCGATGTACCAGTCACCCAAGGCGGTGAAGTGGTCGGCGGTCGACGGGCTGCCGACGGAGATGCCCGCGGTCGACGCGGCCCTGATCATGGCCACCCAGCCGCCCCTCAACAAGGAGCTCGTCAGCCTGCTCTCCCGAGCGGTGACGGACTACAACCGGCTCTTCGCCATGGTCGCCAACCACCGTGTCGTGACCCTCGGCCGTGACAAGGCCGAGCTCGAGGGCCTCGAGCAGGGCACCGAGTTCTTCTCCAACCGCCACTTCGCCGTCCTCTACGAGCCGCTGCCCGCCGAGACGAAGCCGCTGGAGTACCGGCCGCCCCGCGCCGCGATCGTCGCCGTAGTGGGCAAGCCCGCCCTCAACGAGGCCAAGGACGACAACATCCTCCCCATCAAGTCCCGCGCCGGCAAGGAGCGAACGGTCTCGCTGCGCAAGGTCCTGATCCTCGACAAGAACGAGATGCTCAGCACCAAAGAGAACGCGATGACGCTCTACAAGAAGCGGATCGACGAGATCGGGGCGCTGATGAAGAAGATCGGCACCTACGAGCAGCTCCTGAAGGACACGCTCAACCGCGAAGCCTCCCGCACGAAGGTCTACTCGATCTAGAGCGCCGCGGCAGAGTCGCGACGCGGCGCGCTGCACGCGCCCGCCAACCGATTTGGGTGCA
>CAYOBQ010000059.1:0-44278 GCA_964402225.1 uncultured Nannocystaceae bacterium | reverse complement strand
CAAGAGCGTAGGGGGGCGCGCCGGGAGATTCATGCACCCTTGCCGCAAGGACACGGTGTTCGAGAAGTGGATTCGCCCGCGATTTTGGGGTGCGACACGCGACACGAGGTGAGAGTATCCCGCCACCTGCGGCTCCATTTGCAGGTTTGGAGGTCAGTTTGTCCAAGTCTTTGCTCGTCAGTGTCTTCGCCCTGGTGGCGCTCGTCGCCGGCCCCGCCCTCGCCGGCGCCCCCGCCATCGCCGACCGCAAGGGCGTCGAGATCCTCGGCTCGTTGGGGCTCAACATGTGCCAGGAAGATGGCGACGCGAAGTGCGACGACATCGGACCCTCGGTCCAGCTCAACGTCGCCCCGGGCTTCCGCATCATGCCCCACGTCGGGGCCTACCTCGACATCGGCTACGGCATGCTCTCCCCGGACGCCGAGGGTGCCGACTCGATGTCGACGCTGTCGGTGATCCCCATGGTCCGCGGCTACCTCCCGCTGGGCCCCGCCGACATCCACCTCGGCGTGGGCGCGGGCTACACGCGCAGCACCATCTCGGGCAAGGTTCAGGACACCGACATCAGCATCACCCGCACCAACGCCACCGACGCCAAGATCTCGGTCGGAGGCGCCTACTACCTCTCCGAGACCCTCGCCATCGGCGCCACGATCGACATGATCTTCCTGGCGAACGAGGCGGGCGAGGCGTGCACCGAGTTCGACGGCAACGAGGAGTGCGCCGACATCAAGGGGGACGCCAGCGATCTCCTGCAGGCCGGCGTCTTCGCCCGCTTCCGCTTGTAGACGCTCCCCCGCCCTCGCCGCTCGCGGTCAGAAGTTGATGTTGTCGCCGTAGTCGGCGTCGATGACCTGATTGACCGCGAGCCGCGCGTCCCCTTCGTAGATCCGCCGGTAGAGCGCCAGGTGGCGCAGCACCTTCTTGGCGTACTCCCGCGCCTCGGTGAAGGGCATCTCCTCCACGAACTCGTCCATCGGCAGGTGGCCCTTGCGCTCGAGCCACGCGGCCACCCGATGCGGACCCGCGTTGTAGCTGGCGATGGCCAGGGGGAGCTGACCGTTGAACTTCGTCAGGAGCTGGTGGAAGTACCAGGCGGCCATCTCGATGGCGACCTCGGGCTCGAAGAGCAGCGGCGTACCGAAGTTGCGCCAGCCCGCCCGGGCCGCGATGAGGCCGCCGGTCTGGGGCATGATCTGCATGAGCCCGCGGGCGCTCGCGCGGCTGATGGCCCAGGGGTTGTAGGTCGACTCCACCCGCATCAACGCCCAGATGAAGTACGGATCGAGGGCGTAGGCCGCCGCGCGGTCCTCCACCATCTCCCGGAACGCGCGCGGATACTCGGCGCGCCAGTTCTCGTTGTTCTCCCGCTTCTCCGGTGGGGTCACCAGCTCGGGGCGACGCGCGCGATGACGCCGAGCGTAGTGTTCGTCTCCCAGCAGGACGTAGGCGTCGCGCACTTGATCGTGGAAGCGCCGAGTCATCCCGCGCAGCATCCGCTGCCGGTTGGCGGTGGTGTGCACCCCCTCGTCCCCGGCGAGGGCGCGCCCCCACTCTCCTCGGTCACTGTCCTTGCGGTTGTCGACATAGGGCCGGGGTCGGTAGTGCCCGCGAAAGCCGCGGCGCAGGGCGGTGCGCTCGTCGGTCAGCCAGCGCAGGCGCATGAACGCCAGCCGCGGCTTCCCGATGGCGGCGAGCTCGTAGATCTCGATGAGGTCGGGAATGTCTGCGCCCCAACGCACCGCGAGCCAACGCAGGGGCTCGAGGCGCCGCGGCTCCGGTGGCGACACCGCGGCCCCCCAGCCCGCCGGCCCCGCCCGCACCTCCGGGGGATCTTCGGCGGCGGCCTCGATCACCTCCGGCTCATCGGTCACGGCCGCAAGCTCCGCCGCCGCGTCGGGCTCGGGCTCCAGGGGCAGCCCCAGCTCCCCCATCCGCTCCCTCGCCTGGTAGGCGTAGTAGCTCAGAGGCTTGTGGGTGATGATCCCGCGCCACGTGTCGGCAGCGGCGTCGAGCTCCCCCCCCCGCGCCAAGGCCCTCGCCAACCAGTAGCCATAGCGGTGGGGAAAACGGCGGCTCGCGGCCTGCATCCGCTTGAAGACCTCGGCGGCGGTGGCGAAGTCGCCCAGCCGATACGCCAGCCACCCGCGCATCCATCGAGTTCGCCGGGACCACGCGCGGCCGACCTTGGCGGCGCGCACAAACCAGTCGCGGGCCGCCTCGTACTGGGCGCCATCGAAGTAGACCCACCCCACCGCGACCATCGTCTCGGCGCTCGGCTTCGCGGCGTCACCGGAACCCACGAGGAGCGCCTTGGCCGCCGCCTCGAAGCGTCCGAGACGGGCCAACCCACGGCTCTTCCACCGCAGCGCGAGGCGCCTGCTCTCCCCGCTGCCCTCCTTCGCCAGGGCCGCGTAGGTGGCCACCGCCTCGGAGAAACGCTCCATCCGCAGCAAGGTGCGCCCGATCTGGAACCGCGCGCGGCGCCGGAGCCCGAGGGACGCCCGCCCATCGGTCTGCAACCGCTGAAACCCGTCGAGGGCGCGGTGGTAGTACTTGCGTCGCCGCAGATCCCGCGAGTGCTTGTAGACGTCGTTGGGCGTCTCGAGCGCCGGATCGACGCCCTGCGCCTCGAGGGCCGTGACCAGACGCTCGGCCTCGAGGGCCAGCGGCTCGGCCGGATAGCGCCGCACCACCTGTCGCAGCCACCGCGCGGCGTGGTCGAGCCGCTCACGGCGCCGTTCGAGATCCGCCAGCGCGAAGCGCACCGCCGCCGGGTGCGGATACTCCGGGTACCGGTAGAGCACGTCCTCCAGGTGTCGCGTCGCTTTGCGATGCAGGCCGCGGCCGATCAAGCAGTCGCCGATGCGGACGTGGGCACGATGTCGCCACACCGACGTCTTGTGCTTGGCCTTCAGGCGGCGAAAGCGCGCCTCGGCGCGTCGGTACTCACCAGCGTGGAACCAGGACTCGGCCTCGAAGAAGAGGGCGAGGTCGCGAAGCCTCGTACGCCCGGCGTAGACCCTCGCGAGGGTTCGCGCGGCCCGCCGGTAGCGGCCACGCTCGTACCGTTCGAGGCCCAGGACCAACCGCGCGAGGTCGGCGTCGCGCCCCTCGACGGTCTCGAGCGCCTCGGTGGCGAGCTCGACGGCCACCTCCGGGATGTCCGCGGCCCCCGCCCGCACGACGATGTCGGCGATCGGCCCGGGTGCACCGAGGGCCGCCGTCGAGACAAGCAGGATCAGACATCTCACCAGCCCACGATAGCAGGCCCCACCACGAACGGCTTCGATCAGTCAAGAGGAAGGGCACCGCGCCGCGCGACGGGTGGTTGACGCGCCGCCGTCGGGGGCGTCACCGTGCTGTCTGGATGAGCGAGTCGATCGCCCACGCGCTGAAGTGGCTCTGCCGCGTCTCGCTGCTCGCCATCACCGGCGCCCTGGTCTGGCTCTACATGCAGAGCCGCTCGGAGACGCTCCCCTTCTCAACGATGGACACCCTGCGCTTGCTGCTGGGGATCGTCGCGTGCTTCGGCCTCAGCTCGCTGCTCAGCCTCTACCTGATGCTCCTCCTGGGCATCGACGTGCTGGGGCTCCGCCGACTGACCGGCGCACCGACGGGCAAGCCCTTCAGCGGCCTCGAAGCCGGTGAGACCGAGCGTCTGCGGTTCGACTTCACCCACGGCGGGATCGGCCGGTCGCGCTACCGCTGGGTCTTCAAGCTCCTGCTCACCGACAAGCGCCTTCTCGTTGGCGTGAACCTCACGTCGTGGTTCTTGCTGGAGCTCCCGCTGGCCCGCATCTCGGGGGCCCAGGCGGGCGAAGGCGCGCTTCATCTCGAGCTCGTGGAGCCGGCCGAAGCGTGGACCCTCACCCTGGGTCGCGCCGCCGAGTTGGAGGCGCTGACCGAGGCGCTCACAGCAGGTCGTCGTCGCCGCCCGCCCCCAGATACTCATCACGACCCGCGCTGACGCCCTGCTTGCGCCCGACGACGAAGCCGATGATGAAGCCCACGACGAGGATGAACGGGATGTAGACCAGATGGGTGGGGGGCGGCGTGGCGAGGAGGTCTGCGCCGTTCATGCTCCGGCCTCCTCCCCCTCGAGCTCGGCGAGCCTCGCCTTGAGCACCTCGAGCTCGGCGGCCGTCGCCCGGGAGCGGGTCCAGGTGCGATGGATGAGCCCATGGATGCTCACCCAGATCAGCGCGTAGGCGATCCACAGATGCCGGTGGCGCAGATCGTCCTTGCGCTCCTCGAGGGCCGCCTGGTCACGCGGGTCCTCGGCGAGCGCCGCGGTGGCGAACAACAGCGCGGCGCCAAAAACGAGCGCCTTTACAAACCTCATCGCGTGCCTCCGATCTTGGCGAGCCGGCGCCGAATGGCGCGCACCGTCAGCTCGTCGGTGTGCATCCGGTAACGCAGCCGTACCAGCAACACGAACAGGATGATGAACACCAGGAGGGTGCCGTAGAGCACCAGTCGCTGCTCGTTGCCCAAGCCCTGAGTCGCGACCTTGTCCGGGTGGTCCCCACCCATCTTCGCCACCGCGGTGTGGACGAAGATGATGTTCGGGGCGCCGAACACGGCGAGCACCGCTCCGAAGAGGCGCACCCCGGGCGTCTGGCCCCCATAGCTGCGCAGCACCCAGTAGGCGGCGAAGACCAGGTAGAGCAGAAACATGCTGGTGAGCCGCGGCTCCCACTTCCACCACGTCCCCCACGCGGCCTTGGCCCACAGCGGTCCCGTGAGCAGAACGCACAGCCCGAAGGCGAGCCCCACCTCGGCGCCAGCGAGCGCCGCCGCGTCCCACTTTGTCTTGCGATTCCAGAGGTATGCAAGGCTACAGATGAAGCACATTATGAATCCCACATAGCAGAGCCAGGCGCTCGGCACGTGGAAGTACATGATGCGGTGGGCGACGCCCCCTGCGGCGTCGATGAGCTCGGGGCTCTTCACCGGCGCGTAGACGAAGACCATCCAGTGGGCCACCGTCACGCCGAGGGCCACGAGGCCGGTGAAGATCGGGAACGCCTTCAATGGACTACTCCGTCACCATCTTCTCGAACAGCACGAGCCCCCCGACACCAAAGACGAGGTCGTAGGCCGCGCTGAACTGCATCCAGGACCACGGCTCGTCGCCGATCGTCACGCCCAACAAGACCCCCGTGCCCTTCACGCCCGCGATGAGCAGCGGTGAGAGCAGCGGAAAGACCACCATCGGGAGCAGCACCTCGGCGAAGCGCGCGTTGACGGCCATCACCGCCAGCGGCGTGCCAACGACCGCGAAGCCGAGCACGCCCAGGGCGAGTTGGGCCGCGATGATACCTGCATGGGGCGTGAGATCCACCCGGAGCATCACCGCCAGCGCCGGCGTCACCAGCGCCATCACCAGCGACACCAACACGAAGTTGCCGAGCACCTTCGCCAGCAGGATCGCGCTGCGGTTGGCTGGTGAGAGCACCAACGCCGCAAACGCTCCGTCCTTCGCTTCCCGCGCGAAGGTGCGACCGACCCCCAGGGCGCCCGTGAAGAGCAACGCGCACCACAGCGCGCCGGGGATGACCTTGAGGTTGGTCTTGGGGTCGTTGACGAAGCCAAAGGCGAACACGAAGGTGAGCACCAGCCCGAAGAGCAGCATCGTCGCCAGCGTCTCCTTGGAGCGCAGCTCGACGCGCAGGTCCTTGGCCAGGACCATCGCCAGGACGCCAAAGTAGCCAGGTGGGTTCATGCGGCCACATGCGCCTGGTAGGTCGCCCCCAGATCGTCCCGAACGTCGCCCTCGAAGACCTTGCGTCCGCCGCGCAGGACCACCGCCCGATCGGCGAGCCGCCCGACGGAGCCCAGGTCATGGCTGACGACCACCAGCACCGCCCCCGCGTCCCGCCGCGCCGCGAGCAGCTCGATGGCGCTGGCTGTGCCCTGCTGGTCGAGGCCGGTGAACGGCTCGTCGAGCAGGAGCACGCGCGGCTCGTGGATCAGCGCCCTGGCGAGGGTCAACCGTTGGCCCATGCCGCGGCTGAAGCCCTCCACGGGTCGATCGGCGTCGCGCGCGAGGCCCACCTCGCCAAGGAGCGAGTCGACGCGGTCGGGGAGCCGGGGCACCCCGTACAGCCCGCCGAAGAAGAGGAGGTTCTCCCGGGCGCTCAGGGTGCCGTAGAGCATGGTGCGGTGTCCGACGTAGCCCACCAACCGGCGAATCTCGGGCCCCCCCGCGATGACCTCCGTCTGACCGAAATAGACTCGCCCGGCGCTCGGCCGTGCGTGGGTCGAGAGGATGCCGAGCAGCGTCGACTTTCCGGCGCCGTTCGGACCGAGCAGGGCGGTGACCTGCCCCTGGGGGAACTCCGCGTCGACCCCGGCCAGCGCGTACTGTTCTTCGTAGAAGCGCTCGAGACCTTCGACCCGAACGGCGAAGCCCGATCGACTCACCGGCGTGGGTCCGATGCGTCGAGGGCCCGGTAGAGCGAGACGAGTCGGGCCGTGATCGCCTCGCGCTCGCGCTCGAAGCGCGTCTCTGAGAGCTTGCCCCGCTCCACCGCCCTCCGCATCCGCGCCAGGGCCCGCACGAGGCGGTCTCGCTCGGCGATGAGGTGGGCCCGAGAGATCCGCGCGCCGGAGGTGTCGGGTCGAAAGCCGAAGAGGAGCCAGCCGAGCACGCCCAACAGGCCCGCGCCCACCGCCCAATAGGGCAGATCCGTCGGCGCGGGGATGCCGCCGATCGCGAAGACCAGCGGCTCGCCGGCGACGAGGCGCGCCCCGTCCGTCCGCAGCACGGCGAAGCGTCGCTCCCCCTCCTCGACGGTGTCGGTGCTCCCCAGCCCGCCGCGCGTGTGCAGCGTGAGCCCGACCGGCGCCTGCATCCCCTGGAGTTGGTGCTTGGGGATGGCGACGGTCGCCTGTCGGGTCGCCACCGGCAGCGCTTGCGCCCACTCCTGGAGGGACGCCGCATACGGCAGCGTGTAGACCATGCGGATGAGCTTGGGCCCATGGGAAGCGGGGAGCAACGCGCCGGTGTAGAAGACCGACGTGCCTCGCACCTCCACGGTGGGGTCCTCCTTCTCGTGGAGCTCCGGGTGCTTCGCCCCGGCCGGGCACGGCAGCTCGAGCCCACCGCCGGGCAGTTGGCTGAGATCGACGGCGCCGTCCTGGGTGTTGAAGATCCACAGCCGGTGGCGCACGACGAGGGCGTCCTCGTCGGGGAGGATGTCGATGTTGTGCGTCACCTCGACGACCGCCGGGTCCCGCGTGACGTCGGGCAGAGTCACCTCGATCGAGGCCCCCTCGCCGGGGATGCCCTCGAGTTCGAAGGGGAACCGCACGCCCTGCTTGTCGATCGTCACCTCGTAGCGCAGGTGTTGCTGGATCGCCGTGTTGGTGGGGACTCGCGCGAAGTGCGCGACGCCCCCGGCGTCGGTGGAGACGGTGTAGGTCTTGGGCCGGCTCTGGCCCCGGTGGACGTTGAGGCGCGTCTTCAGGCTGGGCGTCGCCGGCGTGACCTTCACGTCGAGGGTGCGATAGACCATCTGCTCGGCGAAGGGCTGGGCCGACGCCGCCGAGACGAGGACTGACATCCACAGCGCGCGCGTCATGGCGAGAGCCCCTGGCCGCAGCCGTCACAAAAGCGCGCGCCGCTCCGGTTCTGCGCGCCGCAGGAGCCACAGGTCGGCGCTTCGTCGGGCGTGGGCGGGGTGGCCTTCTGCTCGCGCCTGACCTCGGCGGCGTCGAGGGTGTCCGTGACGTCGGCGTCGATCCGGCTCTCGTACCCTTCCGCGCGTTCGTCGAGGCGGCGCACCACCTCCAGGGCCTCCGCCTCGTAGCGGGCCCGCAGCGCTTGGAGGTCCCGAGCGTCGATCTTGTGCAGCGCCGCCTCGAACTCGATCTCGCGCAGCTCGGCGATCAGGCGGTCGCGACGGTTGAGGAGCTCTGCGGAGTTGTCCTCGATGCGCGCCCAATCGTCCGCGGTGACGACGCCGCTCTCGACCAGCGGGCGGATCGCCGAGACGACGAGGTGAACGGCCAGGAGGCCAAAGGCGAGGGCGACGAAGAGCAGCATACTCGGCTAGTCGGAGGTCCGCGCGAGGGCCGCGTCGCTGGGATCAGCGGCGGCGGCGGGCTTGCGACGACGCATCGCCGCGGCGAAGACCGGATACTTCACGCGCTCCGGCCACAGCGTCACGACCACCCCGAAGAGGAGGAAGGCGCCCCCAAACCACATCCAGAAGATCAGTGGATTGTAGTGCGCCATGACCTCCGCCGACCCTTGCGTGTAGGCCACCATCGCGAGGTAGACGTTGCCCTTGACCAGGAAGAGCTCGTCCTTCTCGGTGGTGACGCGGGACATGCGGACGTTGGCGCCGTGGTAGTTGCGCCGCGACGGGCGAAGCGTGCCCAGCAGCTCGGTGGGTTGGCCGTCGTCACCGAGTTGATGCACGTCGAAGACGGCGAAGACCTCCGAGTACTCGCGGTTCTCGTCGCGCTCGATGCCCTTGAAGGTGAGCTGCTTGTCCTCGAGCGTCTTCACCGCGCCGGGCTGGGCGAAATGGAGGTCTTGCTCGGTCTTGAGGCCGGTGCCGATGAAGCCGAGGAAGAGACCCGCAAAGCCGATGTGCGTGAGGTAGCCGCCGTAGCGGCGCTTGTTGCGCATGCTCAGCTTGAAGCACGCCACCAGCAGGCCTTCGCCGGTGCTCTTGCCGCGCACCCGAGCCCCACGGATGAACTCGAACGTCATCGTGTAGACCACAAAGAAGACCGCGGCGAAGCCGATCGTCGCGTAGACGCCCACCAGCTCGGCGTCCAGGGGGAGCCGCGCGAGGGGGACCTCACCGAAGGGGATGTAGGTGTTCGCCAGGTGCTCGCGCAGGTGATAGGCGTCGGCGCCCACCAACGCCGCCGTGGCGGCCACCGAGACGAGGAACGGCACCAGCATGTTTCGCTGGAGGGCCTTGGCCGTCGCCTTGCGCCACGGGATGAGCGGGCCGACGCCCATCAGGATGATCAGCGTGAGACCGCCGGGGACCATCCAGGCGTTGAACCAGGAGGCCGTGTACTTGGTCTCCTGCCACAGGTAGGCGCTTATCTTCTCTCCGAGCGTGCCGAACATGACGACGCCCACGCAGCCCAGGAGCACCAGGTTGTTGAGCAGGAAGATGCCCTCTCGACTCAACAGGTTCTGGACGTCGGACTTGCTGCGCAGCGAGCCGTCGAGGATGCGCCAGCCGAGCAGACCGAGGCTGCCCAGGCCGATGATGACCATGAAGACGATGAAGTACCCGCCGATGTCGCTCTGCGCGAAGGTGTGGACCGAGTCGATGAGCCCCGAGCGGGTCAGGAAGGTGCCGAAGACGGTCAGGAAGTAGGTGAGGATGACGAGGGCCATGTTCCAGACCTTCAGCATCCCGCGCCGCTCCTGAATCATCACGGAGTGCAGATAGGCGCTGGCCGTGAACCACGGCATGAGCGAGGCGTTCTCGACGGGATCCCAGCCCCAGAAGCCGCCCCATCCGAGCTCCTGATAGGCCCACATCCCGCCAAAGAGGTTCCCCACCGACAAGAAGCCCCAGGAGACGATGGCGTATCGCCGCGTGGCGCGAATCCAGGCGTCGTCGAGGCGTCGGTGGATGAGCGCCGCGATGGCGAAGGCGAAGGGGATCGTCCACCACACATAGCCCGAGAGGATGCTCGGCGGATGGAACGTCATCGCGGGGTTCTGCAGCAGCGGTTCGAGCCCGCGACCGTTGATGGGAGGCTCGTTGATCAAGTAGGTCGCGAAGGGGTTCGCGTGGACCACCATCGCGATCAAGAAGAAGCCGTGGACGCCCATCAGGACCGCGATGACGGTGGGAAGCATGTCGCGGTTCTGGTCGCGGTTTTGGAAGACGACCAGCGCGGTGCACAGGGCCAGCACCAGCTCCCAGAACAACAGCGACCCCGCCTGCCCGCCCCAAAACGAAGAGAGCAGGTAGTACCAGGGCATGTTGTTGTCGCTGTACCGAGCGACGTACTTGTTCGTGTAGTCGTGCGTCAGAAACGAGTGAAAGAGCAGGATCGAGGCGCAGAAGACCATCGCCGCCAGGGCATACGCGGCGCGCTCGCCTGCGAGCATGAGGCGGCCGTCTTGACGCCGCCGGCCCAATACGCTCGCGGTCGCCGAGAAGACCGCCACGACGATCGAGGCGTGGAGCAGGAAGCTGCCGATGGTCTGAATGTCGATCACGCTGCGGGCTAGTACCCTTTCGCGCCCTTTTCCGAAAGCCCCGTGCGATCGCGGGCGCTCTCGGAGAGCTGCCCTTCCTCGTACTTCGACGGACACTTGGCCGTGACCTCGGTGGCCACCAGCACGTCATCCGTCAGGCGGCCGGTGGCGACGACCTCGGCCCCCTCCTTGAACACGTCGGGCATCGGCCCCTCGAAGTGCACCTTCATCTGGCGATGCTCACCCACCACCGTGAAGTCGTGGACGCTGGTGCCCTCCTCGTGCAGCCAGGAGCCCATCGCGACGTCGCCCTTGACGCGGATCATTTTCTTCTGCGCCAGGGGGCTCGCGACCGCCTCGTCGACCGTGAAGAAGTAGGCGCCCCCCTCCATCATCGAGTCGACGACCAGGTAGAACCCGCCGACGACCACCAGCAGCAACACGATGAAGCGGGCGCGGCCCGTCCGAGACGGGGCGTCCGTCGTCGGCAGCTCCATCATCTCTCCGTGCGCGTCGTCCATGGTCTCACAGGCTCCGTTCGTCTTGGCCACAGTGTAGCGGTCAGCCGCCGATCCCCGTCATCACCGACAGGGGTACGAAGTCGGCCCGCATCTGGTGCGCGGCGAGTTTTCCGTCCACCGCCTCCCTCACGAGCGCGCTCAGCGTCGCGCGGTCGGCGCCGGCACGCACCGCCTGCAAGATCGAGACCTCATCGTCGTTGGCGAGGCACGCCCGCAGTCCGCCGCGGGATGTGAGGCGCGCGCGATTGCACGCCTCGCAGAACCCATGGTCCGTCATGGGGCTGATGATCCCCACTCGACGCCCGGCGTAGGGGCCAGACGTCACCGTCCAGTAACTCGCGGGCCCCCGCGGGATGGAGTCGTTCGGGCGGCCGTCGGCGCGCATCGACAGCTCGGACGCGAGGGCTGCGACGATCTCGTCGGTGGGCACGGACTGGTCGGTGGCCTGGTAGTCGAGGCCGCCGACCGGCATCAGCTCGATGAATCGCGGCAGCCAGCCCTCGTCCCAGCATCGCCGCGCGAAGTCGGCGAGGGTGTCGTCATTGAGCCCGCGGACGGCCACCGCGTTGATGCGGATGTCGCGGAAGCCGGCGTCGGTGGCCGCCGCGCATCCATCGAGGACGTCCGCCAGGCTACCGCCCCGCGTGATCTCGGCGAAGCGCCTCGCGTCGAAGGTGTCCAGGCTCACGTTGAGCCCGCGGAGCCCCGCGGAATAGAGCTCTGCGGCGTAGCGCTCGAGCAGGTGTCCGTTGGTCGTCATCGCCACCTGCCGGATGCCGGGCAGCGACGCCACCCGGGCCACCAGATCGACCACGCCCCGGCGTACGAGGGGCTCGCCACCGGTGATGCGCACGCGCTCGACGCCGAGCTCGGCCATCAGGCTGACGAAGTCACCGAGCTCCTCCAGGGTCATCAGCTCGGCGCGGCTGACCTGCGGGAAGCCCTCGGCGGGCATGCAGTAGGCGCATCGGAAGTTGCACCGATCCGTGACGGAGACCCGCAGGTAGCGAATCCGCCGCCGAAACGGGTCCATGAGCTGGCCCGTCACGGGGCCGGCCCCGCGTCTGGCTTCGTCTCAGCCTCCGGCTCGTCGCCCCAGTCCTCGTCGTCGTCATCGTCCCAGATGTCCTTGAAGGAGTCGGACTCCATCAGGTCGCCGATGGAGCCGGTCTCGGGGGGCTTGGTGGGCTCCGCCAGCGGGTCGTCGCTCTTCGTAACGACCTCGCACTTCTTGCCCTCGGGGAAGTGGGCCACGAAGGGCTTGCCGTTGAGGATGTTGATGGGACCCATCGAGATGGTCGGGACGTAGGACACGATCAGCACTGCCAGCAGCAGCAGCCCCGTAAAGGGGATGACCGATCGAATCACATTGCCGAGGGACTTGTCGAACAGGGACGCGCTGACGAAGAGGTTGAGCCCCATCGGGGGGGTCAGGTAGCCGAGCTCGAGGTTGACGATGAAGACGATGCCGAGGTGAATCGGATCGATGCCGCAGACCGCCGCCAGGGGTGCCAGCAGAGGCACCAGGATCATGATCGCGCTCATGATGTCCATGAGGCAGCCCACGATGAGCAGGAAGCCGTTGAGGATCAGCATGAAGGTGATGGGCGTGAGGTCCAGGGAGGTGATCCAGGCGGCGGCCTTGTCGGGCACCTGGAGCTCGGCGAGCAGCGCGTTGAGGCCCACCGCCATCGCGAAGATCACCAGCAGGCTGCCCATCAGGACGGTGGCCTCGCCGAAGACCCTCGGAACCTGGTCGAGGAGGAGCGCCCGGTGGATGTAGAGCTCGACGGCGAGGGCGTAGACGACGCTGACGGCGGCGGCCTCGGTGGCGTTGAACAGGCCGGAGTAGATGCCGCCGAGGATCACGACCGGCAGCATGAGCGACCAGAAGCCTTCGAGGACCGAGTCTCGGAAGGCGGCCACGTCCGGCTTGCTGAAGCGCTCGCCACGCCGCATGCCCACCACCATGCAGAAGCCGCCTAGGAGCAGGCCGATGACGACGCCCGGCCCGAGGCCCGCGAGGAAGAACTCCTCGACCTTGATCGACTGTCCGGCGTTGGAGGCGAAGATCGCGTAGACGATCATCGGGATGCTCGGCGGGATGAGGATCCCCAGGGTGCCCGCGCTGGTCACCAGGCCGGTGGAGAAGCGATCGTCGTAGCCCGCCTTCACCAGCGCCGGGTACATGATGCCGCCGATGGTGATGACCGTGACCGGGCTTGAGCCGGAGATCGCGGCGAAGAACATGCAGGCCGCGACCGTGGCGATGCCGAGGCCGCCTGGGATGGGGGCGAAAAACGCGCGCGCGACGTTGACGAGGCGCAGGGCGATGGCCCCGTTGCTCATGATCGCGCCGGAGAGCACGAAGAACGGGATCGCGAGGAGCGGCTCCTTGTCGGTGAGCTCGCGGACGCTCTCGAGCAGCGGCACCGACATCACGCCGCCGACGCTGTGGTCGTAGATGACGAAGCCGAGCGTGGTCGCGACGCCGATCAGGACGAAGAGCGGGACGCTCAGGAGCAGGAGCCCCACCAGGACGGCGACGAGCAGCCAGGTCAATGGCCGATCTCCCGCTCGACCACCCGGGGGTGGAGGAAGGCGTCGATGGTCTGCGCGGCGAAGCGGACCGACATCAGGGCGAAGGCGACCACGACCCCGCAGGTGATGGTCCAGGCGGGGACTTGCGTGGCCGGGCGCTTCTCGCCCATGCCGAAGCTGCCGCCCTCACCGAAGGTGTAGGCGTAGGCGAGGGCGAAGAAGTAGACGCAGAAGGCGGTGGTGGCGAGCAGACCCACCGCGCGGGCCCAGGGGCGCAGCGCCTTGGGGATCACCTTGCCGGCGGCGTCGACCATGATGTGCTTGTCGACTCGGGTGGCCATGCTCCCGCCGAGGAAGGCCAGCCACGCCAGCAGGATCAGGCTGAGCTCGCGGCTCCAGATATACTGCGCCGGGAGTTTGGTGCAGCCCCAGGTGCCGAGGGCCGCGGTGAGCAGGGCGAGGGACACCCCGACGCGGTCCTTGCCTCGCGCCGCGTGCCACACGACGCCCGCGCAGCCGACGAGCAGCAGGGCCGCACAGACCCATCGGCTCGGGACGCGGACCACGAACTGGACGAAGGCGTAGGAGAGCAAGACACCGGCGATGCCCGCGGCGACGCCCAGACCAGGGGGGGCCGAGCGCTCGTCCCGGCGCCGAGCCGAGGCGAAGACCGCCCAGCCCGCGATGAAGGCGAGGATGATGAGAGCGGCCGGTGTGACGTAGTCGCGCAGCGGTTCATATCCGGGCGTGAGGTCGAACCAGCCGAGGATGGTGACGAGCTTGCGAGCGAACTGACTCTCGGGTGTGGCGAAGGAGCGATAGACGACATCGAGAAAGACCGTCGTGGTCATCGTGAGGGCGGCCAGCGTCACCAGCGTCCGCTCGACGCGGAACACCGCCTCATCGAGGCCGCGGAGCAGGCCCTTGGGCGCGCCGTCGGCCTCTTCGGTCCCTTCGCTCAACCCTTCTTCGCCGCCAGGATCGCGTCGAGGAGCTTCTTGCCGAGCTCGCCGGCCTCGGCCTTCCGAGCGTCCCAGACGGGGCGGGTCTGGTCCTGGAAGACCTTCTTCTCAGCCGCCGTGAGCGTGTAGACATCGACGCCCAGCTTCCCGAAGTTCTCGAGCAGCGCGGTGCCCAGGACGCGAACGGCCTTACGCCCCTTGACCGTCAGCTTCGGCAGGGGCTTCAGGAGTATCGCCTGGATGTCGGCGGGCTGTGCGTCGAACCAGGCCTTGTTCGCGATGATGACGGCCGGCTGATAGATGTGCTGGGTCACGGTGAAGTACTTGATGCCCTGGTGCCAGGAGACGGCCTGGGTGAACAGGGGCGTGTTGTCGAAGCCGTCGACGAGCCCCGTCTGGAGCGAGGACATGACCTCACCCACCGAGATCGTCACCGGGCTCGCGCCCAGGGCGCGGTAGGTGGCGACGTGCACCGGGCTCTCCTGGGAGCGCATCTTGACGGCCTTCAGATCGGCCGGCGTCTTCACGAACCCGTTCTTGGTGCCGAAGGAGCGGTACCCGTTCTCCGAGTACATCAGCAGCTTGAAGCCCTTCGCCTCGAGCATCTGCTCGATGATCGGCCGCGCGGGACCGTCGAGGATACGGTCGGCCTCGGCGTGATCGGCGAAGAGGTAGGGCAGTTCGAGGAGGTCGAGGTCGGGCACGACGGTCGACATCGCGCCGGTGGAGACGCCACCGATGTGCAGCTTCCCCTGGTAGACCTGCCGGACGATGCTCTGCTCGTCGCCTTTGATGCCGCCCAGGTAGACGCGCATCTTGATTCGCTTGTTGGAGAGCTTCTTGAGGGCCTTGCGGTACTTCTTGAGGAGCGCCGCCCACGGGGTGCGCGCGGGGGCAACGGTGGCGACCTTGATCTCGATCTCACCCTCCGCGGCGGCGTTGCCGGGCGCGAGCATTCCCAAGACGGCACTGACCAGTAGCAGACGCCTCATTTGTCGGACTCCTTGCGTGGGGTTCGCCGCTTGGACGTAGGCTTAGAAGTAGTCTTCGATGTTCTCGAGCAGAGTCTTGGCGACCCGCTTCGAGTTGCGCGTCTCGGGGATGAGGTCGGGGTTCACGTCGTCCTTCGAGGCGATGACCTCGCCGAGCAGCTTCTTGAACAGGGCCTCGTCCTGCGCCTTGACCGCGTATGACTCGGCGAAGAGCACCTTGGTGTCCAGGTAGCTCGGGGCCAGCTTCACCGCGCGCTCGAAGTGCTTCTTGGACGAGGGCAGGTCCCCACCGGGGAACGGGATCTTGGTGCGGTAGACACCGAAGTAGCGGTGCGGGGCGGCGTAGAAGAAGCCCTCGTCGAGGCTCTCGCAGTGGGCCATGATCGCGGCGACATCGTCCTTGTGCGAGAGGATGGTCGTGAACCCGTCGAGCAGGGCCCACTTGCCGAGGTTGGTCGCGTACCAGTAGAGCGACGGCACGCCCGCCTTCGGGACCGACTTCACGGCCTCCGGCCAGCCCGCGCCGTCCTTGATCTTCTTCGCGAACTCCGGCGACTGCAGCTTGATCGCGCGCTCCCCGGCGACGACCCCCTTCTCGAAGGCCGCCATCTGGGCGTCGTCCGGCTCCTCCTCCCACCGCAGGTGCGCGTTGGCGAGGAAGTAGTAGGCGTACGTCAGCTTGAGTTGCACGTCGGCGCGCGTGGAATCGGTGGCGGCGGCCTCCTCCCACGCCTTGATCGCAGCCTCGGCCTTGGCACGGTCCGCGCGGTCGGCCCACAGCCCATCGCCCTTCTCGACCAGGGCGCTCGCGTCCCCCTTCTTCTCGGCGGGGCCGGTGTCGACGACGAGACCGCTGGTTCGCCCTCCACAGGCGGCGAGCATCAACGTGGCGGAGATCCAGACGATTCGGCGGAGCGCGACCATGGAGTTCCTCCCGATGGGGCAGCGTGCGCCGCGCGCAATACCACGCCCCCCCCCCCGATGCCACCCGCCTCGTCGATCCGCGATCCACGACCTCCCCGGATTCGGGACGTGGTGCCCGTCGGCGACCGACGGGAGGAGCCGCCGCAACGCTCTAGCGCGGGCGGTCACCGTCGCGTGCGCTGCCGGTCGCCGAGGCGGCCGCTCGAGCCATCGTGCAGGTGGGTCTCGAGGGCTCCGTCGCGCTCGAACCTGAAGCGTCCGCGGCGCGGGCCACCGGAGTCGCAGACGCCATCGGAGCATGGGTGGCGCGCGAGGCCGCGACCAGCAGAGCGGCGATGACGGCTACGAGGGCGACTCGAGTTCCGAGATTCCACGCAACAGTCGGCGGGTTTGTCCGAAGAAGGTCTTTGAAAGCACGCCACGGAGGATCGCCCGATGTCCAGACCCTTGCGCTACCAGCCGGAGCAGTGGTCGACCCTGTTCGTGACCTTGCGGTGCATGCAGGGCCGGTACCTGCTTCGCCCCGACGACACGGTCAATGCCCTCGTCGTCGGCGTCTTGGAGCGCGCCGCCGAGCGCACTGACTGCCACCTGCACGCGGTCGTGGTCCTGAGCAACCACCTCCATCTGCTCGTGTCGTCGCGGACGGCGACGGAGCTCGCCAACTACATGGAGTACGTCGGCGGCAACATCGCCCGAGAGATCGGCAAGCACCACGATTGGCAGGGCAAGTTCTGGGACCGCCGGTACGTGTCCACGGTGTGCCTCGACGAGGCCGCCGAGGTGGACCGGCTCGCCTACCTGCTGAGCAACTCGGTGAAGGAGGCGCTCGTGAAGCACGCGCGGCGCTGGCCCGGGATCCACTGCTACGAGGCGCTGTGCGAGGGCAAGAAGCTGCGCGGCAAGTGGATCGACCGCACGGCGCTGTACCGGGCCAGGCTGAAGTGCCGCGATGGAGCCGCGAAGCCGACCGAGCGCGAGCACACCGAGGCGTGCACCCTGACGCTGCATCCGATCCCGTGCTGGGCAGATCTGGAGGCCGACGACTACGCAGCGCGGGTACGCGAGCTCTACGACGCGACGATCGAGCGTGTGCGACCGGGCGCTGACGTGAAGGTGTTCGGACGTAAGCGCGTGCGGCGCATGGCGGCGCATACACGCCCCGACTCGATCGACCGCAGCCCAGCACCGCGGTGCCACACCAGTGACCGAGAGCGGCGGCAGGCGTTCCGCGAGGCGTATCGCCAGTTCGCGCGGGCGTTCCGTGCAGCGCTCGCGGACGTGCGCGACGGCCTGGGCGAGCGGGACTTCCCCCTCGGATGCGTGCTCCCCGGCGGCTTGCGGGTCGCCCCGACCTAGCGACGCGCGCGGCCCCACGCCGCGCCTCCGCGATTCTACCCGCCGCGCTCGCCTCGCCGCGCACGGGCGAGTTGCGTCTGCAACGCAACGACGGCCCCGGCTCTCGGTGCTCCGTCACCGCAGATTGAGGATTCAAGCTGCCGCCCAGCAGTCTCCGAGGGCTCAACGCCCCCCATCAGCAACGCTCCGCCTCCAGCGCCCCCCCCGCCCCGAACATTCGGGTGGAACCTTGCTCGGAACCTTGCTCGGAACCTTGCTCGGCCCCGAACATTCGGGTGGAACCTTGCTCGGCAGATGGGCCCGAGCCCTCGCGACGGATCGACTTCAGGCTCTCCTGCGGCCACGCCAGCTGCGGCCGGTGCTCGTTCGAGCACGGCTCGGTACGGGTGCAACCAGCCGCCCCCCCTGCTTCCCGCCACTCAGTCGCCCGTTGAGGTCTGTCCTGTCGGCATTCGGAGTATCCGGTACCCACGAAGATGTGAGGAGGGCCCGAAAAACGCGCTGCCGAGGCGACAACTATCTTGACACCTATCGGTGGAACCTTGCTCGGAACCGCTCGATCATGGTCGAAGTCCCACATCCGCAACAAGTTCGTAGAAGTCCATGTACTCCGTGTCGTTGATTCGGGACGAGTCATGATCCCAATAGACGACTCCGGGGGAACACGCTCCTTCGGCGCGCCGAAACCCGTAGAAATCACCGGAACCGGTGTCAACCGCCGGTACGAACTGGTCCCCCACGAAGGGCACTGACGCAGGCAGGTAGCCGACCGTCCCTGGTCGCACGCCCAGCACGTCGGCGAATGCGAACAACCCAGCACCGTGTGTCATGAGGAAATCACGATGTTCTGGCGGAAGGCGAAGTCCCAGCACGGCTTCGAGCGAACCAATAGCTTCGGCGGTGGCGGGCGGCTCACGGTCGAGCTGAAACCACAGCGGGTGGCTACGCTCGGTCTCTTCCACGAGCTGGTCGAACCCGGTCTTCGTCATGCTCTAGTCCTCAATCGTAGATCCAGCCAGGGAGGATCTGATCGGCGCCTTCCTCCCGTGCCCGATACCACCAGTGCAACTTGCGATCGGCATCTCTCATCTCAGGCGTTACCCCTTGGTTGTACTTGTTTGGGTGCAGAGCTTTGTTCGCCCGGTGCTGACCGGGGAGGATCTCGTGAACACCTGATCCCGGCATCTGATCGGCGTGATGCAAGTCAGGCTTGCCCAGGCCTCTCGGCGGATGGCCGAGGAGGCTCTGCTTCAGGTCCGACTCGGACCACTGGCCCTTGACTCGCGCTGGTGGATCGTTGACGCCGAATCCCCCCTCTGAGGCGTGCGGGCACTTGAAGTCATCGACGTTGTGTACCAGCAACTCGGCGCTGCTGGCGTAGAAAACGTGGTCGGTGTCGACCTCGATGTCGTGGACCTGGTGGTTGCCCCAGGCCCAGTCGAGGGCGGTTACGGTTCGGAGGCCTTGGCGGGTTCTGAGGCGTTCGCCTTTGCGGAGGTGGCCGGCGTTGACGAAGTCTTGCTGGTCTTCGGACCAGAAGGGGTGGTCCTTGGTGGTGATGACCGTGGCGGCCTTGCCGTTGTGGTCGGTGGTTCTCAGGTGGCGGACGTCGGTCCTGATCAGGGCGTAGGTGCCGGTGACGAGGCGGCCTTCTCCGGTGGTGGGGATGGGGGCGGGCTCGGTGCCTAGCAGGCGGGTGGGGCCTTGGAATCTCAGGTCTTCGGCGGTGAGCTCCTTGGCCCTGCCTTCGATCAGGCCGTGTTGGCGGAGCCACTGGGTGGGCCTGAGCAGGGTGGCGTAGATCTGGCCGTGCTCTGGGTGCTGGATGAGTAGGTGGACGATTCGGTGGCTCTTGGTGAGCTCGAGGCCCGGGCCGCCGCCCCTGGGGGTGGTGACCCGGTCGCCGATTCTGAGGGTCTCGATGGGCTGGGGGCCGCTGGGGGTGAGGACCGCCGTGCCCGCGGCGAGGCAGGTGGCGGCAAGCCTTGCTCGGATGCCGTTGATGAGGCCTCGGCCTCGGCACTTGAGCTTCTGATAGCGCCGGGCCGCCCCCTGACGGGCCCCTTGGGCGGTGAGCCTCCCTCGGTCCAGGGCGGCGCGACCCCTCTTCGCGATGCTTCGGCTGACGCCCCTGACGACGCCCGCTGCTCGGGGCGCTGCGCGGGCGCCGAGCTTCAGGCTGGCTCTTCCGAGCCGGCCGAGGCCCTGGAGGACCTTTCCGCCGCCCGCGAGGGCGGCGCGGCCAGCGCCCCGGGCGATCCTGGCGCCTCCGCCGATTAGGCTGCCGAGGCCCTTGCCGATGGCGCCGCCAGCCATGGTCAGCCCCGCGTTGACGACCGCACCCAGTACGATCTCGCCCTGGGACACGCCCGCGTCGACCTGCTGGGCGATCTTGCTGACGGTCCGATGCTCGTAGTCGTAGGCGCCGGTGGCGATGCCGAGGGCCTGTACCGCGAGCCCTCCCATGTCCCAGACCTGCTTGACCGCCTCCACGACCGGTCCGGCGGTCATGTCGTAGACGACCCCCGCCGCCAGCCGTACGGGGGCCGGGACGAGGTCGTGGTACAGACGCGTCAGCGCACCGAGCATGCGAGGCTGGCCGGCCGCGATCCTCCGCTTCTCGGAGCTGGCGAAGCTGTTGGTGGAGAGGAACCTGACGCCCGCTGAGGCCTGGGGATCCGCCGTCAACTGGGCGACCTGGGCGGCGCTGGCCGAGAGCGCCGCCTCCACGTCGGACTCGCCCTCCGCCAACCGCACCGCCGTCGCCGCGCTGGGGAACCTCCCGTCGGGATCTACGAACCGAACGGGATCGTTGAAGGCGTAGGCGAACCGGTCGGCCGTGCGGGCGTCTGTGGGATCGAGCTGGACCGGGTCCGGGCCGAGGAAACGCCCGTATTCCGGGGCGTAGAGGCGGTGGCCGGCGTCTAGGATCTGGGTGGGGGCGTTGCGGGAGACCGTGTAGGGCTGATAGCCGGCGAAGTACCTTGGATAGCTGTAGCGGGGCTGGCTCTCCTCGTCGGCCTGGCCGAAGGGGCTGTAGAGCCGGCTGGTCAGGACCTCGCCTTGGGCGTCGGTGACGGCGACTGGGCTCTGGTCCGGACGCAGCAGCGCCAGCTCCCAGCGTCGCCCGCTGGTGTCTCGGACCAACTGGAAGCCGGGGAGCGGGGGCAGGAAGTGCCGGACGCGGTTACCCTCTGGCGTGTGGGAGATGAGCTGGCCCGTGAGGTCCCGCCACGTTCGCGCTCGTAGGTGGGCGTGGACGAAGCCCTGGTGATCGATGGTGCGGCTGGAGGGCCGGCCCCGGCTGTCGCGGGGCAGCTCGGTTTGACGGTCCTCGGGCCCGAAGGCCGTCACGTAGCCCGCCTCGTCGGTGCTGACTACGAGCTCCCCGTGGCTGATCCGGTGGTGGATGGCGTCCAGGTGGCCGGCGCTGTCGGCGTCGTAGACGGTGTGCTCGATGATGTGGCCCGCGGGGGCCTCGATGGGGAGCGGGGCCTCCTGATCGGTCCACTCCTGGAGGCGTCGCTGGAGCCTTCGCCCGCTGTCGCTGTAGCGCAGGAAGGTAGCCTCGCCTTCCTGGACGTGGTGCCACGCCGTGAGCTGGTCGGACTCGTCGTAGCGCAGCCGATCCCGGCGCCGCCTCCCGTCGGCCGTCTGCTCGGTCCACGCGGGCCGGCCCCTCCCGTCGCTGGGGCCCTGCTGCCACGCGTGCCGGGCCTGCTGGGGGATCGCCTCGGCGCAATCGAGGTCGTCGGCGGCATGCCAGGAGAGGGCGGCGAGCGTGCGGTCGGGGTGGTAGCGCCAGCAGGCCGTGACGCCGTCTAGTCTGGCCTGAATGGGCAGGCCTACGGCGTTCCACGTCCAGCGCCCCCGGAGCTCGCCGTCTACGTGGAGCGTCTCCAGCCTTCCCTCGTCGTCGTAACCGAACTCGGCGGTGACCGGCTGGTGGATGGCCGCGAGGGTGATCTGCTGGAGCCGCCCGGCGTCGTCGTAGACGCGCTCGCTGACCAACTCTCCGTCCCGAACATAGGTGGTGGGGCGGTCGTGGGTGTCCCAGCCGAGCTCGACTGTGCCGTCGGGGCCGCTGATCCGGTCGGGGCGGGCTCGGGCGTCGTAGCGGTGCTCGTACTCGGTGACGTCCCGTAGCTCGGCGTCGTCGTCCTGGGGGACGCTGAGCTGCCCGTAGCGCCGGATCCGGACCCGGTCGTCGGGGCGCCAGACGGACTCCGTGACGCGGTCGCTGGGATCGATGCTGCGCAGTAGACGGTCGGCGTCGTCGTAGTAGAAGCGGCTGGGGGGGTGGCTCGCGAGCTGGACCGAGGCGACGCGTCCGGCCTCGTCGCGCTGGATCCGGAGGGCCTGCTGGCCGACTTCGAGGTGCTGGAGGTCGCCGGCGCTGTCGTAGGTCCAGGTGCTCTTGCGCCCGCCGGGATCGGTGGCGCTCTGGAGACGCCCCTGGGCGTAGCTGAGGCAGATGGCGGCGTCGGGGCACGGGATGTTGGGGGCGGGGGGCTCGGCGCCCGGCAGCTCGGGGCGCCAGATCCAACTGAGGCGGCCGGCCCGGTCGTAGCTGTAGTGCTCGGTGCTGAGATGGTGGGGGCCCTGCGTGAGGGTGCGGACGCTGGGGCGGCCGGCGGGGTCGTAGCGGTGGGTCTCTACGAGCTGGTCGGGGTGCACGACGGAGTCGAGCAGGTGGGTGGCGGGCCTGTAGTGCCAGGTGGTCTGGCGCTGGCCGGGGGCGAGGACGCTTCTGAGCCGCCCGAGGTCGTCGTAGTCGAAGGTGGTGGTGAGGCCACTGGGGTCGCGGTGGCTGGCGAGCTGGCCGAAGCCGTTGTAGCGCAGGTTGGTGGTCTGGGCGCCGCGGGTGGAGCGCCAGAGCCGCCCGTCGGCGTCGTAGGTCTCCTGGACCTGGTCGTCGCCGGGGCTGGTGAGCGTGAGGTCGTGGTGGTCCCAGGCGACGCTGTAGCCGCGGCTGTCGGCGCCGACGACGGTGTGGGTGAGCGGGCGCCCGAGGGCGTCGGTGGTGTCGATGGTGCGCCGCCCGATGGGCTCGGTGGCCTGGGTGCGCAGGCCCTGGCCCTCGCGGGTGTAGCTGATGTGGGTGGGGTTGCGGCCGGGGGGCGTGATGGTGGTGGGGCGCTGGCGGACGTCGAAGTCGATGGTGGTGGTGCGGCCGGCGGCGTCGGTGTGGGTCTGGCGGTCGCCGGCGTAGCCGGTGCGGGTGGCGCTGGCGCTGCCGCGGGGGCAACCGCTGGCGTCGGGGGAGGCGCGGCCGGCCTCGCAGACGAGGGTCTGGCGGCCGAGGGCATCGCGTACCTCGAGGGTGGTGGTGTCGTCGGGGTGCCGGATCTCGGTGCGAGCGAGGCCGGTGTGGGTCCACCGAGTGACGACGCCGGCGGGATCGGTGAGCGTGAGGGGGCGGCCCCGGTGGTCGTAGCTGACGACGGTGGGCGGCAGGCCGGGCTCGTTGAAGTGCGTGAGGTTGCCGATGGGGTCGTAGCTGAAGTCGGTGAGTAGCTGGCCCTGGGCCTCGTGGACGAGCTGGCCGAGCCCGTCGGTCTCGCGGGTGATGGTGCGGGTCCGCTCGCCGTCGGTGTCGGTGCGGAGGGTGCGCCAGGCGGTGGGGTAGGCCCAGGTGGTGTGGGTCCGCAGGGCGTCTGGGCCGACGGTGAGGGCGCGCTCGAGCTGGGTGGGGCGGCCGGCGGCGTCCCACTCGTAGGTGTCGGTAAAGCCGAGGGGCTCGGAGCTGCGGGTGGCGAGCTGGGTAGAGCGCCCGTGGTAGCTGTAGCGGGTGGTGGCGCCGTCGGGGCGGCGCTCGGTGGCCCGGCGGCCGGCGTCGTCGTAGGTGTAGGTCCAGGGCCCGCCGCCGGGGGGCGTGTGCTCGCGGAGCTGACCTGCGCCGTCGTAGCGCCAACGCTCGCGCGTCGTGTCGTGGGGGTCTTGCTCGGCGCCGATGGAGGCGACGTTGCCGGCGATGTCGTAGCGCATGCGCTGGGCGTGGGCGCCTCGCTCCGTGAGCGTCTCGATGCGGCCGAGGGCGTCGTAGGTCTGGCGGAGGACTTCGGTGGGATCGCCGTCTGCCTCGCGCGCGCGAACAGAATCAAGGCGGCCCTCGTCGTCGTAGCTGTAGAGCAGGTGGTGGTCGTCGGCGATGAGGTGCCGGTCTTCGAGACGGCCGCGCAGGTCGTAGGTGAAGCGGGTCTCCAGATCGCCGTCGCGCTCGAAGCTGAGGCGTCCGCGGTGATCGATGTCGCGGGTCCTCTGGTGGCCGTCTTTGCCGTTGGTGCTGCGGCGCAGCGCGTGGGTGGCGTCGAAGGCCTGGGTGCGCTCGAAGGGCGCGCCGACTCGGGGCGTGATGGTGTCGTGGAAGAGCAGGCCGCCGTGGTCGCTGTGGCGGTACTCGCGGGTGAGCTGGGCGCCGCCGGCGGTGGTGCGGGCGGTGAAGCGCCCGAGGGCGTCGTAGGTCGTGGTGGTGGTCTCGAGGAGGACCTCGCCGTCGTAGAGCCGCTCGCGCGTGGGGAGATCGAAGCGGTCGTCGTAGTCGAGGCGGGTGGTGCCGGTGGCGGTGCGGATGGTGTGGGGCCGGCCTCGCTCGTCGTGGTCCTCGTAGCGGGTGAAGTCGCCCTGGGGGCGCTCATCGAGGGTGAGCCGGCCCTGTTCGTCGTAGGTCCACGTGCGTTGGACGACGCCGTCTTGCTCGACTCGCTGGGGGCGCTCGTGGAAGGGGCGGGCTCGCCAGACCTCGGGCTCGATCTCGATGGATCCGGGCTCGTCGCCGGTGCGCTCGATGAGCTTGCGGGTGACGGTCTCGGCTCGGTCCTCGTAGAGCGGGAGGTCGTCGGGGAGGCCGCGGCGGGTGGTGAGCTCCGCGCGCCCCGTGTCGGTGGGCTCGCTGGTGCGCTCGATGGCGTCCGCGCCGGCGACGCGGACGCGGTCGAGCTGGCTGCCGGTGGGGTTCCAGCAGATCTCGGCCTCGTCGAGATCGACGGTGCGGCCGCGGGTGTCGACGCCGAAGCGGATGGGGCGGTCCTTGGCGGTGTCGGCGAGCTCCGTGAGGCAGACGTCGACGGTGTCTCGGTCGTCGCCGGTGCAGGCGTTGTAGCGATCGGCGGGGACGTCGTTCTCGCGGTCGTAGGTCACCGCGATCTGGCGCCCGCTGGGGTAGAGGACCCGGGTGATGTGGGCCTGGGGGAGGTAGCTGGCGCCCTCCCAGTCGAGATCGGCGGCGCGGTTGGCGATGCACTGGATTCGGCGGTAGCTGCACCAGGCTGGGCGGGGCTGGTCTTCGCCGTCGCGGACGTCGTCTCCGCAGTCGCCCTCGATGCCCTGGGACGGGGGCGGGGCGCCGAGGGCGTAGTCGGGGGCGGCGCCGTAGACGATCTGGGTCTCGCGGTGGCTGGGATCGGTGATGGAGGAGAGGACGGCGACGGGGGGGCCGAAGTCGCCGTAGCCATAGGACCAGGTGGTGGTGAGCGGGCGGTCGAGCAGGGCGAGGGTGCGGGTGGCGCCCTCGAGGGGGAGGCCGCCGTCGTAGGTGAAGTCGACCTTGGCGAGGATCTGGGCGGGGGCGACGGAGGTGACGGGGGCGTCGCAGTCGCGGGCGGGCGCCTGGCGGGTGAGGCCGTCGGCGGCGTAGTGGAGGGCCACGCTTCGGAGGCGATCGACGCGGAGGTCGTCGAGATCGGGGATGGAGGTGCGGACCGGGAGCTCCTCGTAGGAGAAGCTCAGGGCGTGGTGGGCGGGTCGGCCGGCGGCGATGGCGACGACCTGCGTGAGGGTGAGGCTGTCGGGGTCGTAGAGATAGTCGAAGCCGTTGTCGGAGGTGTCGCGGACCGAGGTGAGGACGAGCTCGATGGGGTCCTTGGGGTTGTCGGGGGGCCGGCGACCGGTGACGCGGTCGCGGGCCAGGGCGAAGGTGTAGGTGCGGCCGGTGGGGTCGTCGTAGACGTAGCCCGTGCGGCGGGGGGCGCAGCGGTTGGGGTTGGGCGCCTTCGAGGGTTGCTCGAAGGTGTACCTGCGCAGCCGCCCACGGTCGCCGTCGGTGTTGTGGAAGGTGTAGGCGAGGGCGCGCTCGGCGTTGGGTGCGTGGTGGCGCTGGTGCCAGAGCGTGCCCTGGCCGTTGGGGCGCAGGAGGAGGACGTCGCCTGCCGTGGTGGGGACCACGCTCATCTGGTGGCTGTGGGTCCAGCCGGGGCCGAGGGGGGCATGGAGATCGGTGTCGGAGCCGTTGTAGCTGCGCTGGAAGCTGAGCTGGCCGCCGGGGGTTGGGACGCTGAGCTCGACGGGGCCGGGGTGGCTGTAGCGGCCGTCGTCGGAGCTGATGCCCTCGTAGCTGAGCTGGCCCGTGGGGGCGGCGGTCGAAAAGCCGCGCAGGAGGCTGTAGTTCCCCTGGGCGTGGCGGGCGACGCGGCACATGGCGTCTCCGCCCTCCTCGAGCAGCGCGTCGCCGCCGAGCTGGGGGAAGACGTAGACGTCGAAGCCGCCGAAGGTGGGGAGGCGGGGATCCTCGTCGAAGTAGTAGTCGAAGGCGAAGAGGTCGCCGTCGGCGCTCATCGTGAAGCCGGTGGCGAAGCCGAGGCCCCCGGGGGTCCTCAGCACGTCGAGGGGGGCGGCGTCGCGGTGGTCGTGGAGCTTGGGCAGGTCCGCCTTCCACGGGGCGAAGCCCTCGCCGTCGGCGAAGATGTCCTCGAGCTCGAAGTACTGCTTCCAGGCGAGCCGGCCGTTGAGGAAGACCAGGACGTGGAAGTTGCTGCGGAAGCTGCTCTGGGTGCACTGCTGCCGGTCGACCTCGAAGGACGGCGGACTGGAGGGGTTGCAGAGCTGGCCGCTGATCTCGGTGAGCTCGCCGTGGTCGTCGACGACCTCGTGGCGACAGGTGCCGAGCAGGCGCCCGTTCGGGTCGTGGTCGTTGCGGTCGGCGGCGCAGTAACCGGCGGGGAGACGGCGTAGCTTGATGCGGATCGCTCCGGCCTGGCTCCCGGCGCGCCAGTCGTTGCGGGCGCCACAGCGGGGCAGGCTCGCGATGTCGGAGAAGGTCACGGCGCCGGTGCCGAGGGGCTGGCGGAACTCGGCGGTGACCAGGAAGCCGCCGTTGAGGGACGGGTGGATGAGATAGGCGCCCTCTCCGGTGGCGGGATCGAAGCTCACGAAGCCGGCGAGAGACGGGAGCTCGGGGAAGAAGCCGGAGGGGAGCGGGGCGTGGGGGACGACGGCCGTCCGGCGCAGGCTGAGTTGCATGCGGAGCTGGCGGGCGAGCTCGGCGGGCATCGTGAGGCCGGAGGCGCCGATGACCTGGTCGGCGACCTCCTCCCAAGCCTCGCGGGGGATGGCGACGAGGGGCTCGAGCTCGCGGATGAGCTCGTGCTGGGTGAGGTCGAGGCGGTGGAGGGGCAGCTCGCGGCGGCGGGCCTCGGCGAGGATCGCTTGGGCGGACCAACCCTCGCCGCCGTAGAAGCGCTGGGGGACGGCGCCCTCGAGGTAGCTGGATTGGTGGCCCAAGAGCGTGAGGGCCTGGGGCTCGCGGCTGCGGTCGGGGCCGCGGGCGTAGGGGGCCATCGTGAGGCCGGGCATGTCGAGGACGATGAAGCGGCGCTCCATCCGGGCCGGGAGCCCGGCGACACGGACGATCTCGACCTCGTGGCCGACGAGGCCGACGTGGACGTCTTGGGCGGTGGCGATGTCGTAGAGGTCGAAGATGCGGGTGGCGGATTGACGCAGCTCGCGGAAGTAGCTCTGGCCGACGACGTGGAGGGGGTCGTCGCTGCTGGGGCGTTGGGTGCGGCCGAGGCCGACGGCGACGCTGTAGCGTGCGCCGTGGGTGAGGTCGAAGGCGTGGGCACGATGGCCGTCGGGGGCGTGGATGGTGACGGCGAGCTGTGCGGGAGCGCCGGGGCGGGCCGCGGGGGTGGTGGCGAGCGGTTGGCCGTCGCGGTGGAGCTCGAGGCGGAGGCGCAGGGCGAAGGCCGGGGTGCGCTCGATGCCACCGGCGGCGTCGATGATGGCGGCGTCGTGGTCGGTGGCGGGGACGGACTCGAGGGTGAGCGGGTGGTTATAGAGGTCGGCTGTTCGTAGCGTTCGCGGTGGGGCGCTGCCGAGGCGGAGGGTGAGGCGGTGGTGCTCGGTCGCGGGGATCTCGCGGACGACGCCTGTGGATTCGAGGAGCGGGGGCATGCCGCCTGTGAGGAAGGTGGCTCGGTAGGGGGCGATGGCGCGGGCGGGGAGCTTGGGCTCGCCGAGGCGCTGGAGCCAGCGGGTGAGCGGCGCGGTGCGACTGTAGAGGATGTCGTCGGTGAGCTCGGGATAGGCGATGTCTGGGGCCGGGGGGACGCTGACGGGCTTGAGCATCGGGAAGAGGGGCATCCAGCGGCGGTCGTCGGGGGTGCTTCTGGAGACGGGGAGCCAGGCGTTGACCCACCAATGCTCGGTGACGAGGGCGGTGACGGTGTTGCCCTGGGCTTGGGCTTCGCTGGGGATGCCGAAGGCGTTGAGGACGGAGGCCGCACGGGCGGTGTGGCGGACGCCGGTGTAGCTTCTGGCCTGGGCGGGGCTGAGGACGATCCGGCCGAGCTCGAGGCGGGTGGGGATGCCGATGCGGCGGAGCAGCTCGGAGGTGAGCCAGGCGGCGTCGAGGTCGTTGGCGGTGCGCTGCTTCAGGGTGCCGAGGGGACCGTTCCGGGCGCCTCGGTAGATCTCGGGGGCGACGTTGTCGTGGACCCATCGGAAGATGGCGAGGGGGGTGGCGAGCTGGGCCGCGAGTTGGTCGAGCTCCGGGGCCTCGAAGGTGGTGGCCTGATCGGCGGGATCGAGGGGGGAGAGCCGATCGATGGGGGCCTCGAGCTCGACGGCGTGGTGGGTTGGGACGGTTCGACGCTGGAGGCCGGGGACCTTGCGAGGGGCGTGCTCGAGGCGGGGGATGTGGCGGGCGGCGGTGGGGTCAATCTCGGCGTTGATGAGATCCTGGAGGTGGCGCCGGAGGCGGTCACGGAAGCGGCGGACTCGACGCTGGCCGGTGGCGGGGAGGTCCTCTGCGAGGGCTTCGAGGCGCCGGTGGGCCTGGTAGTGGGCGATGCGCAGGGCGTTGTGGTGGTCGGCGGGCCGGTGGGCCGCGCGCATGCGCCCCTCGGGGACGGCGAGGGCGGCGACGGCGTCGACCGGGCGCTGGTCCGGGTGCAGGCCGGGGAGCTGGTTGGCGATCAGGGCGTGGTGGGCGGACTGACGCTCGGCGGCGCTCCAGCGATGTCGCTTGGGCGGGGGGACGTCGCCGGGGAGCGGGGTGGGCGTGTAGTCGAGGGTGGTCTTGGGCGGTGGCGCTGATTGGAGCGGGGGCGGCGGTGGGAGGCTCGCGGCGATGGGCTCCGGTGCGGAGGGGCGATGGGGGGCTTCCGCGGGCTTTGGAACGGGCCGCGCGGTGGCGGTCGGTGGGACCGAACGGTGGGGGCGCTGAGCGGAGGCTGCGCTGGTGCGCGGTGCCTTGCGCGGCGTCGGCGGCGCCGGGCGCAGCGCGAGCCAGAGTGTGCCAGCCATGAGGATGAGGAGACCGAGAGCCGAGAATCGAGAGCGCACGTGAGCCCGTCCGTTTGCCCCGGACCTTCCACGCGCCTCCTCCCCGAGGCGCCCGCGAGGCCCGACCGTAACACGCTCTATCGGTGGCTGGCAGAGACCACATGAGCGCGCCGGCCCGATCGGACGGCGCTCTGTGTCCGACGGAAGAACTCACGGATTCGATCCTGGGGGCCGTATGTTCTGGCACGAATGGCGCGGCCTGATGACAAGCAGCCCGACCGGGATCTGGTCGCGGCCGTGGTTGCCGGTGAGCCCGGGGCGTACGAGCGACTCCGCGAGCGAGTCGCCCGGGTGGTCTCGGGCTGCCTCGCGAACGTCACCGGCGCCGCGCCGTGGCTGCGTCGCCACGAGCCGGACCTGCGGCAGGGCTTCGAGCTGATGTTGGTGGCAGACGACTTCCGCGTCCTGCGAAGCTTCGCTGGGCGCTCGGCGCTGACGACCTGGATCCACGTCCTCGCCACACGCTACTTCCGGCGACAGGCGGGGCGGCTTCGGGCGCGAGAGGCGCCGCTCGTGGAGGGGACGCTGCCAGAGCGCGTCGAGGCGGCGGAGGCGTCCCCCGAGGCGGCGCGGCTGCGTCGGGAGCGGGAGGAGTTGGCGCGCGCGATGGTGGCGTCGCTCCCCGACCGGGACCAGGTTCTGCTGGCGATGATCTATGAGCAGGGGTTGGACTCGGTAGAAGTGGCGCGCGCCCTCGGGCTCTCGGCGTCCGGCGTGCGGATGCGAAAGGCACGACTCCTGGAGCGGCTGGCTCGGAGATTCGAGGGAATCTCGTGACGGCTCGGGTGCGGGGTCGCACCAACGAAGTGCAGGAGGCCACGCGATGAAGACCGATCCATTGGCGGAGCTCGCAGACAGCGCGTCGGACCTGTTCCGCGATGGGGATGGGGCGCACCTCGACGACGCCCTCATCGAGGCGCGAGTCTCGGCTGGCGAGGGCTTCGGCCCGGCCGAGTTGGCTCACCTGGCGGCCTGCACGGAGTGTCGAACGGTGCTCGCCTTGGCTGCGCAGGCCACGGCCGAGCCCGGCGAGGTGCTGCCGTTCACAGCCCCCGCGCCGCGGCGGCGGGGGAATCGCTCCCTGGGGTGGCTGGCGGCGGCGGTCGTCGTGGTCGGGGCCGGCCTCGCGACGTGGCGCCTGGTGCCGGCGGAGAGTGGCTACACCCACAAGGGATCAGCCGGCGAGCTCTCCCCGGAGGTGACCTTCCTGGCGACGGACACCAACGGGGCCCGCCGGGACGTTCGAGAGCGGGGCACCGTCTTCCTCGACGAGCGGCTGGGGTTCAAGTACGGCAACCCCGCCGGGCGCCACCGCACGCTCACGGTGCTCGGTTGGGACGGTGAGCGCATCCACTGGTACTACCCGGAGGCGGAGGGCGGCGCCCCGTTCCAGGTCGAATCGGGGGCGATGGCGGTGCGTCTCCCGTTCGACATCGCGCTGCGGCCCGACCATCGACCCGGACGACTGACGGTCGTGGGCGCCTTCGACGTCGACCCCGCGGCGCTCGCCGCCGAGCTGCGCTCCGGAGAGACCCCACGGGGCGCCTCGGCGGTCTCGGTCGAGATCGAGGAGGGCCGCTGATGCTCCCACTGTTCGCCTCCATCGTGTTGGCGGCGCCGGTGGTCCAGCCGGAGGGTGCCCCCGACGTGGCGCGCTTCGCGCTGGTCATCGGAAACAACCACGCCCTGCCGGGCTCGAACTATGACCCGCTGAGCTACGCCGACGACGACGCGATCCGCTTCGCCGAGCTCTTCGAGTCGGTGGGCGCCCGGACCACGTTGGTGACCGCCGCGGACCGAGACACGGCCGAGCGCTATCCGGAGTTGGCCCGTCGCGCCTTGCGTCCCACGCGGGCCGCCCTCGACGGCGCCCTCGACCAACTGGAGGAGGCGCTGCGGCGGCGCGAGGGCCAGCGGCGAGAGCTCTTCTTCGTCTTCTCGGGGCACGGATCGATCACCGCGTCGGAGGCCTATCTGCACCTCTTCGACGCCCGCTTCAGCCGAACCGACCTCTTCGACCAGATCCTGCGACGCATGCCGGCCGAGCGGGTGCACATCATCATCGACTCCTGCCACGCCTACTTCCTGGTCAACGCGCGCGGCGCGCGGGTCGCGGTGGCTGACGAGGAAGAAGACCTCGCCCTCTACCCCCACGTGGGCTTTCTGCTGTCGACCAGCGACCGCCGGGAGGTCCAGGAGTGGGCGGGCTACCGGGCCGGCGTGTTCAGCTACCAGTTGGCGGGCGCCCTGCGCGGGGCCGCGGACGTGAACCTGGACGGCCGCGTCTCCTACGCCGAGGTCCACGCCTACATCGTCGCGGCCAACTACGCCGTCGCCAACCCCGCGGCGCGGATCCGCCCCTACGTGCGCCGGCCGGTGGGCGAGGCCGCCCTGCTCGACCTCGACTCGGTCCCGACGGTCAACAAGGCGAGGGTGGACGCACGCATCGAGGGGCACTTCCACCTGGTCGACGAGACGCGAGGGCGCTTGCTCGACGCGAACAAACCGCGGGGGACGACGCTCTCGCTGGTCGTGCCTCGCCGCTCGATCGTCCTCCGGCACGGCGACGACCGCTACGCCCTGGTTCGCCAGACCGACGCGAGCGGCCACTTCGTCGCCGGCGCCACGCGAGAAGCGTCGAAGGGCGCCATCGCAGACGACCTGCGCGCACACCTCTTCGCCCTCCCGCTCACCACCGACTTCGTGCGCGGCGTCGAAGCGGGCAGCCCCCAGGTCACGGCGCTGAAGGTGGTGGGGGAGGCGCCCGTCGCCTGGTCGTCAGACCCGCTGACCCTCTCCTTGTTGGGCACGGGCTCGGCGGCGACGATCGCTGGCGGGGTCTTCGCCGTGCTCTTCGACTCCGCGCGGGACGAAGCCGATCGGCGCCCGATCACCCAGGACAACGTCGACGCCCGCGGCCGCGCGGAGCGCTGGCGGTTGGGCATGATCACGGGCCTCGCCGCGGGCGGCGCGCTGCTCACGGCCGGCCTGTTGCGGGCGCTGCTCACGAACGACTCCCCGAGCCCCAAGCCGTCAGTCGAGGCGAACGGGCTGGGCCTCTCGGGTCGGTTTTGAGGGCCGCCGCGCTGCTCCTGCTCGCCGGCTGCCAGCCCTTCGAGGCGGCGCTGTGCGACGCCTGCGCAGACGACGCTTGCGGGCGCGGCCTGGCGTGTGTCGATGGGATCTGCCTGCCGCTGGAGTGTGACGACGATGTGTGCGCGCCGCGGTACCAGGTCTGCGGCCTCGAGCCGCCGCCGCCGATGTGTGGAGACGAGCCACCGTGCGGAGACGGCCTCGAGTGCTTCGATGACGCGTGTCGGGCCCCGGTCGAGGTGGTCGCCGCCTGGCACCACGCGTGCGTGCGGTGGGCCTCGGGGCGGGTGTCCTGCTGGGGCGGCAATCGGACCGGCCTCGCGGGCGATCCCAGCGCCATCACCGCGCGTCCCCATCCCGTGGCCGGACTCGACGACGTAGTCGAGCTCACCGCGGGGATCGCCTCCACCTGCGTGCGACGGGCCGACGGGCGGGTGTGGTGCTGGGGCGAGAACGACTTCGGACAGCTCGGCCGCTTCACCGAGGCCGATCTGACGCGACGCTTCCAAGACAGCCCGAACCCCAGCCCGGTCGCCGGGCTCAGCGGGGCGACCGCCTTGGGCTCGGCGCTCCGCACGACCTGCGCCACGACCTCAGCCGGGCTGTCGTGCTGGGGACGTGGGGACGACTGTCTGCTGGGTGACCGCAGTCCGGAGCCAAGCGCGGTCGCCATCGAGGTCGCCTCCGACTTCGAGTTCGACCGGCTGGTCGGGGGCAACCTCCACCTCGTGGCGCGGGCCGGCGACCGCGCTCTGGGCTGGGGCAGCGACGCCAGCGGGCAGCTCGCGGGGCGAGCGGGGTGTGGTCCACAGGACCTCGGGATCGACGCGGTGGCCGACGTGGCCGCTGGCGCCGACCACACCTGCGTGCTCGACGCCGAGGGGCGCGTGCGCTGTTTTGGCCTCGACCACGTGGGGCAGGCGGGCGGGGGGGCGGCGATCGAGTTGCCGGAGCCGGCGGTGGAGGTCCAGGCCGCGGCCCACTTCTCGTGCGCTCGGCTCGAGTCGGGGCGCATCGCCTGCTGGGGGGCCGACGAGGAAGGCGCCGTGGCCGCTGGCGAGCCAGACCTGGTCCCGGAGTCGCGTGGCGCGCTGTCGTTCGCGGTGGGTGGCGGCGGCTTCGGCTGCTTTCTGCGGGAAGACGGGACGCATTGTTGGGGGTTCGCGGCGACCGGGAGCCTCGGCGGAGGGCCCGCCGTCCATCGCCCACGCCGACTGGCCGAGGGTCCATTCGCCGAGGTCGACGTCGGGACCCACGCCGCCTGCGCCCTCCGGCGCGACGGGGAGGTGGTCTGCTGGGGGGACAACCGCGAAGGCCAGTTGGGGCGCGGCGCTCGCAGCCGCTTCGAGGCGCCCGGGGAGATTCCAGAGATGCGAGCGCGCCAGATCGCTGTGGGCGGTCGCCATGCGTGCGCCCTCGACGCCGACGGCACGGCCTGGTGCTGGGGGGACGGCTTCGATTCAACGCCGCGACGGGTCGCCGCTCCCCAGCTCTCGTCGATCACCTCCGGCTGGGCGCACACTTGCGGTCTCGGTGTCGATGGCGCGGTGTGGTGCTGGGGCGACAACGCAAGAGACGCGGTCGACCCCGCCGTGGAGGCGCTCTACGTCCCCCTCCCGACGCGCGTGCTGCTGGACCCCGCGGCGGCGGTCGTCGCCGGCGGTGGCTCCAGTTGCGCGGCGCTGCGCTCGGGCGAGGTCCGATGCTGGGGAGGCTCCCACCCCGAGTGGGCGCTGGGCGAGCTCGCTGGCGCGGGACAGCTCGCGGTGGCGGTCGAGCACGTCTGTGGGTTGCGGGAGGGACAAGCGTGGTGCGTGGGCAACAATCAGTACGGCCAGCTCGGTGACGGGACGGCCCGCACGCCCGCCGAGCCGGTCCGGGTGGCGACGCGGCGGTCCTTGGTGCAGGTCGCGACCAGCTTCTTCCACAACTGCGCGGTCGACCGAGAGGGCCGCGTACTGTGCTGGGGGCAGGACTTGCAGCAGGGGCGCCTCGGCCTGGGCGCGACCGGCGATCGTCCGAGCCCGGTCGAGATCCCCGGCCTGCCGCCGATATCCAGCGTCAGCGCGGGGGCTCGATCGACGTGCGCGGTGGGTCGCGATGGGACGCTGTGGTGCTGGGGCTGGGATGGTCGAGGCCTGGTCACCGGTGAGCCCCCGTTTCGCCGGACGCCGGAGCGGGTGACGGGGCTGCGCTGAGCGCCCCCACGGGACGTTCGTTTCACTTTCGTGTGACGGCCGCGCGGCGGTCGACCACCCACGTCCCCGAGACCCAATCGTGGAGGAGAAGTATGAGAGGTCGATTCATAGGCGCGCTCTTCGCCGTCGCCATTCTCTGGTGCGGTCCGGCGTTCGCCGAGGGGATCCTGGTCCTCCAGGCCCGGACGGACGCCGAGCCGGTCAGCCAGTTCCAGAGGATCCGCACGACCATCACGGGGGACCGTCTCGGCGAGCCCCTGGTCTTCGATCACGCGGCGAGCCCCGGGGCCCAGTACCTGCACGGCGTGCGACTGGCCGAGCTGACCCTCGAAGACGGCATCTACCTTCTGGACGTCCAGATGTTCCACCTCGGGGCGGTCGTCGTCGAACAAGCGGCGAGGGTGGAGATCGACGGCGGCGTCGAGGTGGTCACCCTTCTCCTCACCGTCTGGAGACTGCCCTGCGAAGACGACTGGGACTGCGAGACGGGCGTCTCATGCATCGACGGCGTGTGTGGCTTCCCCCAATTCGAGGGCATTCAACCGTTCAAACAGTTCCGGCTGGAGAACGACGCGGACGGGAGCGAGTCGGTCACCCCCGGAGACACCCTGCGCTACACCGTAGCGTTCGAGACCACCCACCCCGTCGTTCGCGGCAGCACCCTGACGGACGCGCCGAGTGCCAGCGGTCGTCTCATCCCCGGCAGCGTCACGACGACACACGGCATCGTATTTCAAGGGAACCTCCCCTCGGACGAGGCCCTGGAGGTGAGGTTCAACGACCCCATCATCCGCCAGGGCACCACCGTCGCCATCACCTACGATGTCGAGGTGCGACCGCGGATCTCGAACCAGGCGAACGTCTGGATTCGGGTGCCCGGCGAGCTGCCCTCGTACGCGGTCCTCTCTGATGATCCGTCCACTCCGCTGGTCGTCCCCGATCCGACGATCACGGAGATCGAGTGCGGCGGCCAGGGAGATCTCTGCTGCGGGGACCTGCACGAATGCTCCGACGCGCTCGCGAAGTGTACGCCCGATGTCGAGCGCCTGCGCACGGTCGTCGCGGACCTCCGGACCGACATCGAGGAGCTCGTGTTCACGGTCGAGGACCTCGAAGGCATCAACCTCGAACTCGCCTCTGAGCTCACCTTCGCCAGCGCCGAGAACACCGAGCTTCGGGTTCAGGTGGACCAGCTCCTGCAAGCCAACAGCTACCTCACCGCCGAGCTCGAGGCGCTGCGGGAGGATCCAGACGGAGATGGGGTCGCCGCGAACGCCGACGAGTGCCCCGGGACCCCCGCCGAAGCGCAGGTCGACCAGCGCGGGTGCTCACGACCTCAGTTCTGCGCGGAACGCACCGGGGGTCGACGCTGGCGGCGCCGATGTCGTCGAGCCGACTGGCTCGACGACGCGCTCCAGGGGCCTCCCCGGGACTGCGTCCCCCGCCGTCGGAAGTGCGTGCCCCGCTAGCGACCCAGAAGCTCGGCGGCGGGCTTGCAGTCGGGGCGCGCTTCCAGGATGGCGGCGGCGCGCGACGGCAGCTCTTCGCCCAGTTCCAGCCGCTCGAGGGCCCGCGCGAAGGCGGCGAAGGCGGTCCTCGCCTCGTCGTCGGAGAGCGGCCCCAGAGGACCATCGGAGGCCGAGAGCGCGTGCTGGAGATGCCCAGCCGCGCGCTCGGGATCTCCGCGATCCATCGCGATGAAGCCCAATGAGAGCAACGCCTGCGGGTTGTCCGGGACCAGCCGGACGGCCGCCTCGAGATCGGCGCGGGCCCGCTCGACATGCCCCAGCCGGCCCCGCCACAGCTCACCGCGCAGCGCCAACAGCCCAGCGTGCCGAGGCTCGTCGTCCGGCGACGCCGCGATCAGCTCGTCGAGCTCACGCCGCGCGCGGTTGAGATCCACGCGCCGGGCCCCCTCGTCGAGGACGGCCAACGCCACCCTCGCCCCCGCGAGCACCTCGTCGGCGAGGGGCCCGAGCGGCTCGGCCGGCGGAGGGGTCTCTGCCTCGCCGTCGCGCAGCGCCGCCAACCTCGCCTCCAGCCCATCGCGGTGGGGCCCCGGCAGCGACGCCTCGATCTGACGGGCCAGCACCGAGGCCAGCGCCACGTCGTCCCCCAAGGCCTCCAGGACCTTCTCCAGCGCCGTGAGCGCGTCGATGTTCTCCGCCCACGCTTCGAGGGCCGACTCCAGAAGCCGCCGCCGCTGCACGGCGTCCTCAGCGTGCCGGGACGCCTCCATGAGCAAGCCCGACCGGCGCACGGACTCGACGCCGCCGCCCGTCAGGCTTGCCGCCTGCGCCTCGAGCCCGGCGACCAGCGCCTCCGGCGCCTGCGCGATGCGCGCGAGCGTGACCCACTCCTCGGCGAGCATCGGATCCGCGATGGCGCCGTGGGCCTGGGCGAGAAGCTCGAGGGCGCGCCGAGGGTCGGCGTCGGCGAGGAGATCCGCCGCGCGCCAGCGGCGTTGCCCCGCCTCCTCGACGCCGAGCCGCTCCAACCCCGCGAGCAGATGCTCGGCGGCGTCCCCTCCCCGGCCGGCGTCGACGAGCAGCGAGACCATCAGATCCAGCGAGCGGTCCCCCGCCCCGGCCCCCGCCTCCGCCGACTCGATGGCCTCCTCGAGACGCCCGGCCGCGCGCAGGATCGACGCCTTGAGCAGGTGGACCTCCGCCGGCTCCCCCACCCCATCGGCGAGGCGCCGGTCGTAGAGCGCGACGAGGGCATCCCACCGAGCGTGCACCGCGTGCAGATCCTCCAGCGCCTCCATCGCCTCGATGTAGCTGGGATCCCCGGGGATCGCGTGGTCGAGCACCGCCTCGAAGCAGGGCATCGCCCCGTCCGGATCGGCGAGCCCGTCCCTCCGGTATTCGGCGACCTCCAGCCAAGCAGCACCCCGGCGGGCCGGATCCGCCTGGACCGCGGCCTCTTCGAGACGCACCAACGCCTCGTCGGCCTCGACCGAGACCGGCTCGATCGCTGGCGGCGGCGGTGTGGTACCGAGCTTCTCCTCTTCCTCCTCTTCTTCTTCGGCCGGCGCCTCCGGGGGCTCCACGGCCACGGGTGGCGCCGTATGCGGCAGCGGCTCCGCCTTCGCTTCCACCCGCTCCAACACCTCCGCGAGTCGCTCCCGATCCGCCTCCCGCGCGTCTTCCCCCTCGGCTTCGACCAGTCGTCCGTAGGCTTCGAGCGCCGTCAGCCAATCCTCCGCACCGTAGGCCCGCTCGGCCAGCAGCGTCAGCGCCGGAGTGTAGGTCGGCGCCTCCTCGAGGGCGGCCCGCGCGAGCTGCGCCCCCTCCTCGGGACGATCGAGGTGCTGATACGCTAGCTCGGCCAGGTTCGTGAGCAGGGCTGGCCGCTCGGTTACGATGGCGCCGTCGAGCTGCTCCCGCAGCAGCCCGGCCACCCGTGGCCAGTCCGCGAGCGCCGTGGCCACCTCGAGCCGCATCCGCCGCACGCCGTCGTCGGGGGCCAGGCGCAGCGCGTCGTCGAGGTACGGCGCGGCGTCGTCGGGCCGGCGCAGCTCCCGCCACAACAGACGCCCGACGCGCACCGCGAGGAACGCTCGGGTCGCCGGTCGCGCGACCTCGTCGAGGCCGCGCTCGAAGAACTCGACGATGCCCGCCACGTCACCGTCGCGCAGCATCACGTCCTGCGCTTGCTCGTAGGTCTCCACCCGATCCGGATCCGCCGCCGCCGCCGCCGTGAGCACGTCCACCGCCTCGCGGCGTCGGTCGAGGTACACCAGCGCGTCGGCGAGTCGGACGAGGAAAGGCGCGGTCGGCTCGTCGTAGCCCTCGCGCTCGTAGATCTCGTGCAGCGCTTCGTAGCGCGCCAGCGCCGCCGCCGCGTCCCCCGCATCGAAGAGCAGGTCTCCCAGACGTCGCAGCGCCTCCGTGTCCGGGCCCAGCTTCTCCACCGCGCGCTCGAAGCTGGTCAGAGCGGCCCGAGGCCGCTCCAGCACGCCCGCCTGCAAACGACCCAACTCGAGCCACGCGCGGCCAGCGTCCACGTCCTCGAGCTCGACCAAGGCGAGCCGCTCCAACAGCGAGGCGAGCTCCCCGTGGCGCTCACGCTCCCGGTAGATGTCGGCGAGACCCGACAGCGCCTCGCGGCGACCGGGATCACAGCCCAACGCCAAGGTGTAGGCGCCCACGGCGTCCTCGGTCCGGTTGAGGTGGATACGCAGCAAGTCGCCGCGCTCCGCGTAGGCCAACGCGAGCCGCTCCGTGTCGGCGAGCTCAGCCGTCAGTTCCCCCAACCGCTCGGCCAATGCCTCGCGATCCCCCACGGCGCGGTGAAGCTGCGCGCGCTGCTCGATGACCTCGACATCGCCGGGGCGCGCCGCCTGTGCGTCGGCCAGCAGCTCATCGGCGCGCCGCACGTCCCCGAGGCGGGCGTGGACGACCTGGGCCAACCGAGCCAACCGGGTCCCCCGCGTCGCCTCGTCGGGCGCGCGTCCGGCGGAGACCTCGAGCACCCTGGCCAGATCGTCCCAACGCTCGGCCGCGGCGTGCACCTCACACAGCGCGTCGACGGCGGCGTCCGCGTGCTCACCGCTGGACAACGCCTTTTGGAAGTAGCTCACGGCGAGGGGCACGTCGCCGGTGGCATCGGCCAGCAGCCGACCGAGACGGAGGTGGACCGCGCCCCGGTCGACGCCAGAGACGTCGCTGCGAAGCAACGCCTCCAGGTGGCCCCGTGCGCGAACCGGATCGCCCTCCGCGACGGCGCACTCGGCGAGACCCAATAGCGCGCCCGGGGTCCCCGGGGCCAACATCAACGCTTGTCGATAGCGCAGCGCCGCGCTCGACAGGTCTCCGTCGGGGACCCGGCGCCAGAGGTCGCCGAGCCGAACCATCGCGTCGGCCGCCGCGGCGGCGTCCCCCCGGTCTTGGAGCACCTGCGCGGCCCGGTCGAGGGAGCGAACCGCAGGCAGCGGCCGTCCGGCCTGCTCCTGCGCATCGGCGAGGCCCGTCAGCGCGCCCACCTCGTCGGGCATCGCCTCGAGCGCCCGCTCGAAGTAGGCGCGAGCGGCGTCGGGATCGTCGGCGTGATCGAGGGCCATGCGCCCCAGGGTGACCAGCAAACGATAGCGCTCCCCCGCGTCCGTCTCCCCAGCGAGCAAGCGCTCGCGCACCCGAAGCGCTGCGGCCCAATCCCCCACCTGCGCGTGTAGATCCGCGAGCGCCCGGAGCGCGCCCGGGAGACGTCGGCGCAACGCCAGCGCCCGCTCGAGCGCCTGAATCGCCCGGGGCGCATCCCGTCCCGCCAGGAGCGCGGCCGCCGCACACCACGCCTGGGCCGCCTCGATCGCGTCGGCGCGCTCCGCCGCGTGCCGGGCGATCCGCTCGAAGGCGTCGGCGGCGGCGTCGGGCTGGTCCCGCTGGGCGTGGACGACGGCGAGGGCGATCTGCGCGTCTCGGTCGTCAGGGTGCAGCCGCAGTCGACTCCGCGCGAGGGCGGCGGCGTCGCCAACCGACTCGGGCTGCGCGACGAAGAGCTGGAGCAGGCGCGCGACCAGGAACGGGTGGCCGGGGTGGACCTCGAGCTGTCGCTCATACGCGGTGGTGGCCGCCTGGAGGCGACCCTCCGCGACGAGCGCCTCGATGGAGGCGTAGAGGCTCTTCGCCTCGTAGTCGGCGAGGAAGTTGCGGACCCGGGCGGAGCTCTCGGCCGCGTCTCGCAACCCCCGCGGACCGATCCCGGCGTCGACGCGCCGCCCCGCCGCGAGGCGAACGCGCCCCGCGTCACAGACGACATCGAGCAGGCGGACATCCCCCCTGGCCGGGAGCTTCCAGCCCAGATCGGCGCAGACCTCGAGCAGCAGCATGTCCACGGGGTCGAAGACCGCGACGGTGGGGCCAACTCTGTGTGTCTCGAGGCCGAAGGCCGCCAGCAGCGCCACCGCCAACTGGGGCGCCGCGAGGCGCGCAGCCCCGAAGATGCGCAGCTCGTAGAAGCTGACAAGCAGAGCGCGCTCCCGGCCGATCCCCGCGGGTTCGAGGCGGGCCCGTGCCACGAATGGCGCGTTCGGCTGGCCGACGATCTCACCCAGCACGACCAGATCACCATCGACGGCGCGGACCTCGAGGTCGCACAGGCCGGAGTCCCGAGCGGCGCGGCGCAGCGCGCGACCTACGTCGTGGTCGTCCGCGTGGAGGGCGAGCTGTTCGAGGTGGCCGCGGTGGTGCCGAAAGCGCTCCACCCCGGCGGACATGTCGAGCCGCGACGGGACCTCGGCGAGGCCAACGTGGAGCTCTTCGACGGTGAACAGCTCGTCGATTCGACGCTCGCCCATGACGAGCCGGCCCACGCCGTGCTCGAGACGCAGAGCGAAGCTGGCGCGGCGCCCGTGCTGCGCGGGGCTCACAGCGGCAACGTCAACCGCCCTCGGGGGCGTCTTCGTCGCCGGCGGGGGCCTCGGGCTTCTGCTTGGGATCGTCGGTCGCACCCTCCGCGGGCTCAGCCTCCGTGGGCTCGGCCTCTTCCTCGGGCTTGGCCTCCTCCGGCTCGACCGGTTGCGCCGCCGGCAGCGGCTCCGCGGCGGGCAGCGGCTCCGCGGCGGGCAGCGGCTCCGCGGCGGGCAGCGGCTCCGCGGCGGGCAACGCCTCCGCGGCGGGTAAGACCTCCGCGGCGGGCAACGCCTCCGCGGCGGGCAACGCCTCCGCGGCGGGTAACGCCTCCGCGGCGGGTAACGCCTCCGCGGCGGGCAACGCCTCCGCGGCGGGCAACGCCTCCGGGGTCGGCGATGGGGCCGCCTCCACGGGCGTCACCTCCTCCACCGGCGCCGCCGCCTCTTCCACCGGCGCCGCCGCTTCTTCCACCGGCGCCGTTTCTTCGGCTGGCGACGCCTCTTCGGCCGGCGCCGCCGCCTCTACCGGCGTGGCCACCTCGACCGGCGCCGCGGCCGGCTCGCTCGGCTCCACCGGGGCCGGCGCGGGGGCCTTCGGGGGTGCCGCGGCCGCCGCCTCCGCCGCCGCCCGGGCCGCGGCCGCCGCCGCCAGATGCTCGTCGGCGGAGCAGGGGTTCGCCGTCGGGACGATCTCGATCATGCTGCACGGGTTCGCCGTGCAAGGGTTCGGCGGCCCCTCGGGCGCCGCCGCCTCGACCTTCCGCTCGACGGGCTTCGGCTTGGCCGCGCCTCCACAAGCGAGGGCAAACAGCCCGGCGAACCCAAATATGGTCGCGCGCATCACCTTCTCCAGTCGCATCCGCGGACGTTATTCCAACCGCCGCCGCTCTTCAATATTGCGGCCCGTTCGAGTCACCGACCTCGGGCGCCCCTTCAATCGTGGTCTATCGCTCGTTCGAGGCGCTCCAGGACCTCCCCCGCGGTGACGAAGGACTGCGTTCGCAGGGCGCGGAGGTCGAGGTGCAGTTGACGACCATCCGTCAGACAAAGCGATAGCTGCTGGCCCCCCACGACCTCGAGGCGGTCGAGGGCCGCCAACGGGATCCGGACGGCGGCGGCGCTGGTGTCGTCGGTGTCCCGGAGCACGACCTCCTCGTCCGTGAGCCCGAGGGCCACCCGCTCGCAGAGCTTTCGCGGTTGCATCTGCGGACCGGTCATCACCGGGCCCGGGAGATGCACCGCGACCCGAAGCACGTGCAGGTCGTCGAGCTCGCCCTCGAACTCGTCCCGCGCCTCCATCGGGTCGGCGCGCCGCCCGAATCGCGGCATATTGGCGTTGAAGAACTGGTCCTGTAGATCTTGAGTCGTGAGCACCCGCCCCGTCACCGGGGAGCGAATCGCCGCCTTCGGAATACCGGGGTCGTAGGCGAGCTCGAGGCCCGCGGCCCCCGCCTCGATGCGCACCCCGTGGTCGCCATCGGCCGCGACGACGTCTGCGGCGTCTTCGACCCAGGTCTCGCGCGGACCAGTCTCCATCTCGAGCCGTGGGGGCGCCGTCAGCTCGAGCCACTCCGGCCCGGGCTTGCGTCCCGCCCGCCGCACGATTCGCTTGGGGACCACCGGTGGAGGTCGCTGCCGAGGCGCCGACGACACGCTGGGCTCTGAGCGCGCCGGTCTCGGCTCCGATGTCCCGGGCCGGGGACCCGCGGTGGCACGGCGCCGCTCGGCGACAACGCGAGGGTCCTCCGGCTGAGTGCCCTCGCCAGCCTCACTCCCCGGCTCGCTGCGCTCGACCCGGACGGCCGCGGCCGGCGAGGGGGCCTGGCTCCGCACCACGGACACCGCCGCCGGCGCGTTTGTCGGCGGCAATCTCTCGTTGGGGAGCAGCGCAGGCTGACCCTTGTCGGGCAGGGGCGAGGCCAACATCTGCTGGATCACCGGGATCATCGACGCCACCAGCGACGGCAGCTCCCGAAGGTCCGCAGGCGTCGATACACCATCGTGGATCCGCGCGGCGATCTTGGCCTGCCCTACGGCGCCGAGGCAGACGCTCAACCCGTAGCGGGTCGTGGGAGACCGGTCGCCCCGAGCGAACGCCACGCGAAAGTAGTGGGCGGCGCGAACCGGGTCGCCGGAGACCGCCGCGATCCGCCCGCGAAGCGCGTAGGCGGGCCCCAGGTCGGGATCGGCGGCGATCGCCTCCAACGCGAGCCGGTCGGCCGTCTTCGGATCCGTCGCGTTCATCGCCGCCGCGAGGCGCGCTCTGCCCAACTCCTGTGTCACTTCAGCTCCACTGACAACGAGGTCGTACCGCCGACGTCTACCTTCACTTCGTACTCGCGCGCCACGCCTGTCTCGCTCACCAACCTGAGCCGGTGCCGCCCCGCGGCGACGCGGAGGTCGGGGATCGGCGTCCACCCCGGCAGCGCGACCTCGTCCAGCCAGACCCGCGCCCGCGGCGTCGCCCGCACCTCGAGGCGACCTGCCTCCGACGGCAGCAGCATCCGGTCTCGGAACGGGACCGCGCCCGCGTGCTCCGCGACGACCGCGGCGACCCGCGCGAGCAGGGCCGCGTAGCGACGATCGTCGAGCAGCTCCGGGTCTGTGACCCGAAATCGATGGCCGCGCCCGGCCCGGCGCGCCTCGACCTGCCAGGTCACCCGAGGGGCCTTCGCCACCGCGTCCGGGAGCGTGTAGGCACCCAGCCGCTCCAGCGCCCCGACCAACGCGTCGTATTCGTCACGGGGGAGGAGCCCCACGCGCTCATCGCGTCCGAAGTCGGCGGCGTACGTCTTGATCACCTCCGCCACGACCGTGCCCCGCTTTTCGACGACCGCGAACTCGACCACCGCGTACGGTGTCGAAGCGCCTGACATGGAGACTCGAACACCATCGCCCTCGGCGGCGAAGGCCGGAGCGGCGACGAGGAAGAGGAGGATCAGGTGGACGTAGCGCAAACGGACTCCCAGAATCGGGAGCAGGATACCTGATGGCGACACTGTTGACCGCGCTCGTGTTCTCGCTGGCGGCGATGCCCGTCTCGGCCGGTGACGCCCCGGCGATGGCCCGCACGCGCGCCGAGCTACGAGCCGCAACCGCGGCGCTGCGACTCCAGCCCACCCTCGCCCACGAGCGCCGCGTGCGTGGGGCGATGCGGCGCCTCGATGCCCTCCTGGACTCCTGCTACCACGCGCCGAACCTGCGGGAGCCCAAGGCGCGCGCCCACGCCCTCGCCCTGCGCGCGGAGGTCCACCTCACCACCGCCGGCCCCAACGCGGTGATGGTCCTGCGGGACGACGTCTTCCATTTCCGACCGGAGATCCACCGAGCATTGGCGGACGCCGCCGGGCGCCGGGGCGCCCATGCGGACGCCGTCGCCCACCTCCGGGCCGCCCTCGCCGTCGCCGCCCGCGACGTGGACAGCCTCGCCGCCTTGAAGGAGGCCTACCTGGCCCTCGGTCAGACCGGCCGCGCGCAGACCGTCGCCCAGCGAATCGAGTTGCTGGAGCGCCCGCGCCCCTGATCACTCGGGTGCAAATCCCAGATCTGCGGTCGTCTTTGGAGAGGCTGTCAGCTTTCAGC
>CAYOBQ010000058.1:0-44576 GCA_964402225.1 uncultured Nannocystaceae bacterium | reverse complement strand
CGGTGTCGGTGTCGGGGTCGGTGTCGGTGAGGCGGTGGGGGAGGGCGAGGGCGTGGGCGAGGGCGAAGGCGAGGGCGAAGGCGAGGGCGAAGGCGAAGGCGAAGGCCCGCCCGTGCCGGACCACGCGTTTTTGGCCTACGAGGTCACCGTCCCGTCCTTCGACGACAAGTCGAGTCCAATGGACCGCCTGCTCTTCGCCGATAACCAGAACTGGATCGGCCACATCGCGACCGAGATCACCGACATGTACTGGTCGCTCCCCCGCGAGGAGCGGATGAAGGTCGACCCGGTCGTGCTCGAAGAGACCTGGGTCGTGGAGGCCTTCGTGGCGGCGGTCATCGACGCCTACACCCACGGGCGCGCCGACCTCCAGCATGGCCACACCTTCTTCCAGAACACCGACGACAAGAACTGGGTGATCGCGTTCGCGCACTTCATCCAAGACGGTGTGCCCTACCGCTTCAACGTCCAGTACAGCCTCAGCTACGGGGCGGTCACGGCGATGGGCCTCGGCACCGGCTACAACGAGATCGATGGGTATCTCAACGCCTGGAACGAGGCGGTCCGCCCGCGGCCCGGCGGCCTGGGCGGCGGCGTCAAGTCGCCGTACTACGGCATCGATCTGGCGCGCCTCGACCCGAGCACGCACAACCTCGCCCTCGGCGGCGACGGCCTGCGCATCCTCGAGTTCGACCGCGACCTCGACATCGTGACCTTCGAGATGGTGACCGCCGACCGGCAGTTGGTGGAGCTCTCGGTGCCCGGGACCGACATCGCCGACCGCGGCGGCTACCTGCGGCAGGTTCGGGGCGAGCGCTACGAGTTCGTGCCGGCCTATGGGGTGCAGGTCTACGGCAAGGAGACGGTGATCACCTTCTACGTGGAGGCGGGCAACCGCATCGGGCGGGTCTCGCAGGGCCGCTACAAGGGCACCATGGAGTTGTGCGACGGCCTGGAGATCGCCTTCGGCGACAACGTCCGCCGCAAGGTCGACGACTGGGTCTCGACCCGCGGTCTGCAGGCCTTCCGGTCGTGCGAGATCGTCTACAACTACTCCGAGAACGGCAACGTCCTCGACGGGGTCTCGAGCCTCGCCAACCGCATTCAGTTCACCATCAGCAACGGCCGCGCCACCGCGGCGGCGTTGTGGCGCTGAGGAGGGAACGCAGATGAAGCTTCATCACATCAGCATCGCCGCCGTCACGCTCCTGCTGTGGAGCTGTGTCGAGCATCGCCCCGTCCGAAACGGCCTCAGCGACGAGTCGACCTACCTCACCAAGGAAGAGCTGACCCAGCCGAACATCAAGATCGAGGGGAGCGAGGACGACACCTGGCTGCACCGGATCAACGTAGTCGCGACCAGCGCGCCGGCGGTGTCGGGTGAGTTCCCGGGGGCAGAGAGCTTCACCAAGCTCGTCCGCTTCCGCTTCCGCGAGGACGCTCTGCAGCTCGTCGACGCCCAGCGCTTCCAGCCCGACGACCTCGACGATCCCAACGACGACGACCCCTTCACCGTCGACCGCGTGCTCTTCGAGTTCCCCGGCAAGCACATCGACGTGAAGCTGCGTGAGTCCCTCGACGGCGAGCGCACGAACTGGCTCGAAGAGAACACCGAGCGGGGTTGGATGGACCGCCAGAGCTTCCGGGTCGACTGGGAGAAGATCTCGCTGGCCCCGCACTACGCGATGGGCGCCATCGGCGGCTACTTCACCTCCGCCTGCGCCCGAGTGGTGACGACCCGCATGGTCCCGGACAGCCTGGTCTGGGACGAGGCCGACCAGTACCTCAGCTTCGACCTCGAGGTGAACCGGGTCTTCGATCTCGCGAGCGCACGGGCCATTTGCTACGCCTGGGCCTTCCTCGGGCAGCACATCTACGACACCAACGTCGTGGACACAGACACCGTGGTCTACAAGTTCCAGTTCTGGCGCCGCGGCGAGACCAACTACGAGCCGGAGTACCTCAGCGAGAAGGACCCGGTGAACAAGAAGTACGGGGCCTTCCAACTGCTGAACCTGTACGTCGACAAGCAGACCGGTCTCCTCGGCGGGAAGCGGCTCGTCAAGCGCTGGAACCCGAACCGAGCCGAGAGCGACCCGGTCGTCTACTACTTCGCCGAGGGCTTCCCCGAGAAGTTCAAGGACATCTTCACCAGCCCCGATCACGGCATCGAGCAGGCGACGAACGCGGCCTTCGAAGCGGCGGGAGCCACGCTGCGCGTGAAGTTCCTCGACCACGACCACGACGGGGTGAACCGCAAGCTGGGAGACATGCGCTACAGCTTCGTCGCGTGGTTCCACAACCAGCTCGGCGCGGGCCCCCTCGGCTATGGACCGTCTTCGGCCGACCCACGAACCGGTGAGCTCTTCAGCGGCAACGTCAACGCCTACAACTACGCCTACGACCTGTTCCGCTTCTTCGTGGCGGAGTACCTCGCCGACAGCATCACGTGCGAGGTCGAAGGCGAGAACAACGCCGAGCTCGAGCAGGCGTGCAGCGCGCGCCCGGAGTGCAAGTGGGCTGGTGAGCAGTGCCAGGCCCGCGACCTCGAGGGTGATAGCTGCGAGCCGGGCACGAGCCTCGCGCCCAGCGTCGACGACGACCGCCTCGACAGCGCGCTCTTCAACGAGATGCGCTTCGTGATGGAGAAGCCGGAGGAGACGCACCACACGGGGACCGCCGCCGACTTCCTGCCGGAGCCCACGGGCGCGAATTTCGCCGAGGACTACCACCGAATCCTGCCCGAGACGCGCTACGGCTACCCCGGTTGGAACGCCTACACGTACCACACGCTCGGCAAGGCACCGGTCGCCGAGATCGCCGAGATGATGGTGAAGGAGGTCGAGTTCCAGGAGGAGATGGAGGCCATCATGATGGGGGACAACCCCTTCGACGGCACCCCGCTCCACACGCGCGCGGGCATCGAGTCGCAGACCGAGTTCATGCACCGCTTCCGCGAGTGGAAGAAGAACCACCAGGATCTCAAGGCTCAGATGGCGATGGTCGACGGGCTCTCGAACATCTACCGCATGGGCGAGGGCGACTGGCTGGCGCACCTGCGCCGCTCGGCCCGCCATTGCAAGGACGACGGCACCTGGGAGAGCGACTCGGAGTACAGCGAGCGCTTCCTCAAGGGCATCATCTCGCTGCTGATGTTCCACGAGTTCGGGCACACGATCGGCCTGCGCCACAACTTCTTCGGCTCCATGGACAAGAAGCACTTCCACGAGGGCGCCGTCTCGGCGTCGGTGATGGACTACGTGCACCTCGAGAGCGAGGCCGGCGCCCCGGCGCGCTGGGGCAACTACGACATCAACGCGCTGAAGTGGATCTACGGCACCGAGCAGGTCCGCGAGGAGGCGATGCAGGAGGACTTCCTCTACTGCACCGACGAGCACCGCATCTTCTCGCCGCTGTGCCGCGCCTACGACTTCGGCACCACGCCTGCGCAGATCGTGCTCAACGCGATCGACCAGTACGACTGGGGCTACAAGTACCGCAACCGCCGGGCCTACCGGCAGTTCTGGGACGTCGGCAGCTACACGCGGCGGGTCTTCGGATCGGTCTTCGACATCCAGCGCATGTGGTACCTGGCGCTGTTCGATTGGGGCAGCGGCGGAGTGCAGGAGGTGCTCAAGCGCCTCGACCAGACCGAGGGGCTCGGAGCCGCGTCGCAGGCCGAGTACGACGAGCGCGCCGTCGACTTCTACAACGACCTCGCGGCGGCCAACGAGATGATGATGGCGTTCTACGACGCGATCATCAATCAGTCGTCCTCGTTCCGTAACTACCAGACCGAGTTCGACCCCTTCTACGGGGACATCCGGCGTATCGGCATCATCATCGACAAGCTCTACGCGACGTTCGCGTTCATGGATCTGCAGGACGTCACCTACAGCCCCAACATCAGCACCTACGTGGCGATGTACGACGCGCCCTTCGGGACCAACGCCTTCGCGCTCTCCCAGCGCGTGCTCGACAACATGCTCGGGTCGAACTACGACACCTTCCCGTGGTTCCGGTACTACGCCATCGCGCTGTTCGCGTCGGTGACGAACACCAACCTCGTCGGCAGCGCCGAGCTGAAGGAGCGCATCGCGATCCATCGGTTCAACACGGCGTCGGACCTGTACGAGCGCTTCCCGCAAGACTCGGTAGACCAGGCGCTGCGACCGGACAACCCGCAGCAGACCTTCGTCCACGACGGCGAGGAGTACGTCTACACGTTCCTGGATGACCGCACCTGGCACCTGGTGGCGGGTCGGTCACGCAGCCCGGTGAGCTTCCAATTCCTCCGGGACTACAACGAGGCCCTCAACGGGAACGCCAGCTCGGGGCGCGACAACTACGGGTTGAAGATCCTGTTGGCCTACCACGAGTACTACAACAACTTCGTCGGGTACTGAGATGAGGCGCGCCCTCACCGGCTGCGCCGCCCTCGCCCTCCTCTGGGCGAGCGCCGCGCACGCCGACGACAAGAACTCTCCGGCGGCCGAAGCCAAGGCCGAGGCCGAGCCGGCGAAGAAGCTGTGGAAGGTGGGCGCGTCGGCGGCCTACCGGACGCTGCTCATAGACGAGGATCCCCGCAACGGGATGGCGCTCGTCTACGGCGCCAACGCCTCGGGGAAGGTCTTCGACGGCGCCAAGGCGTACATCGGAGTCGGGCTGTACGAAGGCTTCACGGCCGTGGAGGACGAGAGCGGGTTTCTGTTCCAGGACACCCGGGTCGGCTTCAAGTACGCGACGCCCATCGACCTCGGCGGTGACCGCGAGCTCGGCCTCACCCACGATCTCCGGCTCTTCCTGCCGACCTCGCGAGCCTCCGCCAACAAGGAGCTCTACGTCGCTCCGATGCTGACTGTCACGGCGCAGACCGAGGTCACAGCCGGCCTCGCCGTGAGCGTCGCGCCGCACTTCCGCTACCGCTTCCATGGTCGCAGCCAGCAAGAGGGCCCCAGCGGTCGCAGCACGACGCAGTTCGACACCGGCATCCACGGGGGTGTCGACTACACCCTCGAGCTCGGCGGCGCAGGCGAGCTCAGCGCCGGCGTCAGCGCGGGATCGGTTTGGCTACACCGCTACGATGGTCCCAGCCCGGAGGAGGCCGTAGCCGAGGCGCGGGCCAACGGGCAGCCAATGCTCAGCACGTCCGGCGCCTTCCACAACGAGCAGACCTTCCAGCTCTACGACTACGGCGTCAGCCTCGCCTACACCCCGCTCGCCTACGTCACCGTCGCCGTCGGCGCCGAGCAGGCCGGCTCGGTCCTTCGAAACGGGGTGGTGAACACGTTCATCGCCCACCGCGACGAGACCGAGTACTTCCTCTCCGTCAGCGGTCGCTACTGATCGAATAGGGGCCCGCTGGCGAGCAGGGCGCGGCGCACGGTCGCACTCTGCTCGGCGAGGGCACAGACGTCCTCCGGCCGGATCCCGAACAACGTCACTCGACTGCTCGTGAGCACGTGGTAGCCAGCGGGCCGATCGCGGAGCACGGCGCGGGCCCCGAAAAGATCGCCTGGACCCAGCGGGCTCCCGATCTCGCGCGCCGCGTCCGCGGTGGTCCGCCAGGTCTGCGCGCGTCCCGAGAGGATGGAGACGCAGGCCGCCGGCTTGTGCTCCTGACGCAAGAGGTGGGTGCCGCGTTCGACCGTGCGGGCGCCACAACGGTGCAGCAGCGTGCGCTTGAGCTCGTCGTCCAGGCCCCCGAAGGGCGAACCGGCGGGGAAGAGATCGTGTAGCAAGCCCTCCTCGGCGACCGCCCGGACACACCGGCCGACCGACGACATTCGCTCGGCCAAGGCCCACAATGGAGCCTTCGGCAGGATCGCGACCTCGCAGGGCGACAGCGCGACGGCTGACTCCGTGCGGTCCACCCCGTAGAGGGCCGAGACGGCGCCGAAGAGCCCGGCATAGGACAGTCGGCGAAGCTCACCAACGGTCGCGCGGCGCAGCGCGACCTCCCCCGAGAGCAGCACACAGAGGGCGTCGTCGCGCTCCCCCTCCTGATAGATCGGGGCGCCGCGGTCGTAGGTCCGGGTCGGGACGCGGCCCGCGAAGTCGACAAGCAGATCCGCGGGGCCATCCGCGACCGCGCAGGCGCGGGCGAAGGCCCCGGCCACTTCTCGGGCCTCGCCTCTGGCGGCGCCGCGCGCGAGGAAGCACAGCGCGCGAAGGCACTTGCCGAAGTGCCACGGCTCGCGCTGAAACGACTCGAGCGCGTGCCCGGTCGGGCTCACGGCGGCCAACTGCATCGCTTCCTCGACTCCCCCGACCGTGTCTGCCATCGACATCGTAGCTGCACTTGGCCCCGGTGTAGAACTTCGCGGAACGCGGACGGCCCCGATCTACCCAAAGAAGGCGCGTACGAAGGCCGACGCGGGGTCGGCCGCCAGCTCGTCGGGCGTCCCGCATTGCACGACCTCGCCCGCCTCCATCACGGCGACCTCATCGGCCAGGGCGCGGACCTCCGCGGGATCGTGACTGACCACGACGCAGGGGATCGCGAGCCTCCCCAGCCGGGCGCGGAGGCCGGCGCGCAGCGCTGTCCGGGCGTCGACATCAAGGGCGGCGAGAGGTTCATCGAGCAGCAGCGCCCGGGGGTGGGGGGCCACCGCCCGTGCGAGGGCGACGCGCTGCCGCTCCCCGCCAGAGAGACCCTTGGGCCGCCGCCCCGCGAGGGCCTCCAAGCCGAAGTCGGCCAGGAGCGCGTCGACGGCCTGACCCCGAGGGAGGCCGAAGGCCACGTTCCGCGCCACGTCGAGGTGAGGAAAGAGCCCGCCGTCCTGGGGAACGTAGCCGATCTGGCGGTCCTCGGTCGGCACGCCCACGAGATCGCGCCCATCGAGGGAGAGCGTGCCCTCCACGGGGATCACGCCCAGCAGGGCCCGCAGCGCGGTGCTCTTGCCGGCCCCGTTCGGGCCCACGAGCGCCAGCGTTCCGTGGGTCTCCAGTCGGACCGTGAGCGCAAAGTCCGCCACGCGACCACGCAGATCGGCGACCAGGCTCACGTCGCTCTCCGGCGCATGACGAGCAGCAAGGAGAACGCGACCACCATCAGCACCACGGATAGCGCTCGGGCCGCCGCCATGTCGCTCGTCATCGCGGTGTAGATCGCCAGCGGCATGGTCTGGGTCGTGCCTTGGAGATTCCCGGCGAACATCAGCGTCGCGCCGAACTCCCCCAGCGCCCGGGCCCAGCACATCGCCGCCCCGGACACCAAGCCCGGCGCGGCGATCGGGAGCGCCACCTCGAAGAAGCGCCGAGGACCCCACGCCCCGAGGCTCCGGGCCACGGACAACAGATCCGGGTCGACGCCGCGGAACGCCTCGACCGCCGCCTGCAGGTAGAACGGCGCCGCGACAAAGACCTGGGCCAGCACCACCGCCGCGGTCGTGAAGGTGAGGGAGGTCCCCAGGAGGCCGGCACGCCCGAACGCCATCAGCAGCGCGATGCCCGCGACCGCCGGCGGCACGACCATCGGCAGGCGGAGCAGGCTCTCCAGCCAGCCCGCGCGCCGCTGCGCCAACGCCCACGCGAGGGGGGTCCCGCACAGGACGACCAACACCAGCGACACCGCCGAGGTCGCGAGGCTGAGCCGCAGCGCCGGAGCCACGAGCGGCGAGCGAAGGCCATCGACGAGATCCCCCGCGCCACTGATCAACAGCGCGATGATGGGCAGCAACAGCGCCGCGACCAGCAACACCGCCAGCGCCCCGCCGACGATGGGCCACGCCCGGGTCAACTGCGAGGTCCTCGTTGTCGAGTCCCTCACCTTTTGCGCAACAGCGGTCGCGATTGGCCGATATAGCTAGTGGGGGGGCCCCTGCGATCTGACTGTGAGTTTATGACACTCGCACGGCATGCCGAGAACCCGTGGCGGGCGAGGGCGCGGCGGCCCTCATCGGATCGCAGCCGCGCGAGCCAGGCACGCCCGCGCGGCGTTCGTGCCTGCGCGCCGTAGCGAGCGACCCGTCGCAGCGCCGGCTCCACCTCGATGACCTCCACCTCTTCGCGGGCCGTCGCGTCGGTGCGGTAGACGACGCCTGCGTCCGCCTCCCCCAACGCGACGGCGGCGAGCACCTGCCGGGCATCGAGGGCGTAGGAGGCCACCCGCAGCCGCGACCGTAGCCCGGGCACCGAGTCGACCAGCGCCGCCGCGTGACGTCCAACGGGGACCTCGGGCACCCCGAGCACCAACCGGTGGGCCCGCGCCAGGTCGGCCACCCCGGTGATGCCCGCCGGGTTGCCGCGCGGCACGACCACCACCGGCGCGTTGCAGGTCACCGTGACGGCGTCGGGCAACATCTCGGCGTCGGCGACCACCACCACGTCCGCGGGCGCGCCCTGCTCGATCTGCAGGAGCAGGCGATGGCTCCCGGCGAAATGAAAGCGCGCGCCCCCGAGCTCGCCCAGCGCATCGGTGAGCGAGGCCGCCGCGAAGACCGTCGTCGGCGTCTCCCCGCAGCCGAGGAGCAACAACGCGAGCAGCCACCTCATACGACGACCACCTCGCCGGAGCCGCCCGTCCCGTAGCCGGGGAGAGACGCGACCTCGTCCCGGAACGTCCGGCGGCCGAGCGTATCGATCAGGCGCCCGACGCGGGGATCCTCCGCCATCTCGCGGGACACGACCAGGTCGAACCGCTCGCGGGCGAGGGGGACGAAGTCCAAGCCCAGGGCCGCCGCCGCGGCACGCACCGTCACGCCCGCGTCGGCCACCCCGTTGGCCACGGCGCGCGCGACGGCCGCGTGGCCGGGGAGCTCGATGTCGTAGCCGGCCAGCGACGACGGGGGTACGCCGGCCTCGAGCAGCGCTCGGTCCAACAACCGCCGGGCCTCGGCCGTGGCTGGGCGGTTGACGACCCGCAGCCCCGCCAGATCCGCCGCGCCGCGAACCCCCAGGGGGTTGCCCGGCGCGACCGCCAGCCCCGCCTCGGAGGTCGCGACGTGCACCAGGCACATCGAGTCTGCGTCGAATCGTCGCCGGACGAAGGGCGCGTTGTACTCGTCCCCCTCCCGCAAATGCGCCCCGGCGAGGTGCACGTGCCCGGCCGCCAGGGACTCGATGGCGTCGAGGCTCGGCGCCGGCAACCAGCGCGCGTCGGTGCGCGCGGCGAGCAGGCCCAGCGCCGGGTCGCACCCCAAAAGGACGAGGCGCCGCCCCGAGCTCGGATCGAGCAGTCGGACCCGCGCCCGCGGACCCTCCCGCTCGACCACCAGCCCATCCGCCGGGACGTGGAGCGCGTCCGCCGGCAGCGGGTGCGCGACCCAGCCGTCGGCCCCCTGGGCGAGGGCGACGCGCGGGCCGCCTTCGTGGGCCAGCGTCGCCCAACACGAGGCCTCGTCGACCGCGAAGAGCGCCTCGACCGCGGTGTCCAACGCCCGAGCCAGACGCAGCGCCACGGCCACCGACGGCGCCGATCGCCCCGACTCGAGGGCGCCCAGCGCCTGGCGGCTGATCCCGACCCGCACGGCGAGCGCCTGTTGGGTCAGCCCGAGCGCCTTCCGGCGTTCTCGAACCCGGCTGACAAGTACACCTGACATTTGCGACAAGCATACGCAACTCAACGAGCGAATGACAGCGCGCCACGCTCGTGCCATGGTGCTCATCAATGCTCGACAGACGTTCGTCCATCATCCTGGGCGTGGGCGCGGTGCTCATCGCCGCGACGGGTCTCCTCCCGATCGATCGGGCCGTGGTCCGCAAGCACACGGTCGATCGTCTCGCGCGCGCGGGGCTCGAGGCCCTCCAGCCCAAGGGGGCCGCCCCCGAAGCGCCGGCGGTGATCGAGGCGACGGGCGACGAGAAGCGCCTGCTCGCCCGCGCCATAGAGCCGTCGATCAAGGCAAAGAAGGGACAACGCCTGTCCGCCTGGCGCTCGGTCCAGCGCCCGCAGGCCACCGGGTTCACCTGGGTCGACGGCCTGGTGCGACCGCCTACCCTGAAGCTCGCCACCCGCGTCTCGGGTACCAACCTCCACTTCGAGGGCAGCGTGGGGGCCAAGACCCACACCGGCAAGGCGCGCCTCGGCGACGCCTGGTCTCTCCTGCCGCCCCTCGTCGCCCTGCTGCTCGCCGTCGCCGTACGCCGGGTCATCCTCGCGCTGTTCCTCGCCGTGCTCTCCGGCGCGATCGTGATGCACGGCTTCGATCCCTTCGTCGCCTGCTGGGTCGAACTGCGCAGCCTGCTCGGCGTCGGTTTCCATTGGTTCGGCAGCCAGTCCTTCCCCGTCGACGGCTACTTCGGGCGCGTCCTCACGGACGCCTTCAACCTCAAGATCCTCGCCTTCACCTTTGCCCTCGTGGGCCTCGTCGCGGTGGTCGGCCGCATGGGCGGCACGCGCGGCCTCGTCAACCTGATGTCGCCCTTCGCGCGCGGTCCGCGCAGCGCCCAGGCCGTGACCGCGGTGATGGGCACGGCGGTCTTCTTCGACGACTACGCAAACACCGTCGTCGTCGGCACCACGGCGCGCTCCCTCACCGACCGGCTGCGGCTCAGCCGCGAGAAGCTCGCCTACATCGTCGACTCCACCAGCGCCCCCATCGCCGGCGTCGCGGTCATCTCGACCTGGATCGGCTACGAGGTCGGCCTCTTCGAGGACCTGCTGGGCACCCTCAACGCGGTCCCCAACATGCCGGGCAGCGGCTACGAGATGTTCTTCGAGATCCTGCCGCTCCGCTTCTACTGCTTCTTCGCCCTCGCCCTCGTCTTCCTCGGTGCCTGGACCGGTCGAGACTTCGGCCCCATGTACGCCGCGGAGCGTCGCGCCCGCTCCGGCGGCGCCCTCGTGCCCGACGGCCATGCCTCCGATGACGTCTCCAGCCTCGAGAAGGACGGCGTCACCGCGAAGGCGCGAAACGCCCTCATCCCCATCGGCCTCGTCCTCGCCCTCATCCTCGGCCTCATCCTCGACCTCGGCACCCGTGGGATGGCCGACTTCCACCTGTTCTCCCTCGAGAGCTGGCGCACGGTCATGGAGAAGGCGAGCGACGACGTCCCGCTGATCCTGCTCGTCTCGTCCCTCGTCGGGGGCGCCGTCGCCATCTGGATGGCCGTCGCCCAACGTCTCCTCAGCTTCCGTGAGGCCGTCGTCGCCTACGGGGACGGCATTCGAACGCTGGGCGACGCCGCCGCGATCCTGGTCCTCGCGTGGTCGATCAAGACCGTCTGCGACGACCTCGGCACCGGCATGGCCATCGTCGCCCTGGTCGGTGACGCGGTCCCCCCCGTCCTGCTGCCCTTCATCGTCTTCGTCCTGGCGGGCGTCGTCGCGTTCTCCACCGGCACCTCCTGGGGCACGATGGCCCTCGTCCTCCCCGTCGCGGCCCCCCTCGCGGCCACCCTCTCGGGGGAACCGATCATCGTGCTGGCCTGCCTCGGCGCGGTGCTGGACGGCGCGATCTGGGGCGACCACTGCTCCCCGATCTCCGACACCACCGTGCTCTCGTCCACCGCCTGCGGCTGCCCGCACCTGGCGCATGTGCGCACCCAGCTCCCCTACGCCACCCTCGCCATGGTCGCCGCTGGCCTCGCGGGCTATCTCGGCTACGCCGTCGGCCTCCCACTCGCAGCCTGCTACGCCCTCGGCCTGGTGCTGATGGTCACCGCGCTCTACCTCTTCGGGCGCAATCCGAACCTGGCCCAGGGCGTGCGCTAGAGCGCTGCGACCTCGATGCTGGGGGCGCCGAAGCGGAGCATCCCCGTGCCAGGCCGTCGCTCGATGAGGCCCGCCGCCCCCTGGACGCCCGCCTCCGCGACCTGCTGCCGCGCCCGGCTCACGTAGACGTTGATGCTGGGCGGCTCCATCCCCGCCATCGTGGCCAACTCCTCGACGTGGAGCCAGCCACGCTCCGACTCCGACGCCTCGTCGTCGTCGACCCGCGCCTTGGCGAGCAAGTACAGCAAGTAGTGGTGCGACCGCGTGCTGAGCTCGCGCCACCCGGGGCCCGTGTTGATCTCCACGCGGACGTACTCCTGGTCGCGGCTCACGCCGAAGCGAAAGCGCGTCAGCACCAGAATCGAGCCCGCCGCCATCGCGTCGTTGAGCGTGCCCTCGAGGGCCAGCGGGAGCGACAACCGCCACCCCGTCCCACCCGCGTAGACGACCTGCTGGTCGCTCACCGGATAGAGGCGCCCCTCCTCCTCCGCCATCCACCCCGACTCGTGGGCGTAGACCGTGACGTCCGGCGACTCCGGGGATGGCAACAGGAGCAGCCCCTGGACCGCTTGACGTCGCTCCCGCCCTCCGACCGACCGCGCGGCGGCCTCCGGTGGTCCCGCGTCACTGAGCGTCCAGGGATCACCCAGATCGCCGAACGCGAGGGCGCCGCCCTCTCCGATCGGCGTGCTCTCCCCCCGCTCGAGGCGGCGACCGGCGACCCAGGTCCCGTTCGTGCTGGCGAGGTCGCGCACGCACCAGCGCGTCCCGTCCCAACTGATGACCGCGTGCTCCCCGCTGACCTTGCGCCCCGAGAGCTGCAACCCGCACGCGGAGCTGCGCCCTACGACGAGCCGAGCCGCGAGGCTATGACCCTTGCCTGTGCGTTCGTAGACAATGACCCCCATCGGGCCCTTTTACTGCCAAGTCGCCCGTCGGCACCACCTCGTCGCTACTCGAGCTCGACGGGGCACCACGCGAGGGCGTGGCTCTCGCGGGTCATCGACCAGAGCTCGAGCCACGGCGCGGCGGCCCCGAGGGGGAGCAGTCGTCGCAGGTCGCGTCTCGGGCCGATGACCCGAAGCCGCGGCACACCGGAGACGCCCGCCCGCTCAGCGAGGAGGCGTAGGGCGTCGCCCTCGTCGCCGACGCTGTCCACGAGCCCGTGGGCCAGGGCCTGGGTGCCGGTCCAAACGCGCCCTTGCGCGACCTCGTGCACGCTCTCCACCGAACGATCCCGGGACTCGCCGACCCGGCGCAGGAACAGGTCGTAGAAGTGACCCACGGTGGCGGCCATCGCTTCGCGCTCGGGCGGTGAGAAGCCCCGGGTGGGGCTGAACATCGAAGACTGCGGGCCCCGCTCCAGGTGCAAGACCTCGATCCCCAGCCGCTCGAAGAGCCGCTGGGTGACCGGTTTGGCCGCGAGGACGCCGATCGAGCCCGTGAGCGTGCCCGGCGCCGCGACGACGGTGTGCGCGGCGCAGGCGACGTAGTACCCGCCGCTCGCCGCCGCGTCGCCCATCCACGCGACGACCGGCTTCTCCGCGGCGAGGCGCCGCACAGCCCGCCACATGCGCTCGCTGGCCGTCGCGCTGCCCCCTCGGCTGTCCACGTGGAGGAGGACCCCCTTGATCCGACGGTTCCTGCGGGCGGCGTCGAGGGCATCGCAAACCGCACGGGTGGTCGCCCCGCTGGGGTTCGGGTCGTCGTGCCGTCCGTCCCGGATGTTGCCCCGGACCTCGACCAGCGCCAGCTTCGGGCGGCGCCAGCGGATCCGCGGCCACGGACGCGGCGCGCCACCGTAGTCGGTGAGCGACACCGCCCCGAGGTCGCCGTCGTCGCCATACCCCAGGTGGTCCGGGAGCTCGTCCTCGGCGACCAGGGCGTCTGCCAGGCCCGCCTCGACGGCCCCGGCGGGCAGGTGTGGCCCAGCGTCGAAGGCGGCGCGGACCGCCTCGGCTTCGACGCCCCGCCCCGCGGCCATGTCGTCGGTCAGCCCACCGTAGAGGTCGTCGAGGAGCGCCTCGAGGGCCTCCCGGTTGGGGTCGGAGGGCGCGGAGCGACTGAGCCCTTCGAGGGCGGACTTGAAGGCGCCCGCCGTGACCACCTCGAAGTCGAGGCCAGCGCGGCCGAGCATCCCGCCATAGAAGGAGACCGAGGCGGAGACCCCAGCGGCGGCGACCGGGACATCGGGGGAGATGAGCACCTCGTCGGCGGCGCTCGCGACCCACAGCGCCCGGGTGTCCGGCGCGGGTACGAAGGCGACGACGCGCTTCCCCGCGGCGCGGATGTCGACGAGGGCGCGACGGAGCTCATAGGACTCCGCCCAGCCTCCCGTCAAGTGGGCGACGCGCACTCGGACGACCTCGATCCGAGCGTCCGTCGCCGCGCGTCGCAGGCGCTCACGCAGGATGGCGCGGGGAACACCGACCGGCCTGGGCCGCAACGGGTTGGTGGGGCGCGGCCGGTGGTGGTGGCGGCCCTCGAGGTCGACCAGGAGCGCCAGCCGGCGCCGGCGCAGCTTCGAGAGCAGGAACCTCGGCAGCGTGAACGGCAGCAGCAGCAGCCAGACCACCGCGAGTACAGGAAGGCGCAGCAACCGAAACAGCTACGAGCCGGGGTACCAGCGGGTGTCGTCCGGCTCCTTGATCTGGTTGAGCTCGACCCAGATGTTGTCCGGGCCCACGAGGATCGCGACGTCGTGCTTGAACTCGCCGGCGGCGATCCGCGCCGCCGTGAGCGGTGGCGCGATGTAGGTGGTCTCGAGGAACTTGCGGCCGTCGTCCTGCTTCATCTGCTGGAGCTCGCGGACCCTCGCGGGGGTGAGCGTGAAGTGGGCGCCTTTGGCCTCGAGCTCGGCGATGGCGGCGTCGAGATCGTCCACGCGCAGGCCGATGTGCTCTCGATACCCGAACTCATCCCCGGGGCCCGGCGGTGTGACGAAGTCAGGATCCTCGCGGAAGACCAGCGAGACGCCGCAGACCATGATGCGGGAGAAGGGCTGCCCCATCATCTGGCCGCGGAAGAGGACCTCACCGTCGAAGAGGTCGCACCAGAATCGCTCCTGCGCGTCGGCGTCGGAGCAGGCGTAGGAGAGCTCGATGAAGGGGTAGAAGCTCACTTCCTCTTCTTCCTTTTTGGCTGCCGGCGTTGTGCCACGTCGTCGCGGTATTCGGCGTCTTCACCGGGGCCGGAGTCATCCACCCAGTAGTACGACCGTTTCCGCACGTCGAGGTGCACGAATCGTGAGTTTGGATACCAACCCAGGCCCACGTTGTCGAAGCGTTTGCAGTACTTCCACAGCGCTTTGGGCTTGACGCCAATGACCCGGAAGTCGACCGCACGTCCCTGTTTGTGGCGGCTGCTCTTGCGCTCCTTATGACGGTAGCCGCTGACCACCTCGATGGGCGCGTCGAAGTGCTGCTGGACGAGGTAGAGATACCAGAGCAGCCGCTCGGGGACGTACTTGGTGCGGCCCGTCCGCCAATCGCGAAGGAAGTGTGTGAGGCGCTTGCGCGCTCGCTTCCCGACCCATTGCTTGTTCCTGTTCTTGGGGTCCGACCGGATCACCCACAGGTTGCGCAGCTTCTCCTTGGTGTTGGCGTGGTGCAACGTCATATGGAAGCGCTTGACGGCGCGCTTCTTCTTCTTCTTGCGGCTCTTCTTTTTGCGTTTACGACGCGCCTTCTTCTTCCGCTTCGTCTTCGACTTGGTGGCCTCGACCGTGTGGCTCGTGGTGCCGGGGCCCACGACGGGCGCGGCGAGCAAGAAGGCGGCGAGGAGGAGCGACGTCACGGCGCGGCAGACTCGAAGGCTCGCCGCATCAGGACCGGCACCATCTCCCGGCGCCAGGCCACGTCACCGTTGATGTTGGTGAGCGGGCGCACCTGCTTGAAGGCGGTCTCGCAGAACGCGTCGACCAACGCGGCGTCGAGCTTCCCCTCGGGCAGCCGCTTGACCCGCCGCGGTCGCGCCGCGATGGCGCCAACGACGACGTCCGGCGCAGAGAGGAAGCCAGCGTCGTCGAGGTTGAAGGCCAGGGCGAGGTTGAGCATGGGGAAGTCGATCGACCCTCGGATGCGAAGCTTTTGGAACGCCGTGCGCCGATCAGATGCCGGCCGCGGCACGAGGATGCGCGTGAGCACCTCGTCGGCCTCGATGACGGTGTTTGCGACGCCATCATTCAAATAGAAGGCGTCTAGGCCGAGGGCGCGCGTGCCGCGCGGGCTCGCCAACTCTACGCTGGCCCCGAGCACGGTGAGCGCGGGGGCGGTGTCGTTGCTCGCCGCCGCGACGCACTTCTTGCCCACCTTCGTGACGTGGCACTCGGTGCCGTCCTTCTTGATGCAGAAGCCCAGGGCGCTGCGCCAGAAGTAGGTCTGGTTGAGGTAGACGCACCGCGTGTCCAGGCAGACGTTGCCGCCGAGGGTACCCATGCGCCGATGCTGGGGTCCCGCGACCTGGCTCGCCGCGTCGGCGAGGGCGGGCAGGACCGCACGAATGGCGGGGTCCGAGGCGAGGCGCTCGAGGGGGACCAGGGCACCGAAGGCGAGGATGTCGCCATCGAGGTCGACGCCGTCGAGGCCAGCGACGGACTTGAGGTTGACCAGGAGCGTGGGCGCGTGCAACCCGTGCTTGATGTTGGGCAGCAGATCGGTCCCACCGGCGATGAGGCGCGCGCCGGAACCGTGCTCGCCGAGCAGCGCCAGCGCTTCATCGAGCGTCTGCGGGTTCCGAACCTCGAAGGTGGGGGCGATCCTCAGCACTTGCCGGCCTCGCGCAGCGCGGCCCTGACCACCGATGGGTGGAAGGGCAGCGTCGTGAGGCGCACCCCCACCGCGTCGTAGACAGCGTTCGCGATCGCTGGCAGGACGGGGTGCAGCGGGCCCTCCCCCGCTTCCTTCGCGCCGTAGGGCCCGTTGGGGTCCTGCGACTCGACGATGAAGCACTCGATCTCCGGGCTCTCGACGCTGGTGGGGATGCGGTAGTCGAGCAGGTTGGGCCCACGGAGGAGCCCCGGGTTGTGGCCGCCCTCCACGAAGGCGTGCTCCTCCATGACCGCCTCGGCCCAGCCCATGTAGACCGAGCCGGCGATCTGCCCCTCCACCAAGGTGGGGTTGAGCGCGAACCCGCAATCGTGGGCCGCCCACACCTTCTTGACGTCGATCCAGCCGGTCTCCGGGTCGACCTCGACCTCGGCCACATGGGCGGTGAAGGAGTAGGCGGGGGAGGCGCCGATCGTCCCCCCCCGGTAGTCGCCGCCGAGGGTGGCGTCGGTGCGGTAGCCACCGGTGGCGCCCAGGGTGCCGAAGGTGGCCTCCGCGAGGGCGAAAGCCTCCGCCGCGTCAATCCCGCGGTCCGGGTCGCCCGTGAAGAACCAGCGCTTGTTGCCGCAGGCGATCTGGTTGGCCGGGAGCTCGAGCTTCGCGGCCACGACCTCACGGAGCTTGCCCGCCAGCGCGCGCGCGGCCTGACGGCACGCGTTGCCGGCCATGAACGTGACGCGACTGGAATACGCCCCGAGATCGACCGGCGTGAGGTCGGTGTCGCTGCTCGTGACCCGCACCTGGTCGGGGAGGATCCCCAGCTCCTCGGCGACCACCATCTGCAGCATCGTGTCCGAGCCCTGGCCGATGTCGCTGGCGCCGCACATTACCTGGGCGCGCCCGCTGCGGTCGAGGCGGATCTGCACGCCGGATTGGGGCATCTCGTTGGGGTAGACGGGGTAGGCGGTGCCGGAGATGTAGGTGCTCCCGGCGACGCCCAGCCCACGCCCGAAGGGCAGCTTCCCGCGGCGGGCCCTCCAGCCGCTGGCCTCCTCGACGACGCGCAGGCACTCGAGGAAGCCGTTGCTGGTGATCCGCTGGCCATTGACGGTGGTGGTGTCGGGGCCCACGTCGTTGCGGCGGCGGAGCTCGATGGGGTCGCAGCCGAGGCGCTCCGCCATGCGGTCGAGCTGGATCTCGAAGGCGAAGCGCGGCTGCACGGAGCCGTGCCCCCGCTTGGGACCACAGGGCGGCTTGTTGGTGAAGACGCGGCGGGCGTCGAAGCGATAGGTCTCGAAGTCCGTCGGCGCCGTGAGGAGCTGCCCCGAGTAGTAGGCGGTGACGAGGCCGAAGGAGGTGTAGGCGCCACCATCGATGAGGATGTCGCTGTCGAGGGCCGTGAGGCGACCGTCGGCGTCGGCGGCGAGGGTCATCTTCATCCGCATCGGGTGGCGGCCACGGTGGGTGTAGAAGGTCTCCTCACGACTGAGGAGCACCTTCACCGGGCGGCCGGTCTTCATCGCCAGCTTCGCGGCGACGAGCTCGTGGCCGAAGGGGTCGGACTTGCCCCCAAAGGCACCCCCGAGGGCCGGCTGGACGACCCGCACGCGGTCCGGCGGCAGATCGAGGACGCGCGATAGCGTGCGGTGCAGGTAGTGGGGGATCTGCGTGCTCGAGGTGACCGTGAGCAGGCCACGGCTGTCGTACTCGGCGACGGCGCAGTGGGGCTCTATCGGCGCGTGGGCGGTGCCGCCGAAGAAGTACTCGCCGCTGACCGTCGCGTGGGCACGGGCGATGCCCGCGTCGACGTCGCCGAAGTCGAGCTTGACCCGCTTCGTGAGGTTACCGTGCTTGCGTCCGGGGAAGAGGAGGGGAGCGTCGTCGGCCAGCGCCGCTTCGGGCGTCATCAAGGCGGGCAGCACTTCGTACTCGACGGCGATCAGGTCGAGGGCGGCCAGGGCGGCCTCCTCATCGACGGCGCAGACGGCGGCCACCTCGTCGCCCACGAAACGCGCGCGGTCGGTGCACAGCGCCTGCTCGTCCTGGGTCCACGGGATCACGCCGTAGAGCGTGGGCAGCTCGTCGCCCGTGAGGACCGCGCTGACCCCCTCGAGGGCGAGGGCCGCCGAGGCGTCGATGGAGACGATGCGGGCGTGGGCGTGGGGGCTGCGCAGGATCTTGGCGTGAAGCATCCCCGGCGGGGAGATGTCGTCGGCGTAGAGCGCGCGCCCGGTGGCCTTGTCGTGCCCGTCGGCCTTGCGATGCCGGCCGCCGAGGACGCTGAAGCCGGGGGCCGCGCCCGGGGCGTAGGCCACCGCCTCGCCACGGGCCAGGCGGGCGGCCAGATGGACCGCGTCGACGATCTGCGTGTAGCCGGTGCAGCGGCAGAGGTTCCCGCCGAGGGCCGCGCGGATGTCGGTGGCGGTGGGATCGGGGTTGTCTTTGAGCAGCGCCCGGGCCGAGAGCATCATCCCCGGCTGGCAGAACCCGCACTGGAGGGCGCCCGATCGATCGAAGGCCTCCTGGACCGGATCCAGCCCACCGGGGCCCGCCAGGCCCTCGATGGTGGTGATCGCCGCGCCCTCCGGGACCGTGGCCGCCAGGGTGCAGCACGCGAGGATGGGCTCGCCGTCGACCAGGACCGTGCAGGCGCCGCAGTCGCCCTTGTCGCAGCCTTGCTTTGTGCCCGGGAGGCCGAGGTCGTAGCGCAACACCTCCAGCAAGGTGTGGCCTGGGCGGGCCGCGACGGTCTCGCGTGTCCCGTTCACGGTGAGCGTGACGAGCTGCTTCATCGCTCCATACTACGCGACGTCGTCGGCCGACTCTTCCTGGACGTGGGTGCGCGGCTCGTACCAGACGGCGACGAAGATGAAGAGGATGGCCGTGATGCCCATCGCGGCGGCGAAGAAGAGGTAATAGTCGGCCCCCTCGAGCTCGAGCGTCTTCGCCTTGATCTCGCAGGACTCCGCCTTCTGCGCGTCCCAAGCGAGCATCACCGGGGTGCCGGGCTTCACCGTGCCAGCGGAGGCGGAGAAGCTGCGTATCGCGAGCCCGTCGCTGACCACCACCTCGACCAACGTCTGCGCCTTCTTGGCGTCCTCCTTCGTGCAGCGGAGGACGTAGACGCGCGTGCGGTCCGGCGTCAGCGTCTTGGTGCCGCTGAGCTCGAGCTTCTCCTCCTGCGGCAGGAAGGCGACGCACTCGTCGGCGACGTCGGCCTTCCAGCTCAGCTCGACGCTCGCCCCCGGCTGGATCACGACTCGGCGGGCACCGTCGGCCGTGAAGTGGGCGATCTTCGCCTCCGGCGCCGCCTCCTTCTCCACCCCATCTTCGGCGGGCGGCGGCTTGGGTCGCTCCATCGACACCTCGGTCTTGGTGTCGACGTGCTCGCCGCCGCTGGCGCACGCGAGTTGATAGGTCGTGCCCTTCTCCGGCTTCACCTCGAGGGTGCCCTTCGCCGGGAGGGACGCCTTCACGGGCGCCTCCGCCTGGATGTAGACGTTGACCCCCGCGGTGAAGGCGTTCCCGAGGGCGACGGAAGCCAGAAACAGGCCCATCACCAGGGACTTCATCTTGTTGGGGGCCTGGGTGTAGGAGAACTCAAGGGCGGTGATGGAGACGAAGACCTCGGCCAGCGTCATGATCAGGTAGGAGATGAGCTGCCAGCCGATGCTGGGCTGGAGCCCGGCGTCGATCTGGGTCTGAATCCAGGCGGGCACCAGGAAGGCGGGCACGGTGATGAAGAAGCCGATGGAGATCTTCCGCAGCGGCGTGAGCGGGAAGACCTTCGAGATCGCCGGGTAGATGCCGTAGGCGCAGATCGGGATCAGGATCATCACCAGGATCGGGTTGATCGCCTGGATCTGCGACTCGAGCCAGTGGACGCCGAGGAAGTATCGATCCATCGACTGCGCCTGGAGGACCCAGGTGGAGCCCGTCTGGTCGAAGAGCGCCCAGAACATCGCGACGAAGGCGTAGATGATCATCAGGCGCCCGAGAATCGAGAGCCCCTCCTCAGAGAGCGCCTCCTTCACGAAGCCCAGGCCGCGGGCGGGGATGTGCACGAAGTCGTGGCGACCCATCCAGAAGACGATGGTCGCGATCAGCATCAGCAGGCCCGGGAGACCGAAGGCGACGTGGGGGCCGAAGTGGTCGAGGAGGACCGGCGTCAGCAGGCTCGACGCGAAGGCGCCCAGGTTGATGGCGAAGTAGAACCAGCCGAAGATCTTCTCGATGAGGTGGGCGTTCGTCTTGCCGAACTGGTCGCCGACGTGGGCGGAGACGCAGGGCTTGATGCCGCCCGAGCCCATCGCGATGAGCGTGAGCCCGATCGTGAGCCCCGTGCGCGACTCGTCGAGGGCGAGCGCGAGGTGCCCGAGGCAGTACACGATCGAGAGGGCGATGATCGTGCGGTACTTGCCCCAGAGCCAATCAGAGAGGATGGCGCCGAGGATCGGGAAGGCGTAGTTGGCCGTCGAGAAGGTGTGGTACCAGGCCACCGCCTCGGTGCGCACCATCGGGTCGAGACCCCCGTCGGTGCCCGCGAGGTATTGGGTCATGAAGACGATGAGGATCGCCTTCATGCCGTAGTAGCTGAATCGCTCGGCGGCCTCGTTCCCGACGATGTAGGGGATGCCCGTGGGCATCTTCGTCGAGGCGACGGGCGCTTCCCTGTATGTAGCCATGCTGTCCTAGGAGGAGCGTCAGAAGCGGGCGATCACGCCCAGACCGCCGAGGGTGGGGACGATGGCGGCCTGCGCTTCGCCGTCGTCGAGTACGAGGAGGGTGGCCCCGGTCGCCGCGGCGGCGAGGCCGACGCCCCACATCACGTACGCGAGCGTGCCGTTCGAGCTGTGGTCGTCGCGGGCCTGGTTCTTGCGGCCCTCCGCGTCCGAGACGCCGGCCTCGTCACCGGCGAGGTGCGCGGTCACGATGTCCTTCTTCGCCTGATCGAATTCGTCGGCGTTGGAGAAGGTCTGGGCGTAGAAGAAGGTCCCCGCCCCAAGGGCCACGACGCCCGCGCCGACGGCGCTCCACCCGCCGATGGCCATCGCCGAGGGGCCCTGCGAGGGCGGCGGCGGGGGCTCGACGGCGGCGACATATTCCAGGCGCGTCGTGTCCGCGTCGCGGATCGTGGCCTTCGCGGTCCATGGTGGCTTGCCGGCGACGCTGACGACGACCTCGTGGTCGCCGGGCTTCAGCTTCCAGCGCCCATCCGGCCCGGGGTCGAAGGCGGTCCCGTCGACGGCGACCTCGGCGCCATCCGGGAGGCCGCCGATGGAGAGGAAGCCGTTCGAGGCGGCCTCGAGCACCGCCTTGAGGGTACGGATGCGCCGCTCGACCTCGGCCTTGTCTTCGGCCTCGGGGAAGCGGATGAGGTAGGCCTCGTAGTGGCCGACCGCCGCTTTGGCGCTGCCCATCTCTTCAGCCGCGCGGGCGAGGTTGTAGAGCAGGATCGGGGCGGGATCGAGATTGTAGGCTTGCTGGAATTTGTCCGCCGCCTCCTCGAACTTGCCGGACTTGAACAGCGCGACCCCTTCGCCGTAGAGGGTTCGCGCCTGCTTCTGCGACGCGGTCTGGGCGAACGAGGCACTCGGGCCGGCGAGCGCGAGGGCCACCAGCACGAGGGCGCAGCGGATGAGGCGCAGCATCGGCGCATCCTCAGCCTCACGCGCGCGAGTGTCAACCGTCCGACACGGGACCTCAGACCCACAACGAGAGTGGAGCGCGCTTCACGAGCACCTGCAGCAGGTCACGCGCGGCGAGGAAGCCCACCACCGTGCGCCCTTCACCGACGACCGGCAAGCCACCATGGTGGCTCTCGATCAGCCGCCGCGACGCCTCGCGCAGCGACTCGGCGGGCCCGACGGTGACCACCTCCCGGGTCATCACCTGCGCCAGCGAGATGCCGCGCCAGCTCTCCGGCACCCGCAGCATGCGCGTCACGAGGTCGCCACGGGTGACGAGGCCGACGAGCCGATCCTCTTCGGTGACGGGGACGTGGTCGATCCGGTGGGACTGCATCAACGCCGCCGCATCCACCAGGACGGAGCTGACATCGAGGGTCAGAGCCGGGCGGGCCATCACCTGCCGGACGAGGATGTGGGCCGAGTCGGTGCGGGCGGGCGGGATCGGGGGCGAGCGCACTTCGTGGTACGCCACGTCGGCCTCTGAGCGCATGCGCACGGGCGCGATGGCCCGCACGGGCGCGACCCCAGTGGGGCGGCCGAGGTCACGCTTGGTGGGATCGATTGAGCGTGGGTCGCGTTCGTCGGCCACCCTGGAATCGTATCGCCACCGGATGGAGACGTCACGCCGACGCGACCTCCGCCCGACGAATCAGCGCGGTGTCGGATCAAACATACTCTGGAGCTACTTCGCTCCGGCTTCAAATCGAGCCGGAGCAATCTTGCTCCGGAGTGTTTTTGCTCCTCCTATTCGCTGGATGTTCCGACCCAGCACGCCGGTGAACGCCCCTGAGCTCGTCGACCGAGAAGATGGGCTCGCCGATCTCCTCCTGACCATCGAGCGGCTCCGGCGCGGGGCCCCATCCTGGGTCGCGCTGCTGGGGCTGCGGAAGATCGGGAAGAGCAGCCTCTTGCTTGAGTTGGCGCGCCGGGCAACGAACGCCCGCACCGCCGTCGTCGTCCTCGACTCCCACGAGCTCGCCCCCCTCGGGCCGGACGTCCTGAGGCGGTACGCGCTGCGGGTCGTCGACACGGTCTCTGCGACCCGCGTCACCACCTCCTCCGAGGCCGCCGCGGCCGACGCCCCGAGCGAGTATCGCGCCGCGCTCTACGGGGCCGTCGCCGGGCTCCCCGAGGATCTCGCCCGACTGGTGCTCGAGCTCCCCGAGATCGCGCCCACGCCGCAGACCAACCGCCTCTTCCTGGAGTTGCCCGAGCGACTGGCCGACGCCCTCGACCTCCACGTCGCCATCACCTGGGACGAGTTCCAGGAGCTCGCGAGGCTCCGCGGCCGCCGGGGCGGCGGGATCCTGCCGCTCATGCGCAGCGTGTGGCAGCGCCACCGGAGAACCGGCTACATCGTCTCCGGCTCCGAGCGAACGGTGCTGCGAGAGATGCTCCTCGAGGAGCACGCGCCATTCTTCCAACACTTCGCCGTGCGCGAGCTGGGATCGCCCGCGAGGCGGTCGCGGTGCTGGGCCCGCACCCCTTCTCCAGCTCCTGGGCGACGAGCTCACGCGCACCCCGCCCCCCTACGACTCCGAAGCCCTCGAGGCCGTCCTGTTGTCGATCCTCTTCACGAAGACCGGCCGGCTCTCGCTCTACTTCGAGGGCGAACGTCGCAAGGTCGTGGGGAGCGCGACCACCGCCGCCGCGACCCTCGACGCCGTCGCGTCCAAGCCCGGCGTGCTCTGGCTGCGATGGCGCGCTCCGGGGGGCAGCGCCGTGCCCATGACCGTCCTCGGCGACGAAGGCGAACGACGCGCCGCGCAACACCTGGCCCGGATGGGCTTCGACCTGGTCTATCAATCGCGGGCCTCGCGAGGCGCCTTCGATTTGATGGCCCTGCGCGGGGCTTCCCACCTCGGGCTCCAGGTCAAGCGCCGCACGCTGCCGCTGAGGTTCAGCGGCTCCGAGTGGCAACGGATGGAGGCCGTCGCGGCGCGCTACGGTTGGCGGTGGGCGGTGGTGGCGGTCGATCCAGACGACGGGAGGGTGCGCGTCTCGGATCCGGCGCTCGCCACGGGGACCCGTGGCAGACGCCTGGATGAGGGCGCGGAGATCGAGCGCCTCCTGGCCTGGATCAACGCTCCACCTCGAAGAAGACGCGATGACAGTTGAGGCACGCGGACGAGAGCGACTCGAAGGCGACGGTCGCCGCTCCATGATCCCGAGCCGCGGCGGCGTCGACGAGGAGCGCGGCGCGACGTGAGAGGTCGTCTTGCAAGACGAAGAACCGCTCCGGAATCTGCGCGTTGAGCAGGTCGTCGGAGGTCGGGCGCGCGAGGCGAGGCTCCTCCACGATGACGCGCCCCGCCACCTCGGTCGCGGCGAGGTCGTTGCGTCCCACCGCGCCGTAGAGCGCCGCGAGGGACCGGCCGTGGCGACGCATGCGATCGTGGAGCAACCCGCGCACGAGGGGAGGCAGCGTCTCGACGAGGGGCGTCTCCGGCTGCGTGGCCGGCGCCTGGGGTTTCGCCGGCTGGGAGCACGCGGCGAGGCAAACGAGGAGGAGGGTTCTCACGCCCCGAAGCAAAGCACGCGCCGTGCCGCCACCGGCGACGCGCGCCGAGAGCGCTCCCCTCGCGAGACAGTAGCGTGGGCGTTACGCGCCGTACCCGATCCGGATCACCGCACGCCCGATGGAACGAGGTTCGGCATCGGCAGGGTGTCCTGTTGGTCGAGCACGCTGGCCCGCGTGACCTGGACCTCGGCGTCACCGCCGACGCGGACCCGGGTGGGCAGGGTGAAGCAGAACCGGGTGCCCGCCTCGCGGGAGGAGCGCGCCCACACGGTGCCGCCGAGGTGGCGGGCGCATTGGTCGACGATCGACATGCCCAGGCCGGTCGACCGATGTCCGCGGGCGCTATCGTCGCCACGCACGTACGCCTCGAAGATGCGGCGCAGCACCTCGTCGGCGATCGGGCGGCCCTCGTTGTGGACCGAGACCTCGAGGAACGGCGTCCCCGGGGCCGGCACCACCGGCGGGAGCCGGGCCATGATGTCCGTCCCTTCGCAGGCGCGGTTGAGCGCCTCGCTGGGGCCAGCGTCGGGGCGCAGCGTGGCCGCGACCTTGATGGTGCTGCCAGCCTTGGCGTGCTTCAGGGCGTTGAACAGCAGATTGTCGAGGATGATCCAGACGCGGTCGGGGACCGTCTGCGCCGGCGGCAGATCCGGGTCGAGATCCACGGAGAAGCGCAACTCCAGCGGGCCGGCGACGATGTCGAGGCCGCGCACGTGTCCGGGGATGCTCTCCGCGAGGTCCAGCGCCACCGGGTGGGTCTCCTCGTGGCCGCTCTCCATCCGCGACAGCTCGAGCGTGTTGTCGACCATCTTCGTCATGCGCTGGGCGCTGGCGGCGATGTCCTGAGCCATCTCGACGGCCTCGTCGCCGTCCCCAGCGCGCGCCAGGAGCTCTGCGTTGGCGAGGATCACCGACAGCGGGGTCCGAAAGTCGTGCACCAGGTGAGCGAGGAGGCGGGTCCGGTAGCGCTGCTCCTCGAAGAGCCGAGCGTTCTCCACGGCGGTCCCAACGAGGCGCCCCAGCGCCTCGAGCAGGCGCGTCTCCTCGTTGAGGTCCTTGACCTTCGACGCCTTCGAGTCGACGTAGAGCACGCCGATGATCCGGTCGCCGCGGGCAGGGATCGGGACGCCCATCATGAACCTCAGCCCGAGCAGGCGCACGCTCTCACGAGCTTGGAAGGCCTCGTTATTGGCCGCGTCCGCCACCACCACCGGGTTGCCGTTCTCCAGCACCTCGCTGATCAGCCCGCTGCTCACGGGCAACGGGTGCCCCGGCCCCTCCCACTCGAGGTTGTGCAGCACCGCGCGTTGAATGCGGCCCTTGGCGTCGCAGAGCGCGAAGGCGGCGTGGTCGGCGTGCAGCAGACCATTGACGCGCTCGAGCACGAGGGGCAGCAGCTTGTCGATGTCGAGGGTCGCCCCGAACTGGAGCGCGACATCGAGCAGGATCTGCCCGTAATCCGGATCGTCGATGGCGTCGGCTCCGTTCACATCCCTAACCATCGGTCAACCCCGTCCGTTTCTTCACCCTGGGTCGAGCGCGGTGGGCAGAGTGAGCATCAAGGTGGGCTCGGGGGCCGGCTCGAGCCAGGCCCGCCCGCCCAGATGCTGCACGCAGCGCCGCACGGAACGTAGCCCCAAGGCGTCTTCATCGCAATCGGGCGACGGAATCGCGAAGGAGATCTCGACGAACGGCGCGTCACGCCGCGGCAGGAGCGGCGCGTCGCAGGTTCCACCCAATGGCCGCACCACGTCCGCGCCGAGCGGGGCGGGACCCGAATCTGCACGCACGCCGACCAACATCCGCAGCTCGCTCGGGGTGTGCGCCCGTTGCAGCGCCGACAAGAGCAGCCGGTTGAGGATGAGCTCGAGGAAGGTCCGAACGGTGAAGGCTCGGGGGAGGTCACTCACCGCCTCCACGTGCCAGCTCACGTTGTAGGCCTCAGCCTCGCTCCGGAGGGCGCAGAGCCGGTCGCGCACGACCTCACGGACGTCCACCGGGCCCGGCGGACCGAGCGGTCGTCCCTCCTCGAACCGCGCGAGGGCGAGCGTGTCGTTGACCACATGGTGCATCCGCTCAGCGGCTCTCCGCACGCTGATCGCGGCCCCGTGCCGTTGCGCCGGCTGGGGCGAAGCCAGCCCCGCCAGCTTCTCCTTCACCGTCTGCAACACCGGCTGAATGGTGCGGACGAGGGCGCCGATCTGGTCGCCCCGCTCGCGCTCGTCGCGGATCAGACGAGCGCTCTCGATGGACGTTCCGACCAGCCGCGCGACGGCCTCCAGCACCGGCAGCAGCGCCGACAGCGAGCGCGGCGTGGCGTGCCTGCTGTCGAGGTAGAGCACGCCGATCACGCCGCTGTGCCCATCCACCGGGACTCCGATCAACGCCTTGAGACCGCCTCGGCGGACGCTGTCGCGCACGCTCACCTCGGGCGCGTCGGCCACGTCGTCCACCACGATGGCGCGCCCGAGCCGCACCACGTCGGCGACCAGCGTTCGACTGAGCGGGAGATCCTCCCCCGAGGCGATCCACCCGCCGTCGCTGGTCACCGCCCGCTGGATACGCCCCCGCCCGTCGCAGAGCACGAAGGCGCCCCGATCGCACCCGGCGAGATCGACCACCCGCGTCAGAGCCTCGGGCAACAACGAGTCGAGGGGCGCCGCGCGCCCAACCTGCTCGGCGAGCTCGAGCAGGAGCACCTGGCGCCGCCGCCGGGCGTCGAGGTCCTCCTCGGGCCGCATCCGCGCGCGCAGCGCCTCGACCCGCCGCACATCGAGGACCGCCCCCAGGTCGCGCAGCGCAGCCAACGCCTCGTCGGCCTCGTGGGCCGCCTCGGACGTCCGCCCCTGGGCCAGCAGCGCCCAGGCCAGCGCCGCCCGGGACAGGGCCGCCTCGTGCCGAAGGGCCGAGCGGGCGCAATCGCGCATCGCCTGGCGTGCGAGCCACTCCGCCTCCACCGGCGCGCCCGTGAGGGCCACCTCGGCGCGCGCGCGCCACACCGGGCCGCGCTCGATCCCCAGCCGGGGGTGCTCCGCGAGCTTCTCCAAGCGCGCGCGGGCGCCCGCGAGATCGCCACGGACTCGCGCCAGCTCGGCGCGGCGCCGCTCCGTGGCCACGTACAGCTCCGGATCGATCTCTGCCCGATTCAACGCGTCGGCCGCCCCCCGCGGATCGCCCTCGATCCGCAGCGCGTCGGCCAGGTAGAGCCAGGCGCGCGCACACAACGCCTCCTCCCCGGCGCTCTGCGCCGCCAACAGCGCTCGATCGAGCCGATGCCGCGCGAGCGTCGCTTCACCGCGCCGCAGCAACTCGACGGCGCAGCCAAGATCCGCCCGCGCCAAGGGGCCGGGGCTCCCCTGGAGCGCGCAACGCAAGCGCAGACCCTCGAGGGCGGAGAGCAGCGCGTCCCAATGGGCGCGCGCCCGATGCAGCCTCGCCAACTCCTCCAGCAGCGCGACGTGGGCGTCGGGCCGGTCGAGTCCGCGCTCCAAGGCCTGTGATTGGTCGAGGGCGTCCGCGGCGGCGTCGAGATCCCCCAGCGCGATCCGGGCGGCGCCGATCACGCGCAGGAGATCCGCCCGCGTCGCCCGATGCGCCCGCCCTAGATTCCTCAAGCCCGAGACCGCCTCGATCTGCGCCGCCGCCGGGTCCACCGCCAGCCGCGACTCCGCGCGCACCGCGTGGGCGCCACCGGAGACCGCAGGCTCGGGGTGCCCCAGGGCCGCGCCCGCCGTCGCGAAGGCCTCGTCGGGTCGGCCGACCCGGAGCAGCGCGCGCGCCCGAAGCACACGGGCCGCACCGCCGCGGACCTCGGCCAGCGAGGCGAGCGCGCGCTCGGGCGCGCCGAGGGACAGTTGGAGTCGAGCCAAGGCGACGGCCGTGTGATCGGTGGGGTGGGTCGCGTGGCGGGCGCGGATGATGTCGCCCGCCCCATGATGATCGCCACGCGCGAGGTGCACATCCGCGCGGGCGAGGGTCAGCACCTCGCGCCCGCGCTCACCGGTCGCCGTCTCTCGAGCCGCGTCGAGCAGGGCCAGCGCCGCCAGCGGGCTGTCGAGGGCGAGGGCCGCCTCGACGATGGCCAACGCAGAGCCCGGCTGGCCCGCGAGCGTGAGGTGGCGGGTGGCGGCGAGGCCCGTGAGGCGCTCCGCGATTCGGGCGTGCAACGCGCGCCGCTCGACCTCGGAGAGCGTGCCCAAGGCGCGGTCGCCGGCCCCCGGGAGCGCGAGCACCCAGCCGTGCTCGTCGCGCCGCAGGAAGCCGCTGCTCGTCAACTCACCGACCGCTAGCACGGCCGCCCCGGGCTCGATCCCCGCCAGCTCTCCCAGCGTCGCCGACCGCGCCGACGCCGCGAACGCCGCGGCGGCCGCCAGCACGCGGACGGCCTCGGGGCTCCGCTGCCGAAGCGCCTCGTCGAGACCGCTCAGTCGAACCGTCCCGCACGCCGCCGAGTCGAGACACCAGCCCGCGCCTCCCCGCGCCAACGCCCCATGTCGGTGAGCCGCCTGCAGCGCGTCCGCCGCGTCACCGATGCTCGCTACGCCTACGCGGTCAAAGAACTCGCCCAGGGCGTCGGCGTCCACCCCGAGGGCGTCGGCGACGTGACCGGGGGTCGTGGCGCCATAGGGCTTCAGCCGCAGCGCCTCATCGCGAGGGCCGTAGGCCAGCCCGGCGTCGGTCGTGAGCACGCCCAGCACCGGCGCCGCGCCGGCGGCCATCCCCAGCAGGCCGTAGATGCGGCCCAGGACCGCCGGATGCGCGTCCGGGCGGTCGACGACCACGACCAGGGGCTCGACCTCCGCCTCCGCCGCGAGGATCTCCGCGCAGCCGACCGCGTCCGCACCCAGCGGCGGCCTTCCGAGCGCGCGGGCGAGCGCGACCAGCGCGTCGTCCGCGGATGCGTCGACGCGGATCGCGCGGATCCCCTGGGCGAGGGCCGCCGCGCACAGCCAGCGGGTCGTCGTCGTCCGACCCGAGCGAGGCCCGCCGCTCACGCAGAGGGCCGCACCCCGCCCCGCCCGGAGGGCCCCCAGCGCCTCGCCCAACCTCGCGCGGGTGCTGGCATGGGCCGCGGGGGCATCCAGCGCGGCGAGGGCGCACGCGTCCAGCCGCGCGCCCTCGTCCTCCACGGAAGCCCCGCAGGCCCGGGTGAGCGCCGAGAGCATCTCGAAGGCGGCCGGGCGCTCGCCCGGATCCGGCGCCAGCATGTCGTAGAGGTGCCCCTCGATGACCGGGTTCGGCGCGGCGACCGGGACGGGGGTGTAGGTGCGCTCGCCGCCGGGTGGCGGGACACCGTAGAGGATGGCGTGGATCACCGTGCCGAGCCCGAAGATGTCGCTGGCGACGCTGGGGGTCGCGCCGCGCTCCGCGAGCTCGGGGGCGAGGTAGCCCGGATCGAGGGGGCGAGCGCCCGGGAAGGACGGCAGGAAGCCCTCACCGCTCGCGTCTTCGGCGTAGACGATGGAGAACTGCAGCGCCCCGTGCACGAACCCCGCCGCATGCAGCCCGGCGACCGCACGGGCCACGCCACGCGCCAACCGCAGGCGCGCACTCGAATGGGGGGGCAGGCCGTCGACGAGACGAGCGCCCTCGACGTGGCGGGTGACGAGCGCAAAGCCCGTGGGCTCGGCGCGGATCCCGCCCAGGGGCGGCAGCAGGTTGGGGAGGGCCGGATGCCAGGCGGCCCGCCCGGCGCCGCGCAGAAACCGAGGGAGCTGCGCACGTCGGACCGGCTCGAGGAGGTAGCTGTCGCCCGCGACGCCATCCACCAGATACACGACGCCGCCCTCGTCGGAGACGACCTCGCGCCTGATGCGCAACCCGGCCATTTCGGCCCCTGGTCGCAAGCGAGCCTCCTGCATCGACCCCCCGGTCGCTCGGGATTCGGTCGGTCCCGTCATCTACACGGACGTAACAAGTCCGAGCCTTTACAGTTTCTTGACGCTCTTCATCATGGACGAAGCAAAATGTTTTTTTCGTTCGTTTTTTTTAGTTTTGGGTAGATCTCGCCCGATACCAGCGCCGGATAACGGCTTCAGCGGGCTTCCCGTCGGGGGCGTAGTCGTGGGCATGGGAGGTACGCTCCGGGCGCTCGTACCACTTCCACCAGTAGACGCCGCGGCACCACGGCATCGACGTGCAGGCCCACATCAGCGCGTCGTAGCCACGCGCTTGGAGCGCGAGATCGACGGGCTCCTTCCCCGACGGCCACTGCCACGGCGCCCGGGTCGCCCCCCGCACGGAGGGGTACCCCGCCTCCGTCAGCACGACGGGCCGGCCGGACCGACTCGCCGCCCCGTGCATCTTGATCAGGTAGGGCACCCAGCCCACGAGCAGCGTGAAGAGCGACGGTGAGTCCGCCTCCGCCAGCTTGAAGTAGGCGTTGACCCCGATCACGTCCAGCGCGTCCCAGAAGTCGATGTGCCCGAGCTCGTGGTTGCCGTCGGCGGCGTAGGTCAGCGCCCCGTCGTAGACCGCCCGAACGGAGCGCACGAGTCGCCGCCAGTCGGCGCCCCGCTTCGAGGCCTCGACGTACTCCAGTCCGACGCTGAGCATCTCGACGCCCGCGGCCTTGGCGAAGCGGGCCTCGCGGACGATGAAGCGCTCGTAAGCCGCGAACCAGGCCTTCCAGGCCACCTCGTCCGCCATCGCGATGGAGCCGCGCCAGCGTTTCGAGCCGTCGTAGAACTCCCGACTCCACACGTGGGGCTTCAAGAGCACGCGAAACCCGCGCCTCCGGGCCGCGTCGATGAACGCCCGCGGCCACTTCCGCGCGGGCATCAGCTCGATCTCGGGCCGATCGACCCTGGGTTGGTGGGCGAAGGTGAGGACTTGGATCCACGTGATCCCGAGCTGCTCGAAGCGGTCCAGATGGGCCACCTGGGCCTCGTGGTGCGGGTAGCTCCCATCCCACGAGCTGTAGACCACGCCCCGTTGAAAATCGGGGCTCGGCCAGGGGGCGATCGGCCCCCCGAGGAGGATGACCAAGAGCGCCGTCAGGTTGCCTGTCGCCATCAGTTCCGGTATTCGTGCGCGGGCCGCGACGAGTAAGGGAGCGATGTCTACTTCTACCGCGAAGCAGGAGCCTGCGGCCGCACTTTCGGCTGAGCAGCTCATCGCCGCCTACCGCAACATCTACTTGTCGCGCCGAATCGACGACAAGGAGATCGCCCTCAAGCGCCAGAACCGGAGCTACTTCCAGATCAGCGGCGCCGGGCACGAGGCGATCCTCACGGCCGCCGGTCTGGTGATGCGACCGGCCTACGACTACTTCCTCTGCTACTACCGCGACCGCGCCCTGATGCTGCAGCTCGGGATGACGCCCAAGGCGATGTTCATGGCCGCCTTCGGCGCCAAGGACGAGGTGACCAGCCACGGTCGGCAGATGCCGAACCACTGGAGCGATCCACGCCTCAACGTCCTCCCCAAGTCGAGCTGCACCGGCACGCAGTTCCTCCAAGGCACCGGAGCGGCGGAGGCCTCCTGGTACATGGAGCGGGTGGCCGCGGCGAAGGCCCGCGTCGGGGGCCACCATGACGACGACGTGGTGCTGCTCACGTCCGGCGAGGGGACGACCAGCGAGGGCGAGCTGTGGGAGGCGCTCAACACGGCCTGCAACAAGAAGCTCCCGGTGATCTTCCTCATCGAGGACAACGGCTACGCGATCAGCGTGCCCGTCGAGGTCCAGACCGCCGGCGGCTCCATCTCCAAGCTCGCGGCGAGCTTCCCCAACCTGCTCATCCGAGAGTGCGACGGCTGCGACCTCACCGACAGCTACCGGGCGATGTCCGACGCCGCGGAGTGGTGTCGCGCCCGCCGGGGGCCGGCGATGGTCCACGCCCACGTGGTGCGCCCCTACAGCCACTCGATGTCCGACGACGAGACGATGTACCGCCCATCGGCGGAGCGCGCCGCCGACGCCGAGCGCGATCCGCTACGGCTCCTGGCGCGCACGATCCACGACGATGGACTCCTCGACGAGGCGGCTTTCGACGCGCTCCACGCGCAGGTCGACGCCGAGATCAACGCGGCGGCCGACGAGGCGCTCGCCGAGCCGACGCCCACCGGGGAAAACGCCCTCAAGAACATCTACGCCGTCGAGGACAGCCCCACCTCGGCCCAATTCGACACCCCGCCCGCCTTCGACGAGGCCCGCGGCCCCAAGACGATGGTCGACCTGCTCAAGGCGTGCCTGGACGACGAGATGTCTCGCGATCCGCGCATCGTGCTCTTCGGCGAGGACGTGGCCGACGCGTCGCGGACCGAGGCGCTGAACGAGTGCAAGGGCAAAGGCGGCGTCTTCAAGGTCACCCACGGGCTTCAACGCGCCCACGGCAGCCACCGCGTCTACAACTCACCCCTGGCCGAGGCGAACATCGTCGGGCGCGCCATCGGCATGGCCGAACGAGGCTTGCGCCCGGTCGTCGAGATCCAGTTCCTCGACTACATCTGGCCCGCCTACCAGCAGATTCGAAACGAGCTGGCCACCACCCGTTGGCGTAGCGGGGACGGCTGGTCGTCGCCGGTGGTCATCCGGGTCCCCTGCGGCGGCTACTTGAAGGGCGGGGCCCCGTACCACAGCCAGAGCGCCGAGACGCTCTTCGTGCACAATCCAGGGCTGCGCGTGGTGATGCCCTCCACGGCGGTCGACGCCAACGGCCTCCTGCGCACCGCGATCCGCTGCGACGACCCGGTCATCTTCCTCGAGCCGAAGCACCTCTACCGCCAAACGTACAACAAGGGCCTCTACCCCGGCCCGGACTACTGCATCCCCTTCGGCAAGGCGCGCCGCGTGATGGAGGGCGACGATCTCACGCTCATCACCTACGGCGCCCTCGTCCACCGCAGCACCGTAGCGGTGAAGGCGATCCGGAAGCGGCACCCCGGGGTCAGCGTGGACGTGCTCGATCTGCGAACCTTGAACCCCTACGACTGGGCGGCGATCTCAGAGTCGGTGAAGCGCACCAGCCGGGCGCTCGTGGTCTACGAGGAGAGCCGCGAGTGGGGCTACGGCGCCGAGATCGCGGCGCGCATCGGCGAGGAGCTCTTCGAGTGGCTCGACGCCCCCGCGCGACGAATCGCGGCCCTCGACAGCTTCGTCGCCTACCACCCCACGCTCGAGGACAAGATCCTGCCCCAGGCGGCCGACGTCGAGGCCGCGATCGAGGCCCTCATCGGGTATTGACGACGGCAAGCTCCACGTTCTTCGACCTCCTCTGCCAGGCGCTCGCGCCCCGGGCGGGGCAAGGCGTCGAGGCCGTCGCCCGCCTCGGGCGCCCCTTCGGTGACGACACCTTCGATCGCTGGGTCGCCGCCGGGCTGCTGTCGGGCTACGAGGCCTCCCGCCTGCGGCAGCTCGCCGCGGGAGAGACCACCCTCGACGCGATCCACGCGCTGCTCGGTTCGGCCACCGACTCGCTCCCCTTTCAGTCCGACGACGACGAGTGGAGCTGGGACGCCGACCGCACCGTCCCCGAGCTCCACCTCGGCCGCGCGGATCTGCTCCAGCGCGACGAGGCGGTCTCGGAGCCGGTCTTCGGCGACGACTCCTGGTCGTGGAGCGGGGCCTCGAACTTCCCCGACAGCTCGGCGGCGATCGAGACCCTGCTGCCGCGAGAGTCGCCGGCACCTCGGTCGGCGCGCTTCGACCTGGGCGAGGTCATCGCGAGTACGCGCGTCTTCGACGTCCACCGGGGCCGAGATCTCCTGCTTGGACGCGACCTCGTCCTCCACGCGTTGCGCCCGGACGCGCCCATCGCGCGTGGCCCGTTCATCGCCGCGGCGCGGTTGCAGGGTGTGCTCCAGCACCAGAACGTGCAGCCCATCTACGAGCTCGACCAGACCGCCGAGCGCGTCCCCTTCTATGCCACCTCGGAGGCGACCCGCGACACCCTCGCCCGGGTGCTGAAGGCCGGGGCGACCGACGAGGCCGGCGCCCGCGAGACGTGGACCCGGATGCGGATGCTCGAGGTGCTGCTGGACGCGGCGCGGGCCCTCGCCTATGCCCATCGTCAGGGCGTCGTCCACCGCGACGTTCGACCCTCGAAGGTCCGGCTGGGCGACTTCGGTGAGGTCCACCTCGCCGGCTGGGAGCGCGCGCGGCGCAAGGGCGATCCCGCCGACGACGGACTCGACGTGGCGCTCAATCTGGTGAGCAGCGGCCTCGGCTTCCTCGCACCGGAGCGCCTGGAGCACGGCCTGACGGTCTGCGGTCCGCCCGCCGACGTCTGGGGGCTCGGCGCGATGCTCTACGCCGCCCTCACCTGGCGGCCGCCCTTCGCCGGGCGCTCCTCGACCGAGGTCATCGAGGCGATCAAGCGCGGCGACCTCATCCCCCCCGGCGACCGCGGACGCGACGTCCCCGAGGTCCTGTCGAAGGTGTGCACCGAAGCCCTCGAGGGCGATCCCGCACGCCGCCGCGTCTCCGCCGAGGAGTTCGCCGCCGAGCTCGAGGACTACCTCGACGGGACGCGCGCCGAAGAGCGCCGCATGGAGCGGGCCGAGGAGCTGTTCGAGGAGGCCCACCACTCGGCTCGCCAGTTCGCCGAGGCCCGGGGCCGGCTGCGGGGCGCGTGGCAGGCGGAGGCGGCAACCCGGGCGCCCCTGACGGACACCGATCACCCCGCCGCCCGCGCCGCCCGCGCCCGCGTCGACTCGCTCCGGGCCGAGACCGAGCGCTGGTTCTACGAAGCGGACGACGCCTACGCGCGGGTGTTGTCGGCGATGCCCGGCTACGAGCCCGCGCGCTACGGGCTCTGCGCGCTGTACTTCCGCGCCCTCCAGGACGCCGAAGCCCAACGGCTGCGCATGCCCTCCGACCACCTCCGGGCGAGCATCGGGCAGCTCGACCCCGGCGGCTTCGCCGAGAAGATCGAGGCCCGAGGACACCTCGAGGTGCGCACGTCGCCGAGCGGGCTCTGCGCCATCTTCCACCAGTACCGAGACGAGGCGGGCGTGCTGTGCCCCGACGAGGGCCGCCGGGTCGGCAACACGCCGTTCGCGATGGCGCAGCTCAAGCCCGGCAACTACCTGCTCGTGCTGCGCACCTACGACGACATCGAGACGCGGGTCTCCGTCCGCCTCGATCGGGGTCAGCGGCTGCGGCTCGATCTACAGGTCCCGCGCGCGGTACCCGAGGGCTTCATCTTTGTCCCCGGAGGCCCGTTCCAGGCCGGGGCGGAGGGCGAACAGGCGGTCCTGGTCGACGCGCTCCCCCGCGGGCGCTGCGACGTCCCCGGCTTCTACCTCGCGCAGGACCTGGTGACGCTCGGCGACTACGGCGCCTTCCTCGACGCCCAGCACGCCGAGGACCCGGCGCGCGCTCGGGGCCACGCGCCGCGGACCTTTCCGGGCGCCGATCCGCTCTGGCTGCCCCGCGACGGCCGCTACCAGCTTCCGTTCCGCGATCTCGTCGGGGTCGAGTGGCGAGCCGACCACCCCGTCGTCGGCATCAGCGACACCGACGCCCTCGCCTACGCCGCCTGGCGCTCCCGGGCCGACGGCCGCCGCTACCGGCTGCCCACCGAGCTCGAATGGGAGAAGGCCGCGCGCGGCGCCGACGGGCGCCGGTTCCCCTGGGGCGACCGACCGGAGCCCGCCTTCTGCCACCACCTCGCCTCCGGCGGCGCGCGCCCCGAGCAGCGCCCCGTCGGCAGCGTCGTCACCGACGTCTCGGTCTACGGCGTCCGCGATCTGGCCGGGATGGCCCGGGAGTACACCGACAGCTTCGTCGACGGGATGCGCGTGCTGCGTGGCGGGAGCTGGATTCTGCCCTTCTTCGAATGCACGCTCACCGCGCGCTCGGCGATGGCCAGCGCCACGTCGCTGCTCCCCAACGGCTTCCGCCTGGCGCTCGACGCCGACGCCGGCCCCGCGGCCCAGGCGCCGCGGATCGTCCCCGCCGCGGAGTGGGGCGTGCCCAACGCCCCGGCACCCTTCGTCCCCAGCCACCTCAGCGCGGCGGGCTTGCTCTCCGAGGAGCTCACGATCGAGGGCAAGTCGGTTTTGATGGGCCGCGTCCCACCGGCGCGCCGCGTCGAACGGAAGCGCGACCGCGGGCTCGACGACGACGACATCGACATCGGGCCCGACCGCTACGTCGTGCTCGAGGAGATCGCCCGCGGGAGCATGGGCCGCGTCGTGCTGGCCTACGACGATGTCCTGCAACGACACGTCGCGCTCAAGATCCTCCACGACAAGCATCGGGCCGACAAGCTGTCCTGCTACCGCTTCTCGATGGAGGCCCGGATCACCGGGCGCCTCCAGCACACCTCGATGGTCCCGATCTACGACATGGGCGTGTTGCCCAGCGGGCAGCGGTTCTTCGCGATGCGGGTGATCGAGGGCATGAGCCTGCAAGACGTGCTGCGGGGCCGAGCCGGGGGCGACCGCAGGATGCTGACGGACTTCGGTCGGGATCGGCTGATCACGGTGATGCGCCGTGTCTGCCAGGGGGTCGCCTACGCCCACGCCCACAAGGTGGTTCACCGCGACCTCAAGCCGGCAAACATCCTCATCGGTGAGTTCGGCGAGGTGGCGGTCGTCGATCTGGGCCTGGCGCGTCAGGTGGTGATCGACCCCTCCGACCAGGCGGACATCCCCGAGGCGCGCGAGCTCGCGAACGCCGAGACGGGGCGGATCACCCGGGTGGGCTCGGTCATTGGCACGCCCTACTACATGTCGCCGGAGCAGGCGATGGGCCTACAGGACATGGTCGGCCCCCAGAGCGACGTCTACGGGCTCGGCGCGATCCTCTACCACGTGCTCGCCAACCGTCCGCCCTTCAGCGGGCAGAAGGTCAACGAGGTCCTGGCGAAGGTCCGCCGCGGCGGGGCGACCCCTCCCAGCCGCGCGGCGCCCGACCAGGACGTGCCCGGCGACCTCGACGCGATCGTCATGCGGGCGCTGAGCATGGATCCCGAGGTGCGTCACTCCGGGGCGCAAGCGCTGGCCGGCGAGTTGGGCGCCTACCAACAATCGGCGCGGGCGCGGGAGAAGGACCAGGCGGTCAGCGCTCAGCGCGCGCGACGAGCCACCGAGGCCTTCGCCGCTTATGAGAAGGAGCAGGCACGCCTCGACCAGATCCGCGGTCGGATGCACGCCCTCAGCCACGAGGTGAAGCAGAGCGATCCTGTGGAGCGCCGCCGCCTCATCTGGCAGGCGCAGCGGCAGGTCGCGTTCCAGCGCGAACGTGTCGAGGCGACGATCGCCGAGGCCGTGCGGCAGTCACGGATGGCCCTCACGGGCGAGCACCCCGAGGTGAGAACGAGGCTCACGGTCCTGCTCCAGACCCGCTACCTGCGGGCGGAGAACGCACGCGACGCCGCCGCCACCGCCTACTATGGCCGCCTGCTTTCGAACCTCGACGACGGGATGAGACGCTGGCTCGCGCGGGGCGCGCCGCTGTCGCTCGCCAGCAGCCCCAGCACGCTCAACGCGGCGGTCTATCGATATCAGGAGCGGGAGCGCGGCCTGCGCGCGGACCTCACGGTCGAGCGCGGCACCACCCCCCTGGAGATCGCCGACGTGCCCGTCGGGTCCTGTGTCGCCACGGTCACCGGGGGCGGCACCACGCTGAGGGTCCCCTTCGTCGTGCGCCGGGATCGGCAGGTCGAGCTCGACGTCACCTGGCCCGAGCGGCCGAGGCCGGGCTTCGCCGTGGTGACGGCGGGGCGGTTCCTCTACGGCGGCGACGAGGTCCTCGACGAAGGCCAGCCGCCACGGCACGCGCGTCTCCCGACCTACCAGATCGGCGTTCACCCGGTGACGTGCCTCGAGTACCACGAGTGGCTCGAGGACCTCGCCCAACGAGACCCCAAGCAGCACGCGCTTCGACTCCCCCGACTCGCGTTGGGCGGCGCGCCGCTGTGGGGACCGGTGGGGGTGCGCCACTTCGGCCGGTTCTCACCACACCGTCCAGTCACCGGGATCACCCTGGGCGACGCCCACGCCTACGCGGGCTGGCGCTCGGCGCGCGACTCCGTGCGCTACAAGCTGCCCACTAGCGCCGAATGGGAGAAGGCCGCCCGTGGCGTCGATGGGCGTCTCTGGCCGTGGGGCGATCGCCACGAGCCCAGCTTCGCCCGGGGCGAGCGGCCGGAGATGCACGACGTCGGACTGTTCCCCGACGACGTCTCGCCCTACGGCGTGCACGACCTCGCCAGCGGGGTGATCGAGTGGACGCTCACGGCGGCGCGAGAGGCGCCGGAGGCCTGCTACGTCCGCGGCGGCTGCTCCGCCCTCCCGCTGCACATGCCCGTGTGCACCACCCGCGTGGCCTGGAGCCCACAGGTGCCCTCACCCTACATCGGTTTCAGGCTGGTCCTGAGCTGAGCCCGCGCCGCGCTCAAGATGATCGGGCGCTGAGCCGCTCAATCTCGGCGCGCAGCCGTTCGACCTCTGCCTCGGCCGTGAGGCGCCCAGTCTCTGCGGTTTTCCGCGCGGCCGCCTCCTCGTCGTGATAGAGGACCGGCTCGCCGCTCTCCACGTCCACCAGCCGGATGCGATCGCCTTCGTCGTAGACATCGACACCCAGCCCTGGGCTGCGTAGCAGCACTCGGCCGTCGCTGATGTGCGGCTCGATGGGCACCAACACGTCGCCCCGCCGGGACCAACCACGGAGAACGGGTGGCTCGAGGGCCTCGCCGGTCGGGTCGTAGACGAAGTAGTCGGTCACGCCGAGGACCTCGTAGAGGCCGCGCTTGGGGCCTACGTCCCGAAGCCGCGAGTCCTTCGAGCAGACTTCGAAGACGACCTGGGGGAAGCGCCCCTCCTCCCAGGTCTTCCACACCCGCCGCTTCCCGGGCTTCACGCCAAAGGCGACGTAGACATCGGGGGCGACGACCGCCGTCGGGTCGCCCTCCTTGAAGTACATGAAGAGGTTCGCCCCGGCGTGCACATCCTCCCGGTCGCGGTAGCGCGCCAGGAAGATCTGCAGCAGGCCCGAGGTCAGGTAGACATGCCAGTCCGTCTCGCCCATGGGTTGTCCGTCCGACTCCGGGTAGGTCACCGGCGGCAGGTCGATCAGCGGGACCTCGATGATGTGCACCTCGCTTACCTCCGAGCGGCCGTCTGCCCCATCCTACCGTCGGCCTGCAAAGGGGGCCAGCGGGTCTCTCGGAGGTGAGGCGAAGATGTGGCGTGGCCCCGGCGCCCCGGGGTGTGCTATCTGCACCGCCGGACGGTGAGCGCTACCGAAAAGGGGGAGCCATGAAGCTCGAAGAAACCAACGTCGTCGTCACGGGTGCCGCCAGCGGGATGGGACGACACTTCGCCCTCAACCTCGCGAAGGCCGGCGCAGGCGTCGCCGCCTGCGACGTCAACGAGGAGGGCCTCGCCAGCCTGGCGTCGGAGGCCGACGGCCTCCCCGGTACGCTGCGCACGTACGCCTGCAACGTCGCCGACGAGGCGTCCGTCGAAGCCCTCTTCGATCAGGCCTGGAGCGACTTCGGCGGCCTCAACGGGCTGGTCAACAACGCCGGGATCTTCCGCGACGGGATGATCATCAAACAGGACCGCACCACCGGAGCGGTCAAGAAGTTCAGCCTGAAGAGCTGGAAGATGGTGCTCGACGTCGACCTGACGGGTCCCTTCCTGTGCACCCGCGAGTTGGCCTCGCGGGTCGTCGAGAACGAAGGCGGCCCCGCCGTCGTGGTGAACATCTCGAGCATCTCCAAGGTCGGCAACATGGGGCAGGGCAACTACTCCGCCGCCAAGGCCGGTCTCATCGCGGACACGGTGGTCTGGGCCAAGGAGCTGTCGCGCTATGGCATCCGCGTCGGTGCCATCGCCCCCGGCTTCGTCGACACGCCGATCCTCCAGGGCATGAAGCCCGAGATGCTCGAGAAGATGACCCGCGGCGTCCCGCTGCGCCGGGTCGGCACGCCCGACGAGATCTTCGCCGGCGTGCGATTCATCTTCGAGTGCGACTACTTCACCGGTCGCTGCATCGACATCGATGGTGGCCTCCGCCTGTAGCTCTGTGGTCAACTCCGCCCCGTGAACTGCCCCAAATGCGGGCTCGACGCGGGTCCAGACGACATCTTCTGCAGCCAATGTGGCGGTGTGTTGCCGACGCGCACCGCCGTCACGCTCGTTGCCGAAACGACGCACCCCATCGGGCAGATCATCGACGGGCGCTTTCGCGTCATGGAGTGGCTGGGCGCGGGCGGGATGGCCGACGTCTACCTCGCGGAGCAGACCGCGGTCCATCGGCCGGTCGCGCTCAAGCTGCTCAAGCCCGACTTCACGCGCGAGGCCCGCTACGAGGAGAGCTTCCGGCGTGAGGCCCTCGCGGCGAGCCGGCTGAACCACCCGAACACCGTCACCATCCACGACTTCGGGCGCCACGCGGACTTCCTCTACATCGCGATGGAGTACATCCGAGGTCGCACCCTCGCCGACGCTGATCTGCCGATGGAATGGCGCCGGGTGGCGACCATCGGCGCGCAGATCGCGTCCTCGCTGCAAAACGCCCACGACCACGGCGTCATCCACCGCGATCTGAAGTCAGAGAACGTCATGCTCTTCCAGCGCGGGGACGAGCGGGACCGCGCGAAGGTCCTCGACTTCGGCATCGCTCGCATCGGCCAGGACCATCGGCAAAAGGCGGTGACCGAGTCGGGGTCCCAGGTCGTGATGGGCACCCCCCACGCGATGGCCCCCGAGACGCTGATGGGTGACGCGGCCACCGCGTCGAGCGACATCTACTCCCTGGGCGTGCTGATCTATCAGCTCCTGACCAACGCGCTGCCCTTCGCGGCGAAGAACATCCGGGAGCTCATCCGCGCCCAGCTCTTCACCAAGCCCACGCGGATCGGCGAGCGGGTCCCGGAGGGCCGGGTCCCGCCGGACTTCGAGCGGCTGGTGCGGCAGATGCTCGCCAAGAAGCCGGCCGATCGCCCGGCGACGATGAACAACGTGCGCGAGTCCCTCGATCGCTTCGGCGGCGGAGACGCGCTGGGCATCGTGGGCACCGGACCGGTGCGCATCCAGGCGACCACTCCGCCACCGACCGCTCCGCCGGGCGCCGCCGTGCCCCACGCCGTCGAGGTGCTCATCAAGCGCATCAACCGCGCCCCGGATTTCCCGGCCTTCGCCGGCAACGTTCACCAGATCAACGAGCTCTGCGTCGACCCCGACGCGACCGGGCGCGCCGTCGCCAACAGCGTCCTGGCGGACTTCGGGTTGACGGAGAAGCTGCTGCGGCTGGCCAACTCCCCCTTCTACCGGCGGCACAACGACCCGACCGTGAAGGTGTCGCGGGCGGTGATGCTGCTCGGCTTCGAGCAGGTGCGGCGCATCTCGACGAGCCTGCTGTTCTGGCAACACCTCAATCAGGGTGGGCGCGGACACGGCGCGCTGCTCAACTCCGCCATGCGTTCGCTCGCCAGCGGCCTCTTCGCGCGGGAGCTCGCCGAAGAGCTCGATGGCATAGACGGCGAGGAGGCCTTCGTCTGCTCGATGTTCCGCAACTTCGGCCGGCAGCTCGTGGGCCTGCACATGCCCGAACCCGCCGCACAGATCCAGCAACACACGGCCGCGGGCCGAATGACCGAGGAGGAGGCCTCACGTAGCGTGCTCGGCGCCTCCTTCGAGGACATCGGCTTGATCCTCGCCGACCAGCTCTCATTCCCCGACGTGGTCGTCGGATCGATGAAGCCCATCGACGAGTCCAAGCCGCCCGAGGGTCACGACGCCAGGCTGCACGCCCTCTCCGCCCTGACCAACGCCGTCGCCGATGCCCTCGAGGCCCCCCCCGGCTTGCAGCCCCAGCGCCTCCAGGCGGCGATGGCCCGGTACGGCACCGGGTTGAAGCTGGCCCCGAAGCAGATGGACTCGATGCTCGCCAACGCCGCGGAGAAGTTCGAGGCCTACACCGCCACCATCGACATCGACGTCAGCAAGACCCGGCTCCACAAGGCGCTCACCGACCGCGCCACGCAGATCAGCGGTGAGGTCTGGGAGGACCCGGACGCGGCCCTCGCCGCCTACGCCGAGCGGGTGCGCCGCGCCGCGCGCGAGGGCGCGGCCCTCAACACCCTGGTGGGCCTGGTGATGGAGGCGATGCACCGCGGCGCGGGCTTCGAGCGGGTCGTCTTCGGCCTCAAGAACTTCAAGACCAACGAGATGATTGGGCGCCTCGGCCTGGGGTGCGATCAGGCCTTCGTCCAGGCCTTCCGCTTCGACACCAGCGAGCAGCGCGACCTCCTCCAGATGGCGATGGCCCACGGCAGCGACGTCGTGGTCGAGGACACCCGCCTCCCTTCGGTGCGAAACCGCCTCCCCGGCTGGTACCTCGAGCTCACCGGTGCCCGCTCCCTCGCCTTCTACCCGGTGATGGTGCGCGGCACCGCGGTGGGCCTGGTCTACGGAGACAGTACGGAGCGCGCCCGCCCGGAGTGGCTGCGCGCGACACGCCAACGCATGATCCGCGACATGCGCGTCCACCTCGTCAACGCCCTACGCCAGATTCGCCGGGCACCGAAGACGGCAGGGCCCGAACCCGGGAACGGGCAGCAATAGACCGCTCGGTGCCCAGGCGGCAAGCCAGGGGACCCTACGTGTCTGGTTGGCCAGAGAAGCGGTTGCAACCATGGGGTTGTGCGGGTCTGGCCCTCTTGGCGACGTGGTAGCCTGCCCCGGTGGACCCTCTGGAGAGTCTCCCGCTCTACCGCGCCATGCGCATCGCCCAAGCCGACCCGAGCAGGCCGCGCTGCGGACCGACCGCCCGGACACTCGGGGTGCGCCCAGGCGTGGACATACCGGCGGCCGACGAGGGTCTCGTCCAACCACACACGGGCGGAATGTCCGTCACACCGGACGACCCGCGCCGACTCCCTCCACACCGGCGCCCGCCCGCGCTCGGCGGCGAGGGGAAGGATCCGGTCTTCGTCGTCGACCGGGACGATCTGGGCGATCGCCTCGACTACCGCCCCGACCCGTCTCGACCGAGCGCGCACGGTTTCGTAGAGCCATCCGTCGCGATGCCGGTCGAGCACTACCAAGCGGCGTTGTGCGATACTGGACCCCGATGGAGGCTAGCGTGAAGACCGACCCTTCAGGCGAGTACGAGGAGCTGATGCGCCGCCTGCTCGACGGCCGCGCCCGTGGCCTGTTCGACGGCGACGCCGAGGACGACGAGGATCGCCTGCTGGAGGAGATGGACGCGGTCTGGTGGAAGTTGACCGACGCCGAGCAGCAGGTCATCGAGCAGCGACGGGAAGAAGCTCGGCGCATCCATGCGCCCGAGAAGCTCGGCGCACAAGATAGCGAGCCTCGAGACCACGTGGCGCCGCGCCGCGCCGCATGATCTACCTGACGGCGCACCGAGTGGTCTCGCCAACGCGCGGCGACGAGGGCCTCAACGCCTTTCGTTACTCTAGCGGAAACTACATCTGGGACGGCCCACCGCCGGCGCCGTTCGATTTGGATGTGGACCCGGGCGTGCTCGTTGACCAACGGGTGACGGTCCAGCCGCCTGGCAACCACGTTCGCAGCTACCTGGACATCGTGGCCCCCGCCAACGCTGCGTTCCACGAGCTGCGCAGCGCTGTTGAGGCTACTGCCGACGGCGACGCGCCGCAGCGCCTCCCGGCGGAGTGGTCCAGTGGTCGCATCTGGATCCGGTTCAGCGCAGAGCGCGCTCTGCTCCCGTTCTGGCGCACCGAGCTACGCCGCCTTTTCGACGCCGCGGCCACGCTGCACGCCTGACCGTGCGTCGGACTCCGACGCCTTCTGACCGAGTCGGCCGTCAGGGCTTGGGTCCGCCAGGCCGATGTCGACGCGGGGCGGGGGCCGGCGGGAGCCCTGAAGACGGAGGAGCGCCAGGAGCTCGCGCGGCTGCGCAAGGAGAACAGGGTTCTCCGCATGGAGCGCGAGATCTTGAAAGAAGCGACGGCCTTCTTCGCGAGGGAGAGCCTGTGAGGTTCTCGTTCATCCTGGCG
>CAYOBQ010000057.1:0-44673 GCA_964402225.1 uncultured Nannocystaceae bacterium | reverse complement strand
CCCATTCAATAACTGAGCCGCACACCCCTGGGCGCAGTGTCGTTGTTGTCTTCGGTTTCATCGATGCTCGACGAAATGGGCTGGAGATTGCACCGCCGAGTCGCCCGGGAGCATGAACTCGAATCGGGCGCCTGCCTCCCGGTTCGACGAGACGCGGACACCCCCGCCCATCCGCTCCACCAACCGCCGAACGACGGCCAGGCCCAGCCCGTCCCCGGCCTTGGCGGCGCTCAGCCGGACGAAGGGTCCAAACGCCCGGAGCTGGTCCCGTCCGTGCAACCCAGGTCCGTTGTCGATGAGGGCGAAGCGCGCCCACCCATCGGTCGTTCGGGCTTCGATTCGAGCGCGGGGCGACGCGCCGCCATGGCGCGCCGCGTTGTCGAGCAGGTTGAACCAGACCTCCTCCACCCACGGCTCATACCCCACGGCCTTCGGCCACTCCGCAGGCAGCTCGACCTCGAGTGGGAGGGTGAGCCGCGACCGGGCAGAGGCGACGACCCGTCCGGTGTCGAGGAGGTCCCGCGGCGGCCGTCCGCCGTTGTGCGTGAGCAGGAGGAGGTGCTCCAGGGTGGCGTCGATTCGCACCGCCTCCTCCTCGAGCTCCGGCCCGAGGGCGCGGGCCTCCTCGAGCGTCTCCGCCGTCCCCACGAGATCACCGACGACCGCGACAACCCGTGCTCGGTGGCGCATCGCGTGGGCGACGGCGTGGACGAACGAGCGGGCCGCGGGGGCGATGGCGGTCGCGCGGGCTTGTCGGTACCGCAGCGCGCGCTCGACCGTCTCGACCCAACTCGAGACGGGGGTCGGCTTCTCGAGCACGGCGAAGGGCGGGGGACCTTCGTGCCCGCTGCCCCCCCCGGGGTTCCCCGTGTGGAGGACGACGGGCACGTCCGGGTCCTGCCGGCACAGCTCGGCGCACAGCTCGAGGCCGCTCATCCCCGGCAAGTCCAGCTCCGTCACGACGACATCGACCAGCCGCTCGCCCAATCGATGGAGCGCCTCCTCCGCCGTCGCGCAGGTCGTGATCCGGAGCCGCTCCGCTCCGAGCCTCTCGAACGCGCGGCGGATGCCAGGGTCGTCGTCCACCACGAGCACGTAGCCGAGCTCGGGTTCGGCGACCGTCCAGACGTCGCTGCCCATCTCAACCTCCCGGCGCTTCCCGCCTCCGCGATGGTCTACGGCCGCTCGACCCAAGTCACGGCGTAGCGAAGAAGCTCGCTGCTGTCGCGCAGCCCGAGCTTCCGTTTCAGGTGGGCGCGGTACGTCTCGATCGTCTTCACGCTCAGGCACAACGTCTTGGCGATCTTCGAGGTGCTGTAGCCTTCGCCGAGGAGCCGCAGGACCTGCAATTCTCGGTCGCTGAGGGCATCGCAGGACGTCTGCGGCTTGCGCGCCGTCCCCTTGCTCATGCGTTCCAGCGCCCGATCCACCATCGCGGCGCTCAGATAGACACGCCCCGCGAGCACGGACTCGATCGCGCGCAGCAACTCGCGAGACTCGGACGTCTTCATCAGATAGCCCCGGGCCCCTGCTCGCAGCGAGCGCTCCGCGTAGATCGCCTCGTCGTGGGCCGAGAACATGAGGCTCGACACGTCGGGGAATCGTTGGCTGACCTGCTTGAGCAACTCCAACCCGTCGCCCCCGGGGAGCGTCACGTCGAGGATGGCCACGTCGGGCCTCGAGCGCTCGATGCCCTCGAGCGCCGCATCGTAGTCCGCCGCCTCGCCACAAACCTCCAGCCCGTCTTCGTCCGCGACGAGTTGGTGGACCGCCTGTCTGAGCAGCGGGTGGTCATCGGCCACGAAGAGTCGGCGAACACGCCCCTTGCCCATCGACCCACCTCCTTCCCCTTTGATCGAACGATAGCCGTCGAGGGACGCCGTGTCAGCAACGCAGGAGTTGACCGCGCGGCCCCTCCCGTATCTCAGCCACCGTGGGGGGCGCCGCGGAACGACGCCCGGGACTGGAGAGGGGGAGCGAGGAAGCTGGGAGTGGGCCCCGTCGGGCCGGGTTTCATGCGACGCCGCCGGTAGGGGACCGACGCGCTCCGGGCTGAAGAGGAGGCCACCCTCGCGGGCGCGCGGGACGATGGTCATCGAGCCGCCGCGACGCGCTGAAAGCCCACGCATAGCGCCCCTTTGGGGTCGACGCGATTGACAAACGCGTCCGCGATGGGCCGACTTGCGCCTTCGCGATCCCAAGGGGAGAGGGGGGCGCATGTTGTTCGAGAACGTCGTCGTCGCCGGAATCGCGAGCGTCGAGGCACCGCACCGCGTCACGTCCGCGGACATCGAGGACCGCCTCGCCTCCGCGCTGAGTCGCTTCGGGATCCCCTGCGGCATCCTCGAGCAGCTCGCCGGCATCAAGGCCCGCCGCTACTGGGACGAGGGCGCGCAGCCGAGCGATGGTGCGACCCTCGCCGCGCGCAAGGTCATCGCGCAGACGGGGATCGATCCGGCGCAGATCGGCCTCCTCGTCAACACCTCGGTCTGCCGCGACTTCATCGAGCCCTCCACCGCCTGCCTGGTCCACGGCCACTTGAAGCTGCCGCGGACGTGCATGAACTTCGACCTCGGCAACGCCTGTCTGGCCTTCCTCGACGGGATGGACGTCGCGTCGATGATGCTCGAGCGCGGTGATATCGACTACGCCCTCGTGGTCGACGCCGAGAGCGCACGCTTCACCACCGAGAGCACCATCGAGAGGCTGCGCCGCCCGGACTCGACGGTGGAGCAGTTCCGCTCCGAGTTCGCCTCGCTCACGCTGGGCTCGGGCGCCGTCGCCGTGCTGCTCTCGCGAGGCGACCTCGAGCCCGAGGGCCATCGCTACCTCGGCGGCGTGCGCCGCGCCGCCAGCGAGCACAACCAACTCTGCCGCGGCCAGATGGACCGCATGGTCACCGACACCCAGAAGCTGCTCTTCGCTGGCGTGGAGCTCGCGAACCTCACGTGGGTCGCCGCCCAGGAGGAGCTGGGCTGGAAGCCAGCGGATCTCGACCACCTGTGCATCCACCAGGTCAGCTCCCGCCACACCACGCAGCTCGCCAAGACCCTCGGCTTCGACGCCGAGCTGCCCCACCTGATCTTCCCGGAGTTCGGGAACGTCGGCCCAGCCTCCGTGCCCATCGTCCTGGCCACCCTCGCCGACGAGGGCCGCCTCGCCCGCGGCGATCGAATCGCCCTGATGGGGATCGGCAGCGGCCTCAACTGCGCGATGGCCGAAGTCGTCTGGTGAACGCCGTCTCCCACAGCCTGTACCCCTTCGAGGGCCGCCACCTCGAGCTCGACGGCGGCGTGCGCATGCACTACCTCGATTGCGGCGACGGTCCCGCCGTCGTGATGGTGCACGGCAACCCGACCTGGTCCTTCTACTACCGCGACCTCGTCGGCACCCTCAGCCACGCCCACCGCTGCGTAGTCCCCGATCACATCGGCTGCGGCTACTCGGACAAGCCCGACGACGACGTCTACCCGTACACGCTCGCGCGGCGCATCGACGACCTCTGCGCCCTCATCGACCACGCGATCCCCGAGGGCCCGATCGATCTCGTCCTCCACGACTGGGGGGGCATGATCGGCATGGGCTGGGCCGTGCGTCACCCCGAGCGCGTACGCCGCATCGTCCTGCTCAACACCGCAGCCTTCCGCAACCCCAAGGACGAGCGCCTCCCGGTCTCACTCTGGTTGGTCCGCAACACCGCCCTCGGCGCCGTGCTCGTTCGCGGCTTCAACGCCTTCAGCCGGGGCGCTACCCGGATGGCCGTCACCAAGAAGAGGCTCCCCCGCGAGGTGCGCGATGCGTACTGCGCCCCCTACGACTCCTGGCAGAACCGCATCGCGACGTTGCGCTTCGTCCAGGACATCCCGCTGAAGCCCGCGGATCCTGGCTACGACCTCATCAACGAGATCGAGGCGCGCTTCCCGGCCCTCTTCGCCGACACGCCGGTCCTGCTCCTGTGGGGCGAGCGCGACTTCGTCTTCGACGACGCCTTCCTGCAGACCTGGATCGAGCACCTCCCCCACGCCGAGGTCCACCGCTACCCCGACTGCGGCCACTACGTCCTGGAGGACGCCGGCGACGACATCCGGCCCCGAGTGGACGCCTTCCTCGCCGGTGAATAGCTGCAATATCGCGGCGTTTCTGCCCGAGCTCGCAGCGACCCAGCCCTACACCGCGGCGGTGGTCTTCCCCCACGGCACCGACGCCAACGGCAAGGTCAGCTATACGCACTACACCTTCGAGCAGCTCCACCGGGAGAGCGACCTCATCGCCGCCGGTCTCACGGCGGTGGGCATCGGCCGCGGCGTGCGAACGGCCCTGATGGTCAAGCCGTCGCTGGAGTTCTTCGCGCTGACCTTCGCCATCTTCAAGGCGGGCGCGGTCCCCGTGCTCGTGGATCCGGGCATCGGCGTGAAGAACCTGAAGACCTGCCTCGGTGAAGCCGAGCCCGAGGCCTTCATCGGCATCCCCGCCGCCCACGCCGCCCGCGTCGCCCTCGGCTGGGGCCGGGGCAGCATCCGCACCCTGGTCACCGTCGGGCGCCGGCTCTTCTGGGGGGGCCACACCCTCGACGCGGTCAAGGCCGCGGGGGCCCGCGAGGACGGGTGGCGCATGATCGAGACGCGCCCCGACGAGATGGCCGCCGTGCTGTTCACTTCGGGGAGCACCGGCGTCCCCAAGGGCGCCGTCTACGAGCACCAGACCTTTGTGCGCCAGGTCGAGATGATCCGTGACGCCTACGGCATCGAGCCCGGCGAGGTCGATCTGCCCACCTTCCCCCTCTTCGCGCTCTTCGATCCCGCGCTGGGGATGACGACGGTGGTCCCCGACATGGACTTCACCCGCCCCGCCGACGTCGATCCGGCGCGAATCGTCAACGCCGTCCAGGACTTCGGCGTCACCAACATGTTCGGCTCGCCGGCCCTGCTCAACACAGTGGGACGCTACGGCGAAGCCCACTCCGTCGAGCTGCCATCGTTGCGACGCGTCATCTCCGCCGGCGCCCCGGTCCCGGCGACCGTGATGCGGCGCTTCCTGAAGATGCTGCCCGACGACGCCCAGGTCTTCACGCCCTACGGAGCCACGGAGTGCCTGCCCGTGGCGTCGGTGGGGAGCCGCGAGCTCGCCGACGACGGCCTGTGGGACCGCACCGACCGCGGCGAGGGCGTGTGCGTGGGGCGCCCCGTCGCCCCGAACCGCGTGTCGACGATCCGCATCGACGACGGCCCGATCGAGGTGTGGTCCGACGACTTGCTCACCGATCCCGGGGAGGTGGGCGAGGTCTGCGTCCAGGGCCCCACCACGACCCGCCGCTACCACAACCGCGACGCGTCGACCCGCCTCGCCAAGATCCGCGACGCCGCCGGCGACGGCATCACGCATCGCATGGGCGATCTGGGCTACTTCGACGACGCCGGCCGGCTCTGGTTCTGCGGACGCAAGGCCCACCGCGTGCAGACCCGCGGCGAGACGCTCTTCACGGTGCCCTGCGAGGCGGTCTTCAACACCCATCCCCGGGTCTATCGCACGGCCCTCGTCGGCGTGGGCGGGCGGCCGGTGATCTGCGTAGAGCTCGAGGATGGCGCCACGGCCAGCGCGGCGCTCACCACCGAGCTGCTCGCGATCGGCGCCCGCCACGACCACACCCGTGGGATCGAGACCGTCCTCTACCACCCCGGCTTCCCCGTCGACATCCGGCACAACGCCAAGATCGGTCGCGGGACGCTTGCGACCTGGGCCGCGGCGCGGCTGTGAGGGCGCTGGTCACCGGCGGCGGCGGCTTCCTGGGCGGCGCGATCGTCCGCCAGCTCCGGGCGCGCGGCGACGACGTGGTGAGCCTCGCCCGCGGTGACTACCCGGCGCTGCGCGCCCTGGGCGTGGAGACCCGGCGGGGTGATCTGAGCGACCCCGCCACCGTATCCGCCGCCGCCACGGGCTGCGACGTCGTCTTCCACGTGGCCGCCAAGGCCGGCGTCTGGGGCGCACGCGCTGGCTATGAGCGCACCAACGTCCAGGGCACCCAGAACGTGCTCGCCGCCTGCCGCGACCACGGCGTGCCTCGGCTGGTCTACACCAGCACGCCCAGCGTGGTCCACGTCGGCGGGGACATCGAGGGCGCCGACGAGTCGCTGCCCTACGCCGAGCGCTTCGCGACCCACTATCCGCGCACGAAGGCCGACGCCGAGCGCGCCGTGCTCCAGGCCAACGGGCCGTCGCTGTCGACGGTGGCGTTGCGACCTCATCTGGTGTGGGGTCCCGGCGACAACCACCTGGTCCCCCGCATCATCGACCGCGCGCGGCGCGGGCGGCTGCGCTTCGTGGGGCCGCCCAAGCGGGTGGACACGATCTACATCGACAACGCCGCCGACGCCCATGTCCTGGCCGCCGACCGCCTCGGCCCCGACGCCGCCTGCGCCGGCCGCGCCTACTTCATCAGCAACGACGACCCCCGCACGACCGACGAGATCGTCAACGGCATCCTCGCCGCGGCGGGGCTCGCCCCCGTCCGACGTCGCATCTCGCCGCGGATCGCCTACGCCGTCGGCGCGCTGCTCGAGGCGGTCTACGCCCTGCTGCGCGTCGAGGCCGAGCCGATGATGACCCGCTTCGTCGCCGAGCAGCTCTCCACCGCCCACTGGTACGACATCGGCGCCGCCAAGCGCGACCTCGGCTACGCCCCGCGCGTGGGCATCGAAGAGGGCTTCGAGCGGCTGCGGGCCAGCTTCGAGGCGCCCGTGTCCTGATCGACCGGGGCGATTCGGGCGGACGTCGCTCTCCGCCGTTGGCCATCCGTGGCCGAGCCAGCCCTCCAACTCGAGACCCATCAGCCCAACGCCGCGGCGTCGGGGCGGAGGCTGCGGTTCCTGGCCGTCCACGGGGAGCGCACGGGGCTCCTCGAGATCCACCGCATCATGAAGCTGATCATCAACGCGGAGGTCGTCGGGGCGTGCTCGGCGAGGGCGGCCCTCGACCGAATCGCGGGTGACGAGAGCTTCGACGCCGTGTTGGTGCAGTGGGGGATGCCCAAGCGGGGCGCCCTCGACTTCGCCTCGGCCCTCGCGGCCCTCGAGCGCCACCGTCGACCTGCGCTCTTCGCCTTCGGCTCCAAGTGGCCCACCGACGACCTCGCCCGCGCGCTCCAGCTCGGCGCCGACGCGGTGCTCACAGAGCCCCTGAATCCGCTGGCCGTCGAGCGCGAGCTGACGACCTTCGTGCGCTCCGGCAAGTCGGCGTCCGTCGCCCGGCTCCTGCGCAAGACCGGCGACCGTCTCCTGCGGCCGACCCCGGAGCTCTGGGACTTCGGAGACGACGAGGCGCCGTGGAAGGCGCGCATGCAGTCGTTGGCCCACGCGTCGCGCAAGGCGGCCAGCCCCTCCGATGTCGCGAGGTGGGCCGCCCGGGTGATCCGCGCCCTCGACGAGGCCAACGCCGGCCCCATCGGACCGCTCGCAGGCGCCGCGCTCGCGCGGGCGAACCAGGCAGGGACCGACGAGCTCCAGGCGATCGCGGTGGAGCTCTGCTTCAGCCCGGCGCGGCTGAAGCGGCTGCACCGCGTGGCCGAAGACGCCCTCGCCCATTGCGGCATCCCCCGCCGAACGGATCGAGCGGCCGAGCAGGTGCTCGCCGAGGTCGAGGGCGACGCCGCCCGTCGCCCGGCGCTCGTCAAGTGGACCACCGGCTACGAGCCCATCCGCCGCGCCGCGGTGGGGGTCTACGACGAGCCGACGCTGACCTCGTCGGCGGCGGAGTTCCTCGCGCGGAGCCTGGCGCGGCTGCTGGGCGTCGACGCCGACCAGATCACCGCCTTCGGCGCCGAGAATCTGCGTCGCGTCGCGGCGCACCTCGTCGACCAGCTCGACGAGCGGCGCGCGTTGGACCTGGCGCGGCTGACGATCCTGGCGTGCAGCCTCAAGGGCACGATCTACGTGCCCGAGGCGTCGACGGAGGTCGACACCGACCGCCTGCGCCTGGTGCGCGCCGCGCTCAACGGAGATCCGGGCCAGGCCCAGCGCGTGATGGCGCTCGCGGCCGGGGGGGAGCTCGTCCTCGACGTGGATCTGATCACCAGCGAGCTGGTCTCTGTCGTCGAGCGGGTGATGTCCGAGTATCCAGCGGGCGACGACTCGACGCTGACGGAGGCGATCGTCGCCGAGCTCTCGAACGCCGACCCGACGCCGGGGCCCGAGCCGGTGGACGCCGTCGATCCGGCCGACGTCCTCCTCCTGCTCGACGGCGGTGACCTTCCTTCGGCGCTCACCGCGGCGCACCGACTGCCCGACGGCCACCCGCGCACCGTCCCGCTGCTCAACCGGCTCGCGGCGGCGCTGCTTGCGGCCGATCGCTCCGTCGAAGGCGTCCCGCTGGTCGCCCGCGCGCTGCGCCTCCAGCCCAAGCGGCTCCCGCTCTACCTGACGCAGGCCCGCCTCGCGCTGGCCAGCGGAGACCTGGTGGGCGCTCGACGCGCCCTCGACCACCTGGAGTCCGTAGCCCCAGGCTTCGGCGACAGCCCCGCCCTGCGCGCGACCCTCGCCAGAGCAGAGGGCGCGAGGAGCCCCTGAACGAACGCCCAACGACCCCGCCACGCGGCCAACTGTAGCTCCCACGTCCCCGGCGCCCGATAGCCGTCAGGGCAGCGAACGAACCACCGTCTCCAGCTCGGGGCGGTGCACGGCGGGCATCCGGTCAGCGACCCCGATCCAGATGAAGCCCACCACGTCTTCACGCTCGACGTCGATCTCGAGCAGCGCCCGCACCTCGGGGTGCTGGGTGATCTTGCCCGTGCTCCACTTCGAGTGAAGCCCCGACGCGACGAGGGAGAGCGTGAGGTTCTGGATAGCGCAGCACGTCGCGGCGTAGTCCTCCCGGGCGCGGGTGGGGTCGGAGTCGCGCACCACGGTGGCGATGACCAACCCTCCGGGGTTCCCGAACTTCGCGCGGATGAGGGCGCGGGCCTTTTCCTGGGGCGGCCCGTCCCCCTCCTTGAGCCGCACGGCCAGATCGTAGAGGGCTCCGCGCGTCTGGGGTCCGACGCGGGTGAAGCGCCAGGGCCACGTGTGCTTGTGGCATGGGGCGCAGTGCGCCGCCTCGAGGGCGCGATCCACGGCGGCCTCGTCGACCTCGGTGGCCACGTAGGTGTGGGCTGTGCGGCGGGCGCGGATGGCTTCGTCGACGGTCACGAGCTCCCTCCAGGTCGGTAGCCGGTGATATCGATGCCACACGCCTGGAACCAGCGATAGGCCTGCTGGCGATGAACCCCCAGCTCGCTGGCGATGCGGCTCACGTTCCCCGCGTGGGTGGTCGCGAGCTGGTGCAGGCGCTCCTGGGTCGGCCGGCCGCTCCGGGGAGCGACCGCGGCGGGCGTCTGGCGGAGCGCCTCGGGCAGGCCCGCGTGGTGCACCTCGCCGTCGCCCCCGGAGAAGATGCGCACCTGCTCGACCACGTGCTGGAGCTCGCGGACGTTGCCGGGCCACCCGTAGAGCAACAGCGTCTCCGCCGCCGCGGTGGTGATGCGGTCGTGGCCCAGGAAGTGCCGAAACAGCGACAGGACCTCGTCGCGGCGAGCGGCGAGGCCCGGCAGCACGAGCGTGGCGCCGCGCAGGCGCATCAGGAGGTCGCGTCGGAAGTGCCCCGCGTCGACCAGCGCTTCGAGGTCGCGGTGGGTCGCGCACACGACCCGCACGTCGATGTCGATCTCGCGGTCGGCGCCGACGGGGCGGACCCGACCCTCCTGCAGAGTACGCAGCAACGCCGGCTGCTGGTCGACGGGCATCTCCCCGATCTCGTCGAGGAAGAGCGTGCCGCCGTCCGCCGCCGCGAACAGACCCTTGCGCGACTGTTGCGCCCCCGAGAAGGCGCCACGGACGTGGCCGAAGAGCTCGCTGGCGAGGATGTCACGGCGATCGTGGCGCAGTTGAGCGACACCAGCGGCCCAGCGCGTCCGCTCGCGTCGTGCAAGCGCTGAGCGAGCCGCTCCTTCCCGGCCCCCGTCGGCCCGCGCACCAGCACCGGGAGGTTGGAGCGGGCCGCGAGATCGGCGCGACGCTCGACGGCGTCGCGGCGCAGGGAGACCCCCATCGGTAGCCGCGTCGGGGCGAGGTGCACCGGGAAGGCCTCGGTGCAGTAGACGAAGACCGTCTGCCCTACGCGGACGACGCGCCCATCGACCAGCCGCGCCGCCTCCACCCGCTCGCCATCGAGGAAGGTGCCGTTCCGGCTCCCGAGATCTCGCAGCGAGTAGCCGTCGAAGCGGGCGTCGAACTCGAAGCTCGCGTGGGCGCGGCTCACCTCTCCGTCGTCGAGGGCGAGTCCGCCGATGCCCGCCGATTCGCGACCCACCGTGAGCGGCCCCCCATCGAGGAAGCGCACCGCCTCCGCGCGCGCAGGGTGCACGCAGCGCAGGACGTGCACGTGTCGCTCGAGCGCGTCGGCGTCGATGGGCTCCGTCGTCTTGGTCGTCGTGTCCGCCACGGCCCCATCCTACTACAGCCGGACCCCGTTCTTGGACGCGCTGGCCACCACCTCGTGGCGAGCGCGGGCGAGCCGGGTGAGGATCGTCGAGCGCGGGCAGCCCAACGTCTGCGCGATCTCATTGGTGTCGAGCCCTTCTACCTCGTGCATCAACAACACCGTTCGCTTGGCTTCGCTCAGCCGGTCGAGGGCCCGCTCGAGGACCGCCATCGCCTCCCGGTCGGCGGCCCGGCGCTCTGGGCTCGCGCGCTGGTCGACCGTCCACTCGATGGCGCCGTCGCCCACCTCGCGCCGGCGCTTCCGCCAGCGCAGACGCTTCAGCGCCGTGTTGACGGTGATGCGATACAGCCAGGTGCGCATCGACGCCTCTCGTCGGAAGCTGCCGATCGAGCGAAAGGCGTTGATGAACACCTCCTGCACGACCTCCTCGGCCTCGGCGTCGGCCCGCGTGAAGCGGCGGGCGAGGCGGTAGACCTCGCCCGAGCGCGCCTCGTAGAGCTCGCGAAAGGCCCGCTCTTCTCCGCAGATCAAACGGTCGACGAAGGACTCCTCGGTCGAGGCGTATCTCGCCTCTACAGCGCATGCCATCACGGCGGCTCTCCTGGTTCACGGGGACACCCGGAGCTTGAGCACGGATCGTGCCAGGTCTGCTGGGCCGCGCCGCGCGGGGCTGAGCGTGCCGTGACACGCGGATCGTTACACCGGGTCTGTCACGGGGTGTAACGCGCCAAGCTGGGCCGGCGGGGCGCGGTGGAGTAACGTCCCCACGAATGGAGCGCCTCCTGGTCCCGCTGCACCGCGCCTTCCACGAGCCGGAGACGCGCGTCTACCGGTGGACCGAGATCACCGTCTACACCCTCATCGTCTTCTCGCTGCTCCCGCTGACCGCGGAGCTGTGGCTGGGAGGCGAGCACCCCCTGGTGCAGAACCTCGGGCTCGCCGACGCCGTGCTGCTGTGGATCTTCGCCCTCGAGGTGAGCCTGCGCGTCCTCAGCTACCGGCCGCCCGCCCTCGACTTCTACCGACCGGGTGTCATCCGGCGCACCCGCACCCACCTCCTCGGACGCCTCTACTTCTGCGCCCAGCCGCTCGTGGTCATCGACCTCCTGACGGTGCTCTCGCTGGTCCCGGCGCTCCGGGCCCTGCGCGCCCTCCGCCTGCTCCGGCTGGTGCGTGTGGGGCGCGTGATGCGCTACGCCAACCCTTTCACCGGGCTGGCCCGCGCGTTCCAGGAGAACCGCCTCCTCTTCGCCTTCGCCTTCACCGTCTTCGGCACCGCCGTCGCCATCGGCGGCGTCACGATCTTCCTCGTGGAGGGGCCGACCAACGCCGCGATCAATGACCTGGGGGACGGTATCTGGTGGGCGATCGTCACGCTGACGACGGTGGGCTTCGGCGACATCGCACCCGCCACCACCCTCGGCCGGGTCATCGGCGGCGTGCTGATGGTCGGCGGGATGTTCACCCTCGCCCTCTTCGCCGGTATCGTCGGCCACACCTTGCTGCACGCGGTGCTCGGGATCCGCGAGGAGCTGTTTCGGATGAGCGCCTACGTGAACCACCTCGTCGTCGCCGGCTACGATCCCGGCGCGCGCATGCTCCTCGACGCGATCCTGGAGGAGCACACCGATCCCGAGCGCGCGCTGGTCATCTTCGCCGTCGGCGAGCGACCCCCGGACCTCCCCCACGATTTCATCTGGGTGAGCGGCGACCCCACCAAGGAGAGCGAGCTCGACAAGGTCAAGCTCAGCCATGCACAGGCGGTGCTCCTCGTCGGCGCCCGCACCATGCTGCCCCAGCACGCCGACGCGGCGACGATCCTGATGGCGTTCACCCTGCGCAGCTACATGCGGAAGCACGGCACCACCCACCGGCGCGCAAGACCGCTCTACGTCGCCGCCGAGATCCTCGACGCGGAGAACGTCTCCCACGCCCTCGCCGCCGGCTGCGACGAGGTCATCGAGACCACACGCCTCGGCTTCTCGCTGCTGGCCCACGCCATCTCCCAGCCGGGGACGGCGGCGATCATGGGCAAGGTCGCCGCCGCCGGCGCCCACAGCCTCTACGTCGGTGAGCGTCCCGCCGCCGTCGAGGGCGACTTCGCCGCCGTGTCGCGCCAGATCAAGGTCAGCACCGGCGCCTTGGTCATCGGGCTGCGCGATCGGGAGGGCGTCGACCGCCTCAACCCACCGGACACAGCCCCCGTGACCGACGAGACCGCCCTGATCTACCTCGCCGAGTCCCCCGTCTTGCAGCCCGCGGACTGACCGATGGGGTGGCTCCTCGCGCTCTGGCTCCAGCAGCCCGTGGCCGATCTCTGGCCCCTGGCCGAGCGCGTCGTCGTCGCCGACGTGCGCGGGCTGGCGGCCGAGCAGACGCCTCGTGGCATCGAGACCCGCGTCGAGCTCGATGTGGTCCGCACCCTCAAAGGTCCCCGCGGCTCGCTCACGCTTCGCCTGCCCGTCGGCCGGGTCGGCGGGGTCGAGGTCTGGCAGAGCGACGTCCCCCAGCTCCGCCGGGGACGCTATCGCTTCTATGTGGTGGGTGAGCGCCTCCTCGGCGGCGTGGGCGGCGCGGTGGCCATCGACGCCCCGCCCGTCTCTGCCATCCGCCCCGGCTTCGCCCTCAACGGCGCGAGCTGGGCCCACCACGCAGATCCCGTGGAGGAGCCCTTCCGCCTCAACCCCAGCGCCTTCCCAGTTCCCGTCGATTCACTGCGCCGCGTGTTCCGCAACGCCCTGACGGTCTGGAACCTCGAGGGCATGGCCCGAGCGCGCCTCGCGGAGGGCACCGACAGTGATGCCTTCCTCTTCGGGGAGATGGACGACGACAGCAACACGACGATGTTCGAGGCGCGGGCCCCCGGCGTCGAGGTCGCGCTGACCCGACATCGCTCGGTGGACGGTGAGATGCAGGACTGCGACATCCGCGTCTACGGCGAGAACCGCAGCGGCCCCATCGACTGGAGCTGGAACGCCGCCGGTGCCCCCGCGGACCACTTCGATCTACAGCGCACGCTCACCCACGAGCTGGGCCATTGCCTCGGCCTGTCCCACTCGGCGGTGGACGAGGCGATGATGAGCCGCGTGCTCGAGCGCGGCACCGGGGACGAGGGCCGACACCTCCACGCCGACGACCGCGCCGGGCTGCTCGCGATCTACGGCGCTCCACGCCTCGACGCGGGCACAGTCGACGCGGCGCCGCCCGATGCGGCGCTGCCCGACGCGGCCCCCGACGCATCGCCGGACGCGGGGCCCGACACCGCCCCCGACGCAGAGGTGGCCGTCGCGACGGGCCACGACAGCGGCTGCGGGACGAGCCCGGCGCCCTTCTTCGCGTTGCTCGCCCTGCGGCGCCGGCGGTGAAGATCCTCGACCGCATCGAGGGGCCCCGCGGGACGGTCGTGGTCTACCAGCACGGCAACCTCCGCAAGCTCTGCTTCGCCGCCAACCCCAAGCTCACGCATGCGTCGATGTTCACCGACCGCCCCACGGCCTATCGCTCGGAGTTCATCGAGCTGATGCGCGGCGCGCTGGCGGCCGTCCCCGAGCCCCGGCGGATCCTCCTCCTCGGCCTCGGCGGCGGCGCCCTCGCTCGCCTCGCCCTCGAGGCCTGCCCGGAGGCGGAGATCGACGCCGTCGAGATCGATAGCGCCGTCGCCACCGCCGCGATTCGCTGGTTCGGGCTCGAGCCCCAGCCGCGGTTGCGCGTCCACATCGCCGACGCCGCCGACTTTCTGCGTCAGCATCAGCCCCCCCGCTTCGACCTCGCCTGGGTCGACTGCTTCGGCCCTCGCCGCATCCCACCCCATCTCGCGACGCGCGCCTTCACCGCCCGCGTCGCCCGCTGCGCCGACGTGGTCTGCACCAACCTGATCCGCACCCACCCCGGCTACCATGATCTGCTGCGGAACTGGTGCGAGGTCCTGCACCGGCCGTGGCGCGTCGAGGGCCGGCGCTCGACCAACCACGTCGTCTTCGGCCGCGCCGCGGGCCCCCTGTGCTTCGACCACGCCCTCGCGGAGCGCCTCGGGGTGACCGAGTCGACGACTCGGGCGGCGCCGATCCTGCCGTAGGTGGACTCTGGTAGAATCCACGCGTGACTCGGCGTGAGCTCGATATGGAGATCGCCAAGGCGCGGGTCCGGGCGCGGATCCGCCCGGAGCGTCGTGAGCTGCGCCTGGAGGAGGCCCTGGCGCGAGCACACCCGGCGCCGATCCACGCGCTGGCCGTTGCGCTCACGAGCGCCGGACGTCTGCCAGACGCGACCCTGCTGTACCGCGCGCTCGCCGGCGCGTTTCCGCCGAGTGCTGCGCGCCATGTCGAGGCGATCTCGGCGCTGCGCGACGCTGACACCAGCGAGCTTGGCCGTCGCCGGCGCAGGCGCCTTTGATGCTGCTGCTCGTAGCGGCGCTCTTCGCGCCCGCACCCACCGCCGCCGCGGCCTTCGACGGGCTCTCGAGCGCGCTCAGCGTCGGTGAAGTACGGGCCGCGCGGGGGTACGTGACGGAGGACTGCTGGTATGACCTTCGGCGCCCGTGCGCCGACTTCGTTCGGCGCTTCGCGCGGTTGAAGCGTCCGCTGGGCAAGACCCACCTGTGGGCCCAAGGCCCGCGAGCGGCGGCGCCCGTGCGGATGCTCGGTCGCGACCGCCAGCTCCTGTTCACCGAGACGCCGCGTGGCTGGCGCCTCGACCGGATCCTCGAGGCGCCCCCCGGCGCGGGGACGGCGGACGCCCGCGCGGCGGCGACCCGGGCCGCGTGGGTCGAGGGCGGCGAACCGATCCGCACCTGGCGTCCCTTGGCCCTCCCCGGGCGCGGCGTGAAGTTCGCGCGACGCATGAGCCAGCGCGCCGTCGCCACCGCCGACGGACAGACCTGGCTGCTGCTCCGCGCCGTCGGCGGCGACTGGCCCGAGGTCGACCGCACCAAGCGCCGATCCTATCTGCGCGCGTGGCTTGCCGGGAAGGTCGAGGCGCCCTTTGAGCTCGAGAAGCTGCCCACCAACGCCGCCGCCGAGAAGCTGCTGCGCAAGCTCGCCGAGGCGGTCCGGGGCCATCGCATAGCCGAGGTCCGAGCCCTCGTAGGGAGGCCCGCGGAGCTAGCCCCCGTGGCGTCAAAGGCGGTCGCTGTCGACGCCACGCGTCTCTTCTGGCTCGCCGGCACCCGCCGCGGCGTGGCGCCGCTGCTCGTCTCCTACCAGGAGGGCGGCCAGCGGTACACGCTCCGCGTCTGGGTCCGGATCGTCCTCACGGAGGGGGGCCCGCGGGTCGAGGGCGCCACCACCAAGGACTCCACCGACTGGCTGCTGGGCCAAGGATGACGCGAGTTTACGTCGCCGTCGCCGTCGCCGTCGCCGCCGGCCTCCTCTTCTTCCTTCCGCGCCTCGACGGGGCCGACGGCTACACCGACGAAGACTACCGCTTCCGCCTCGAGCGCCCGGGCCCGGGCTGGCGCTTCCTCCACGGGCCCGACGCCCGCGCCACCGCCGACGCGATCCTCGTGGCCGCCCACGACGAGACCGGAAACTGGTGCGCGATCAAAGCCGAGCCGTACAGCGGCGCGCTCCAACAGGCGGCGCACCCCCATGGCGCCATCGAGGCGTTGCACTTTGGTGAGCACGACGCCCGGCGATCGGCGACCCGCCTGCTCTTCCTCCGCGACGGGCACCTCTTCCAGGTGTGGTGCTGGGCCAGTGGGGCCAACCTCGACCCGATCCTGGCCGCGTTGACCCTCACCGACGGCACCGTTCGCGCCCGCCACACGGCCCCGGGGCCCGCCGCAGGCCGGGGCGTGGGCTGGTTCGTCCGCGATCACCGCTTCGTCAGCACGGCCCACGGGCTCGCCGTCACCGCCCCGCCCGGCTGGCGGTTGGTCACCGAGCCGGAGATGTTGCAACGATTCGGCGGCGGGGACGTCGGTCTGGTGCGGCGGGGGGCGATCGTCGCGCTCAAGGTCTGGCGTGGTCAGCGCGCCACCCGGTCCGGCCTGCGGACTGGCCTGGCCGGGCGAGGCATCATCCCCGCCACGGGCCCGCAGGTGGACATCCCCTGGCCAGGCTCGTTTGATTCCGCTCAATCGCCGCCGGGCTTGTTGGTCGTTATGGAACCCCATATCGGACCCGGAGGGCGACCCTATCTCTTCGGCCTGGCCCGCCGTGGTGACCAGGACCACCAACTTCTGCTCCATGCCGACCCGAGCCTCGGGATCGACTGGGGCAAGGTGCTCAGCGCCTTCGGGCCCGCGCCCACCGGTCTCGATCCCGGGCCGCTCCCCCCACAGGACGCGCTCTCGGCGACCGCCAGCATCCGCGACGGGATCTACCGTGACTTCCAACGGCGGCTGCGGTGGGGTCCGCCCGCCGAGGGCTGGGCCCTCTCGTTGGCGAAGACCGGGCTGCAACTCCACGACCGGAAGACCGGCGGACGCGCGGAGCTGACGTTGGCCCTCACGCCGGGGGGCGACACGCCGCAGTGCCGGCGTGGGGAGGTGGACGGCCGGTTCGGGCCCACCACGCTCGAGGAGTGCACGGTGGGGCGCGTCGAGGTCCGCACCTGGGGCAGGACCCCGGCGTCCGAGGGACTCCGGGCGGCGACGGAGCTCGAGGAGGAGGCGCGGGTGGTCGCCGGCGGGCATGTAGTCGACAACCGCTGCGGGTTCCGCTTGGAGGTGCCCGGCGAAGGCTGGACCTTCGAGGACCGAACTCACCCCGATCAGGAGGGCGTGATCTGCCACGTCGTGCTCAGCCGGGGCGACGCCGAGGCCCACGCCTTCGCCGCCTTCACTCCGAGGATGGCCGTCGATCCCAATCTGTTCCGCGACGCCATGCGCCGCGACATGCTGCGCACCCTGGGCGCCCCCCCGCCGGCGACGCGGGTCTTGCAGGGGACCAGCATCTTCTACGCCGTCGCCACGCGCGGCATCCCCCTCAGGGCGGTGACCTTCGAGGCCCTCGAGCCGGCACGGTAGGGATGGCCAACGAAGGGCGGCCGCTCAACGAGATGCGCCGGCCGTTCGAGGTCACCGCCCGCGTGCAGCAACGCCCGGATGTCAACGAGGGTTCGCTCGTCGTCCCGCTGCACTCAGAGGGCCGAGCGTGTTCCGCTCCCGCCAGAACAGGTCGAGGTCGCGTGTCGAGCGGTGTCCTTGGCCAGTCGGGCCTGGAAAGCCTCGGGGTGCAAGTCGCTGTCCCAGAGGAAGTACGGGCGGCCCCGCGCGTCGCACTGCCCGTGCCATGGCGTCGGGTACCACCAGCGTGGTCGTGGGTCGCCGCCAAGCATGCGTCCATCGTACGCAGCCCGAGTACGGACCGGCAATCCGGGATTGATCCACCTCCTCAGCCGCCCGACGCACGGGCCGCGTCAGGCACCAGCGCCTACCCGATCATCGGCGCGTGGTGAGGCACTCGCGACCGGCGATGGCGCCGCGCAGGAAGTCGCGGTTCATGCGCGCGATGAACTCGAGGCTGATGCCCTTGGGGCAGGCGGCCTCGCACTCGCCGTGGTTGGTGCAGCCGCCGAAGCCCTCGGCGTCCATCTGCGCGACCATCGAGGTCGCGCGGGTGAAGCGCTCGGGTTGCCCCTGCGGGAGCAAGCCGAGGTGGCCCATCTTCGCCGCCGTGAAGAGGCTGGCCGACGCGTTGGGACACGCCGCCACGCAGGCCCCGCAGCCGACGCAGGTGGCGGCGTCGAAGGCGTGGTCGGCGGTGCGCTTCCCGATGGGGATGAGGTTCGCGTCCTGGGCGCTGCCGGAGTTCACGGAGATGTAGCCGCCGGCCTCGATGATGCGGTCCAAGGCCCCACGATCGACGATCAGGTCGCGCAGCACGGGGAACGCGCCGGCGCGCCACGGCTCGATGTAGATGTCGTCGCCATCGTTGAACTTGCGCATGTGGAGCTGGCAAGTCGTGGTCAGCTTCTGGGGCCCGTGGGGGGTGCCGTTGATGACCATCCCGCAGGTGCCGCAGATGCCCTCCCGACAGTCGTGGTCGAAGGCTACGGGCTCGTCACCCTTCTCGACGAGATCGTCGTTGAGCTCGTCGAGCATCTCGAGGAACGAGGCGTCGGGGCTGACGTCGCTGACCTTGTAGGCCACCATCTTGCCCGCGTCGTTGGCGCCCGCCTGCCGCCAGATGTGCAGCGTGAGGTTCACTTGTAGCTCCTATGCGTCGGCGCCACGTACTCGAACTCGAGCTTCTCCTTGTGCAGCGCCGGCTCCTCACCGTCGCCCTTGAACTCCCAGGCCGCGACGTACTGGAAGTTCTCGTCGTCGCGCTTCGCCTCGCCGGCGGCGTCCTGGTGCTCCTCGCGGAAGTGCCCGCCGCAGGACTCCTCGCGATGCAGGGCGTCCTTCATCATCATCGGCGCGAAGTCGAGGAAGTCTGCGACGCGCCCGGCCTTCTCGAGCGTCTGGTTCAGCGCCTCACCGCTGCCCGGGACGAGGACGTTCTTCCAGAAGTCCTCGCGGATGGCGACGACCTTCTCGATGCCGGCCTTGAGCCCCTCGGCGGTGCGCGCCATGCCGCAGTGGTCCCACATGACCTGGCCCAGCGCGCGGTGGAAGTGGTCCGGCGACTTGCCGTTCGGCGCGCTCTTGCCCACGTCGAGCAGCTTCTGGATGCGCGCCTGGACCTCCGCCTTGGTGGACACGCACGCGCTGTGCTCGGGCGTGACCTCGTCGAAGTCCCGCTCGGTCCCGAGGTAGTTCCCCAAGGTGTAGGGCAACACGAAGTAGCCGTCGGCGAGCCCCTGCATCAGCGCGCTCGCCCCGAGTCGGTTCGCGCCGTGGTCGGAGAAGTTGGCCTCGCCGCCCACGAAGAGGCCGGGGATCGTGCTCTGCAGGTTGTAGTCCACCCACAGCCCGCCCATCGTGTAGTGGACCGCGGGGTAGATGCGCATCGGCACCTTGTACGGGCTCTCGTCGGTGATGCGCTCGTACATCTCGAAGAGGTTGCCGTAGCGGTCGGCGATGGCGGCCTCACCGAGTCGTCCGATGGCGTCGGCGAAGTCGAGGTAGACGCCCAGGCGGCGCCCGCCGATCTCGGGACCCACGCCGCGCCCGTCGTCGCAGGCCTCCTTGGCGCTGCGAGACGCGATGTCGCGCGGCACGAGGTTGCCGAAGGCCGGGTACTTGCGCTCGAGGTAGTAGTCGCGCGCCGACTCGGGGATCTGGCCCGGTGGCTTGCCACAGTCGGCGGCGTCCCTCGGCACCCACACCCGACCGTCGTTGCGCAGCGACTCGCTCATCAGCGTGAGCTTGCTCTGGCTGGTGCCGTGGACGGGGATGCAGGTGGGGTGGATCTGCGTGTAGCAGGGGTTGGCGAAGAGCGCCCCGCGCCGGTAGCTGCGGTAGGCCCCCATGGCGTTGCAGCCCATGGCGTTGGTCGACAGGTAGAAGATGTTGCCGTAGCCGCCGGTGGCCAGGACCACCGCGTGGCCCGTCCAGGCCTCGACCGCGCCGCTGACCATGTCCCGGGTGATGATCCCCCGAGCCTTGCCGTCGACGACGACGAGGTCGAGCATCTCGTGGCGGGTGTGCAGCTCGACGTTGCCCGCCTCGACCTGCCGGCTCAGCGCCTGGTAGGCGCCGAGCAGGAGTTGCTGCCCCGTCTGGCCCCGCGCGTAGAAGGTGCGCGAGACCTGCGCGCCCCCGAAGGACCGGTTGTCGAGCATCCCCCCATACTCGCGGGCGAAGGGCACGCCCTGCGCCACCGACTGGTCGATGATGTTGACCGACAGCTCGGCGAGGCGGTGCACGTTCCGCTCACGGGATCGGAAGTCGCCGCCCTTCACCGTGTCGTAGAAGAGGCGGTAGATGCTGTCGCCATCGCCCTGGTAGTTCTTCGCGGCGTTGATCCCGCCCTGGGCCGCGATGCTGTGGGCCCGCCGGGCGCTGTCCTGGTAGCAGAAGGCCCGCACGTTGTAACCCAACTCGGCCAGCGTCGCCGCCGCCGCACCGCCGGCGAGCCCGGTCCCGACGACGATGACGTCGTACTTCCGCTTGTTGGCCGGGTTGACCAGCTTCATCGCGAACTTGTGCCGCTCCCAGGCGGTCTCGATCGGCCCATCGGGCGCGTTGTCAGCGAGCTTCATTTAGCTGGCCCCCAGTCCGGCGAAGACGCCGAGCGAGATGGCGATGTTGCCCCCCGCGACGATGAGCGCGAAGGCGGCCGAGAAGCGCGTGCGCCAGTGGTTGTAGCGCGGATGGCTCAAGCCCAGCGTCTGCAACAGGCTCCAGGCGCCGTGGTAGAGGTGCAGCCCCAGCAGGACCTGCGCGGCGACGTAGACTCCGACGAGCAGCGGGTCGCCGAAGGCCGCGAGGATCGTGGCCTGCACGTTGCCGTGGCCCGCGTACCCCCCGCCGACGGCCCCGAGGGTGAGGTGCAGCACGTGGTAGATGATGAACAGCGCCAGGAGCGGCCCCCCGTACTGCATTGTCTTTGCGGCGTAGGTCGTCGCCACGTCGTGCTTGGCGGCCTGATAGGCGACGGGGCGCGCCGCCTTGTTGGCGCCCACCAGCGAGATCGCCGCCCAGATGTGGGCCCCGATGGAGACCAGCAGGACCAGCCGCGCCGCCCACAACGCCGCGGGGACGGTCCGCAGGAGCTTGGCGTACTCGTCCATGGCGTAGATCGCCTTGCCGCCCACCATCTCGGGGGGCACGAAGACCTGCAGATTGCCGAGCATATGGAAGAAGACGAAGCCGAGCAGGACTAGGCCCGACACGGCCATCACGGCCTTCTTCCCGATGGTTGTCTGCACGATGGAGAGCGTGCGGGAGCTCATGGCGACTCCGACCGAGGAACGGTCGGACCTACCTACCAGGGTAGGGGGTCGAAGTAAATCCGGGGCTCAGCCCGCGGCGTGGAGGGGCGCCGGCTCATGGGGCTGGGGCTCGCCGGGAGGGGTCGGCGGGGACGCCCGTTGGCGCTCCCGCGCGGTGGGCGGATCGCGGTCGGGCACCAAGGCCGCGGCCAGGGCGCTGGCCAGCATCAGCTCGTGAATCGCACGCATCGAGGAGACTCCTTTCGAAAAGGAAGACGCTCGGTCGTCCCCCGACTATTCGAGGGTGCAGAAGATTGCCCCGCCCGAGGCGCAAGCCCCACAGGAGAGCAAATGGGACCCCGATCGTGCTTCTACCTCCTCCTCTTCCTCGCCACCGCCCATGCCGCGGAGAAGCGCGACCGCGCGTTGCCACCGGCGGTGGTCTTCGGCCGCGTAGCGCCTTCGACGGTGGTGGTCCAGGCCGGCACCGGCGGCGCGCCCTCCCAGGGCAGCGGGGTGGTGATCGCCGCGCAGCTCGTGGTGACCAATCACCACGTCGTCGCGAACCGGCAGAGCTTCACCGTCCGACGCGGCGAGCGCTCCTGGAGCGCCACCCTCGAGGCCTTCGATCCCAAGCATGATCTGGCGCTGCTCCGGGTCCCGGACCTCGACGCCCCGCGGGTCGTCGTCCGCGCCACCGAGTCGGTACAGGTCGGAGAGCGCGTCTACGCCGTAGGCGCTCCCCACGGCCTGGAGCTCAGCCTCTCGGATGGCCTGGTCTCCGCCCTCCGAGAGCGCGACGGCGCGAAGGTCATCCAGACGACGGCCCCCGTCTCTCCAGGCTCGAGCGGCGGCGGGCTCTACGACACCAGCGGTCGGCTGATCGGCGTCATCACCTTCACCCGCGGCGGCCAGAACCTGAATTTCGCCCACCCCACGGAGTGGATCGACGAGCTTCGCGGGGCGAAGGGCGGCAAGCGCAAGCCGACCAGCGAGGCGCCCCGCTTCAGCGTCGCGACTCGGCCGAAGCGCCTCACCTGCGCCCTTGGCTCCAGCGCGGAGTGGGGGCTCTTCTCCGGCGGGGCCGAGATGCTCGAGGCCAAGGCAGCGGAGGGCAGCGTCGACTTCCGGGACTTCGAGGGCCAGCTCCCCTCCGCCTTCGTCGAGCCCGCCCTGGCCAAGAAGAACCGCTTCAACCTCGTCCTCGACGATCTCGACCGCACGGCGGGCTACCTCGTCTTCGGCACGCGGGAAGCCGGCCCGACGTCGTTCTATCTGGTGCAGGACGCCGAGGGGCGCTTCAACGTGTCGATCGTCACCGCCTCCAGTTTCTATGGCCGGATCCGCTTCGACACGATGAGCGGGCCCTGCTCGGTGCCGAAGCCGAGGAAGAGGAGGTCTCGCGTCAAGACCACGACGCGAACGGGCCCCGCCCGGCTCACGCGATGCGTTGGCCAGACGGTGACGGTGACGCTCCGCGACGGCCCCCAGCTCCGTGGTGATCTGCGTCTGTTCAACGGGGTGCAAGGCGCCCTCCACACGCGCCACGGGCTCGTGGTGCTCCGCGCCCACGACGTCCTGAGCTTCACCTGCGAGCCCAAAGACTGAGCCGGGATGCTACATATTCGACCATGCGAGCGTTGCTTCCCTTGATGTGCACCGCGGCCTTCGCCCAGCCGCTGGTCGTCGTCGATCCGGGCCACGGCGCCCGGGATCCCGGCGCCGTCGGTTGCGGGAGCGAGGAGGACGACGTGGTTCTCGACGTCGGCTTGCGACTGCGGCCGCTGCTCCAAGCGGCGGGGCTGCGGGTCGCCATGACGCGGGCCGAGGCGCGCTTCGTCGAGCTGCGCGCCCGCGCGGCCTTCGCCAACGACCGCGGCGCCCGCGTCTTTGTCAGCGTCCACGCCAACGCCAACGACGGCGCCCCCGCCAGCGGGACGGAGACCTGGATCGCCAACGGCGCGCTCCCCGACGGCGTGCAGCTCGCCGGGCGGCTGCAGCGGGAGCTCGTCGCCACCTGGGGCCTGCGCGACCGGGGCGTGAAGCGGGCCAACTTCACGGTCCTGACAGCCACCACGATGCCCGCCGCCCTCACCGAGCTGGGCTTCATCAACCACTGCGAGCGCGACTCACGACTCCTCGCCAACCCCGCCGAGCGCCAGCGCATCGCCGAGGCCCACGCGCGCGCCATCGCCGACCACCTGGGGGCCGAGCCGCCGCCTCCCGGCCCGGACATGGGCACCCTGATCGGGGTCGTCTTCGAGGACGTGGGGGTGGGCCTCGAGGACACGACACGCCGCCTCGCGGGCGCCAACGTGCGCGTCGTGGAGGCCGACGAGTCCAGCCGATCCGCCGCCGAGACCGGGGCCTGGCGCTTCGAGCTCGAGCCCGGCGACTACACGGTCCGCGCCACCCTGCGCGGCTTTGAGGAGGGCTCGCGACGGTGCGCTGTCCAGGCCAACGCCGAGACCTGGTGCTCCGTGGGTTTGCACCCCGAGGGCCCACCGGAGCCCGACGCGGCGCCGCCGCCGCCGGTCCCCGATGCGGCCCCGATGGACGCGGCGACGGTCGACGCCGCCCTCGTCGACGTCGCCCATCCCGACGGCGAGGTGTCCGACGGCCGGCTCGATCCCGCCCGGCCCGATCCCGACGGAGCCCAGCTCGCCGACGCCCGTCCGCGGCTCCCCGACGGCGGCTTCGTCATCACCCCCACCACCACCCAGAGCCTCGACGGCGGCGGCTGTCACTGCGATCTGGCCCCGGCCGCCCCCGCCCCGGTCCCCTGGTGGCTCGCCCTCTGCCTGCTCCCCTACGCGCGCAGACGTCGCGCCGCCTTCGCCGCCCTGCTCCTCGTCGCCAGCGTAGGCGCCGCCGACGGCCACGTCCCGGACGTCGCCCCGGGTGGCGAGCACGCCGTCTACGGCGAGCTGCACCGCCCGTTTCTGCCGACGGCCGAGCGCCTCCTCGTCCCGGGCCGCTTCGGGCCACCGGTCCTCGCCCCCGATGGCCGGCACGTCGCCATCGCCACCCCCGCCCTCGACGTGCTCTACGTCGCCCGCACAGCCGATGGTGCCCTCCAGCGCCTCGCCGCAGCCCCCCGCGTCGGGCTCAACCCCCGCTGGCACCGAGACGCCCGCACCCTCGCGTTCCGGGCGCCCCACCAGAGCGCCACCGCCGCCCCGCTCCACGCCCGCACCCTCGACGGCCGAGACGTCACCCCCCAAGCCCCCCGCCACGGCGTCCGGGCTTGGATTCACGGCGACGCCGTCCGCGTCTGGGAGGGGGGCGCCGCGTTCACGGCCTCCCCCGCGGGAGACCGCTACTTCCACGCCCGCGTCTCACCCCGCGGCGACCACGTCGTCTTCTGGGGACTGCGCACCGGCCTCCACCTGCTGCGCATCGCCGACGCGGCGCACTTCCGACTCGGGCCGGGCGGGCACCCCAGCTTCGACCCGACCGGTCGCTTTCTCGTCTTCGAGCGCACCGCCGACGAGGGCGCCCAGCTCATCGCCGGCGACCTCTTCCTGCACGATCTGCGGCACCCCGAGGCGAGGGCCGTCGCGCTGACGCAGACCCCCGACCGCATCGAGCTGGCCCCCTCGATCGCCGGGGGCCACCTCGTCTTCCTCACCGAGGCGGGGGTCGTCCTCGCGGATCTGCCGCTGCCTACGGACTGACGTTGTCGCGCTCGGAGGGGAGGCCCGTGCCATGAGTCGGGGGGGAGAGGGGGAGAGGGTGACCGGCCGTTGGCCAGCCACCCTCGATGTCACTCGTCGCAGGCGACCGTGTCGAGCTCGGTGATGACCACCGAGCTCCACGCCGCCGCGGTCGCCTTGACCGCGACGCGGAAGTCGTAGCCGCCGGTGGCCACGACGAGGGCCGGCACGTCGCCGTCGACCCCGTCGGGGACAACGACGACCGAGACGCAGCTTGCGTCGTCGACGCCGACGTGGATGATCGTCGGCGTCGGCGTCACCTTCAGCCGGAGCTTGGTGGCGCGTGTCTCCTCGGGGTCGGGGGGCGGGGGGTCAACGGGCGGCTCCGCGGCGGCCAAATCGACGGTGTAGTCGGCGGCCACGGTGGAGTTGTCGAGGTTGAGGGTGACGGTCTCACCGCTGGGCGTCGCGTGCGCGACCCCAGCGGCGAGGGCGACGGCCATGATGGCCGATGAACAGCGGGCGAGATTACCCATGCTTCTCTCCGAGCTTGCAGCGGCCCGCTCGTTCAGAGAGAGTGGGTCACGCTGCGGATGGGTGGCGCCGCTCGGCGCCACCCCGGGTTGTCTGGGAAGGCGAGTCGAATGTCCTCTGGCGCAGGTGAGTGTGGCTCGGTAGCCGCCGAGCCTCACTCGCCGTTCTTCATGGCCTCACTCCTGATCCGTCATCGCACATACCATCGATGGAAGCGGGCGATCGCGCCTTCGTCAAGTCGTGTTCTTGAGTCCGCCCGGGAGTAGGGCTCCTCGCGATCCTCCCATCTCCAGGCTCAGAAACTTGCAGCAAAATTGCGTCCGGTTGCGTCCGCATCGCTAGAGTGATGATTCCTAGCGAATTGGAGACGCGGTGTGACTGAGACAGGCCGACTCAGCGTGTTCGAGCAGGCGCTGAAGGAGACGATTCTACTGGGCTACGCGGGCCGAGGTGGGGCGCGCGACCAGCCCGATTTCCTCGCGCGAGTGCTGGATCGGGTGGCCCGCGGGCTGTGGCCGGAAGGGCCTCGTGGGGTTCTGCTGCTGATCGCCGACGGAGGCTGGTCCTACGGGGCCGTGGGCGTGACGGTGACCGGCGCCGTACCGGTGGCGCGGTCTTCCAATCGCGGCGCGTTCGTCTGCCCGCGAGCGGACCAGCTCAACTTCGAGCCCGTGACGGCCGCGGTCAAGCGCTGGACCGAAGCGTTCGTGGGTCCGACGATCGAGGATCCGGTCTACGCCGTCGTTCGCATCGAGGAGAGGGCCACGGAGCGGTTTCGGGGCGGCGCGTTGATCGTGCTCCGGTCGCCGAATTCCGAGCCGCTCGCCTTCCCGCTCGCGAACGTGGCGCCGGTTCTCAGGCAGCACCTCGGCCGAGCGCTGTTCTTTCGCCGCTTCCAAGACGAGGCCAGGGCGCGGGCGACCATGGGCTCGCTGGCGGGTCGAATCGTGCGCGGGACGGAGCGAGACCGCGAGGAGGCGCGGGCCGAGCTGCTCCGCTCGCCGTTCATCGAGGACCCGGCCGACGCCGACGAGATCCTGGCGGACACGCGGTCCGTCCACCACACCCTGATGCGACTCTTCGTCAAAGCCATCGGCGCGGATGCCGTCATGGTCGCCGTCCGCCCGCGGGAGGGAAGCAAGCCCGGCGCCAACCTGGAGCGAATCGAGGTCCATCAACTCTCGCGGAGCGGCGAGGGCGGTGAAGCGAGCTGCATCGTCAGCAATGCGTCACTCCCAGCCGTCCACCGGTGGTTGGACGCGATCGCCAAGTTGACCGGCCCCGACGGCGACTGGAGCGGCGGGTTCGTGGGCAACCAGATCCCGCCCCCCTTGAGGCCTCAGTGGATCACCGACGTTCACCAGGTCCCCGCGTTCTTCATTGCAGGAGGGGGGAAGATGGCGAAACCGTGGGATCCTCACCTCCTGCAGGTCCTCCTCTCGTGGTCTGTGCCAGTCACCCTCGCGTCGAAGGGGGTCCCCGTTCGGGTCGACGCGCGTCCCGCGGATGAGGAGATCGCCGACAGCCACTACTGGTTGTGGCACGACCAAGCAGGCGACGAGGTCCCCGCGATGAGCTGCGCCGTCCAGCATTGGGCCCAGGCTGAGGACGACCGCCGCCTGTTGGTGGTCCCCTTCGCGCGCTTGTCGGTCATCGGACTCGTCATCATCGGCCGGGCCCCGGGGGGGATGCCCGTGCTCCCCGAGCAGATGCCGATGGGGGATTCGGTCACCTACGACCTGGAGCCTGACCCGTGCCCGACCCGCGCGCTGATCGAGGAGGCGGCGGCGATGGTCGCCAGACGCCGCCGCATGACGCACCTCTTCGGTCGGTTCGTGCGGGAGGCGGTGGACGAATTCTGGTTTGCGGAGAGCCCGGCGCCCGAGCTTCGGCCCGACACGTGGTACCGGCGTCTGCTGGACACGGTCCGCAAGGCGCTGGGGTCGTCCCGTCAACTCGAGGACATCGGGCTCACGCTTCACTGCGCGGACGCTCCGGCGTGGGGCGCCTGCAGCGAGGCGTTGGAGAGGCCGGAGAAGGTCGTGCTCTTCTCGCCAGCGGTCTGCGCCGATCCACCGCCGGAGTTGCTGCCCCGTGAGTATCTGAGGGGCGACTTCGCGGCGCTGCTCGGCTCGGTCTTCCTCCGAGACCGGATGCGCCTCTTCACGCCCCCGCGAGACAACGACCCCGACAGAGACGTGGCAGCGGACTACGCAGAGCAGCACTTCGGACGCGCCAGTTCGCTCATCCTCATGCCGCTCGGAGATCGCGATGGTCGTCCGCTCGCGGTCATGGGCGTGGGGCTTTCGCGGCCCGTGAACCAGCTCCAGGTCGACGCGATCTACCTCGTCGGCGAGCACCTTGGCACGCGGCTCGGGTCGGTCCGCGGCGCACGCCTCGGGGCGCTGCGATCCGCTCTCGCCAGCCTCGAAGATGGCCACCAGGCGCTCGATCGAGTCTGCGCCATCGGAGCTGTCAGCGGGATGCTCGTCGCCCGGCGCTACGGACATTCGTTTCGAGAGCTGCCGGCCGAACGGAAGGACGCGCTCGCGACGTTCGTCCGCCAGGCTCGGCTTCGGAGCGATGTGTTGCCCGACAAGGACGCGGTGGATGTCTCCTCGCTGGCCGGCGCCGAGCCGGTCGCCACCCGAATCGGACTGAAGCAGCTCCGCTCGGTGCTGCCCGACGTGCCCGAGGCTGAGCTACGGTACTTCCACCGCGAAGGATGGGCCGTCTTCCCGAACGACGTCGAAAAGCAGGAGCGTAGGGCCCGCCTGCTCCGGGCGATCGCGCATCTCGAAGGCGGGGTGCCGACCCAGGCTGATGCAACCCCGCGATGGATAAGGGGCAACATCTGGCTGTTCTCACGGGCCGACGCGCTGCGAATCTACAACATCGAGCGCCAGGGGACGGCGCGCACGCTGTTCGTCTGCACAGGGCGAGCGGCCTGGGACCGGGAGCAAGACGACACATTCGCGGCCAGCCTGGTCAACGCCCGTTCACTGGTACACGCCGCCAAGCCGGTCCTCGCCCGGGCGTTCGTCGCCGCCGGACCGATTGCGGCCGGTTGGAGCGGCTCATCCCTTGAATTTCACGCGCGCGTGGGCGGTCATGTCCTGTTGACCGGGCGTTCCCGCGAGGTGACCTACAAACACTCGGTCTCGCTGCATCTCGCGCACCGAGGTGACGCGCCGTTCCTCGTCATGGCCGCCGGCTTCATCGATGAGCGCAATTGCGACATCGCTCCACTCGAGCCGCTCGGAGGCCGTTCCGCGACGCTCGTTGTTCGGGACGTCGACCAGATAGAACGAGGGTCGGCTTGTGAGCGGGCGCTCATCCACATCCTGGATAGCGGCCGGGTCGTTGTGGCCGACAGGCGGCACGTCGTCTCGGTCTGCGGAACCGCCTACGTGCCCACGGATGTTTCCCCGGCGCTTCTGCACCAGTTCCACGGGGTCGTCAGCACCAACGAGCTCGAACGGGACGACGCCTTCGAGCTGGTCCGGCGGTACTTCTCGGAGCTCAACGACCGACTCGAGGAGACGTACGAGCTCAACATCGATCGAGCCGAGTTGCTGCGTTGGACGCGCAAGCGACTGTGGCGCGATCTGGGGGGGGAGTTGCGGCAGCTCGTGCACGCCGCCATGGAGGACTGCCACAGATCCGGGTCGCAGATCCTCAAGTTGGAGATGCTGATGGCGGCGAAGCCGTCTGCCCACCTCGACGAGGACGGGCTGGCCCAGGAGCAGTTCATTCGAGTCGTCAGGCGCCAGCATGGCGCCGCCAAGGTGGCCGGCGAGTACCTCGGCCTGCGCCCCTACCAGGTCTCGCGGCTCACGGCGAACACCCCCCTGACCGACCAGGCGCGCGAGCGATTGCGCAAGCTCGTCGGTGTCGCCCGCTTCCACGTCGACCCGAAGGCCGTCCTCGAGGAGCACCTCGAGGAGGAGGGCAGGCTCGAAGCAGGGGCTGGAAGACCCCCGAAAAAGGGCGCGGTGTCCTGAACTCCGACTAGAGATAGTCCCCGTGAAGGCTGAAACTCGCCCAATCGGCGGATCCGGAGCACGGGCGAACGCCACGGCAGCGGGGTGAGACCACCGTCTCCTGGAGCATCACACGCTGCGCGAGCGCGAGGGCACGTGCGCGGCCTGCGCCGGCCGCCAGATTCGCGTAGAGCAACTCACTGAAACGCCTGGAGGCGTTGTCTCCGATCCGCCAGCGGGCGCCGATCACCGACCGTGCGCCAGCTCGGCGAAACCCCCGCACCAGCGTCCGCAGGCGCTCGTCCCCCGCCGCGTTCGGATCGGCGGGCCGGTCGCTCTCACAGGCGTTCAGGGTGACGAGGGCGACCGGACCGGTGGGCAGCCGACTGATCTCGCGCGCACCGAGATGACCCTTCGGCCCGCGCGGCGCGAGCTGCGCCCAGCTACGGCCGGGCCCTGCACCTGCATGAAGCGCGAGGTGGAGCCAGCGTGCCGGCAGCGCATCGACCAGGTTCGCCCGCGTGGCGAGGGCGCCCACGAGCACGGTGGGGTCGGGATGCAACGCAGCGAGATCGTCGGCCTCGCGGCGGGCCGCCGGCAGATCGTCGTTTGGATCCGCGACCACCACCAGCCGCCCCCCTGCCAGCCGCGGGGCGCGCCGACCCAGGCGAGCCGCCAGCGTCGCGTTGGGCGCGTAGGAGACCGAGTAACGCTCGATCAGGGCGCCCGCTGTGTCGCGCAGCCCCGCAAAGGGCAACCTCCAGAGCGGCCCATGGGGGCAAACAACGATGTGATCGGGAGTCGGAGTCCCGGCCAAGGGCTGGGTCACCAGGGCATCCAGGAGATCCGACTCGACCGGGGCGTCTCGACCGAATCGAACGCTCCTGGCCGCGCTCTGCACGGAGTCGGTCAGCGTTCGCTTCGAGAGCGGAGCGCGATGCACATCGACAGCACCCCTGCGATGAACGAAGACCAGGGTCTCGTCGCGCAGCACGTAGTACTCGAGGATCGCGACGTCGGGCGGTTGCTCCAAAGCGGGCGGACGGGGGGATCTCGCCGCTGCGCGGACGAGCAACTCGGTGTAGCTGCGCCCCTTCGCTCGGGCAGCGAGGCGGGCACCTTCGTGCAGGCGGTTCAGGTCCACTGCGAGGCGCACGGCCAGATCGTGATCCGCCTCTCGTGAGTCATCTGCGAGCCACCCGGAGAGGTCGAGCTCACCTAGGCTCTGCCGTTGGGCCTCGAGCAGCTCCAGATAGCTCTGGAGCGACGCCCATGCTGACGACTTGTTCCCCCGCGCGAAGGCGAGCGATCCTTCGAGGGCGGTCAACCTCGGGCGACGACCGGGCGTGAGGAGCGAACGCGCGGACGCCAGCGCCCGTCGGGCGGTCACGAGATCTCGGTCGGAGATGGCGGCTTCGGCGCGAAGCAGTTGAATCTCGTCGAGCAGCGACCGATCACTCGCCGTGTAGACATCGGATACGAGCTGGTCAACCAGCGCGCGGGCGGTCTCGACATGACCCCGCCCCAACTCCGCCGAGGCCTCGACGATGCCCATGTGGCGGGCCGCGACGGAGTGTGGCGGGTCTTCGGCGCGGAGCCGCCGAGCGAGTAGGACGGCCTCATCGTGTCGCGCCAGGGTGAGCAAGAGGCTGGCTCGGTAGGCGTTCGCGCGTCGAGCGCACCCCGCGTGGGCCGCGGCCAGGCAGTGAACGAGGGCGTCCGCGAGAGCTTCGGCCGCTGCGGTCGTGGCGCCGGCCTGGCGAAGCACGCCCCCGATCCCCATTAGCGCGGACGCAGTGACGCGGTCGCGGCCGCTCGCACGACCGATCTCTGCGGCACCTCGAAGCTGAGCGAGGCCGGCGCCTAGTCGGCCCCACTGCCACAACGCGGACCCCAACTCGAGCTTCGCCACGCTCAACTGGGATAGCGGGCCGTGGACGAGGTGCCACTGTTCCGCGCGGCGAGCGACGCTGGCAGCCTGCTCCGGCTGACCCATCAACGTGAGCACCCTCGCGAGGTGTCGCCTCGCGATCGCCGCCCGCTCGTGGGCTCCGACCGACTCGGCCCTCTCCACCGCCCGCGAAAGCGTGGCTTGCGCGACGGACAGCTCGCCGGCGCGGCGCTCGGCCCGTGCCTGGAGAATGAGAGCGTCGTGGAGTGGTGTGGAGGTGGGCCGCGCGAGCCCTTGGCTGGCGAGCAACGAGACCAATGAGATGATGGCTACCCGACCCCTCACGAGAGGATTGTGAGGTCGAATGACCGCCGTGTCCACCCAGAGGGGGGTCGTCCTCGCGGATCTGCCGCTGCCTACGGACTGACGACGATCTCGACCTGGAAGGTCTGGCCCGGCTCGCCCGGCCGGGCGACCTCGAAGACCAGTGTCCAGTCGCCGGGGTCGGGGGGGAGGTCCGGGCCGACCTTGCCGGTGACGCGGAAGGCGCCGCTGGGGTCACGCTGGAGCGCCGGCGCCCAAGGCAGGCGACGTTCGCCCTGGACGCGCCGGGCCCGTAGCTCGACCTCGCCGTCGACGCGCGCGGCGGGGCGCAGCGTGAAGTCAAAGCGCGTGCCGACCTTGAACTCGGGTCGCTCGGCGGGCGCGGGGGTCCCCGATCGCCACGCCTGGGCGCCGTGGGAGCGCACGCTCAGCTCGTAGGCAGGCAGCGCGTTGGGGCTCGGGCGCAGATAGAAGAAGAGGACCGCGGCGGCGGCGGCGAGGGGGACGGCGAGGGCGACCCGGAAGCGTCGGAAGGGGAGCACGTTGCTCCGGGGGCGCACGGTCGCCTGGACGCCGGCCAGCTCGACGGCGTCGAGGGGGCGCAGCGCCTCCAGGAGCGCCGGATCGACATCGGGCACGGGCTCGCCGGCCTCGAGCGCCGCCTGGAGACGCTCGTCTTCGGCGTCTTGCTCATCGAGCAGGCCGCCCAGCGCGTCCAGGTAGTCGTCGTCGTCTTCGGTCACTTCGACTCCATTCCCACTATTTCGTTTGCGACGAACCCAGGTCTTCTGACGAAAGCTCCGCGCGGAGGTTGCGGACCGTCCGCCGGAGGCGGCTCCGCCAGGCGTAGAGTGCGTCGACGGACATCCCGGCCTCCTCGGCCACCGCCGCGGCGTCGCGTTGCTCGACGAAGAGCGCGCGGAACAGCCACATCCCGCGGGGCGTGAGGGTCTCGCGGAGACGGTCGAGCACCTTCTCCAACTCCTCGCGGGAGGCCACCCGCCGCTCGAAGGTCTCGGTCTTCCCCGCCGCGCGCTCGAGGTCGGGCGCCTCCGTCGGGTCCTCGCGCCACCCGCTGCGGCGCCCGCTGCGCAGGACCCCGCCCACGACGCGGTCCGCGACCAGGCCCACGAAGGTGCGAAGGGCCGCGCCCCGGGCTGGATCCCAGGTTCGAAGCACCCGGCCGCCGTTCTCGAAGAGGGTGAGGAAGACCTCCTGGACGAGGTCCGAGACGTCCTGCCGGCTCGCGCCGACGCCGCTCGATCGCGCTCGCCGCACGATGGCGGCGTTCACCCTGTATTGAACTCGCGGCGCCAGCTCGGCGACCAGGGTGTCGCTCGCCGTGGGATCACCCGCCAGCGCCCGGCGGACGAGGTCGAGGTCCCGCTGGTCGCGGGGTCCGGTCAAAGGGAGTTGGCGACGTACATCTCGCTGGCAGTGACGTACAGCTTCCCGCTCTGCGTGTACAGCTCGATCCCCGCGCCCTTGAGGACGCAGCCCTGGGGCACCGGCAAGCTCACCTTGAAGGGGTCGTTGCTCATCATGCTCGGCGGCGCGTCCATCGAGAAGTCGCCGCAGCCCTGGGTGTTCTTCAGGTCCACGTGGATCTTCCCGAAGCCGAAGCCCGAGAGACCCTTGGGGGGCACGATCGCCCCCACGAGCGTGGTGCCCAGGATCCCGCAGAGAGGGCAGTTGTCTGGGCCGGGCTGGGGCGTGCCCCACGGCTCGTAGGTCACGCCGACGGGGGGGGCGGGCGGTGGCGTGTAGGGGGTCGCCGCCTGGAGCGGGGGATCACCCCAGTAGTCGAGCATCCCGTCGGCGAAGGCCTTCCAGTTGGGTGAGGCGTCCACCCGCCGGCCGCGCCGCTCGCCACACGTGGCGAGCTGGTCGGGTGTCAGCCCGCAGCCCGCGGCGCCCGCGCAGGCCAGCGCGAAGGCGTGACAGGCCGACACGCGCACCCGCGGCTGCTTCTGACCACGCATCCCGAACTTGGCGTTGCGCCCCAGGGGCTCGCCGCTGGCGTAGACGATGTCCATGACCTCGTGGGCCAACAGCTCCGGCCGGACCGACCAGACGAGCGCCGCCACTCCCGAGACCGCCGCCGCCGCCATCGATGAGCCGGTGTGCGTGCGGGCCCAGATCGGCGAGTCCGCTTGAATGGGTGGTGAGGTGGGCGTGAGGACGAAGGACGCGGGGGCGAGGAGCCGCGGGACGGCCCTTCGTCGCGCGTTGAAGATGAGTCGGTCCCGGCCGTCGACGCCCTGAACCGCGTGGACCACCGGCGCGTACGCGTTCGGGTCGTCGACGCAGCGATCGCGCCGCTTCTCGAAGATGGCCGGCGAGATCGGCCCGTCCCGGTGGGAGAAGGCGTCCCGGTTCCCGGCGGCGGCGATGAGCAGCGCCCCCTGGCAGGTGGCGTACTGCGCCGCGTCCAGCGCCGCCCGGGCCGGCACGCGCAGCCGCCGCTTCCGGTGGTCGCCGTAGTCGCCGTCCCAGCCGAGGCTGAGGTTGATGATCAGGTTGCGCTCGCTCTGCTCATCGAGGTGCCTCCGCACCGCGGTGTAGATGGCCCGCGCCGTCTCCCCCTGGGAGCCGAAGTCGCCGCCGAGGTCGGGCAACCAGTCGATCGCGTTGGGGTCCTGGGGGTCGCGTGGCCCCCGGCGCCCGAGGGCGAGCTCGCTGCGGATGGCCGAGACGCAGCGCCCCCCATCGCCCCCCAGGCAGCTCGTCCGATAGGCCAGCGTCCCCACCGCGTCGCCATGGCCGTTGTCGCTGATGTCCGGCAGCTCGTCAGTCCCGCTCCCCTGGGCGTCCGCGGAGGTGTCGACGACGGCGATCCGTACCGGGTCGAGCACCGGATCCGCGAAGGCCTGCGGCACCATCTCGAGTTGGGCGTCGTGGGCGTCGCGCAGCAGCAGCGCCAGATCGCCCGGCATCTGGAACTCGTCGGAGGCGACCGCCGAGACCTCGCAATCGCGCTCGAGGCGGACGCGCGGCGTGTCCGGGAGACGGTCCAGCGGGAGCGGCGCGTCCGGGGCGATGAAGCCGGGGCGCCAAGTGTAGAGACAATAGCGCCGCATCGCGCTGTTCGCGTGGGGGCTTCCGGGCGGGACCATGGGCGACAGCGCCCACTCCCCCTCCCGATACGGGGCACAACGCCCGCCATCTTCCTCCGGGTTGTTCCGGCAGTTGCGCGGCTCGGGGCAGGCCGCCTCCCCCTCGATGATGTAGCCGACCCATTGGGAGTCGGGGCACGCCTCGGCGAAGGGCGCGACGAGCGGGCCTTCGACGCCGCCGGCGGCGATCGAGGGCGGCAGGTTCGCCACCCGCTTCAGCGTCTGCGATCGGGTAGAGAACTCCGCGGCCGGCTCAGGCTGCTCAGACTCTCCACAGCCGAGGGCCAGCGGTAGAATCCAAGCGCTCGTCCATCCAATGCGTCGTATCACGCGACCTCCATTCAACGTCCGCGGCGAGAACCGCGCCGCAGACTCCCATTGGGCGCAAGCGCCCACAATCTGTCAGGGCACGACGGCCCGAAACGCCATCCAATCGCTGCGCGGGCTGGCCACGCGGGCCATCCGCTGGGCCTCGGCGAGGGCGGCGACGAGATCTCCGCTCTTCGTCAGGCCGGCGTACACGTCGCTCATCAACCCCAGCGCTTCGACATCACGTACGGGGCGACTCGCCGCAACCACGGCCGCGCTCCCCGCCGCCACGAACGCACGGGCCAGGCTGATCCCTTCCAAGGATTTCGCCGCGACGCTGCGTCCCGTGTCGCAGCCCGAGAGCACGACCCACCGCGGCGCCGGCGTCAGCGTGAGGATGTCGCCGAGGCTCAGGCGGCCACCATCGGCGAGGGGGAGCGCGCTCCCCCATCCCTCCCTTCCCTCGAACGTGCCGTGACCGGCGTAGTGCAGCAGCGCGGCGCCCGCCGCTCGGGCCCGCACCGTCGGGGCGCGCGCCTCGGCGTCCTCGAGGCGCTCCGTTCGAGCCCACCCCGCGGCGTCGAGGACCTCCGTGACGCGGTCCGCTTCGATCCGCGCCGAGGCGAGATCTCCCCGGGGATCCGCGACGACGAGCGCCCGCTTCGGCCCCACGGGCGTGGGGCGCCGCGCGGGCAGGTCGAGGGACCACGCCACCTCGGCGCCGGGCATCGCTCGATGTAGATCGATCCGCGTGGCGGCGCCCTCCGTGAGCAAGGTCACCCGTCCGCGGGGCGCACCGTCCAGCCACTCGACCGGACGCTTCGGGGTGCCCTCGATCCGCCGCGCCGACAGCTCGCCGTCCCGCAAACGAAAGGCCAGCCAGCCCCCGCCGTCTGCGGCCCACGCCAAGACCGTCTCCTTCGGTGACGGCGTCCGCAGCGTCGCGTCCTCTGCGACCCGCCGTCCGCCGAGCACGGTGAGCGCGTCATCGAGCTCCACGCGGAGCTTCGCGAGCTGGTGCGCTCGAGCGACCTCCGTCGCGCGCAGCTCGGCCTTCGTGTGTCGCCAGTCGTCGGCGGCGGCCCCGTCCAGCGCCGCGCGAGCCCGGCGATACCGGCCGTAGGCGGTGGCCCATCGGACTCGCGCCTCCCCCGACAGCGACGCGGCCCGCGCCGCCCCCGCGACGCCCAGCAAGACCCTTCGCCGCGCGCGCCGCCACGCGGCGAAGGCCACCTCCGGGCGCCCCATCCGCATCGCGAGAGAGACCAGCCGCCGAGCGCTCCGGCCGCGGTCAGCGAGGAACCGAAGGCGCCCCTCGACCACCGGGAGCTGGAGGCTGTCAGCGAAGAGCGCGGACTCGGCCTCGAGGTAGGCGGCGAGGGCCTCGGGGCCGCGCCCGAGGGTCTCCAGCGCACGACCCCGGCCCAGCGCCGCGCGCCACGACAGCTCCGGGCTCGCCGCCGCCGTCGCCGCCTCGGCGAGCTGCTCGTACCGCGCGAGGCCGTCGGCCCCGCGGCCATCAGCGAAGGCCACCCGCCCCTCGAGGTCGAGGCGCCAGACGTTCGCCTCGGCGTCCATCTCCAGCTTCGAGGCCTGCGCAAGGAGCCGCTTGGTCTCGGGGACACGGCCGGCCTCGAAGGTCTCGAGGGCCAGGTTGACGACGACGTCGCCCCGGACGACCTCGGGCAGAGCGTCGCACGGGCCTTCGAGCAGCCGCAGCGCGTCCTCGAGGTGGGCGCGGGCCGGCGGGTTGGCCGGGTCGAGCAGCTCGACCCAGCCCAACGCCGCCAGGACCTCCGCCCGGCGGCACGGCTCCTTCACCCCGACGAGGGCTTCGAGGCCAGCGCGCGCCGCGGCGAAGTCACCGACGCGGACCCGGACCATCGCCCTCTGGTGCGCGATGTGGAAGCCGAGCGGGAGCGCCAGCCGGCGGGTCGCCACGGACGCCGCGTCGTATGCCCGGATGGCGTCGCGCATCACGCCGAGATCCCGCGCGTAGTAGGCCTCGTGTACGAGGCGGTAGGCCTCCCCCAACGGCCACGTCTCCGCGAGGGCGCCCACCCCGTCGAGGGCCGCCCGCGCAGCCACGAAGTCGCTCGCCTCCACCGAGAACCACGCCACCAGGAGCCGCGCCTTCACCCGGTCCGAGAGGTAGACCGCGTCGGTCGCCGCCTCCTCGAGCATGCGGACCGCCGCCGCCAGATCTCCGCCCTTGCGTGCCTCGAGCGCCGCCGCGCGCCGCCCGGCGAAGACCGCGTCGGCGTCGGGCGCGCTCGCGACCGCCAGGCGGTCGATCCGCCCCTTCGTCTCCGCCTCGAGCGCCCGCGCCCCTTCGGCCACCTCCACCGCGACCCGCACGCCGTCTTCGAGGGTGGTCGTCTCCACCACCCGCCCGCCCCGCACGGCCAGCGGTTTCGACGGCAAGAAGAGCCGCACGGGGGTCTCCCCGACGAAGCACACGGGTCCTTCACCCACCGCCGCGCAGCCCGCGTACGCCGCCGCGACCGCCTGCTTGGGCGGGGAGGACGGAGCCGGCGTACACGCCGCGAGCAGAAGGAGGGCCGTCTGGCGCACACGGAGACGATGGTGCACGGCTCACCGATTGTGAAGCCGTGAGGCTTCCTCACCGGACCACCCGCGCGGCTGGGTATACTGCCCGAACTCGCCGTCTCGAGGTCGACTGTGCAACGCATCTCCATCGCGCTTCTGCTCTCGACCCTCGCCTGCCAGCCCAGCCCCGGTGATGGCGACGCGGCCACGGTCCCCGAGGACCTCGGCCCCATCGAAGGCGACGCCGCCCCCCCCGACGCCAGCTCGCTCCCCATACCGGTCTGCAACCCGAGCGCGGAGTACAGCCCCGGCGTCACGGCCTTCGTCGAGCGCACCGCGGAGGTCGGCCTCGAGGGGGTGCAGGGCAATCGCATGACGGTGGGCGACGTCGATGGCGACGGGTGGGCGGATCTGGTCGTCCGCCGAAGCCGGCGGCGTGCCGATGTCTTCCTCGAGGGCGGCAAGCGCCATCACTGGGTGCTGCGCAATGAGGGCGGGCGCTTCGTCGACGTCACCGAGACCTCGGGCCTCCTCGCAGTCCGGGGCGAGTACCCGCTCCCCGTCGGGCGCCCCATCGAGGTCGTCGCCTTCGCTGATCTCGACAACGACGGCGACCTCGATGTCTACACCGGGCTCGACACGCGCGAGGCCGTGGCCGAGACCCACGAGGACCGGGAGATCGAGATCCACGAGTCGAGTGAGGTGCTGCTCAACGACGGCGCTGGCGTCTTCACCCTCGCCCCCGAGTCGCATCCCCTGCGGCGCATCCCCAACCTCGCCGTCTCGGAGGACGTCCCCTCGGGGGCAGCCTTCCTCGACTACGACCGCGACGGCTGGATCGATCTGTGGATGTCCCAGGGCGGGCTCGGCGCGCCGCTTCAAGACCGCCTCTACCGAAACGGCGCCGGCACCTGGACCGATCAGACCACGTCCGCCGGGTTGGCGACTCGACCCTGGGAGGACCTGTCCGACCTCAACGAGGGCCGCGCCCACACCACCGCCTGGGGCGCCGCCGCGTGTGATCTCGACGACGACGGTGACCTCGATTTGCTCGCCGCTTCCTACGGCCGCGCGCCCAACCACCTCTGGCAGTCAAATGGCGACGGCACCTTCTCCAACCGCTCCGTCGCCTCGGGCTATGCCTTCGACACAGACCAGAACTGGGTCGACAACCAGTTCGCCCGTTGCCATTGCGCTCAGAATCCAGGGGACGAGGGCTGCGCCGGTGCGCCGAGGCCGGGGATCAACTGCCCCTCGGCCGCAGAGCTCCGCCGTTTCTGGCGCCACGGCACCGACCGGCAGCCGTTCCGCAACGGCGGCAACAGCGGCGCCACCGTCTGCGCCGACTTCGACAACGACGGACACATCGACCTCTTCACCACCGAGATCAAACACTGGTGGGCCGGCTCCGCCGCCGACGCCGGTGAGCTGCTCCATAACACTGGCGAGGCCGAGATCCGCTTCCTGCGGCCGGACCGCGCGGCCATCGGCGTCGACGTCCCACACGCCCCCAACACATCCTGGGACGAGGGGCACATCACGGCGGGCGCCTTCGACTTCGACAACGACGGGCGCGAAGACCTCTACGTCGGGGCCACCGACTACGCCGGCAACCGCGGGCGCCTCTACCACAACATCTCGACCCCCGGGGCGCCGGCCTTCGAGGAGCTCCCGACGGCCGACTTCTTCGAGCACAACCGCAGCCACGGGATGGCGGTCGCGGACTTCGACCACGACGGGGATCTCGACATCATCGTGGGCCACTCCCGCGCCCGCGGCGACCCGAACCAGCCCAACGACCGCTACGAGACGACCCAGATCCGGTACTTCGAGAACGCGCTCGGCCAGGGCGGCAACTGGATTCAGCTCGCCCTGGAGGGGGGCGATGGCATGAACCGCGCCGCCATCGGGGCCCGGATCACCGTCACCACCGACGCGCGCACCCAGACCCAGGAGGTCGCCGGCGGCTACGGGCACTTCGGCGCCCAGGAGGATCTCGTCGCCCACTTCGGCCTGGGCGCCGCGTGCGAGGCCGAGATCACCGTCCGTTGGCCCGACCGGGACCTCACGACCGACCGCTTCCATGTCGTCAGCGGGCATCGCTACGTGGTACGCCCGGGCGCACCGCCCGTCGCCATCGAGGCCGAGTGATGATCGAACTTTCCGCCTGTGAGCTCCTCCGCAGGCTCTCGGCGGGCGAGCTCTCGTCCGTCGAGGCGACCGAGGCCTGCATCGCCCGGGCGGAGGCCGTCGACGACCGCATCAACGCCCTGCCCATCCGCCGCTTCGACAGCGCTCTGAGAGAGGCGGCGGCCTGCGACGAGGCCCGCGCCCGCGGCGAGGCGGGGCCCCTCTGCGGGCTGCCGATCACGATCAAGGAGAACCTCGACCTCGCGGGGCTGGACTCCACGATGGGACTCCATGCCCGTCGTGGCCAACCCGCCGCCCGCGACGCCGTGCTAGTCGATCAGCTCCGCCGGGCCGGCGTGGTCGTCCTCGGCAAGACCAACGTCCCCCAGCTTCTCCTGGCCCAGGAGACCGAGTGCGCGCTGTGGGGCGTCACGAAGAACCCCTGGAACACCGAGCGCGTCCCGGGTGGGAGCAGCGGCGGCGAGGCGGCCGCCATCGCCGCGGGCATCAGCCCCTGTGGCATCGGCACCGACATCGGCGGCTCGATCCGCATCCCCTGCCACTTCACCGGCGTCGCCGGCCTGAAGCCCACCCTCGATCGCTGGTCGAACCGTGGCTCCAACGGGGCGGCGCCCGGCCAGGAGATCGTCCGCTCGCAGATAGGCCCCCTCGCCCGCCGAGTCTCGGACCTGCGTCTTCTCTTCGACGCCCTCGACATCACCGAGCAGGCTCACGCCGATCCCAACGTCGCGCCGTTCCCCATCGGCTGCGCCCCGGACCTCGGGGGGCTCCGGATCGGTTGGTACACCAGCGACGGCTACCTCGACCCCACCGGCGCCATCCAGCGCGCCACCCGCCGCGCCCGCGAGGTGCTCCAGGCGGCGGGGGCCACCCTGGTCCCCTTCGCCCCCCCCGACGCCGGCGAGGTGCTCTTCCTCTGGCTCGCCGCCATCAGCAGCGACGGCAGCGTCACGATAGACCGCAAGCTCGCTGGCGAAGCCGTCAGCCCCCAGCTCCGGCCCTCCCGGCGCCTGCTCTCCGTCCCCGCCCCCGCCCGCCGCGCTCTCGCGGTCCTGCTGGAGCGCACCGGCGACAAGCGCGCAGCCCGGCTCCTCCGTGAGCTCGGTGAGAAGCCCGTCAGCGCCCTCTGGGACCTCGCGGAGCGGAGGACGGCGATGCGGCGCGCCGAGCTCGACGCCTGGAACCGCGCCGAGCTTGACGCCGTGATCTGTCCGCCCCACACGACCCCCGCGATGGGCCACCGGGAGTCCGGCGACTTCGTGCTCGCGCTGAGCTACCCGTTTCGCTACTCGCTGCTCAACTTCCCCGCCGGAGTGCTCCCCGTGACGCGGGTCGGCCCCCGCGATCTCGGCACCGACACCGGCGCCGACCGCGTGGAGCGGAAGCGAGCCGCGATCGACGTCGCGAGCGTCGGGCTACCCGTCGGCGTCCAGGTGGTCGCGCGCCCCTATCGCGAGGCCACGGCGCTGGCTGTGATGGAGGCCATCGAGGCGGCGGTCCGCGACGACGACGGCTACCCACGGACCCCGGTTGACCCATGAGCCCAGCGGCGATTGAGCGGAAATGATGAGCCCAGCGGCGATTGAGCGGAAATGATGAGCCCAGCGGCGATTGAGCGAGAAATGAACGAACGCCTCTCCGGCATCCTCCTCCACCCGACTTCGCTCCCCGGCCCCCACGGGATCGGCTCGTTGGGCGTATCGGTCGACCGCTTCGCCGCGTGGCTGAACGCCGCCGGCGTCCGCTGCTGGCAGGTGCTCCCCCTCGTGCCCCCCGGGGCCGGCGACTCGCCCTACTCGAGCTGGTCGGCCTTCGCAGGCTCCCCCTGGCTATTGGATCTCGAGCTGCTACGCGCCGATGGCCTGCTCGACACCGTGCCCGCCTTCGAGGATCTGGATCCCGGCCGCGTCGACTTCCCCGCGATGCGTGCCTTCAAACAGCCGCTCCTCGACGCCGCCGCGGACCGGCTCCGGGCCACCCAAGGCGTCGAGGCCTACCGCGCCGCCCACCCCTGGATCGCAGACGCCGCGCTCTACGCGGCTCTGAAGCGACACCACGAGGACCGCCCGTGGTGGGAGTGGCCGGCGGCGCTCCGGGACCGGGACGCGAAGGCTCTGGCCTCGGCGCGCCGGTCCCTCGCCGTCCCCATCGAGCGCACCATCGCCTTGCAGCATCTCTTCGAGCGCCAGTGGCGCCGCGTCCGCGAGGTCTGTGCGCGTTCAGACGTCCGGATCCTGGGCGACCTCCCGATCTACGTCGACTGGGACAGCGCCGATGTGTGGGCCCACCGTGACCTCTTCGTGTTGGACGACACCGGTCATCCCACCGAGGTCTCCGGCGTCCCCCCCGACGCCTTCAGCGACACCGGGCAGCTCTGGGGGAACCCGTTGTATCGCTGGGACCTGATGGCCGAGGGTGGCTACGCGTGGTGGATCGAGCGGATGCGCCGCGCGCTCTCCCTCCACGATCGCGTCCGCGTCGATCACTTTCGGGCCTTCGCTGCCTATTGGGCGGTGCCCGCCGGCGCCGACGACGCGCGCGGCGGACGCTGGGTCCCCGGCCCAGGCATCGCGTTGTTCGACGCGCTCCGCTCGGCCCTGGGAGACCTCCCGGTCGTCGCGGAGGATCTGGGGATCATCGACGCGGGGGTCCACGAGCTCCTCGCCGCCACGGGGCTGCCCGGGATGCGTGTCTTGCAGTTCGCCTTCGGCGGGCACGCCCGCGACATCCACCTGCCCCACAACCACGTCCCCAACTCCGTCGCCTACACAGGGACCCACGACAACGACACGACCCTCGGCTGGTGGCGTAGCACCTCCGACCACGTCCGCGACCATGTACGTCGCTACTTTGGCGTCGACGGCCACGACCTGGTCTGGGATCTGGTCCGCGCGGCGCTGGGCTCCGTCGCCGAGACGGCCGTGATCCCCATGCAGGACGTCTTGTGTCTGGGCAGCGAGGCCCGAATGAACACACCTGCGGTGTGTGACGGCAACTGGGGCTGGCGCCTGCGAGGCGACCAGCTCGATGGCGCGGACACCGCACGGCTGCGCCACCTCAACGAGCTGTACGCGCGGCGCTGAACACGCAAGGAGATCCCATGGACCTCAGAGACGCGATCCAAGCCGTCGCCCGTGAGCCGGCGAATATGAAGGCCCGAGCGGCGCTGGCGACGGCGCTCTCCGACGCGGGGGTGCCGGAGGCCGACAACGTCTGGAAGGCCACCGTCCGCTGCGCGGGGGGGCGCGGGCAGTTCTTCGTCGCGCTGGCCCTCGCCCGCCGCTACCTCGCGCCGGACGCCCTCGGCGACGCCCTCTCGGAGCTGTCCCGCCGCTTCGGCGCCGGGCGCCCACGCCAGGGGCCGCTCGTGGGCCTCCCGACCGCGAAGCCGCTCAGCGTCGAGATCCCCGATGACCCCGAGGAGCAGGTCTTTGTGGCCCTGCGTGTGGGCACCGACATCGACGCCTTGATGCTGCCCAGGTTCGCTCGGATGCCCGCGGTCCCGATCTTCGAGGACCTGCCCCCCGACGAGTTCGTCGCCCTGGCCCGCGAGGTCGAGCCCGTCGCGCTCTTCGAGGGCGACGACCTGATGATCCAGGACGCTACGGACCGCGCCGTCTACGTGCTGGTCCGGGGGCGCGCCAAGGCCATCACCCGAAGACCCGACGGCGCCCACGTCGAGCTCGGCGTCGTCGCCGGGCCCACGGTGCTGGGGGAGATGGCGTTGCTCACGGCGGTGCCGCGCCGCTCGTCTGTCACCTCCCTCGGGAATGGCCTGGCGTGGCGTATTGACGCCGAGCGCCTCGTCACCTTGGCCGCCGAGCAGCCGGGGCTCATCGGCCGCATGCGAAACCTCGTCAAGGCGCGCTTGCTCCACGACCTGCTCACCGCGAGCGAGGTGCTCTCCAGCATCGAGAACCAGGGGCAGGTCCTCGCCGCCTTCGCGGTCCGCAACTTTCCGGCGGGGGCCTGTGTCTTCCCCCAAAACGCCCCAGCGCCGGGCCTCTTCTTCATCCTCCACGGCACCGCAGAGGTCTGGGCCGATGAGCGCCGCGTCGCGGTCCTCACGGAGGGGGACGCCTTTGGAGAGATGTCTCTGCTCACCGGCGAGCCCACCACCGCCGCCGTCCGCCTGCCCCACGGCGGCATCGTCCTGCACCTCACGCCCCAGGCCTACGGCGAGCTCCGCGCCGACGCCGGCGACCTCGAGACCGGCCTGACAGAGCTGATGGACGTGCGCCGGGGCGAGCTGGCGCTCTTCCGCGACGACCCCGACCACGAGGTCGACGAGGTCCTGGAGAACGACGAGGTCCTGGAGATCGACGAGTCCTGGGTCATCGAGCTCGACGAGTAACCCAATCCGCCCCCCGCCGGGCCCAACCCCGGTATGAAGCCCTTCCTGACCGTCCCAGCGCTCTGCGCCGCTACGGCCACCGCGATCCCCGCTGAGGAGGCGCGCCATCTGTTGGTGCGGACCAGCTTCGCGGCGGACCCCTTCGAGGTCGAAGCGATGCGCCCGCTCGCCGATCACCCGCAGCCGAGCTCGAGCCACGGTGGGTCGTGCCGCCCGCCGCGCGTGTCGAGTGGACGGTCTTCCCGGGGTCCTTCGCTTTCCGACTCCTTTGATCCCTTCGACCTCTTGGACTATCGTTCCGCTGGTCGTGCAGGGAGACAGCGTGGGTAGAATTCAAGCGTTTGCTTTTCTCGGTTTGGTGCTGGTGGTCGGCGGCTGCGAGGCGCCGGTGGAGGCGGGGGCGGATGTGGCCGTGGCGCCGGATGTGGCGGTGGCCGCGGACGGGGGCTCGCTGGATCTGGCCTTGGTCGATGTCCCGCCACGGGACGTGGCTCTGCCGGATGGGGCGGTGGAGGCGGCGGTCCTCGACGGGCCGTTGGCTGATGTTCCGGCGCCGGATGGGGCGGTCTCGGATGGG
>CAYOBQ010000056.1:44571-44981 GCA_964402225.1 uncultured Nannocystaceae bacterium | reverse complement strand
TGACCGCTGAGTGCTGAAAGCCCTCCACACTCCCTCCGTCAGAATCGGGATATGCGGTGAAATCAATTGCCCTTGGCACGCCCGAGGGGCTCGGCGGACGCTGCGGGGTCGGTTGAAACGGCTGCCGGTCGGGAGGGGCCCCGGACCAGTGGCCCCACGGGGGAGATCTCCATGCGAGCGAACGCGATACTCACGCCCTTCTTGGTGCTGCTCGTGGCCTCTGTAGGGGGCTGCATCGAAGACGCGCAGCCGCCCGCCGGGGACGACGACGCCAGCGCTGGCGACATGTCGGCTTTCGACGGCGGCGAAGGGGAGGGGGAAGGTGAGGGCGAAGGCGAGGGCGAGGGGGAAGGAGAAGGCGACGGAGAGGGAGAAGGAGAAGGCCAGGCCGACCACGAACCAGACCCGGC
>CAYOBQ010000056.1:0-44561 GCA_964402225.1 uncultured Nannocystaceae bacterium | reverse complement strand
GGCCGCTGTCGGGGGCGGCTTCGACGACGCGCAGCCGGCGGGCGGGGTCGCGGTCGCCTGCGCTGGCGACCGGGCGGGCGAGGGCGAGGGCGAGGGGGAGGGAGAGGGCGAAGGAGAAGGCGAGGCGGACCGCGATCGCGATGGTGTCCCGGATGAAGACGACAATTGCCCCGAGACACCGAACCCTGGCCAGGACGACCGGGATGGAAACGGCGTCGGCGATCTGTGCGATGGGCCGCCGGGCGACCGCGACAACGACGGGCGCGCCGACGATGACGACAACTGTCCGCACGTCGCGAATAACAGCCAGACTGATGAGGATGGCGACGGGATCGGCGACGCCTGCGACAACTGCCCGACCGTGGAGAACGTCGACCAGGCGGACGCGGACGGTGATGGCCAGGGTGATGTTTGCGCCGACGGTGATGAGGACGGGGTCCCCGACGCCGACGACAACTGCCCGGAGAGGCCCAACGGTGGCCAGGCCGACTCCGACGAGGACGGCGCCGGCGATGCCTGTGACAATTGCCGGAACGCGGCCAACGCGGATCAGGCCGACGAGGACGGCAACGGCATCGGCGACGCCTGCGACCTCGGCAACGACGATGTGGATCTCGATGGCGTGGCCGACGGCGAGGACAACTGCCCCGCCGACGCGAACCCGGGGCAGGCGGACGCGGACGAAGATGGCGTGGGGAACGTGTGTGACAACTGCCCCGCCGAGGCGAACAACGATCAGGCCGACGAGGATGGTGATGGCGTGGGCGACGCTTGCCCGGAGTCGGACCGGGACGACGACGGCACGATCGACATCGAGGACAACTGTCCAGACGCGCCGAACCCCGGGCAGGCGGACGGCGACGACGACGGGGTTGGTAATGCCTGCGACAACTGTCCCGGCGAGGCCAATCACGATCAGGCGGACGTGGACGACGACGGGCGGGGAGATGTCTGCGACGAGCTCGCGCCCCGCGCGTATGTGACCCTCGACTGGGGCGACCGCCAGCTCGACTTCGACCTCCACGTGCTGCACCCGCGGGGGACCTACTACAGCCGTGACACCGACTGCTGGGCAGGCAACACGCGGGAGGGCTGGTGCGATCCCGGCTACATCCGCGACGCACCGCGCCAGGCGCCGCCGGGCACCAACGAGATGGAGGAGCAGGTGCGTCTCGGGGAGCCTCCGGCGGGCTGGTACACCATCGGGGTCGACCTGTTCGTGGGCGAGGGGGGCGCGCAAGGCAACGCGGAGGTCACGATTCACTGCGGTGACGAGGCGCCGACGTCCTTTGGCCCGCGCGTCTTCCGCAGCGAGTCCCCGCGGGATCGGACGATCTGGGAGGTGGCGCGATTCAACCCCGAGAGCTGCGAGATCGAGCCCCTCGGGGCGCTCCGCGGCATCGTGTGCGGCGGGAACGGGACCGACTGCGAGTGCGCCGATTGCGACGAGGCCATTTGCTCACCGAGGCACTGCGATCCGGACGCGGCCTGCGACGTCGAGACCGGCGAGTGCGACGACCCCTGCGCCGACGTGCAGTGCGGCAGCGGTGAGCGCTGCAACCGCGACACGGGGGCGTGCGAGGATCCGTTCGACGCCATCTGCCGCCCCTGCGAGTCGCCCGACGACTGCGGCGAGGGCTACTTCTGCCTGCGCTACGACAACAATCGGAACCCGTCCTGCGGGATCTCGTGCGAGGGGGATCGCGGCTGCCCCGACGGCTCCGAGTGCCAACAGATCTTCCGCAACAACCGGCGTCACTTCGCGTGCGTCCGCCCGGACGAGTGCTACGAGGTGGAGGACCTCTGCGCGGACGTGCCGTGCGAAGAGGGGGTCTGCGACCCGGACAGCGGTGAGTGCGTCGGCTGCCTGTCGAACGACGACTGCCCAGGCGGGAACATCTGCGTTGACGGCGCGTGCGTGGAGGTCGAGGGCGCCGACCGCGAGGCCAGCGGGTGGGGGGACGACGGGAGTGACCCGCCGTTTTGCGAAGACGCCGACGCGTGTAGCCCCGATGAGGACTGCCGCGGCTTCGGGGGCCGGAACACCGAGGTCTGTCTACTCCCGTGTGACGACGCGATCGTCTGCCCGGACGCCTTCGTCTGCTGCGATCCCCGCGGGGGTGATCAGGCGCCCTTCTGCATCCACGAGGACAACGGCTTCCGCTTCCTCTGCCGGTAGACACGCTATCTGCCGATCTCGCGTCTCTGAAGCGCTTCGGGGGCTGAGGGCCTGTCCAACAATAAATAGGCGCCTCGCATCCACGGGCGTAGGCCATCTTCGCCCGCAGCTCGGTCGCCCAATCCTCAACGTGCCTCCGGTACGCCTGCGGTTGAGCTCGGTCGCCGCGAACGAATCTGACCCACGCTCGCGGCGCGAGTCTACCTATGTATTGTTGGACAGGCCCTGACGCGCGGCTACAACATGTGCGCGGGCTTCCGTACACGATCACGCGCCGCGTGGGGGCGGTGCAGGAACTGACGCAGTATCATCGCGTCCACCACGTCGTTGATGGTGAGCGCGTCGACGGGCGGGGCGGTGTGGGTCGCGTAGGCCGGATCGGCGACCCTGCGCTCTCGGGTGTCGCGCCCGATGACCGCCCGGCGCACCCCCTTGGCGATGCGGACGGACGCCCCCGGCATATGGCCGACGGCCTCGATGGCGGCGGTCAAGACGATTCGTGGGCTGTCGTTGAACGGCTTGTCCCCCCGCAGGTCCTTGGCGCGGTCACAGGCCTTCGCCCACATCCCCGGAGACATCGTGAGATCGTGGACCGCGCTGAAGGTGTAGCCCGCGAGTGACGGGTACTCGCTCGCGCGGAAGCGGTCGACCAGGGCGCGGCCGAGGGCCAGGAAGCGCGGCAGGCCGAGCTCGATCTCGTCGCCCTGGAGGGTGGGGAAGCGCAGCGTCACGGGGGCGTCGTGGCGGAGATCCCACTCGCGTAGCGACTCCTCCCAGTTGCTGGGTGGGAACCCGCTGCTCTCGAGCAGATGGGCGACCAGCATGACACGCAGGTGCGCCGGCGGGTGCTCCTCGATCGTGTGGCCGTCCCGCGCGGCGTGGGCGCGGGTCGCGTCGGCGGGGTGCTCGGTGGCGAAGCTGTGCACCATCCCCCGCAGCGCCGCCGGGCCGAGCAGCATGGCGCAGAAGAGGTCGGCGACGATCTCCGGCAACCACGCCCCGAAGCATGCGTGGACGTCGAAGGTGACCTCGCGCCCGCTGACGTGGGGCAGCCAGGCGGGTCCGTCGGAGACGATGAACTCGCGCAGGTCGTAGGCGAAGCCGGGCAGGAAGCGCCACATCAGGTGCCCGACCTCGTGGGCGAGGGACGGCCAGCGCAAGAGGTCTTCGCCGAAGTCGTCGGGGACGAAGATGACCGGTTGGCCGGGGAAGAGGCCATAGATCACGGCCTCGTCCCCGGGGGCCGCGGGCACGCACACCGGACGCAGCGGCGGGAAGCCCAATCCGTGGTCGTTGGAGAAGCGACGCAGCGGCTCGAGGAGCCCGGTGGCCATCGCGTCGGCGTCCGCCAGGTGGCCCGCGAGGTGGCGGTCGGAGCGCCACGCGACGATGAGCTCCAGCACGTCGACCCGAACTCGCGCGAGGCTGAGGGCCTCGTAGGCCTGGCGCAAGGCGTCGGCCCGGCGGAAGAACGCCTCGGCCGACTCCTCCCGCGCCGCCTGAGCCCGCTCCATCAAGTCGATCGACTGTACGAGCTCGGCTCGCACCGGCGTGTCGATCACGCCCGCGAGGGGGGCCAGCGGTCCTTCCGCCTTGGCCAACTCGCCCTTGAGGTCATCGAGGCGCCCCATGAGCTCGGACGCCAGCGCCAGCGCCTCGTCGAGTTGCCGGCCCGCGTGACGGAGCCACTCGTCCATCTCGGGCGCGCGGGCGGCCTCGGGCGCCTCGACGTAGAGCTCGCCAGCGTCTCCATTCTGCTTCTTGAGCAACCTCGAGAAGAGGCTCCACAGCGCTTGAAGCACAATGACGATGACTAGGAGGTTGTCGAAGAGCGCGTCCATCGCCGTCGTTTAGTCCAATCGCCCTCGTCGGTGCGGATCGGCGTGCTCGCCGCGTTGTTTGGCGAGCAGCAGGCGCCGGCGTTCGACCGCTGGCGGAGGACCCAACAGCTCCGCGAGGGCGACCTGTCGCAGCAGCCGGTTCGAGGTCGGCAGCAGCCGCTCAGCGAGGGCGCGCTGTGCCTCCTCAGTCACTCTGGGGCGTCTCCGGGCCAAGCTTCGAGATGTGGTCCCGCATCTCGGTGTCGGCCTCCAGGTTCTTCATCTGCAGGTAGTCCATGTACCCGAAGTTCCCGTCCCTGAGCGCCTGCGCGATGGCCAACGGCACCGTCGCCTCGGCCTCCGCCACCTTCGCCCGAGCCTCCTGGTAGCGCGCCTTCATCTCCTGCTCGGCGGCGACGGCCATCGCGCGGCGGCTCTCGGCCTCGGCCTGCGCGATGTTCTTGTCGGCCTCGGCCTGATCGATCTGCAGCTTCGCGCCGATGTTGGTGCCGACGTCCACGTCCGCGATGTCGATCGAGAGGATCTCGTAGGCCGTCCCCGAGTCGAGTCCGCGCTCCATCACCATCGTCGAGATAGAGTCGGGATTCTCGAGCACCTTCTTGTGGTTCAAGGCGGAGCCGATGGTGGTGACGATGCCCTCACCCACGCGCGCGAGGATGGTGTCCTCCCCGGCGCCGCCGACCAGACGCTCGATGTTGGCGCGTAGCGTGATCCGGGCGATGGCCACGAGCTGAATGCCATCCTTGGCGACCGCAGACACCTTGGGCGTCTGGATCACCTTCGGGTTCACGCTGACGTGCACCGCCTCGAGCACGTCGCGCCCGGCCAGATCGATGGCAGCCGCCCGCGAGAAGGTCAGGCTGATCGCCGCCTTCTGAGCCGAGATCAGCGCCATCACCACGCGGTCGACGTTGCCGCCGGCGAGGAAGTGCGCCTCGAGGTGCTCGGTGGGCACGTCGAGGCCGGCCTTCACTGCGCTGATCCGCGGGTTGACGATCTGTGCTGGCGGCACCCGGCGCAGCCGCATCGCCACGAGCTGGCCCAGGCCGATTCGAGCCCCCGAAGCGAAGGCCGCGACATACAGGCGGATCGGGACCAGCCAGAAGAGGAGCACCACGCCGAGGAAGACGACCCCAGCGAGCACCATCGTCATCGTCCCATCGTCCATCACTCGCCCTCCACAGCGTCCGCCGGGACCACGACCACGCGCACGCCCTCGACCTCGATGACCGATATCGGATCACCCTTGTCGATGGCCTGCCCCTGGGAGATCACGTCGACTAGCTTACCGTTGATTCGCGCCTTGCCCGAGGGGCGAAGGTCCGTCGCCGCCACCCCGGATTGTCCGAGGTATTCCGCCCACTCTGCCGGAGCCGACTGCCAGGAGTCGTCGCTGGTCGCCGCGGGGTCCGATCCCAGCGTGGTCTCGAGCACCAACCACCGCCCGAACCGCGCCTTGGGTAGGAATCGCATCAGCACCAACATCCCGACCATCGATCCCGCCAGCGAGAGCATGACCGTCGTCAGCGCCGTATTCACCGTCCCCGTGTCCCAGGCGACGTCCATCGGCAACCCCATCAGCGCCATGCCCAAGGCGATGACGATCAGGGCGATGCCCGCGACCCCCGCCACGCCGAAGCCGGGGAGCACGAAGACCTCCACGCCGAGTAAGCCGATGCCGACGATGAAGACGACCACCTCCTCCCAGCCGGCGAGGTCAACGACCGCATGCCCCCCGAAGAAGAGCAACAGGCAGATGAAGCCGATGGCCCCGGGGAAGCCGAAGCCGGGGGAGTAGAGCTCGAGCAGCAAGCCGAGCATTCCGATCGACATCAGGAGGCCGCTGACGGTGGGATCGGTGAGGAATCGCGCCACCCGCTCGGCCCAGTTCGTCGATGGCCGCACGATCTCGGCGTACTCCAAGCCGAGGTCGCGCAACAGATCGTTGAGGGTGTCGAGCTTCTTGGTGGCCAGCCCCAACTCGAGGGCGACGTCGGTGCTCGCCGTGAGGAGCTTCCCCTTCGGCACGTAACCGGGAATCTCGACGTCGGCGTCGACCATCGCTTCGGCGAGATCTCCGTCGCGGTCGTTGGCTTCGGCCGTCGCCCTCATCTCGGAGCGCATGTAGCTGACCATCTTCTCGCCCACCGCCTCCGCCTTGCCGCCGGAGACCTGAATCGGCGTCGCGGCGCCCATCGAGCCGCCGGGCGCGAAGACGATGTGGTCCGTCGCGAGGCTGATGAGGGCGCCGGCGCTGATCGCGCGGCGGTTCACGAAGGCCACGGTGGGGATCTTCGCCGCGAGGATGGCGTCCCGGATCTTGACCGCCGCGTCGACGCGCCCGCCGAAGGTGTCGACATCGAGGATGACCACCGCGGCGCCCTGTCCCTGCTCGAGCGCCCGCTTCACGAAGGGCGCGAGCCCCAGGTCGATGGTCCCCTCGATCGGGATGACCAGCGCCCGCAGCCCGCGGCCGCCGTCGTCGGCGAGCTTGGGCAGGTCCTTGGCCGCCTTTGGCGTATACTTGGGCTTCTTCGACTCCGCGCTCTTCGCCTCTTCCGCAGGCTTGGCGTCGACCCCGGCGTCGACCCCCAAGACGGGGAGCGAGAGGAGCAGCGTGATGAGCGCGAATCGAAGTGGCACCAATGCGGAGTAACACGCTCGTCCGTGCTACGAAATACCGGTCGCTCCATGACGGTTTCTTCGAGCGGGAACGCTGATCTGCACGGCGAATGATACGACTGGCCCTCATCGCGAGCCTGACTCTACCGACCTCCAGCCTGTGGGCCCGTGAGGGTGGGGTGGAGGAGATGTGCAAGGGGGCGGATCTGGCCGTTGTTCAGCTCGCGAGCTACGAGTTCGATGTCACCGGCTACGACCCCGGCCGAGGGGTGGTGACGCTGCGCACAGCCCCCTTCGTGATTCGCTCCGGCCGCGTGCTCGGGATTCGATCTGTGGGCCCGCTGATGGTGGCGATGGGGGCCAGCGACCTCGACGTGACGCTCAACGCCCACAAGAAGGAGGCCCTGCGCCTCGATCTCACGCTGCGGTGCACCAAGCGGCCGGCCTTCGGGCCCTACGCGGACGCCTGCTGCGACGAGGCGATGCCGGTGATGGCTTCGCTTCGCGCGGGGCAGATGCTGGTCGCCGAGCGCGATCTCACCCGGCCTTTTCCGCCCCGGCCTCGGGTCGACGCCTATGTGCGCGTCGGGCGCCTTCGGACCGACGGTGGCCCGCCGCCGCCCGAGGCGGCCGAGGTGGTCGCCCGAGCGAGGATGCACGGTCACGCCTGCCTCAAGCGCGCCCTGCACGGTACCCACTCGGTCCAGGGCTCCCTCACCGTGATGCTGCGGACGAAGGCGGATCGGACCCCCCACCCGCCAAAGGTGTCGATCGACGTCCTGGTGAACCAGTCGCTCTCCCATTGTCTGGTGCAGTCCCTCTTCGACGATGTCGCGTTGTGGGAGATGATGCCGACGCGTACGCGGCTGCACGTGCCGTTCTACTTCCGCGGTGGCGTCGAGCCCAGGGCCCCCTGAACCCGCTCCCCGGAGAGCCTCGCCCCCCCGGTCCACGCCCGTCGCGAGGCCACCCCGTCGATCCAGTCGATCGGGACTACGCCGGAGCGCTCGTCGAGCGGGCAGGTTCGTCGGTTGTCGCAGAGCACGAAGACGTACCCCGACGGCACCTCGAGATCGGGCAGTTCGAACAGCCAGGGGCGCGCGGCGCCGACGTGGTCGCCGAGGATCTCGTGCTGGGGCCCCTCGCCGAGGCGCTCGACGAAGCGCTGCTGGCGAAGTGGCCGCGGCTCGTCCCCAGTGTCGCGGTAGGCGAAGGTCCCGTCGACGCGGGTCTCCAGCGGCACCTCGTCGACGGTGAGCACCCCGTCGATCGCGGTGATGCGGGCCCCGGCCGTGGCGAGGACGCGCCGCACGACCGAGCGCCCCTCGTGCTCCACCAGGACCACGTCGCCCACCTTGGCTTCGGCCCGGGACTTGATGAGCAGGACATCCCCATCGAGCACCACCGGCGCCATCGTGTTGCCCCGCACCACCACCAACTCCAGGAGCGCCAGGCGTAGCGAGAGCGCGACGAAGAGCAGCGCGCCGACCAGCCACCGCCAGCGGCGCAGGGAGGGCAGCTTGCGCCGGGGGGCCGCCCCGATGTGGAGCCGCTGGCGTCTGCTCATCGGGCGCAGCTCACGAGTAGATCACGACCCGTCCCCCGAAGGCGTTGCGGACCTCGGCGATCTCGAGCAGGAAGTCGCCGGGGCACAGGCCTGGCGCGGAGGCGTCGAGACCCCGCGCGAGGCGGGCGAGATCGGCCGCCGTCGCGGCGCCGACCCGCCAGAGCACCAATCGCGTGACGGGGAGCACCTCCGGGGCGGGGAGCAGCAACGGCTCTTCCGCTGGCACCTCGCCAGCGCGCACGAGGTCGGAGAGGGCACCGCCGGTCCGCCAGTCGACGCGCCCCGCGAGGCCGCGCAGCGGACGCTGGTCGGTGTTGACGGCGAGGATGAGCGGATCGCAGGGCGCGGCTCGAAGACCGGCCAGGTCCGCGCTGGCGTCCCCCTCGCCCACGCGACTACTTGATGTCTTCCAGCCGGCCCAAGTCCTGCGCGATGCGGTCGAGGATGCCGTTGACGAACTTCCCGCTGTCCTCGGTCCCGTAGCGCTTGGCCAGCTCGATCGCCTCGTTCAGCGTCGCGCGTCCAGGCACGTCGGGCTCGAAAGCCAGCTCGTAGGCGGCCAGGCGCAGGATGTTGCGGTCCACCCGCCCCATGCGCGACAGCTTCCAATTCAGCGAGCAGCGGCCGACGAGGTCGTCGATCGCGGTCCTGTGGTTCATCGCGCCGCGCACCAGGCGCTCCACGAAGGGCCACTGGCCCTCGGCTGAGAGCTGGCGGCGGACGTGGCCGAAGAGGCCCGGCTTCGGCTCGCCGTCGTCGGGGCCGAAGAGGTCCGTGACCACTTCCTGGTCGTCGCGCAGGTGAGCCTCGAAGGTGGCGAGCGCCTCTTCGGCGTCCTCCACCTTTCCGGCGTCGATGGCGAACATCACGAGGAGCGCCGCCTCGCGGGCGGCTCGACGCGGAGACATGTGCTCAGCCCTCAGCCGCGTCGACGCGGGCGAGCACGTCGGCCATCTCGATGGCGGCCAGCGCCGCCTCGCCACCCTTGTTCCCCGCCTTCGTGCCGGCGCGCTCGATCGCCTGCTCGATCGTGTCCACCGTCAGGAGGCCGAAAGCGATCGGCACGTCCTCGCCGAGCGAGACCGAGGCGATGCCCTTCACCGCCTCGCTGGCGACGTACTCGAAGTGAGGCGTCCCGCCGCGGATCACGGCGCCGAGCACGATGAGCGCGTCGTACTTGCCTGCGCGGGCCACGCGCTGCGCCAGGACGGGCAGCTCGAAGGCGCCGGGGCAGCGGTAGAGCGTGATGTCGTCGCGGGCGCCGCCATGGCGCACGATCGTATCAACCGCGCCGGTGACGAGCTGCTCGACGATGAAGCTGTTGAAACGGGCGACCACCAGGCCGAAGCGGCGACCCGCCGCCGTGAGGTGTCCTTCGACTTCGTGCAGCTCACTCATGAGACCTCCTCCGGGTCGACGCGCGGGGGGATGTGGACGTGGTCGACGATGTGCAGCCCGAAGCCCTCCACGCCCTTGATGCGGCTGACGCTGCGGGCGATGACGCGGAGCTCTCGGACGCCTTGGTCGAGCAGAATCTGGGCGCCGATGCCAAACTCGCGCACCTCGCGGGGCAGGCCGATGGCGCCGCGGTCGATGGGCGCCTCGGGCACGTTCTCGGCGCCCATGAGCTGGAGCTCGCTGGCCAGCCGCGGCGCGGGCTTCTGGAGATAGACCAGCACCCCGCAGCCGGCGGCCTCGATCTGACGCAAGGCGTACTCGAGCTTCCAGCGGCTATCGGAGACGCCCGCGCGGAAGACGTCGCTGAGCACGCTCTCCTGATGGACGCGGCCCAGCACCGGCTCGTCCTCCGCCGGCAGCCCCTTGACCAGCGCGAGGTGCTCGAGATCGTCGACACGGGTGCGATAGCTGATCGCCCGAAAACGGCCGATGCGACCCACCTGGACCTCGACCTCGGCGATCCGCTCGACCAGGCGCTCGCGCAGCAGTCGGAAGCTGATCAAGTCGGCCACGCTCAGGATCAGCAGGTCGTGCTCTTCGGCGAACCGCTCGAGCTGGGGCCGGCGCGCCATCGTGCCGTCGTCGTTCATGATCTCGCAGATGACGCCCGCGGGCTCGAGGCCGGCGAGGCGCGCGAGGTCCACGGAGCCCTCCGTCTGGCCCGTGCGGACCAGGACCCCGCCCTCCTTGGCGCGCAGCGGGAAGATGTGCCCCGGGCGGCTGAGGTCCGAGGGCTTCGCGTTGGGCGCGACCGCGGAGCGAATGGTGGTCGCGCGGTCGGCGGCGCTGATGCCCGTCGTCACGCCCTTGGCCGCCTCGATGCTGACGGTGAAGCCGGTGCCGAAGCCGCTGGAGTTCTGGGCCACCATCATCGGGAGCGCGAGCTGGTCGCAGCGCTGGGGCGTCAGCGACAGGCAGATGAGCCCGCGGCCGTGGGTGGCCATGAAGTTGATGGCGTCCGGCGTGACGAGCTCGGCGGCCATCACCAGATCGCCCTCGTTCTCCCGGTCCTCGTCGTCCACCAGGATGACCATGCGGCCGTTGGTGATGTCCTCGATCGCGCGCTCTACACGGGCGACCGTCTCGGTTTGAGAGTGCTTCACTTGGTGAACCCGGCCCGCGCGAGGGTCTCGAGATCGATCGGCGCCCGGTCGAGGCCCGGCGACATCAGGCGCTCCACGTACTTCCCGATGAGATCGGCCTCGAGGTTGACGCGATCTCCGGCGCGCTTGCGGTGCAGGTGGACGATGGACTGCGTGTGCGGGATCAGCACCACGTCGAAGGTGAGACCGTCGACGTTGTTCACCGTGAGGCTGATCCCGTCGATGCAGATCGACCCCTTGGCGACGAGGTAGCGGGCGACGTCGCGCGGCGCCTCGAAGGTGACGCAGAGCGCCTCGCCCAGCGACTCTGTGCGGGTGACGCGCCCGGTCCCATCGATGTGGCCCGAGACCAGGTGGCCGCCGACGCGGTCGCCCAGCTTCATGGCGCGTTCGAGGTGGAGGGCGTCGCCCGCGCGGCGCTCCCCGAGCGTCGTGCGCTCCATCGTCTCTGCGCTCGCGTCGACGGTGAAGGCCGTGTCTTCGGCGGTGGTCACCGTGAGACATGCGCCATCGACGGCGACGGACTCGCCCAGGACCAGCTCGGTCACCATCTCGCGCGGCGCCTCGATGGTGAGGGTGACGCCCGGTCCGCGGGGGCGGACGTTGCGCAAGGTGCCGCTGGTTTCGATGAGACCGGTGAACACGACTTCAGCTCCGTTTCAAGGCTGCGCAGGATAGCGGAACCGACCGCGAATGCGCACCTCATCGCCGATCGGCTCTACCTCGACCTCGTCGAGCGTGTAGCCCTCGGCGACCGACGCTACGGACGGCAGATCCAGGACGGGTCGGCCTCGTCCCAGCAGCTTGGGTGCGATGTAGATGCACGCCTCGTCGACGAGGCGGGCGGCGACCAGCGCGCCGTGCAGTCGACCGCCACCCTCGACCAGCACCGAGACCACGCCGCGCTCGGCGAGGGTCGTCAGCACCGCCGCGAGGTCGAGCCCGCCGTCGACCGCGGGGGCACAGACGGTCTCTGCGCCCCGTGCGGTGAGCGCGTCGCCGCCCTCGGCGCCGGGGCCGTGGAAGATGAGCGTCCCCGGCCCCACGACGCGGGACGGTGGGGGGAGCCGCAGCGTCGAGTCCAGCACCACCCGCAGCGGGTCGCTCCCCTCGCAGAGGCGGACCGTGAGCTGTGGATCGTCTGTGACCGCGGTGTTTGCGCCGACCATGACCGCGTCGGCGCGGGCCCGCAGGGCGTGGACCGTGGTCCGTGCCGCCTCGCCGGTGATCCACTTCGAGTCGCCGCTGGCGGTGGCGATGCGCCCGTCCATGCTGACGGCGGCCTTGAGCACGACCCACGGGCGCTTGTCCCGGATGTAGCGGGCGAAGGGGCGCACGAAGCGCTCGCACGCACCTCCGAGGAGCCCCACGTGGGTCGAGAGCCCCGCCTCGGAGAGTCGGCGCATGCCCTCGCCGTGGATCGCGGGGTTGGGGTCGAGGGTCCCCGCGAAGACGCGCCCCACGCCGGCGGCGATGATGGCCTCGGTGCATGGCGGTGTGCGCCCGTGGTGGCAGCAGGGCTCGAGGGTGACGAACATGTCGGCGCCCCGGGCGCGCCCGCCGGCAGCGCGGAGGGCCACCGCCTCGGCGTGAGCCTGCCCCGGCGCTTGGGTCACCCCGCTCCCGACGAGCTCGCCGTCGCGCACCAACACGCAGCCGACCATGGGGTTGGGGCTCGCGCGGTGGGTGGCGGAGCGCGCCAGGGCCAGCGCGCTCTCCATGTGACGGAGGTCCACGAGGCCTATCCGGGCTCGGCTTGGAGCTTCTCCAGCTCGTCGACGAATTGCTGGACGTCCTGGAAGTCGCGGTACACCGACGCGAAGCGCACGTAGGCCACCTCGTCCAACGCGCGGAGCCGCTCGAGGACGGTCTCGCCGATGGTGGACGAGCGCACCTCCCGGTCCGGGCGATCCGCGAAGTGGCGCTCCACGGCGGCGACGAGCTCGTCGATGCGGGTCGCCGGCACCGGACGCTTGCGGCACGCGTGCACCACCCCGGCGCGGAGCTTGTCCCGGCGGAAGTTCTCGCGGCTCTCGTCGCGCTTGATGACCGCCGGGAGCACCAACTCGACCCGCTCGTAGGTCGTGAACCGGAAGTCGCAGTCCTTGCAGCGCCGCCGCCGACGGATGGCGTTGCCGTCCTTCGCCATCCGGGAGTCGAGCACCGCCGAGTCGGGGTGCTGGCAGCGCGGGCAGTTCATCTGGCGCCCTCGTCGATCTTGGCGACGCGGCCGGCGTGGCGGCCACCCTGGAATTCGGCCCCGAGGAAGGCGTGCAACGCCTCGATCGCCACGGTCTCGCCCACGAGCCGCTCGCCGAGGCAGAGGATCTGTGCGTCGTTGTGTTGCCGGGAGAGGCGCGCCGAGGTGACGTCGTGGGCCAGGGCGGCGCGCACACCGGGGTGTCGGTTGGCGGCCATCGACATGCCGATGCCCGAGCCGCAGCACAACACGCCGAGCCGCGCGTCCCCAGCGACGATCGCGCGGGCCACCGCGTGGGCGAAGTCCGGGTAGTCACAGCGCTGTGCGGCCACGGGTCCGAGGTCGAGCACCTCGTGGCCGGCGTCGTGGAGCGCGGCGGCGAGCGTGGTCTTGAGCCCGAAGCCCGCGTGGTCGGAGGCGATGGCGACCTTCACGCCGCGCGCCCGAAGATGAGGCAGGCGTTGGTCCCGCCGAAGCCGAAGCTGTTGTTCATCGCGACCTCCACCGCGCCCTCGCGCGCGCCATCGGACACGAAGTCCAGGTCGCACGCCGGGTCGGCCTTCGTCAGGTTGATGGTGGGCGGGACCCGCCCTTCGTGGATCGCCAAGGCGCAGACCGCGCTCTCGATGGCGCCGGCGGCTCCCAGCGTGTGCCCCGTCATCGACTTCGTGCTGCTCACCCAGAGCGAGTCGGCATGAGCGCCGAAGACGGCTCGGATCGCCTGCACCTCCGCCTCGTCCCCCCCCGGCGTGCTCGTGCCGTGGGCGTTGATGTAGCGCACCGACTCCGGGTCCAGCTCGGCGTCGGCCAGCGCGGCCCGCATCGCGCGCTGCGCGCCCTCGCCCTTCTGTGCTGGCAGCGTCATGTGGTGCGCGTCGGAGGACTGGCCGTAGCCCCTGATCTCGGCGTAGATCCGAGCGTCCCGCGCCTGCGCGCCCTCCAGGGTCTCGAGCACCAGGGTCGCCGCGCCCTCGGCGCAGACGAAGCCATCTCGCTCGGCGTCGAAGGGGCGCGACGCCGACTCGGGGTCGTCGTTGCGCTTCGAGAGGGCCTTCATCGCGGCGAAGCCTGCCACGCCGAGCTCGGTCACGGCGGCCTCGGTGCCCCCGGCGAGCATCACGTCCACGTCCCCGCGGGCGATGAGCCGCGCCGCGTCCCCGATGCTGTGGGCCCCCGTCGCGCAGGCGCTCACGCTGCACAGATTCGGACCCCGCGCGCCCGTCAGGATCGAGACCTGCCCCGGCGCCATGTTGGGGATGAGCCGGGGAATCGTGAAGGGGCTGACCCGCCGTGGTCCGCGGGTCACGAGGATGTTCTGCGCCTCGAAGAGGGTGCCGAGCCCGCCCATCCCGGCGCCGATCAGCACCCCTGTGCGGTCGGCGTTCGGGACCGGGACCGGGACCCGCGCGTCCTCGAGCGCCAGCATCGAGGCGCCCACCGCGAGGTGGATGAAGCGGTCCATCTTCTTGGAGTCCTTGCGCCCCAACCACACCAGCGGATCGAAGTCTCCGACCTCGCCGGCGATCTGCGAGGCGTACTCCGACGCGTCGAAGTGCGTGATCGCCCCAACCCCGCTGCGCCCCGCGAGCAGACCCTCCCAGGTCTCGCGGGTGCCGGTCGCCACGGGGCTGACCAGACCGATGCCGGTGACCACCACCCGTCGGTTCGCCGGCGCGCGCACGGGCTACTCGATGTGTTGCTGGATGTAGTTGATGGCGTCCTGGACGGTCCGGATATTCTCGGCGTCCTCGTCGGGGATCTCCACGTCGAAGACCTCCTCCATGCGCATCACCAACTCGACGAGGTCGAGTGAGTCTGCGCCGAGGTCGTCAATGAAGGAGGCCTCGGGGACCACCTCTTCTTCAGCAGGTTCGAGCTGCTCGACGATGATGGCTCGAACCCGTTCTTCCATGCTGGCCATCGCGCCCTCCGGCGAATCTGCGGGCATCTACACGCGCGCGGGCCCGGGTGTCAATCGATTCGGCGCGCGGAATGCGACGCTCGTGCTCGGGGTCGTCGCCTCGTCAGCCCCAACGCAGGGCCGCAGCACCCCAGACCATCCCGGCGCCCAGGGCGGCGAGGACCACCCGATCTCCGCTGCGAATCTGGCCACCGCGCACGGCGCGGTCCAGGGCGATTGGGATGCTCGCCGCGCTGGTGTTGCCGATGTCTGCGAGGTCGCTCACCAGCCGCTCGACGGGGAGGTCCAAGCGGCGCGCCACCCCCGCGAGGGCACGGCCATTGGCCTGGTGGGGCACCACGAGATCGATGTCGGATACCGACCAGCCGGCGGCGGAAGCGACCTCGGCGATCACCCTCGGCAGGTGCGTCACGTAGGCGCGGTACACGGCGCGACCGCGCATGTGGATTCGGCCGTCACGGAGTCCGACGGCGTCGAAGATCGAGCCGTCGCTCCCGAAGCAGGTGGCCAGCGGGCGGCCAGAGACGACCGCGGCGCCGGCCCCGTCTCCGAAGAGGATCGCCGTGTCGCGGTCGTTCCAGTCGATGGCGCGGCTGAGCTGCTCGGCTCCCACCACCAGCGCGGGTCCCGCGCCCGCTCCCATGGCGTCGAGGGCGTAGACGAAGCCCGCCGAGGCGGCGCCGATGTCGAAGGCCGCGCAGCGAAGCCCGAGGCGGTGGGCGAGGCGCGGGGCGAGCAGGTGGTCGGTGGTGGTGGCGACGATGACCCGGTCGAGGGCGGCGGCGTCGAGCTGGGCGGCCTCCAGGGCTCGGCGGGCGGCGAGCTCCGCGAGATCGAGCAGCGATTCGTCGTCGGCCAGCACGTGCCGCCTTCGGATGCCGCAGCGTTCCAGGATCCACGACTCCTCGAGGCCCAGCCGCGCGGCCGCCGACGCGCTCGTGAGCTGCGTCTCGGGGAGGGCGTGGCCGGTCGCGAGCATCACGATTCTGTGCGGTGGCTTCCGCTGGTGCGGGTGATCGGAAGCTCGGAGGTGCTGGTGGTCTCGTCGGGCGGCGCGCTCTCCTCGAGGGTCTTCTTGATCCGCCCCACGAGGTCGACGGCGGCGTGGGTGCGCGCCAGCGCGATGGCGTTGGCGATCGCTCGCGGCGACGACCGTCCGTGGGCGACCAGCGCGATGCCGTTGAGGCCGAGCAGCGGCGCCCCGCCGATGCTCGCCCAGTCGAGGTCGTCTCGGAGCTTGCGGACGGTGCGCTTGATCAGCGCCGCGCCGATGGCGCCTACCCAGTCGGACTTCAAGCGCTCGCGCAGGCGGTCGAGCAGCGCCAGCGCGATGCCCTCCGAGAGCTTCAACGCCACGTTGCCCGTGAACCCGTCCGTCACGACGACGTCGACCTCGCCGAAGGGGACCGTGCTGCCCTCCACGAAGCCGACGTACTTCAAGTCGGTCATCGTCAGCAGCCGGTGGGCCTCCCGCAGCGTCTCGGTCCCCTTGGTGGGCTCGACCCCGTTGGACAGCAACCCCACCGTGGGGCGGTCGCGCTCGAGCAGGACCTCGGCGTAGGCGGCGCCCATCAAGGCGAATTGGACGAGGTGGGCGGCGCGGACCTCGACGTTGGCGCCCATGTCGAGCAGCACGGTCTTCGAGCCCTTGGTGGGCATCGCGCTGGCGATGGCCGGACGATCGCAGCGGGGGATGCGGCGCAGCGTGACCACGCCGGTGGCCATCATCGCGCCGCTGTTCCCGGCGGAGACAAAGCCGCACGCCTTGCGCTCCTGGACGAGCCGGAAGCCCACGTGCATCGAGCTGTCACGCTTCGCGCGGGCGGCGCGGCCGGGGTGCTCCGCCATCCCGATGACCTCGGAGGCGTGCTCGATCGTGATCGGCAGATCAGCGGCGCCGGCCCGCGCCAGCACCGGCTCGATCCGAGCGCGGTCACCGACGAGGACCACGGGCCCATACCCCTTCGAGCAGGCCCGCACGACGCCTTCGACGACCGCGTCAGGCGCCCGGTCGCCGCCCATCGCGTCCACCGCGACGGGGCGCTCGGCGAGCCGGCCCTCGGGCGGTGGTGTGTCGCAGGGGTCCAGTTAGACCTCGACCTCGACGACCTCGAGGACGTACCGGTCCTTGTACCAACCGCAGGCACCGCAGATGCGGTGCGGCTCGCGCGGGGCGCCGCAGTTGACGCAGTCGTTGTAGACCTTGGCGTTGATCTTGTGGGTGGCGCGGCGCGTGTCGCGCTTGGACCGCGACTTCCTTCGCTTCGGGACGGCCATCGGAGTACCTCAGTTCAACTCGTTTTTCAGCTTCAACAGGGGCGCCCATCGAGGGTCGATGGTCGTCGCCTGGTCGGTTTCGGATCTCAGGTCGGCGCAGGGGCCGCTCGCGACGGCCCCCTGCGACTGACAGGAGGGGTTCATCGGCATCGCCAGCAGCACGTCCTCGCGCAGGACCGGCGTCAAGTCGACTTCCTCTCCCTCGATGCGGTGCTCGTCGGGCGCGATCAGCGCGGCCTCGTCGAAGCCTTGCTCGACGTTCTCGGCCCTCGCCGTCTTCGTGAAGACGTGGTCGTGGCGGAGCTGCAGCTCGAGCGTGCGCGCGTTCAGGCAGCGGACGCAATCGAAGCCCACCCGGACCTTCAGGCGCGCGTCGACGACCAGCTCCCCACCGGCCGATTTGTAGACGGTGCCCGACACGCCCACCGGCGCCTCGATGCGATAGCCGAGCTTGCCCACCAGCCCCGCGAGCGGTTCGGTCATCAGCTCGAGCGACAGCTCACCAGCGAACGGGCGCCCCTCGGCGGGGACCTCGTCGACGCGGAACTTCAGCTCGAGGGTGGAGGCCATGGGCGCGCACGAATCCCAGGGAAAAGGACGCGGGAATGTACAGGCGGACCCCGGGGCTGTCAATCGGGCCGGAATGCCGCCGAGTCTCGCTCGGCTCCGCGCTGGCGCTTCGGAAGATCGCGAGGCGCGATGTGGCCAACTCCAGGGGGGGGCCTGCGCGCTTCTTCGCCGGGGTCCTGAACGGTCACGCGATGCGCCCCAAGTCCGCGTTGGCGCCGCAGATCACGAGGCCGATGGGGCCAGGGTCGTCGTCGAGCAGGCCCGCGGACAAGGCCGCGAGGGCGGTCGCGGCGCCGGGCTCGGCGACGACGCGGAGGTGGGTCCATAGCCAGCGCTGGGCCTCGAGGATCGCGGCGTCGTCGACCAGCTCGACGCGGTCGAGGCCGGCGCGGCACATGGCGAAAGTCAGGTCGCTGACGCGGCCGGCGCCGAGGGCGTCGGCGGCCACGGACTCGATCTCTTGGAGGGTGACCGGGCCGCCGTGGCGCAGGGCGGCGTGCATCGTGGGGGCGCCGAAGGGTTCGACGCCCACCAGGCGGCGGCCGTCGACCACGAGGGTGGAGCCGGAGGCGAGCCCGCCGCCGCCGATGGAGACCACCACCGTGCGCACCTCGGGGGCGTCGGCCACGAGCTCGCGCACGCAGGTGCCCTGGCCGGCGACGACGTCGGGGTCGTCGTAGGCGTGGACGTAGGGACGCTCGCGAGCGACGGCGAGGGAGCGCGCGGCGCGCTCGGCGTCGGGGTAGCGCCCGGGGATGACCTCGACGTCTGCGGCGCACGCCTCGAGGGCGTCGGCCTTGACCTTCGGCGTGGTCGAGGGGACGCAGACGTGGACCGGGACGCCGAGCAGCCACCCCGCCCAGGCGACGCCGAGCCCGTGGTTGCCGCCGCTGGCCGTGACCACCCCGCCCTTCGCGTCGGGGCCGAGCCGCATGACCTTGTTCATCGCCCCGCGGATCTTGAAGGAGCCCGACCGCTGGAGGCCCTCGAGCTTCAGGACGATCGGGCGTGCCCCCGGGCCCTGGACCCGAACCACGGGCGTGCGGCGAATCCAGGGGGCGATCCGCTCGGCCGCGGCGACGACGTCGGCGGCGGCGGGGGGGGCGATGAGCACCCCTCGAACCTACCGCCTCGCGGACCATCGATCATCCCCAAACGTGTGGGTAGACTCCCCCCGTGCGTCTGTGGCCCAAGTCGTTGCGCGCGCAGCTCTCCTGGGCTGTGTTGGCGCCCTCGTTGCTGTTCCTGGCGGCCCTCATCGGCCTCGCGTGGTTCGCCGCGCGCGCGACCTTGGAGGACGCAGTCGGGCGCCGCCTCAGGGACACCGCGGCGGCGAGCGCGGCGCAGCTCCCCACCGGCCTCGTCGCGCGCTTCACCCCCGACAAGGCGCGGACCCACGCCAACCTCCTCGGCCGATTGAAGCGGGTGGGCGAGGCCAGCGGTGCGCGTCGGGTCTTCCTCGCCGCCCTCGACGGTCGCTCGCTGGTCGACACCGCCTCTGACGCCCCGCCCCCCGGCAGCCCGGACCGCACGCTGGCCCAGGACCGCGTCGAGCTCTCGCGGGTCGCCGAGGGCGAGACCGCGGCGTCGGTCCTCTACCGCGCCCTCGACGGCACTCGCTACAAGCGGGGCTACGCTCCCGTCCGCCACGACGGCCAGGTCGTCGCGGTCCTCGGCGTCGAGGGCAGCGCCGCGAGCTACGGCGCCCTCGATGACCTGCGTGACTACATGCTGGCCCTCGGTGGCTTCGCCCTCGTCGCGCTGGGCCTGGTCGTCTTCGGCTTCTCCCGCGCCCTCACGGCCCCCCTTCAGCACCTCGCCACCGCCGCCGCGCGCATCGGCCGCGGTGAGCTCGACGCCCCCGTCGCCTTGGAGCGCGAGCGCGCCTCCGAGCTGGCGCTGCTGTCGTCCACCATGGACGAGATGCGCAGCGCCCTCCTTCGCCGTGACCGCGAGATGCAGATGATGCTCGGAGGCATCGCCCACGAGGTCCGCAACCCCCTGGGCGGCATGGAGCTCTTCGCCGGCCTCCTCCGCGAAGATCTCGCCGGCCAGGACGCCGAGCTCGAGCTCCTCGCGCGGGTCGAGAAGGAGCTCGGCGTGCTGAAGCGCGTGGTGGAGGAGTTCCTCGCCTATGCCCGCCGCACTCCCATCGAGCGCAGCGACATCGAGTTGTCCGGCCTCGTCGCCGAGATCGACTCGCTGGTGGAGGCGAAGGTCGTCACCGAGCCGGGTGGCACCGTGAGCGCAGACCGCGAGCAGCTCCGCCGCCTGCTGCTCAACCTCGCGAGCAACGCCGCCCAAGCGGGCGCCACCCGGGTCACGATCGGTGTCGACCCCCGCGGCCTCCGCGTCATCGACGACGGCCCGGGCATCCCCACCGAGCTCGCCGAGAAGGTCTTCGACGCCTTCTACACAACGCGCGAGAAGGGCACCGGCCTCGGCCTCGCCCTCTGCCGCCGCATCGCCGAAGCCCATGGCGGTCGCCTCGAGCTCACCAACCCGGGCGAGCCGGGCGCGTCCTTTCTCATCGTCGCCCGATGAGCCGAGCGGCGATTGAGCGGGAACGATGAGCGCTGCCCGGCCGGACCCATCGGAGGTCGACGTCGCAGTCGACCGCATCCTCGCCGACGATCGCCTCGTCTACTTTCCGGTCAAGCACTTCAGCCCCACCTGCGCCTGGCACCTGCGTGCCTTGATCGGCGCGCTTCGCCCGGCCGCGGTCCTCGTGGAGGGCCCCGATGACGCCGACGCCCTGATCCCGCACATCGTAGATCCGGCGACCCGCCCACCGCTCACGTTGCTGTCGGTCTACGCCGACCGGAAGAACCGCTTCGGACTCAACGGCGTGCAGTCCCCCTCGCCGGACGTTCCCGCGCGCTTCCGCTCCTGGTGGCCATTCACCGACGCCAGCCCGGAGTACAACGCCCTGCGAGCCGGCCACGAGGTCGGCGCGGCGCTGCACTTCATCGACCTCCCCCTGGCCGCTCGCATCCCCTTCACCCACACGCGCACGGGCCGCGCCGAGGCCCCCAGTGACCATGGCCTCGGCTTCGGTCGCTACTTCGAGGCCCTGCGCACGAAGGGCCGCTTCCGCTCCTTTGACGAGCTCTGGGGCGCCCACTTCGAGGTCGGCGCGCTGCACCTCTCGCCGGAGGCCTTCCGCCGGCGCGTCCTCACCTTCGCCTGGTGCGCCCGTCACGCCGGCGGCGGGCCCACCGACACCGACGGCACCCTCACCCGCGAAGCGCACATGCGCTACCACATCGACCGCGCCGCCAAGCTCTACCCCGAAGGCCCGATCGTCGTCGTCACCGGCGCCTTCCACAGCGTCGCGCTCCCCTTCACGAAGCGCCGCCGCGCGAAGTCCTTCCGAGACGCGGGTCTCGACACCCTCCTCGTCGCCCACTCCTTCCGCGCCCTCTCCCGCCTCTATGCGCTGGAGCGGCTCCCCGCCTACAACCAGGCGGTCTGGGAGGCGCTGCTCGAGGGACGCCCCCGACCCTTTGATGCCGCGGCGGCGCGCCTGCTGGTCCGCGTCATGCGCGAGGCCCGCGCCGATCGCGGCGGCGGCCCCAGCACCGCGGACGCCGTCGGTGCCTGGGACGCCGCCCGCCGCCTCGCCTCGCTGCGCGGCAACCCCGAGGTCACCCTCCACGACCTCACGGACGCCGCTCAGATGAGCTACGTCAAGGGAGACCGGCGCCTCATGGGTGGGACCATCGAGCGCGCGACGCGGGAGGTCCTCGTCGGCCGCGCCCACGGCCACGTCACGCCAGAGGCCGGCCAGGTGCCCCTGCGCTCCGACTTCTACGCGCGCTGCAAGACGCACCGCCTCGACGTCACGGGCGCCGCGAAGACCGTTCGCCTCGATCTCCACAAGCAACGCAAGCACCGTCCCAAGTCGGCGCTGCTCCACCAATGCGACTTCCTGGACGTCCCCTTCTTCGGCGCCCTCGACAGCCACGCCGGTCACTTCCGCGGGCCGGATCCCAGCGCTGGCGCCAACCTCCACCTCATCACCGAGACCTGGGCCATCCGCTGGACCGAGGAGGTCGACGACCGCCTCCTGGAGCTGGCCGATCGCGGGGCCTCGATGGCGGAGGCCGCAGCCTCGCGGTTGCGCGACGCCCTCGCCGACGCCGCCGACGACGCCGCCGCCGCGGCCCGCCTACTCCTCCGCTGCGCCCAGATGATGCTGGTCGACCACTTCGACGCCACCCTCGGCGTCGTCGACGCCGCCATCGCCGCCGACCGCAACCTGGTCCGCCTCGTCGACGGCCTCGCCGACTTCGTCCACCTCCACCGGCACGCCGACACGCTCGCCACCCGCGGCGACGACCGCGTCCTCCGCACGATTACGACGCTGTTCGTAAAGGCGGCTCTCGCGCTCCCCGCCGCCGCCTACGCCGACCCCTCCCGCCAGCGCGACGTCCTCGATCGCGTGCAGACGCTGGTCCGCATCGCGTTGACCTTCGAGGCGACGCCCCTCGATGTCGATCTTCTCGTCTCGAAGGTGCGCGAGCTCGTCGCCGTCCCCGAGGGGGCGCCGGGCGCCCGCGGAGCCGCCTTCGGCGTCCTCTTCGCCTTCGGCGAGATCCGAGAACGCGACGTGGCCGCCGAGCTCGAGAGCTACCTGCGCGGCAGCTCCGGCCGCGTCCTCGAGGCGGGCGCCTTCACCGAGGGTCTCCTCCGCACGGCCCGCGGCGTCTTCCTACGCAGCCGACGCCTCCTTCGCACCGTCAACGCCGTCGTCGCGGATCTGGAGTGGGACGTCTTCAAGACGCTCCTCCCGGATCTGCGTCGCGCCTTCACGCTGTTCACCCCGGCGGAGATCGACGCCCTCGCCCGCCGGGTAAGCGTCGAGATCGGCGCGGGCGGCCCCCCGGAGCCCGAGCCGCCAGGCCCCGAGCTCGTCGCGACCTGCGCCCGGATCGATGCCGAGGTCGCAGCGGCCCTGGAGGGTTGGTCGTGAGCCCCGCGGCGATGGAGCGGAGACGATGAGCGACCGGCAGGTGGAGCAGGCGCTGCGCTGGCGCCTGATGTTGGGCCGTCACGCAGACGAGCACCTCGGCTTCGAGCCCGGCGACGACCCAGCGACGAGCGCTCTCGCCCGTGCCCAGGCCCTCGACGCCCCCCTCGACTACATCTACGACCGGGAGCACGCCCGTCGCATGCACCGCTCGGCCAGCCGCGGTGGCGGTGATGGTCTCTCCGTTCCTCGCTGGCTCGCCTCCGTTCGCCGCCTCTTCCCCCGAGAGGCCGCGCGCGTGATGGAGCAGGACGCGCTGCTCCGCTACGGTCTGGAGGAGCTCGTCACCGATCCCGACGTCCTGCGAGCGGCGGAGCCGACCGAGGCCCTGCTCCACGCGATCCTCCAGTTCAAGCACCTCATGAAGGGGGACGTCGTCGAGGCCGCCCGCGGGATCGTCGACGCCGTCGTGGCGCAGCTCTCGGAGCGGCTCGAGACCGACACTCGACCAGCCTTGCACGGCCCGGCGGGGACCCACGGCGGCACGTCTGTCCGCAGCTTCCGCAACACCGACTGGGGTCGCACCATCCGCCGCAACCTGCGCCACTACGACACCGAGCACGACCGCCTCGTCGCCGACCGCATCTACTTCCGAAATCGCCAACGCATGCGCAGCCCGTGGCACATCATCATCGCCGTCGACCAGTCGGCCTCGATGACCGACAGCCTGGTCCACAGCGCGGTCATGGCGGCGATCTTCGCGCGTTTGCCGGCCGTGTCCGCCAGCCTCGTGCTCTGGGACCATCGCGTGGTCGATGTCTCGCACCTCGCCAACGACCCCGTCGAGGTCTTGATGAGCTGCCAGCTCGGAGGCGGCACGCACCTCTCGCCCGCCCTCGAACACTGCGCCTCGCTGGTCACCGAGCCCCGCCGCACGGTGCTGGTGGTGGTCTCCGATTGGTATCTCCTCGGCGAAGGACCGCGCGTGCTGGCCGCGGCGACGCGCCTCACGGAGGCGGGCGTCAAGGGGATCGGCCTGTGCGCCCTCGACACCGACGGCAACGCCGCCTTCGACGAGGCCTTCGCCCGCCAACTCGCCGGCTGTGGCTGGTTCGTCGCCGCCCTCACGCCCAAGCGGCTCGCCGAGCACGTCGGTCGCATCATCAAATGAGCAAAATGAGCCGAGCGGCGATTGACAAGCTCGAGCGCCTGGACCGCGCCCTCGACGCCATCGACGCTCTCCTCGGGCGCCTTGCCCGTCAGGGCCTCCAACGCACGAGTGGCTCCAGCGCCGCCGAGCTCCAGGCCCTCGCTCAGACGGCCCACAACGCCGGCCTCGTCCGCGCCGAGCGCCAACTTGAGGCCCTCTCCACTCATGTCACCCGCTACCTGGAGCGGGATCCCCTCTTCAGCGTGGCGGACTACGCCCGGGCGACGAACCAGGTGTGGCTGCTGGCCCACGCGACGAGGCGGCGGCGGGCGCAGGGGACGGCGCCGGCGGAGATGCTCGACCTGCTCGGGGAGGCGCGCCGCACCTACGTCGCCGTGGATGGCCCCCTCGACCTCCAGCCCCTCGGTGCCTGGGGCTGGCACGCGGACACCGGCTACGTGGGGATCACCATCGCGCTGTGGAGCACCGACGAGCCGCAGCCGTTGATGGTGACCAACGCACGCCCCGCCATGCACTTCGGGACCGATCCAGCGATCCTGCTGCGGATGCCGCTGAGCCCCACGATTGGCCTCTCCGTACGCGACCTCTCCCACGGCGCCTGGCGTTTCGAAGGCGCCCGCCGCTCGCGGGACGGTCGGCTCTCGATCCACCAGAAGCTCGAGGTCAGCGAAGGCCTCTACGCCGGCGCGCGGGCCTACGAGTCCGTCGCCGTCGACGACTGGCGGACCCTCTGCGCCCGCCTCCGCCAACGCGACCTCGCCCCCGTCCGACCGTCGACCGAGGCGCCTCTCTTGGTATACCTGCGCCCCGCCTTCGCCGATCTCTTCGTCCCCGATCCCAAGCGCGCCCGCGCCACCTGCACCCTGGTGGACGCCCGCGGTATGCCGCTGCGCCTCGATGTCCCGCTGCGCGCCGAGAACAACCTGCTGGTGGACAACCTCGAACGCCTCTACGGCGCGGGCGTGCGACCCGCGACCGCCCCAGAGGGCCTCTTCGGCCGCGTCTCCGTCGTCGACGGGGCCCTCGCCTTCACGCCGTACTCCGCCCTCTTCCCCGGGGGCATCACCCTCCGCAAGGGCGGCCTTCGCCGCGTCTACTCGGTCCACCTCTCCCTCGAGTCCCTCGAAGGCGCGGGTCGTGGCTGACGCCGCCGACGTGTTCGTCGAAGGGCTCGACGAGGTGCTGGAGCAGATCCTCGTCGCGGGGCTCGCGCGCCCCCCGGCGGGCCTGGCGGACGACCTCGCCGAGTTGGCCGTCCGCGCAGATGCCGTGGGGGTCCGCAACGCCGCCGACGGTCTCCGGGCGCTACGCTCGGCGCTCCACGATCCCGACGCCGGCTGGGCCGCCACCCAGCGTCTCCTCTGCTGGCGGGACCTCTTCACGCGGTCGCTCACGCTCGACCGAGTCGAGGACCACATGGCGAAGGCGGCGGAGGTCGAACCCACGAGCCCACGGCGACGGGCGGGCTTCACCGGCCGCGTCTTCTGCCACGGCTTCGCCTTCGACGAGGTGGGGCGGCTCACGCTCTACGCGACCGACATCGACGGTGGCGCCGACGTCGTCGTCGCGGACCGTCTCAGTGACCACGACCCCGACGATCTCCTCGGTCGACCCGCCATCAGCCGACTCTTGCAGGCCTCCGTCAGCGTGCGCCGGGTGGTCGACGGCCTCCTGTGCTTCGAGGACCACCCCTTCGCCACCCGTCGAGGGCGCGTCGAGTTGGCCCCTGCGTTCCGCGAGATCCCCGTCGTTCGCGACGTCGCGCCGGGCTTCGAGGCTCCCGACGCCGTCGAGCACACAGTCGCCCGGCTCGACGAGCGCGGCTGGCTGCTCCCCGACGGGACACCGCTCTTCGAGAGCGAGGTCCTGCGCCTCAACCTCACGAAGCTGCGTATCCACGACGCCCACTTCGCGTGCCCCGTCGCCCTGCGCGCCGCGGGCGGCGAGGCTCACCTGCTCCACGCGATCGATCCCGACGAGGGCCGGGTCTTCCCAGCCCACGACCCGGCGCTGTTTCGCCCCAGCGCCGACTTCCTGCGGGCGCGGAGCCCCGGCCCGGTCTACGACGCCCTGGTCGAAGGGCGCCCGCTTCCGGTGTGCTTGCCGGGGCGAACGCCAGAGATCGCTGGACAGGCGCGCGCGATGATGGAGGATCCCGACGCCATGCATGCCTTCATCGAAGCCCACACCGACTCCTGGCGACGCCCGGACGCGCCGCTGCCGACCCCGCGGGAGATGCTCTGCCTCGCCGACCTCCGCGGCGGCCCCCTCGATCTTCCCCGCCTCCGCGTGGCCCAGACCTGCGCCACGGCGCTGCTGCGTCGCGAAGAGGAGGCCGCGGCGGTCTGCTACGCGGCCCGAGCTGGCGTCCTTCGGTGGTTGGTCGCATGAGCGAGCGACCCACCCGCCCGGTCCTCATCTGGCTCGCCGTGCTGCTGGCGATGGTGGCGGCGATGGTGATGCTCGGCGGGGTCACACGGCTCACGGGATCGGGGCTCTCGATGGTCGAGTGGCGTCCGTTGATGGGCGCGCTCCCCCCGATGGGTGACGCCGAGTGGCAGGCCGTCTTCGAGAAGTACCAGCGCTTCCCGCAGTACCAGCAGGTCAACCAGTGGATGGCGCTCGAGGACTTCAAGCGCATCTTCTTCTGGGAGTACCTGCACCGGCTCGTCGGCCGGCTGGTCGGCGTCGTCTTCTTCCTCCCGTGGATCTTCTTCGTCGTCCGCGGACGCCTGCGCGGCCGTTGGATGTGGCGCACCTTGGTGGCCGGCGTCCTCGGGGGGCTCCAGGGGTTGTTGGGCTGGTTCATGGTCCGCAGCGGCTTGGTGGATCTGCCCGCCGTCAGCCATCTCCGCCTCGCCGCCCACCTCTCCCTCGCCTTCGTCGTCGCTTGTTGGATCGCGTGGCTCCTGTACGAGGCGCTCCCCGCCGACGAGGCGCCGCCGCGGCCCGCCCTCGCCCGCGCCGCCTGGGCGTTGGTGGCGGTGGTGGCCCTGCAGACGGTCTACGGCGCCTTCATGGCCGGCACCCGCGCGGGCTTCCTCTTCGCGACCTTCCCCGACATGCACGGCGAGATGGTGCCAACCCTCGGTCACCTCACAAACGACCCCACCACGATCCACTTCATCCACCGCGCCCTCGGTTGGGTGGCGTTGCTCGCGGGCTGTGCCTGGTGGTGGCGAGGGCGGGCGGTGGCGACCTCGATTCGCCAGCGCCGGGCGGTTCACCTGGTCCTGGTCGCGGTCGGCTTCCAGTTCTTGCTCGGCGTGGCCACCGTCGTGATGAGGGTCCCCACCACGATCGCCACCGCCCACCAACTCGGCGCCCTCCTGTTGATCTGTGTACTACTCTTTGCCGTCTTCGCCTTCACTTCGCGCGCCTCCGGCCCTAGGGTCGCCGATGAGCCCAGCGGCGATTGAGCGGAGATGATGAGCCCAGCGGCGATTGAGCGGAGATGATGAGCCTGTTTGAGCATGACCGCGTGCGCACCTTCGCCGAGTTGGTCCCCGCGATGGTCTCCTACGTCGACCGCGACCTGCGCTACCGCTACAACAACGCCGAGTATGCGCGCTTCATGGGGCGCCCCGTCTCGGAGATCACCGGCCAGCTCGTGCGCGACGTCCTGGGCCCATCGTTCACGGTCGCCGAGCCGGGCCTCCGGCAGGCGCTCGGGGGCGAGGTGGCGGGCTACGTCCAGCGGGTCACGATGGGCACCAACTCCGGCCACTTCCAGGTGCGCATGATCCCCGACCAACCCGGGGAGGAGGTCCAGGGCGTCTACGTCTTCGTGACCGACGTGACCGAGCAGGTGGACTCCCAGCAGCTCGCGGCCGAGCGGGTGCGGGAGCTGCGCCTCGTCTTCGACGCCGCCCCCTTCGGCATCGCGTTGACCGGACCGGCGGGTGACATCGTCGACGCGAACCGCGCCTTCCAGCGCATCAGCGGCTACGACCACGCCGAGCTCAGCACGCGCACCATCTTCGAGATGCTGCATCCCGACGACCTCCCGAGGATCGCACGCGACGCCACCCGCCTGATGACGGGTGAGATCGAGAGCTTCCACGCCGAGTCCCGGGCCATCCACGCCGACGGCAGCGTGGTGTGGGTCGCCGGTGGTCTCTCGGCTGAACGCGGTGAAGATGGTCAGGTCGAGCATCTCGTCGCGGGGGTGAGCGACGTCTCCGAGCGACATCAGCTCGAGCGCACCATGCAGGCCCAATTCAGCGAGCAGCAGCGACATCTCGGCCGGGAGCTTCACGACAGCGTGGGTCAGCCGCTCACGGCGGTGGCGATGCTGGCGAAGAGTCTGCGCAGCCGACTCGAGTCCCAGGCGCTGCCCGAGGCCGCTACCGCCGAGACCCTCGTCCAGCTCACGGCGGCGGCCCACGCGAAGGTAGCGGCGCTGATCCGCGGCGTGCGCCCCGTCGACGTCGATCGCGAGGGGCTGCGCGCCGCCCTCGATGAGCTGGCGATGAGCACCCAGCACTTGCACGACGTGTGGTGCACCGTGGAGTGCGTCGAGTCGGTCGAGGTCGCCAACAACGACACCGCCACGCAGCTCTTCCGCATCGCGCAGGAGGCCGTCGCGAACGCCGTCAAGCATGGCAAGGCGCGCCGCATCGTCCTGTGGTTGGGGCACATCGACCGGCGCGTCGTGCTTCGGATCCACGATGACGGCGTGGGCCTGAGCGGGAGCGAGAGCGGCACGGGGACCGGTCTCGGGATGCGCATCATGGACCATCGAGCCACCGCCGTCGGCGCGACGCTGGCGGTCGAGGAGGACGAGGGGACGCTGGTCACGGTGGTGTTGGGCGATGTCGGCTGAAGCGCCCTGCGTCCTGCTCGTCGATGACCACGCCATCGTGCGCGCGGGGATGGCCGTCCTGATCCAGCAGACGGGCGCGGTGGGTCGATGCGCAGAGGCGGACTCACCAGAGGCGGCGATGGCGCTGGTCCCGACGGTCCGCCCCAAGCTGGTGATCGTCGACATCTCATTCCCTGACGCCAACGGCCTGGACCTCGTCCGAAGCCTCAAGGCCGAGCATCCCGAGATCGCCATCCTCGTCGTCTCGATGCACGACGAGATGCTCTACGGCCAGCGCGCGATCGCCTTGGGTGCCAGCGGCTACGTGATGAAGCACGAGGCGGTCCACGTGCTGGAAGACGCGGTGCGCCGAGCCCTCGACGGCGGCATTTGGCTCAGCGAGCGCATGGCCCAGCACCTGGCGCGCAACGACATGGGGCGCACGGCGACGCCCGTCGAGTCCTTGAGCAACCGGGAACTCGAGGTCTTCACGCTGGTGGGCCAGGGCCTGTCGACGCGCGAGATCGCGACGCGCACCGATCGGAGCGTCAAGACGATCGAGACCTATCGCGCGCGGATCAAGAAGAAGCTGGGGCTCAGCACGGCCGCCGAGCTCATGCACTACGCCGTCTCCTATCGGCCTTGAGCGCAAAGTTGGGCGCGGGCGCCGTCTCTCGGGCATGCGGACGTCCCTCTACTTGCTGTTATGTGCCGGCCTCGGCACCGCGATCGCGGCGGCGGTCGGCGACCGACTCAACGAGATCCCGACCTACGAGATGCCGCAGGCGCGGATCTACGTGTTGGTCGAGCCCGGCCCCCGGAGCCCGCCGCGTCCGGTCGAGCGCGCGGAGGTCTTCGCTGGCGATGTCCTCCACGTCACGGTCGAGTCACCCACCGAGGCCTATCTGACATTGCTGGCCTTCGACGGTGAGGACCGGCTGGTCGTCGTGGGTCGGCACAACGAGCCGCGCCCGGAGTCGCGAGGCCTGTGGCAAGCCGCCCTGCGCGTCGACAGCGAGGCCGGGCGGGAGCAGATCGTCGCCATCGTCGCGTCGCGACCGGTCGCCATCGGCGAGGTCCTGACGATCGCGAACCGGGCGACGAGTCGGGTCGAGAGGCTGGTGCTCTTGAAGGAGACGGCCGGGGGCGCCGACGTGCTCCCCGGGCCCGAGTACGTTCATCTCTGAGGTGCGAACCTGCGGATGAAGAGCACGGCTGACAGGAGCCCGTGCACGACGAACGCCGCCGACATCGCCCAATAGGCCCCGGCGGGGCCGTAGAGCTGGCCAAGCCAATACGCCGCGGGGATCTGCAGCACCACGTGGGCGAGGAACGCCGCGATCATTGGGGGGACCGTGGTCCCGGCGCCCCCGAAGGCCTTCGACAGCACGAGCGCCAGCGCGATGAAGGGGAAGCTCAGGGCGAAGATCTGCAAGATCTGCCGACCCTCGGCCTCCGCGGCGAGGTCACCCGGGAGAAAGAGCCGCGTGACGTCGCCGCCGAAGAGGGCGGCTGCGGCGCCCAACACGATCATGAAGGCCGCGTAGATCCCGGCGCCCGCCCAGGCCGTGCGCCAGGCGCGGCGCGGTCTGCCGGCGCCCAGGTTCTGCCCGACCAGGCTGGCGGTCGCTTGCCCCAGGGCTAGACCGGGGAAGATGAGCATCATCACCACCAGCATCACGGTGGTGTAGGCGGCCACGATCACGTCGCCGAAGCCGTTGAGGATCTTGACCAACGAGAAGCTCGCGACCGTGCGAACGGTGTGCTCGAGGCTCCCCGGCAGGCCCACGACCACCACCGAGCGCGCGATGTCGAGCCGGGGGCGAAACGCGTCGCGGGTGGCTCGCAGTCGCAGGTCGCCGCGGGCCACCATCTGCAGCCCCACCGCCAGCGCTACGACGGTCGCGCAGACGGTGGCCCACGCCGCACCGGGCATGCCCAGTCCGAGGGTGAAGATGAACAGCGGGTCGAGGGCGGCGTTGACCACCGGGGCGACCACCGCGACCTTCAGCGCCGCCTGGGCCTCGCCCGCGCCCTGGAGCGAGAAGGTCACCGCGACCAGCGGCCCGTGGACCGCGAGGCCCCACATCATGATCTGCAGGTAGTCCTGGGCCGGCTGGGCGGCGCCAGCGCCAGCGCCCATGAACTCGATGATGAGCGGCGGCAGCGTCCAGGCGAGGCACGCCAGGCCCAGTCCCAGCGCCGCCTCGATGAGCAGCCCTTGCCCGAAGAAGCGCCCCGCCCGCTCGGGGTCACGGGCGCCGATGCTGCGCGCCACCCCCGCCAGGGTGCCGATCGCCATGCCCATCGTCAGCGTGTAGAAGACCATGATCGACACGTGCGCCGTGCCCAGCGCCGCCATCGCCTCGGTGCCGACCCGGCCCACCCAGAACCGGTCGATGAAGAGCGTGGCGGTGCTGAAGACGTGCCCCACCATGAACGGCAGAGCGAGCTCGAGCAGCGGGCGAAGGATCCCGCCCTCGGTCAGTTCGGATTGCTTCAATCGAGCGAGAATACGCCCTCGATGGGTCCGAATTCGATGGCGAAGCGGCCCAGGACGGGCACGTCGAAGAAGAGCGTGCCCTGCATCTGGTAGGGGATGTCGAAGTTCGGCGCGCGGCCCGCGATCAGCTCGTCGACGACGTCGCTGGCGACCACCTCCAGCACCCCCAGCGTCGCATCGATGCCGAGGTCGAACCGGATGTGCGCCTCCAGTTGTCCGTCAGGGCAGATCTCCTCGCCGCAGTCCTCGTCGCGCGCCGGGATATAGCGGAACTGGAGGTTCTCGTCCTCGAAGAGCTCGCCGGTGATGGCTTGCCGGCCGATCTCGACGAGCTCCTCCGTCGTCGGTACGAAGTCCTCGATGCTGCGGATCTCCTTGTCGGCGGGCTTGCATGCCTCGGCTGGGTTGTCCGGGCAGGTCCCGTCCTCGGGGTTACAGAAGCTGACGCAGACCGCGCCGAGCTCCGCCTGGTCCTGCCCCTCGAAGACGTCGAGGGCGAGCAGCAGCTCGACGAGCGGGATGGGGAAGCCGTTCGGGTTGCCGAGGTCGAAGACGAGATCGAAGCTGAACTTCAGGTCGGTCTTGGCAGGCACCGCGCCGAAGAAGTCCGCGCACAGCTCGCGCTCGTTGATGAGGGGCACATCCGGCGCGAGATCGGCGCAGAACCACGACGCGAGCTGGTCGTTGCTCGGTTGCTCCGTGAGCTCGACGCGGTTGAAGGTCGCGGTCGGTGGCTCGGCGGTCTCGGCGGCCTTCGCGGCCTCCTCGAGGAGCGGGCAGCCGGCCAAGGGGAGCGCGGCGAAGAGGAGCAGGAATCTCACGGTAACCTCCCGGGGTTCTTCACCGCCGAACCGCGCGCCAACTCGACCGGGTACTTCTTCTCCAGCACGTCGAGTTTGTCCTGCGCGGCGCTGGCGAGGTCGACGCCCGCCTCGTGGGCGAAATTCAACAGGCACATGAACACGTCTGCGACCTCTTCGCGAACGCGAGCCTCGTCTGGGGGACCGGCCCCTGGCGGGTGCGGCCCGTCTCCGTCGCGGGTCCAGGTGTAGAGCTCGAGCAGCTCGCTGGCCTCCACGGAGAGGCAGGTGGCGAGGTTCTTGGGCGTGTGAAATGGCGCCCATTCTCGGGCCTCTACGAAGCGTCGGAGGCGGGCGCGGAGCTCGTCGTAGGGGTGTTTCGTCACGTTTCCGGCTTTTTTTGACGCGGTGCGTAAGAAACCACGTACCTGCGGGCACTGAGGATAGCAGAAGGCAACTGGCGGGTCGCAATACCCCCTGGAGCTTCGACGGAGTCTCCCCACGGCGCATCCGGGCAACGATGGGTGCGGCGTTCTTCGAAGAGGCACGGAGCCCGAGCATGCTGTCCCCCCGGCGGCGGCTCTGGCGCTTCACCAGGGGGTATTGGGGCCCGCCAGCCAGAAGCCTTAGCGGTCCGCAGACCGCGATGCCCGTTGGAGCCCGACGCTTGCGAGATCCCCACCGCCTCGGCGGCCCAGGCGTTGGGCGTGTGCAGTCGCCCCAAACCCAAAACAGCTCCCCCGGACACCACCCCGGAGCGGCGCATCCTCCAGCGGGCATCGGGGTCTGCGGTATACCCCGTCATCAGGCGACAAGCCGCATCCGAGCGTGGCCCGATTGGAGCGCGACGGGTGCGGCCTGCCCCTGTGGCTCACCGCCAGTCTGTCAACCATCGATCAAGGCGACGACGCGAGGTACCGCTTCGCGTTGTCCCGGTAGTGGTTCCAAGCGTGGGCGATCCACTCGGTGTCCTTCGCGGTCACCGTTCGCACGAGCCGAAACGGGTTGCCGTACACCATCGTCCCCGGCGGGATGACCTTCCCGGGCGGGATCATCGTGCCCGCTCCGATGTAGCAGCCGTCGCCCACCACCACGTGGTCCATTACCAGCGAGCCCATCCCCACGAGGCAGTCGTCGCCGATGGTGCATCCATGCAGGATCGTGTTGTGCCCCACCGTCACGCGCGCGCCGACGATGGTGTCGGTCTGCCCGCCCGTCATGTGGAGGGTGCAGCCGTCCTGGATGTTGGTGAGGTCGCCGACCACGATCCGACCCTCGTCGCCTCGCAGCGTGGCGTTTGGCCAGATGCTGCACTCGGCGCCGATGAGGACGTCTCCGATGAGCACGGCCTGGGCGTGAACGTAGGCCGTCGCGTCGATCCGCGGCGTCATCCCATCGAGCGTTTCGATCATACTTCCTCCCTTGGACCCTTGCGGTCTGCGGCTGCGGTCCTATAGTCCGCGCGAATCACCGCCACAAGGAGGCACCGTGGCCGCCCAGACCGAGAGCTACACCTTCAAGTCCGAGGCGCAGCAGCTCCTCGACCTCATGGTTCACTCGCTCTACTCCCACAAGGAGATCTTCGTCCGCGAGTTGATCTCGAACGCGTCCGACGCCCTCGACAAGCTCCGCTTCGAGGCCCTCACGGACAAGTCCTTGCGCGACGAGGAGACACCCCTGCGGGTCCGCATCCTGGCCGACGCCGATGGACGCACGTTGTCGATCTCCGACAACGGCGTGGGGATGAGCCGTGAGGAATGCATCGAGCACCTCGGCACCATCGCCCGCTCGGGCACCAAGGAGTTCGCCGAGCGCATCTCGGAGGTCAAAGACGCCGATCCAGAGTCGCTGATCGGCCAGTTCGGCGTGGGCTTCTACTCGTCCTTCATGGCCGCCGACGAGGTCACCGTCGTCACCCGGCGCGCGGGGGAGGAGGGCGCCACGCTCTGGAGGTCCGCGGGCGGGGGCACCTTCGAGGTCGGGGACGCCGAGCGCGACGCCGCCGGCACCACCGTCACCCTGCATCTACGCGACGCGGATCCCGACAACGGCCTGCCGGACTTCACCGACGAGTGGACGCTCAAGTCCACCATCAAGCGCTACTCCGACTTCGTCACCTACCCGATCGAGCTGCGCACGGAGCGCACCGAGCCCAAGGTCGACGAGGAGGGAGAGGAGATCGAGGGGGCCGAGCCGGAGACCATCGTCGAGTGGGTCACCGTGAACTCGATGAAGGCGATCTGGACCCGCAACCCGTCGGACGTCAGCGAGGAGGAGTACGCCGAGTTCTACAAGCACATCTCCCACGACTGGGAGCCGCCCTTCGAGCGCATCTCGTTTGCCGCCGAGGGCGCCTTCAGCTACCGCGCGCTGCTCTTCATCCCCGACCGGCCGCCCTTCGACCTCTTCTACCGCGATCAGAAGTGGGGGCTTCAGCTCTACGTGAACCGGGTCCTCATTCAGGAGCGCTCCGAGGATCTGGTCCCCGAGTGGCTGCGCTTCATGCGCGGCGTCGTGGACTCGCCGGACCTCTCGCTCAACGTGTCTCGGGAGATCCTCCAGCAGGACCGCCGGGTCGGCGCGATCAAGAAGCGCGTCGTGCGCAAGGTCACCGACGCCCTGGCCAAGATCCAGCAAGAGGATCGCGAGCGCTACGACAGCTTCTGGGAGAAGTACGGCCGCGTCCTCAAGGAGGGCGCCGCCGACCAGGCCTTCGCGGAGAAGGTCAACCCGCTGCTGCTCTTCGCCTCGTCCGCCGACGAATCGAAGCTCACCTCGCTGGCCGAGTACGTCGAGCGGATGGCGGAGGACCAGGAGGCCATCTACTTCATCACCGGCGAGTCCCGCGCCGCGGTGGCCCGCTCCCCGCACCTCGAGGCGTTCATCGCCAAGGGCTACGAGGTGCTCTACCTCGTCGATCCCATCGACGAGATCCTCGCCGGCCACCTCACCGAGTTCGCCGAGAAGCCCCTGCGCTCCGTCGGCAAGGGCGAGGTCGAGCTGGGCACCGAAGAGGAGAAGCAGGAGGCCGAGGACGCGCGCAAGGAGAAGCAGGCCACCCACGAGGCCCTGCTCGGCGCCCTCCAGACCACCCTCGACGAGCACGTGAAGGAGGTTCGCTTCAGCAGCCGGCTGACCGAGTCCGCGGCGTGTCTGGTGGGGGAGGAGCACGACCTCAGCCCCCAACTCCAGCGGATGCTGAAGCAGGCGAACCAAGAGGCGCCCGCGATGAAGCGCATCCTCGAGCTCAACGCCGACCACCCCGTCCTGGAGCGGCTCCAGGCCCTCTACGACGAGGACGCCGAGTCCCCCCGCGTCGCCGAGTACGCTCGGCTGCTTCACGCGCAGGCCCTGGTCGCCGAAGGGTCCCCCATCCCCGATCCCGTCGAGTTCAGCCGCCTCGTCGTCGATCTGATGGTGCGCGCCTGAGGCTTTGGCGGTCGCGGCTCCGGTCAGGCATGCTGAGCGGGTGCGTCTGGCCGCCCTCGCCTCCCTGATAACGCTCGTCGTCGGCTGTGAGCTGAAGCCGGTCGAAGGCGTCCACGATGCGGCGTCCGTACCCGACATCGCCCAAGCCGACGCCGCGTCCCTTCAGCCCGACGCCGAAGCCCCCGACGCCGCGCCGCCGTCCGGGCGGGTCGTTCTCAACGAGATCGACTGTCAGGGGCGCGACTGGGTCGAGATCGTCAACCTCGGGCCGGGGCGCGCCGCTCTGGACGGCTGGAGCGTCGTCGATGGTTCCGGCGATGCTCCGCACGAGCTCTCGACGACGCTCCCGCCCAACCGTCGCCTGCGCCTGCGCCAGCAGACGCGCGACGAGGACGGCTTCCAGTTCGGGATCGGCTGCGGCAACGACGAGGTCGTGCTCCGTGACGCCGTCGGCTCCGTCGTCGACCGGGTCGACGTCCCGCTCATGCTGCCCGGGCTCACCTGGGGCCGACTCCCCGACGGCACGGGCGTCTGGACCGAGACCGAGCCGACGCCGGGCGCCGCGAACCGGCCCCCCGTCGACCTCTCGGCGCAGCTCTTCGATCCCGCGAACCTCCTCCGAATCGACATCAGCGCCTCCGAGGAGGCGCTCGAGCAGCTCCGGGCCGAGCCGCGCGAGTATGTCCCGGCCCAGATTCGAGTCGTCGATGACGACGGCCCGGCCGGGCCCATCGCCGGCCGCTTCCGTATCAAGGGGCGCGCCGGCAGCTTCCGCCAGCTCGACCAGAAGTCTGCCTTCAAGGTCCGCTTCGACGAGCGTTTCCGTGGCTTGAAGCGCCTCACACTCAACAACCTCGTGCAGGACGCCTCGATGCTCCACGAGTGGACGGCCTACACCATCTTCCGAGCCCTCGACGTGCCCGCCCCCCGCGTCGGCTACGCCTTCGTCACGGTCAATGGCGAGCCGTACGGGCTCTACGCCAACATCGAGTCACCCGACGACGTCTTCCTCGGGCGCTGGTTTCCCTCCACGGCACACCTCTACGAGGGCGCCTACGGACAAGACCTCTTCGAGGGACACATCGACAACCTGGAGGCCGACGCGGGCGATCCGGCGGACCGCGAGGACCTGGAAGCGTTGGTGGACACCCTCGAAGGCCACCCGGAGGACTTCTACGCCGCGTCGGCGCCCCTCGTCGATTGGCCTCGGGTGTTGCGAATGATGGCCGCCGAGATCTACATCGGCCACTGGGACGGCTATGCGTCCACGCGCAACAACTACTACTTCCACTTCGACGCCGGGGGACGCGTCACGCTGCTGCCCTGGGGCACCGACCAGACCTTCGGCGCGCGCCTCGGGCTCCACGAGGGAGCGGGGCGGTTGATGCAGATGTGCATGGTCGATGGCGACTGCCGCGCGGATTACGACGAGGCGCTGGCGGACGTCGCGGGCACCGTCGCTGCCCTGGAGCTGCCGCCGTTGATCCGTGGGCTGGCCCGCCACCTGCGCCCCTGGGCGGGCCAGGACCCGCGTCGCGCCTACGGCTTGGGTCAGATCGACGGATCGGTGAACGCCACCATCGACTTCCTCGCGGCGCGGGCGAGGGATGTCGCCGAGCTCCTCGAGTGCCTCGGCGGCCCGGAGGCCGACGCCGACGGGGACGGCTTCCGTTGCGACGCCGACTGCGACAACGGGGACCCCGACGTCTACCCGGGCGCCCCCGAGATCTGCGAGGACGGCGTCGACCAGGACTGCAACGGCGAGGTCGACGACGGCTTCGACTGCCCCGACTGCGTCGAGCGTCACCGCGGTCCCCACCGCTACCTCGTGTGCCCCACGCCTCGCACCTACGAGGAGGCGCGTCCCCACTGCAACGCCGAGGGCGCAGAGCCGGTCATCGTCGAGTCTGCGGGGGAAGCGGTCTGGCTCCACCGAGTGGCCGTGGCCGTCGACCGCCAGGACTACTGGCTCGGCGCAGACGACAGCGACGAGGAGGGGCGCTTCCGCTGGTGGAATGGCGAGCGGCTGCGCTACGAGCGGTGGGACGAGGGCGAGCCCAATGACGCGGGCGGCCAAGACTGCGCCCACATCCGGGCCCACAACGGCCGCTGGAACGACCGTCAGTGTGACGCCCGCCAAGGTGTGCTCTGCGAGGACGTCTGCGACCCCGAAGAGGACGCCGACGGCGACGGGTTCGCCGCGTGCAGCGAAGACTGCGACGACGGCGACGCCGACATCCACCCCGACGCCGAAGAGGCCTGCGACGGTGTGGACAACGACTGCAACGGGCTCGTCGACGACCTACCCGACTGCATCTGTCGCGAGATCCTCCGTGAGGAGCGGCGCTACCACGTCTGCACCGAGCCCCACACCTGGCTCGAGGCCCGTGACCTCTGCGCCGACGTCGACTCGGACCTCGCCGTCCTCGACGACCAGGCGGAGGCTGAATGGCTCTTCGCCCGCGCCCGCGCCATCGAGCCCCAGGACTACTGGATCGGCCTCAGCGACCGCGACGAGGAGGGGGCCTTCGTCTGGGTCGACGGCACCGAGCTCGATTTCGAGGACTGGCACGAGGGCGAGCCCAACGACGCCGGAGGTGGCGAGGATTGCGCCCACTATTGGGGCGCCTCCGGCCACTGGAACGACCTCCCCTGTGCCCATCGAATCGGCTTCGTCTGCGAGCAGCGGTGATCCCGCCGAGATCTAGCCCGAGCGGTGGAGCGCATCCTGGATGTAGCTTTGCTCGACGGCGCGGTAGTCGGCGACCGTGTCGAGGCGCGCGAGGACGGAGTAGAAGCCGAACTGCAACCGGTTGATGAAGAGGATGCCCGGAGGGAGCGGCACGAAGTCGTCCCCGCGCCCCTTTCGAAACTCGATCGCCATCTCCTTGAACCCATCGACGAGTGACGTCGAATAGGCCCGCGTGACGTGGAAGGGCGACTCGAAGAGGGTCCGAAAGCACGCCCGCACGTACTCCAGCGCCGCCGCCTCGTAGCGCCCGCCCCGCAGATGCAGCATCTCCCGAGCCGCTTGCGCGAAGGCCTCGTGGTCTTCCCGGTGGGCCGCGTCGTGCATCCGCGCGGCGGACCGCCTTCGCGCCCCTTCCAGCGGCTGTACGCAGCCGAAGTCGACGAAGGTGACACGCCCGTCGGGCTGGAAGATGTAGTTCCCGGGGTGCGGATCGGCGTTGAAGAGGCCGCCCACGAGGTTCGCCTTGTAGACGAAGCGCCACAGCGTCTCGCACCAGGCGGTCCGCGCCTCGGGCGCCGCGGCGCAGGCCGCCTCGAAGTCGATCCCCGTCGCGTACTCGGTGGTGAGCACTCGGCGGGTCGAGCAGGCGTCGATCACGGCCGGGATGCGAATGGTGGGGTCGCCCGTGTGGATGCGGATGAAGGTCCGTTGTCGTTCGGCCTCGAGGGCGTAGTCGAGCTCCTCCCGAAACCGCTGGCGGACCTCTGCGAGCAGTCGCTTCGACTCGAAACGCCGCGTCCCGAGGGCCGCGAGGGCCGTCTCCATGAGCCCGGCGTTGTGGAGATCCGCCTCCATCGCCTCCACGATGCCGGGGTGCTGAATCTTCACCGCCACCCGGCGCCCGTCGTGGAGCCGCGCGGTGTGGACCTGACCGATGGACGCGCTCGCGATCGGACGCTCGTCGAACTCGGCGAAGTGCTTCTCTATCGAGTCGAGCTCTCGGGTGAGCACGCGGCGGATGGCCTCGGGCGACGACGTCGGGGTTCCGGCCCGCAGCGTCGACATCCCCTTCTCGTAGGCCTCTCGGTGTTGCTCGGGGACCAGCCCATCGACGTAGCTGGCCATCTGTCCGACCTTCGCCGCGATTCCACGTAGCTGCCCCAGCGCCGCCGCCGTCTTCACCGCTGACCCCGCGGCGTCCTTCGAGCGCAGCAACGACCCCGCGGTGCGCGCCCCCGCGCCGGCCAGCCGCGCGAGTCTGCGAAAGCGACCCTTTGGGAGCTTGCCTTCCTCCACGCTAGAGCGCGCGCCTCACCAGCGCCGCGGCGGCGTCGAGCCAATCTGAGTGAGCATTCAGCGAGGGTACCAGCCGCAACGCCTCACCGCCGGCCTCGACGAAGTCGTCGGCGGCCCGAACCCCAATCTCCTCCAGCGTCTCGAGGCAGTCCGCGGTGAACGCCGGGCAGAAGACCGCCAGTCGCTTCACCCCGCGCTGCGCGAGATCGACGATGACCTGGTCGGTGTACGGCTGGATCCAGGGCGTCCGCCCGAGCCGTGACTGGAAGCTGACCGACCAGCTACGAAGCGCCAGCCGCTCCGCGATGCCCTGGGCGGTCGCGTAGCTCTGGGCGCGGTAGCAGTTGCGGTTCACGTCGGTGATCTCGGCGCAGCAGTCCTGCGATCGCAGGCAATGCGTGCCGGTCTCGTCCGACTTGTGAACGTGGCGCTCCGGCAGCCCGTGGAAGCTGAAGAGAACATGGTCGGGGGCCATCGCTTCGAGCACCGGGCGTCCCACGGCGGCGAAGGCCGACAGGAAGCCCGGGTCGCCGTAGAAAGGCGGCACGACGGAGATGCTGGGCGTGTTCCAGAGGTCGCCGACCGCGTCGTAGACCGCTTGCAGCGCGCTGCCCGTCGTGCTCGATGCGTACTGCGGATACACCGGGAAGATGGCGATCCCATCGCAGCCGCGCCCCCTCAAGTCGGCGATCGCCGAGTCGATCGACGGGCATCCATAGCGCATCGCCAGGGCGACCTCGCAGTCGTCGGGCAGCCGCTCGCAGAGCCCATCGACGAGGGCGCGGCTCTCGACCAACAGCGGCGAGCCGGCGTCGGTCCAGATCTTGGCGTAGGCCTCCGCCGAGCGCCTCGGCCGGAAGGGCAGGATCACCAGATTCAAGAGCAGCCAGCGCCCCGCGGCGTTGATATCGATCACCCGGGGATCGCTGAGGAACTCACGCAGATAGCGGCGAACATCGCCCACGTCCGTGCTGTCGGGGGAGCCGACGTTGACGACGAGGACGCCCCGCTTCACTTCGCGCCGAGCTGACTCAACAAGAAGAGGTAGGTCTCCACGTACTCGGCCGTAATCGCTCGCGTCGCCTTGCCGGCGCCGTGTCCCGCCGCGCGCTCGAAGCGCATCAGCACCGGTCGATCGCTGGCGTTTGCCTCCTGGAGCCGCGCGACGAACTTCGCGGTGTGCACCCAGCTCACGCGGGTGTCGTTCTCCGCCGCCGACGCCAAGACCGCCGGATAGCGCACCCCATCGATGACCTGGTGGTAGGGCGAATAGGCCCACAAGTAGCCCGTCTGCTCGGGGTCGTCCGCCGAGCCGTACTCGTCCACCCACAGCTCCGCGGGCGGGAACTTGTGGTAGCGCACCATGTCGTGGAGCCCCACCTTGGCGACGCCCGCGCGGAAGAGGTGTGGCACTCGGGTCACCGCGGCCCCCACCAGCAACCCGCCGTTGCTTCCCCCGAGCACCGCCAGCCGGTCCGGCCGCGTGTACCCCTCTCGGTGCAAGTAGCGCATCGCGTACTCGAAGTCGGAGAAGACCTGGAACTTGCGGTCCAACATCCCCGCCTTGTGCCACGCCTCCCCCTTCTCCGCGCCACCCCGCAGGTTGGCCACGGCGTAGACGCCACCCTGTTCCAGCCAGAAGAGCACGTTGCGCGCGAACCCGGGCGTGAGGCTCACGGTGAACCCGCCGTAGCCGTAGAGCAGCAGCTTGTGGGAGCCGTCGCGCTTCAGGTCCTTCCGATGGATGACGAACATCGGGACCTGTGTGCCGTCGTAGCTCGGGTACTCGACCTGTTCGACGGTGTAGGCGCTCGCGTCGAAGTCGCTCTCCACCTGGACAAGGGTCTCGAGCACCGGCGCGGCCCCGTCGGACTCGCCGCGGAGCAAGGTTGGCGGAAAGAACACCGAGTCGAAGCCCACCAAGACCCGTGGATCATCGTGCCGCGCGACCAGCGCGCGGACCGAGCCCTTGACGGGCAGCGGCACCTCGGCCTTCTCGGCGCCGTCCCGCCGCTGCCACGAGATCCGGCTCACGGCGTTGACGAGGTGCTGCGTCAGGAGCCCGTCCGGCGTAAGGCTGAAGCCCTCCAGTGGCCACTCGTCCTCTCCGATGACCTCCACCCAGGCGCCCTGCTGAGCCTTCCCCGCCGCGAACTTCACCACTCGACCCAGCGCCTTGCCGTGCGTCGTGCTCATCCAGAAGTGGCCGTCGGCCGCGACTGGCACCGAGAAGACGCCCTCCATCTCGGGGGCGATGTCGGTCCACCTCTTGGTGTGCCGGTCGAGGATGTGCAGCGTGCTGTTCGACCAGCTCATGTAGCGCACCACCGAGAGGTAGCGGCCGTCGTCGCTGAGGGAGAGCGTGGGCCAGTCGGCGCGATCGGTGAGGCGCTCGGGTCCCATCACCCGCTCGTCCTTCGCCGGATCGGCCCCCAGCGCGTGGAAGTAGACGTGGCGGTCGTAGGCTTCGCGTCCAGGGTTCCGCGTGTAGAAGAAACCACCTCCGTTCGGGAGCCAGGACAGCGTGCAAGCCCGCGTGAAGGGGATCTCGTCGGAGAGGTGGGCGCCGGTGGCCACTTCGATGATCCGCAGCGTGCTGACCTCGTCGCCGGCGCGGGATAGCCCATAGGCGACCAACCCACCGTCCCTCGACGGGAAGTACCAGTCGAGGGCGACCTGGCCGCCGCGGTCGATGCGGTTTGGGTCCACCAGCGGCGCAGCCTTGCCCTCACCGCGCTTCACGTAGAGCGTCGCTTGCTGCTGTTCTCCCTGCTTGCGGGTGAAGAAGATGTTGGGTCCCGCGAACGACGGCCCCCCGACGAAGCCGATCTCGAAGAGCTCCCCCAAACGCTTGGCCACCGCGGGCCGCGTGTGCTTCGCCATGTACGCGTCGGTGTGCGCGTTCTGGGCGTCGACCCACTCGCTGGCACGCTCCATCGACTCGAGGCCGCGGAACGGATCGCGCACGGTGTAGCCGTGCAGCGTCTCGACCAGGTCCTCTCGTGGCGGCTCGGGCATCTTCTTCTGGGGCGGTGCGGACAGGATCAGGGCAGGGAACAGCAACACGGAGTACAGCACGACGGTCCTCATTTCTGCCGTCGGCGCAATCTGGGCGAAGCCGCGGCGCGGGTCAACTGTGTAGACCCGAACGTTGGGGTACACTCGATGGATGTACGACTACGACCTCGTGACCATTGGCGCCGGATCGGCAGGAGTGCGGGCGAGCCGCCTCGTCGCCGCCCGCGGAAAGCGGGTCGCCGTGGTGGAGGGCCAACGCCTCGGCGGCACCTGCGTCAACGTCGGCTGCGTCCCCAAGAAGCTGTTGGTCTACGCCTCTCACTTCGCCGACGACTTCCGCGACGCGACGGGGTTCGGCTGGACGGTCCCCACCGCCGCCTTCGAGTGGGGCGAGCTCATCGACGCGAAGGACAGAGAGATCGCGCGGCTCAACGACATCTACCGCCGCATCCTCCATGGATCGGGGGCGGAGATCGTCGACGGCTGGGCGAAGCTCACGGGCCCCCACGAGGTGACCGTGCGCTGCCCGGACGCGACGACGCGCGTGCTGACCTCCGAGCGGATCCTCGTGGCGACCGGTGGTGCGCCCATCCGGCCCGACATCCCCGGCGGTGAGCTGGCGCTCGTCTCCGACGACATGTTCAGCCTGCCCACGCGGCCCAAGCGGCTGGTCGTGGTGGGCGGTGGCTACATCGCCGTCGAGTTCGCCTGCATCTTCGCTGGGCTGGGCTCGGAGGTGACGCTGGTCTACCGGGGCGCCCACTTTCTGAGGGGTTTCGACGACGACCTCCGCCACTTCCTCGCCGACGAGATGCGCAAGAAGGGCATCCATCTGCTCTTCAACACGCGGGTGGAGTGCATCGAGTCAGAGGGCGGCGCCCGCGTCTGCATCCTCAGCTCCGAGGACACGCTCACCTGCGACGTCGCCTTCTACGCCATCGGTCGCCGCCCCAAGACCGCGGCCCTCGACCTCGAAGCCCACGGCGTCACCCTCGATGAACGGGGGCGGATCGAGGTCGACGCGCACTTCCGAACCACCGCGCCCAGCATCTTCGCCCTCGGCGACGTCACAAACCGGCTCAACCTCACGCCCGTCGCCATCGCGGAGGCCATCGCCTTCGTACGCACCTGGTACGACGGCCACCCGACGATGATGGACTACGAGGGCGTGCCGACGGCGGTCTTCAGCCAGCCGCCTATCGCGACGGTCGGTCTCACGGAGGCCCAGGCGCGCTCGGGAGGGCGGGAGGTCGAGGTCTACACCAGCGAGTTCCGCCCGATGAAGCACACGCTATCTGGGTGCGGGGAGCGCGCGTTCATGAAGCTCATCGTCGATCACGGCGACGACCGGGTCCTCGGCGTCCAGATGTGCGGCACCGACGCCCCGGAGATCGTGCAGGGCCTCGCGGTGGCCCTCAAGTGCGGCGCGACGAAGGCGCAGTTCGACGCCACGGTGGGTATCCATCCGACGGCGGCGGAGGAGTTCGTCACGATGCGGGAGCCACGCGGCTAGGACGGTGCCGCAGCGTCGCGACGCGGCGCGCTGCACGCGCCCGCCAGCCGATTCCTGCGTTGCGAAGCGTACCGATATTGTTGAGGAACCGGCGAAGCCTCGCGGGGCTGTGCGGACCGGTTCGCCGTCGCCGTCGCCGTTCGCCGCGAGCGCTTCGCCGAGCCTGCGTTGAACGAGGCCTCCCGAGACTTTCACCGAAGCGACGGGGTAGTGATCCCTATGTGGGGACTTCGTGAAGCAGCCGTGATTCGTCTTCGCCCTCACTGCCGCAGCTGAAGGCCAGACGGGCCGCGGCGCGGACGGTGGCGCCGCCGCTTTGCCCCCGGGGACAGTCATTCGCAAGGTCGTCGTCGAGACGGGGGAGTGACGCTGGGCCCGGAGGTTGAGGCTGGCGCGCGGTTGGACGGCTGCCAACGTCCCATCCACGCTCCACCGCCTGTCGTGGCGACCGGAGCGGGATTCTTTGCGGTCGCCGTCGCTTTCTCTTGACAGGTTTTCGCAGGCCGGCCCGCGGGGAAGTCAGTGGCGGGCAGGAATGGCCCTCGCAGGGCCGTGCGTCCCCTCTCGCGCACGAAGCGCTCGCGACGAAGGCGCGAAGGTCAACGTTGGCATCCGGGTGCCTCAG
>CAYOBQ010000055.1:0-45162 GCA_964402225.1 uncultured Nannocystaceae bacterium | reverse complement strand
CGTCAGGTGGGCCAGTTCTCACAAGCGAGAATGGGTCAGTTCTGCCAAGCATCGAGGGGCGAGGACGAGGTAGGGCTCGGCGTCGAGCAGCTCGAGTCCGGCCGCCAGCGCGAGCTCGCCTCGCAGCGCGCACAGCGCCTCGTCGGCGTCGAGCAGGCGGTCGCGGGGCTTCCGCCCGCGGACGGCCATCGCGACGCAGTCGAGGACCCGCAGGGCAGTCCGCGTCATGTGGGCGCGCAGCTCGTCGTGGGCGCCGGCCTTGGCCAGCTCCTGGAGGCGCACCCCGCATAGCGCCATCGCGTCGCGGTGGAGCGACGTGCCGCGCAGCGCTCGATTGGCTTCGGTCGCCGCGGTGCTCATGGGGATCGGCGCGTCGCCGGCCTCACCGGGGGGCCTGAAACTGGTCGAAGCGTGCGCGTCACGCCTCGCGCTCCGTGCTGCGGACCAGGGACGTGATGTTGGGCAACGGCGACGTCTCCACCTGGAGGGCCAGGGCCGCGCGGGCCTCGTCTTCGGCGGCGCCGCCCAAGAGCAGGGGCATCACCGCCGCCGCCGCCCGGTCCCGAGCCTCGCGGAAGCGCTCGCGGTGGCGCTTGGATGGACGATCCGGGCAGACTCGGTCGTTCGACTCGGTTGGTCTCGGCGGCGTGGGAACGCGATGCTTCGGTCGGCTTTCGGCTCGCGGCGCTGGTGGAGGCTCTGGGGTGAGACGTTCGATCATCGTCGCCTGGCCGCGGCGCTACGCCGACGAGGTCGCTCGGCTGGCGGCGGCTCTCGGCGCCCTCGAGCTTCGCTTCGAGCACATCGGGAGCACGGCGGTGCCGGGGCTCGCGGCGAAGCCGGTCATCGACATCTTGGCGGGGATCGACGAGCTCGGGCGGGCGGGGCTGGCCATCGGGCCTATCGAGGGGTTGGGCTACGAGTACGTCCCCGCCTACGAGACGTCGATGCCCTTCCGGCGCTTCTTTCGGAACGGCCGAGGCTTGCGCGGAGCTGAAGCGGGGGCTGGCGGCGCGCTTCGTGGACGATGTCGGCGCCTAAAGACGGAGTTCATCGAGGCGGCGCTCGCGCGCGCCGCGGCCTGGCGCGACGGGTGGTGCATCGACGGGCGGTAGCTGGTTGAATATGTCGCGCCTGTTGTCGTCAGGCGGCGGTACGACCCGACCCTTGGAGAGACTCGATGCGATTCATCCTGCTGGCCCTCCTGCTCTCGACCACCGCCTACGCTGGGCTCGCTGACAGCCCCATCGGCACGATCGGTGTGGTGCCCGGTGACGCGAAGCCCGATCTTGGAGGGCTCGACTCGGGGCTGCTGGGCGTGGCGCACGACATCGTGTCTCCCCGCGACACCGCGAAGACGACGGTGAAGGTGGAGGGGAAGACGGTGGTCCTTCGGGTCTCGGGGGTGGCGGGCAGCGTCGTGCTGGCGCCCGCCTCCGGTGGGAAGTGGACCGTCACGACGGGCAAGGGCGCGGCCAACACGAGGAGCGTGAAGCCCAAGGGCAAGGGCCTCCGGTTGCTCGTCGGCCAGAGCGTCAAGGCGCATCGGACCTATCAGATCACCGTCGACAAGAACGACGACATCCACCTGCTCGCCTCGAAGAAGTGAATGATCTCCACGACCTGCGCTTGCTACTCGAGTCGCACGTCGCGCTCTTGGTCGTGGAGTCGGTCGAGGAGCCCCGGGCCATCGCGCTCTTCCGGCGGCTGACGGGGGCCAGCTCGCGCGGGCTCTATACCTGGAGCGCCACCCGCGGCCTGTGTCGAAGCGACCACCTCGAGCAGAAGATCGTCCACCCCGAGCCCACCGCGGCCCTCCGGGAGATCGCGCGTCGGCGGGAGGCGGCGGTCTACGTCTTGCTCGACTTCCACCCCTACCTCGAAGACCCCCTCAACGTGCGCCTCCTCAAGGATCTGGCCTACGCCCGGGAGGAGGTGGCCCACACGGTGGTCCTTTTGAGCCACGCCCTCACGGTCCCCCCGGAGCTGCGGGCGCTGAGCGCGCGCTTCGAGCTGCGTCTGCCGAGCCCCGCCGCCCTGGAGCAGATCGTCCGCGAGGAGGCGCGGGCCTGGGCGGCGCGCCACCGGCAGAAGGTGCGGACCGATCCCGAGACCCTCCAGATGCTGGTGCGCAACCTGGCGGGGCTCACGGCGGACGACGCTCGGCGCCTCGCCCACGGTGCTATCTACGACGACGGCGCCATCACCCTCGATGACCTGCCCGCCGTGATGCGGGCCAAGCACCGGCTCCTCGACCGCGGCGGCGCCATCACCTTCGAGTTCGACACCGCGTCGTTCGCCGACATCGGCGGCCTCACGGCGCTGAAGCGGTGGCTCGACCAGCGCCGCGACGCCTTCTTCCAGCCCACCGAGGACCTGGATCCGCCCAAGGGCATCCTGCTGGTCGGCGTCCAGGGCGCGGGGAAGTCCCTCGCCGCTAAAGCCGTCGCCGGCGCCTGGGGTCTGCCGCTCCTACGCCTCGACTTCGGCACCCTCTACAACCGCTTCTTCGGGCAGACGGAGCAGAACCTCCGCGACGCCCTGCAGACGGCGGACCTCATGGCGCCCTGCGTCCTGTGGGTGGACGAGATCGAGAAGTCGATCGCCGAGGGCACCACCGATCAGGGCACCAGCCGCCGCCTCCTCGGTCACCTGCTGACGTGGATGTCGGAGCGTGAGTCCCCGGTCTTTCTGGTGGCCACCGCCAACAACATCGAGCGGCTGCCGCCGGAGCTCATCCGCAAGGGTCGGGTGGACGAGATCTTCTTCGTCGACCTGCCGGACCTCGCCGTGCGCGAGGTCATCCTGGGCATTCACCTGTCGAAGCGGGGCTTTGCCCTCGAAGCGGCGGAGGTCGCGGAGGTCGCCGCGCGCGCCGAGGGCTTCTCGGGGGCCGAGCTCGAGCAGGCGGTCGTGGCGGCGCGATACATCGCTCGGGAGCGGGAAGAGCCGCTGGCCATCGAGCACCTGCTCGAGGAGGTCGCCCGCACGCGCCCGCTCTCGGTGGTGATGGCGGAGCAGATCGCCCGTTTGCGCGCCTGGGCATCGACGCGCACCGTCACCGCAGGCTAGGACGGTGCGGCAGAGTCGCGACGCGGCACGCTGCACGCGTCCGCCAGCCGATTTCGGCGTTGCGAAGCCTGTCGATATCTTCTGATATCGCTGCGGCTTCGCGCCTTGAACTCGGCCGGCGGGCACGCACATCCCTTGGTCGCTTGGTCTGCCGCACCGTCCTAGGACGGTGCGGCAGAGTCGCGACGCGGCACGCTGCACGCGTCCGCCAGCCGATTTCGGCGTTGCGAAGCCTGTCGATATCTTCTGATATCGCTGCGGCTTCGCGCCTTGAACTCGGCCGGCGGGCACGCACATCCCTTGGTCGCTTGGTCTGCCGCACCGTCCTAGCCAAACCGCTGGGCCAGATGCTCCGCGGCGCGGGTGGCCATGGCCATGATCGTGAGCTGCGGGTTGACGCCCAGCGAGGTCGGGAAGACGCCGCCGTCGACCACGAAGAGGTCGCCTACGGCCCAGGTCTGGAGGTCGGGGTCGATGACCCCCTCACGCTCGCTGGTCCCCATGCGCGCGGTGCCCAAGGGGTGGAAGGCCGTCAACTCGAGGCCCCAGGGATCGAGGGGCGCCTCGAGGGCGGCGAGGGCGGCCTCGAGGGTGGGCTGCTCCTCGATTCCGGCGACGGGCAGGTAGATCTTCTCGGCGCCGGCGGCGAAGAAGACCTCGGAGAGCGTGCGCAGGGCGCGGCGCGTCTTCGCCAAATCGCCCTCGCTCATCCGATAGGTCACGATCGGGCGCCCGCCGCTGACCCGCACCCGGCCGCTCGGCTCGTCGGCCACGAGGAAGCCGAACATCGCCAGGTGCCGGTAGCGCGCCATCACGTCGGTGAGGGCGCGCCCCACGAAGGGGAAGGCGATCGAGGCGAACTCCGGCGGGACGAAGGCGCCCTCGAACATGATGCCCTCGTCGGCGAAGGCGTCGATGCAGTAGCCCTGCGGCGTGTCCTCCCAGCCGTTGACGACCTCGGGCATGAGCGCGGCGATCTTGGCGGCGGGGTGGATCGTGAGGTGCCGGCCGAGGTGGGGGTTGCGCACGCCGCTTTGCCGCAGGAAGGGGACGCCCCAGATCGATCCGCAGGCGCTCACGACGGCGTCGGCGTGGACGGTGAGCTTCGCGCCGTCGCGGCTCGCCTCGATCCCGACGGCGCGGCCACCCCGCGTGAGCACCCGCTGGGCGCGCAGCCCCGAGTACAGCGTCGCCCCCGCCCGCAGGGCGGCGGGGATGTAGGTCACGTTCATCGACTGCTTGGCGTTTCGCGGGCAGCCGAAGGCGCAGACGCCGCTTCGCTGGCAGCCGCGGATGTTCCGCGTCAGGGGCCGGTGCGACAGGCCCAGCGCCTCGGCGCCACGGGCGATGACGGTGCTCGATCCGCCGAGCAGCTCGGGGGGGATGAGCTTCGCGGAGATGCGCTCCTCGACCCGCTCGAAGCGGCGCGCCATGGCCTCGCGGTCGATGGGGAGCCCGAGGGCCTCCCACCTCTCGTAGACCCGATCCGGCAGCCGGAAGCAGGTCCCCGAGTTGATGGTGGTCGTGCCGCCCACGGTCCGGCCCAGCGGGACCGGGATCGAGGGGCGACCGAGGGCGATGGTGGCGCCGCCATCGCGGTAGGCGTCGGTGAGCGTTCGCAGGGGGTCGCGCCCCAGCTCGCTGGCCTCGAAGAGGCGCCCCTCCTCGACGATCACCACATCCACGCCGCGCTCGGCGAGCTCCGCGGCGACGACCGCGCCGCCGGCGCCGGACCCAACGACGACCACCTGGCAGCGCACGCTCAGGTCGCCGCGGAGGCCCTCCACCAGCCGCTCCCGGGGGAAGTCGACCTCGGCGGCGAGGGGGGCGTCGTCGTGGCGCTCGGCGGGATACTCCAGGTCTCTGGCGACGGCGCGGCGGCTCATGTGGCAGGGCTTGACGACCGTGAGCAGCAGGCGCGCACCGAGGCGGAAGAGGGAGACTCGGCTGTCGGTCCAGGCGTGCAGATACGCGTCGCGGCGCTCCGGGGCGAGCGCGCTGAAGGGCCGCCCGTAGCGCAGCAGCGCGAGCCACTCGAATGCCCCCAACGCCAGCCGGACGCCGAGCTGGTTCTCCCAGGGCATCGCCCGGCACAGGTCTTCGGTGCGCGAAGTGAGGTCGGCGGGATCGACGGCGACCCCCGCGGGGAAGGTGGCGCGCGCCAGCGCGAGGATGCCGCGGCGCTCGCGGGGCCAGAGCCAGAACGGCGTGGAGCGCGCCGCGCGATGCCAGCACCACGCGAAGAGGAGGCCGGAGGCGCCCATCAAGACCGTGGAGAAGACCAGGAAGTGCGTGGGCAGTTGGAGCCCGCCCCCCGCCTGCCAGGAGGCCATGTCGCCCACGTGGATCATCGTCGGCAGGCTCGCCCCGAGGTAGAGGAGCAGCGCGGCGAACAGCCAGCCGAGGACGCGGGGCCGCCGCGACGCGACGAGGTGGCCGGCGACCGCCGCCGCCACCACCAGGCCCGCGAACGCGGCGCTCGTGCCCGGCGGGGTGCTCGCCGGATCGATCATGTACTGCCAATCCCAGCCGGGATAGACCTCGAGGAAGGCGGTCCCCGGGACGGCGACGCCGAAGGCGCCGTAAGCCAGCGCGAGGTCGCGGCGCCCACCGCCCGCGCGCCATCCGATGGCGCCGCCGGCGAAGAACGCGTAGGGGATGTCGAAGAGGACCACGTCTCAGGTTAACCTACGCGCCGTGCGAGCGCTGATTCTCCTATCCTTCTTCGCTGGTTGCGCGGCGCCGCGGCGCGTGGTGGTGGTCTCCCTCGACGGCTTCCGCCACGACTACGCCGCGCGCGCGCAGACGCCCACCTTCGATCGCCTGGCCCGCGAGGGGTCGGGGGCCGACCGCCTCGTGCCCCCGGATCCCAGCCAGACCTTCCCGGGGCATGCGACCCTGGCGACCGGCGTCTCACCGGCGCGCCACGGGATCCTCAACAACCGCTTCCACGACCGGCGGCGCGGCGCCTTTGCCTACGAGGACGCCGGCGTCTGGTACGACGCCGATCCGCTGTGGATCCACGCCGAACGCCAGGGGGTGCGGGCCCACGTCTTTCATTGGGTCGGCAGCGCCGGGCCGCGCGAGGGGGTGGAGGCCTCCGAGTGGCGACCGTTCGCGAAGATCCCCGACGACGAGCGGCTGGCGGGGGTCCTCGACTGGCTTCGCGACCCGTCCGAGGCCCGCGCGCGGCTGGTGATGAGCTACTGGGCCGGCTGCGACAAGGAGGGGCACCACGACGGGCCCGACGCGCCCTCCGTCGCCCGCTGCGTGGCGGAGACGGACGCGCGGCTGGGGCGGCTGGTCGAGGTCATCGCCACCATGCCGGACGTGACGCTCTTCGTGGTCTCGGACCACGGGATGACCGCGACCATCGGTCAGGTCAACCCCGTGCGAGCCCTCGCGGAGACGGGGGCGCGGGTCGTCACCAGCGGGCCGATCGCCCACGTCTACGCGGACGACGAGCAGGTGCTGGCGGCGGCGCGGGCCGCGGCGGCGAAGGTGCCGCATCTGCGTGTCGCCGAGCCCACGGACCGCCACCCGACGCGCACCGGGGATCTCGTGCTGAGGGCGGAGTTTGGCTACCGCTTCGACAGCCACCAGCGGGAGATCGAGGGCCCCCCGACCCTGCCGGGACACCACGGCCACGACCCGGAGCACCCCGACATGGGCGCGATCCTCTACGTGTGGGGCGGCGCGGCGCGGACCGGGGCCCGGATCTCGAAGGCCTACGCGCTCGATCTCGCGCCGACGGTCTGCGCCCTGCTGGGGATCCCCGCGCCCACGGGCGCCGAGGGGCGCGTCCTGGCGGAGCTGGTCGAGTAGCCGCTGGTCGAGTAGCCACCGGTCGTGTCGCTATCCGCGGGGCGCGCGGTAGTCGGCGAGCCGCACGACCCGCCCGCGCAGCGCGCCACCGATTTGGACGGACTCCCAGTCCACGGAGGCCAGCTCGGGGCCGCCCGAGAGGATCCGCACCAGGCGCCCGCGTACGTGCGCTGGCGTGTCGCGCGGTGCCTCGGTCATCGCCGTGGCCACCGCGTCCTCGCTCACGACGCGTGGCGCGACGCCGGCGGCCTCGAGCTGGGCCGCGTAGCCATCTCCCAGCTCGTGGTAGCGCAGATCGATCTTCTGGAGCACCGCCTGCTCGGCCCCGGCACCCGCGGTCTCGAGCAGGTAGCGCTTCGTCACCCAGTCGATGCGGCCGACGAGCTTGCCGGGGTCGTCTTCGAGGGCGTCGGTGACCTCCCGCCAGAGCCGCAGCAGCTCGCGGGCCTCCAGCGCCGGCGCCGGGTGGGCTTCGAGCCAACGCTCGGCGGCCTCGAGATACCAACGCTGGAGCTCGAGCGCCGTGAGCTCACCGGCGGTGGTCGCCGCCGTCGCCGTGAGCCCCGGATCGGAGGCGAAGGCGTGGAGCGCCCCCACCGGATCCGCCAGTCGTGGGGCGGACTCGAGGGCGCCCTCCTCGATCATGTCGAGCACCAGGGTCGCGCTGCCGATCGCGAGGTATTCGGCGACCTGAGAGCGAGGGGCCTCCGAGAGCCCGAGCTGGAAGCGCTGGCGTCGCCGGAAGAGCCGCAGCGGCCCCCCGAGATCAAGGGTGAGCGGCTGGAGCAGCAGCTTCTGGAGGTTGAGCGGGTCGAAGATGCCCCGGGCATCCGGGGCGCTGTGGTGGCGTATCCGTCGTTGGATCGCCAGCGCTCGGCCGCTCAGGGCGAAGCGCCCTTCGGGCAGCACGACGCCGGTCCCGGTGAAGGCGACGCGGGAAGCGAAAAACGCTTCGCCGCGGCGGCGTTGGCGACGAAAGCCGACGAAACGCGTGAGCAGGGAGAGCCCGGCGACCATCGGCCACATGGCGAGCAAGCCGAGCCGCGTCGCGCCCCGGGTGAGCCCCTGTGTGAGGCCGTCGAGCCAGCGATCATCACGGGCCGCCGGGAGCACGAGCATCAACAGCAGCAGCAGCAGCACGCCGGTGACCATGAGCGCGAGCACCGAGAGGTAGTAGACGACCAGCGCGACCAGGTTCAGCCCGGCGAGGGGCAGGAGGAGCGCTACCCCGAGCCGCCAGGCCCAGAGCCGCGGCCCCGTCGCGATGTCGACCTCGTAGTTCTCCTGGACACCGAAGACGTTGCCGAAGGCGTCGCGGCAATGGCGCAGCAGGCCGAGCTCGGCACCCGCGAGGCGGCTGGCGGTGGGCAGCGCCTCGGTGAGCAGCCGCTCCTGGGCCTTCTGGTAGAGCAGCACCTGGGCCGGCCCACGACACTCGGGGGTCGCCGCCTCGAGCAGGCCCCCATCGGGCGCCTTTGGCCGGTACTCGTAGTAGAGCGAGCCGCCGTTCTCGAGGAAGCGGGCTCTGCGGCCCAGGCGTCGACGGCCGGGGAGCGTGCGCACCCGCTCGGCGACGGCGTCCATGATGAAGGTGCAGGCCGCGTCGTTGCTCGGTGGGTCCGAGCCCGGGGGGCGCGGCCTGACGCGGATGGCGTACTCGGTCTCCAGACCGACCAGCCGATCGAGCACTACTCGCCGCCGGCGGGGACCCGGGTCTGCTCCAGGAAGGCCTCGGGATCACGACGGGCGTCTGCGGCCACCCGCGCCACCGCCTCGCGCAACGCCTCCTCGGGCGTAGGCTCTCGCTGGGGGGCGTCCTCTCGGGCGGGCTGGAGCGGCTGCGGCTTCATGGGCACCTCCTTCGGTGAGGATAGACGAAACGGGCACGGGTTGGCGACCGCCCATGTGGGTCCGGGTCATCGGACGGGGCACAGCGCCAGGGGCTCGCCGATGGGGTCTGTCCCCTCGGCGGGGTCGAACCTCCGCGGGTGACCGCCGATAGGGCATCGAGGGGGCCGGGCGCTCGGGCGTCGATCAGGCGAGGGCGCCCAGGTTGGGGACGACGAGGTCGGCGAGGTCGCGCCACCGGCCGTGGCCGGTGGGATCGACGAGCACCGTGGCGACGCCGGCGGCGCGGCCGGCGCGGAGATCGAAGTGGAAGTCGCCGACCATCACCGCGTCGCCGGGATCTGCGTCCCAGGTGTCGAGGATGCGCTCTAGACCGTCGGGGGAGGGCTTGGGGGCGGCGTCGTCTCGGCCGAGCACCGGATGGAGGCCGCTGAGGCCGACGGCGGCGAGGGTCGCGTGGGCGATGTCGCGGGTGTTGCGCGTGAGGACGCCCTTGCGGTGATCGCAGAGCACGGCCAGCAGCTCGGCGGCGCCTTCGGCGGGGCGCGTCTTCGCCACCAGGGCGCGCTCCCAGGCGACGACGGCGGCGTGCAGCGCGGGCCGCTCCGGCTCGGGGCGGGCCGCGATGGCCTCGAGGATCGGCGTCTTGGGGGGCAGCCCGAGCTCGAGGCGGAGGGCGTCGAAGTCGTGGACCGCGACCGTGAGCGTGCCGTCGAGGTCGAAGACCCAATGCCGGCGGGCGCGGAGCCGCTCGGGGGTCACCGCGTGGGGCGCCACTGGGCGTCGCGGATGAAGCTGCCGCGCAGGTACTCGCGGTTGATGACCTCGGCCATCTCGCCGACGTCGCGGTACTCCTCCCAGGAGACGCGGATGACGGGGACGGTGCGGGCGATGTCGTGGATGAAGTCGGCGTAGGCGGCGTGGAGGGCGCGCAGGTACTCGAGGGAGATGCCCGTCTCGACGTCGCGGCTGCGCTGCTGGATGCGGGCCATCGAGGACTCGGGGCTCAGGTCGAGGAAGACGATGACGTTGGGCCGGCACATGAAGTTGGACATGTGGCGGAAGAGCTGGAGGTAGGTGCGGTAGTCGCGCTCGTCCATCAGGTCCTGATCGACCAGCGTGCGGGCGAAGACGGCGTCTTCGTAGATGGTGCGGTCCTGCACCGCGCCCCCGCCCTTCCAGATGATCTCCTGGTGCTGCTGGAAGCGGCGGTTGAGGAGGTAGATCTGGGTGGCGAAGGCGTAGCTGCGGGTGTCGCGGTAGAAGTCCGCGAGGTACTCGTTATCGCCCACGGGCTCGTAGTAGACGGGCAGGCCGAGGTGCTCGCCGAGGGCGGTGGCGAGCGTGGTCTTGCCGGCGCCGATGAGGCCGGCGATCCCGATGAAGATGTCCTGCAGGCCCGTGTTGTCCACCGCCGGCCTCCTCGCGACTGGGAGGCGGGTCTATAGCACACCACCCCTTCAAGCGATCGGGTCGAGATGCCGATGGACTTGAAATGTACTTTCAATTGCCCTAGCGTGGTCCTCGAAAGGCTGGCGTTGACGTGATCATCTGTATATGTGAGGGCGTGACCGACCGTGAGGTCCGCGAGCGATGTAGCCGCGGCGCCGTCACGCTCGACGCCCTTCAGCGTCGGTGTGGAGCGGGCGGTGATTGTGGGTCGTGCCGATCCGATCTTCGGCGCATCCTGCGTGAAAACCGCTCGGCGAGTCGGTCGGAGACTCGCTGAGCCCCTGAAGCTGGGGTCCAGATGAGCCGCTCCGTCGACCAAGCCGTCATCAATTCACTCAACGATGTCCTCACCGCCGAGCTGACGGCGATCAACCAGTACTTCGTGCACGCCGAGATGTGCGCCGACTGGGGCTACACGCGCCTCCACGCCAAGATCCGGGCCGAGTCGATCGACGAGATGAAGCACGCCGAGTCGCTCATCGAGCGGGTGCTCTATCTCCGCGGCGTGCCCAACGTGCAGAAGCTCGGGCGCATCCGCATCGGCGAGTCGGTGCAGGAGATGCTGAAGCTCGACGTCAGCCTCGAGTACGACGCCATCCCCCGCCTCAACAAGGGCATCGAGCTGTGCCGCCAGAGCGGCGACAACGGCACGCGGGTCCTCCTGGAGGAGATCCTCGTCGCCGAGGAGGAGCACATCGACTGGCTCGAGTCACAGCTCGACCAGATCGAGCAGATGGGCTTGCCCAACTACCTCGCGACATTGACCGCCCCATGAGCACGCTCAAGCTCGCGCTGCCCAAGGGGCGCATGCGCGAAGGGCTCTTCGCGCTCCTTCGGGAGGCCGGTGTGCAGGTGCGCGTCGGGCCCCGGGAGTACCGCCCTTCGATCTCCCTGCCCGGGTTCCAGGTCAAGCTGCTCAAGCCGCAGAACATCGTCGAGATGCTGCACGCGGGCACCCGTGACCTGGGCTTCGCCGGCCACGACTGGGTGCAGGAGAAGGGCGCCGACCTGGTCGAGGTCCTCGACTGCGGCCTCGATCCCGTTCGGCTCGTCGCGGCGGCCCCCGTCGACTTGCTCACCGACGGTCGCCTCCCGGACCGCCACCTCGTCGTCGCCAGCGAGTACGAGCGCATCACCAAGCGCTGGATCGAGGCGAGCGGCTTCGACGCCACCTTCGTGCGCACCTACGGCGCCACCGAGGTCTACCCGCCGGAGGACGCCGACTGCATCGTCGACAACACCGCGACGGGCTCCACGCTGGCGGCGAACCGCCTGGAGATCATCGACACCCTGCTGCGGTCCTCGACGCGCCTCTACGCCCACCCGGCGGCCATGGACGACGCCGGCAAGCGGGGCGCGATCGAGCACGTGGCGATGCTCATCAAGTCGGTCCTGGAGGCCCGCGGGCGCGTGATGCTGGAGCTGAACGTGGCCCCCGACGCCCTCGACGCGATCATCGAGGCGTTGCCGTGCATGCGCGAGCCCACCGTCGCGCGGCTCCACGGCGACTCGGGCTACGCGGTCAAGGCCGCCGTGCCCCGTGACCAGCTCCCGATGCTGATCCCCGAGCTCAAGAGCCGCGGCGGCTCCGACATCGTCGTGACCTCCCCCACGCAAATCGTCCCGTGACCTCGCCGGAGGCGATCCTCTTCGATCTCGACGGGGTCCTGGCGGACGTGCGCGAGAGCTACCGGCGCGCGATCATCGAGACCGCCGCCGACCTCGGGGTCGCCCTCACGGTGGCGGACATCGCCGCCGCGAAGGCCACCGGCGACGCGAACAACGATTGGGTCCTCACCCGCCGGATGCTGGCCGCCCGGGGCGTCTCGGCGGGCCTCGAAGACGTCACGGCGCGCTTCGAGGCGAGGTACCAGGGTGGCCTCTGGCGGCGCGAGCGGCTCCTCGTCCCCGCCGAGCGGCTCGCGGCGTTGGCGGCCCGGCTGCCCCTCGGCGTGGTCACCGGTCGGCCCCGCCACGACGCGGAGCGCTTCCTCGACCACTTCGAGCTCTCGGGCTGCTTCAGCGCCGTGGTGTGCATGCACGACGCGCCCGCGAAGCCCGATCCGGCGCCGGTGCGGCTGTGCCTCGCCCGCCTCGGCGTGACCTCCGCCTGGATGCTCGGCGACACGCCGGACGACATCCACGCCGCGGTGGGCGCGGGCGTCGTGGCGCTGGGCGTGGTGGCCCCCGGGGAGGACACCGCCGAGATCCTGCTCGCCGCGGGGGCCGCCCGCGTCGTCGATCCGAACCTGCTGGAAGGCCTGCTGCCATGAGCCGCGTCGCGACGGTCGCTCGCAAGACCAAGGAGACCGACATCACCGTCACCCTCTGCCTCGACGGCACGGGGCGCGCGGAGGTCGAGACGGGCATCGGCTTCCTGGACCACATGCTCGACGCCCTGGCCCGCCACGCTCGCTTGGATCTCGAGGTGCGCTGCGACGGCGACCTCCACGTCGACGACCACCACACCGCCGAGGACTGCGCGCTGGCCATCGGCGCCGCCCTCGACGAGGCCCTCGGCGACCGCGCGGGGATCCGGCGCTTCGGCTCGGCCTACGCCCCCCTCGACGAGGCCCTGGCGCGGGCCGTCGTCGACCTCTCGGGGCGCCCGTTCCACCACGTCGATCTGGGCTGCACCCGCCACGAGCTGGGTGGCATCGCGACGGAGAATCTGCGGCACGTGATCCAGTCGCTGGCCACCGCCTCTCGGAGCTGCATCCACGTCGATGTGCTCCGCGGTGAGAATGACCATCATCGCGTCGAGGCGGCCTTCAAGGCCCTGGCCCTCGCCCTGCGCGTCGCCTTGGAGCGCGACGGTGACGAGGTCCCGAGCACGAAGGGTGTCCTATGAGCGTCGCCGTCCTGGCCACCGGGACCGCCAACCTGGCCTCGGTCCTCGCCGGCCTGCGCCGCGCCGGCGCCGAGCCCTACACCACCGAGGATCCCGCCGTCGTCGTCCACGCGGACCGCGTCGTCCTGCCGGGGGTCGGCGCGCTGGGGGCCGCGATGGAGCGGCTACGTTCGGAGGGCGTGGTCGGCGCCCTGGCCGAGCGCGTCACCGCCGGGCGCCCGACGCTCGCCGTCTGCCTCGGCCTGCAGATCCTGCTCGAGGGCAGCGAGGAGAGCCCTGACGTGGCGGGGCTCGCCGCGGTGACGGGTCGCGCGACCCTGTTCACCGGCGACATCCGCGTGCCGCAGCTCGGCTGGAACCGCGTCGAGCCCGACGCCGGGTGCCGGCTGCTCTCCCCGGGCTACGCCTACTTCGCCCACTCCTATCGGCTGGAGTCGGCCCCCGAGGGTTGGGCGGTGGCCTGGACCGATCACGGCGGGCGCTACGTCTCGGCCATCGAGCGCGGGGGGGTCCTGGCCTGCCAGTTCCACCCGGAGCTGTCGGGCGCGTGGGGCACGGAGCTCCTGCGGAGGTGGTTCTCGTGCTGACCCGACGCATCATCCCCTGCCTCGACGTCCGCGATGGGCGCGTCGTGAAGGGCGTCAAGTTCCAGGGCCTCCGCGACGCGGGGGATCCCGCGCAGCTCGCCGTCGCCTACGAGCGCCAGGGAGCCGACGAGATCGTGCTGCTCGACGTCTCGGCCACCCCCGAGGGGCGAGGTCACCAGATCGAGACGGTGCGCCGCGTGCGCGTCGATCTCTCGATCCCCCTGACCGTCGGCGGAGGCGTGCGCGAGGTGGCCAACGCCGGCGCGCTCCTCGAGGCCGGCGCCGACAAGGTGGGCGTCAACACCGCCGCGGTGGCCGATCCGACGCTGATCACCGAGATCGCGACCCGGTTCGGGAGCCAATGCGCGGTGGTGGCGATCGACGCCCAGCGCGCGGGGGAGGGCTGGCGCGTGGTGGTCCGCTCCGGGCGCGACGACGCCGGGCTCGACGCGGTGGCCTGGGCGCGAGAGGCCGTGGCGCGCGGCGCCGGTGAGATCTTGCTCACGAGCTGGGACCGCGACGGCACCAAGAGCGGCTACGACTGCGAGCTGCTGGCGGCGGTGTGCTCGGCGGTGCGAGTCCCGGTGGTGGCGAGCGGCGGCGCCGCGACGGCACAGCACATGGTCGAGGCCCTGAAGGTGGGGGCCGACGCGGTCCTCGCGGCGTCGATCTTTCACTACGGCGAGTACACCGTCGGCGCCTTGAAGGCCGAGCTCGCCGCGGCTTCCGTGGAGGTGCGCCCGTGATCGTCCCCTCGATCGATCTGATGGGCGGCCACGCCGTGCAGCTCGTGGGCGGCAAGGAGCTCTCGATCGACGCGGGTGATCCGCTGCCGATCGCCGAGCGCTTCCGCCTCGCGGGAGAGGTCGCCGTCATCGATCTCGACGCCGCCTTGGGGCGAGGCGACAACGCCGAGACCATCCGATCGGTGCTGAAGGTCGCGCGCTGCCGCGTGGGCGGGGGCATCCGCAGCGTCGAGGCGGCGCTGGGGTGGCTCGACGCGGGGGCCGAGCAGGTCATCCTGGGCACCGCGGCCCGCCCCGAGATCCTGTCCCAGATCCCGCGGGCGAGGGTGGTGGCGGCCCTCGACGCGGTGGACGACGAGGTGGTGGTCGACGGCTGGCGCACAAAGACAGGGGCCAGCGTTCTCGATCGGATGCGCGTGCTGCGCGACCACGTCGCCGGCTTCCTGGTGACCTTCGTCGAGCGCGAGGGGCGGATGGGCGGTACGCGCCTGGACCGCGTGGCGGAGCTGGTGGCGGCGGCGGGGGACGCGAAGCTGACCATCGCGGGCGGGGTGACGACGGCGGCGGAGGTCGCCGAGATCGACGCCCTCGGCGCCGACGCCCAGGTGGGGATGGCGCTGTACCGCGGCACGATGGATCTGGGGGACGCGATCGTCGCGCCGATGCGGTCGGATCGCCCCGACGGGCTGTGGCCGACGGTGGTGACCGACGAGCGGGGCGTCGCGCTGGGGCTCGCGTGGTCCGACGCCGAGAGCGTGCGCGAGGCGGTGCGGACGTTGCGGGGGGTGTACCACTCGCGCAAGCGCGGGCTGTGGGTGAAGGGAGAGTCGTCGGGGGCGACCCAGGACCTGTTGGGGATCGGTCTGGACTGCGACCGCGACGCGCTGCGCTTCACCGTGCGGCAGCGCGATCCCGGCTTCTGCCACGAGGAGACGCGCACCTGCTGGGGGGAAGACGCGGGCGTGGGCCGGCTGGCGCGCCTCGTGGCGTCCCGTGTGGCGGAGGCGCCGGCGGGCAGCTACACGCGCCGGCTGCTCGACGATCCGGCGCTGCTGCGAGCGAAGCTGATCGAGGAGGCGGGGGAGTTGGCCGACGCGGAGACGAGCGACGAGGTGGCCTGGGAGGTCGCCGACGTCGTCTACTTCGCGTTGGTCGCGATGGCGCGGGCGGGGGTCGGCCTCGACGAGGTGGAGGCGCACCTCGAGGCGCGGTCACGCCGCGTGCGACGGCGCAAGGGCGACGCCAAGACCTGAAGTGGCGTCCAGACCATCGGCGTCGGGCCTGGAGCTCGCCGTACGAGCCGTCAGAAGCGCTTGCGCAGCACGACCTCGACCGGGGGGGCTTCGGCGGACAAGCCGCAGTCGTTGCGAATCTCTACGCGCGCGAGGGCCGGCTGGTCGACGAAGGCGTCGTCGGTCGCCGTCACGACCAGCGGCAGGTGGGCGATCATCGCGCTGCCGTCCGGTTGGGCCGAGTGCTCGGGGTGCTTGAGCTGGAAGTCGGCGAGCAGCGCCCCCGTCTCCTCGCTCGTCACCTCGACCGTCACCGTCTGCGCCTCCAGCGGAAGGTGGCGCTGTCGGACGGCCACGACCGCCATCTTGAAGCCCTGGAAGCCCATGACCACGTCGAGGGACGCCCCCTCGGCGAGGGCCGTCCATTGCTCGCCGGCGTCGTCCGTGGTGCCGAGCTCGATCTCCGCCTCGGCGGGCGCCTGGCGCAGATCCTCGGTGCACTCCAGGTCCTCGAGGGGCGCGACGGCGTGCCAGCTCCCCTCGAGGTCGCAGCAGCCGCGCTGGTCGTGGAACGTCCAGGTGCCGATCGCCTCGTCGCCGTCGAACGCCCCGCTGACCACGAGCCACGGTCGCTCGAGGGTGAACGCGCCGTCGTCGATCGTCGCCTCGGCGTCGTCGATCGTCACCTTGGCCACCCCGCCGCACATCGGGTCCGGGTTCACCGTCGCGCAGCTCACCTGCTCGAGCCGAAAGCTCACGACCTTGCCCCCGGTGACGGTCAACGACGCGATGGGGGAGGTCCAGAGCCCGTCGGCGACCGCCGGCGCCGGCTCCTCGTCATCACAGCCCGAGCAGGCCAGGATGCACGCGCCGATCCACATCCATCCACGCATCATTCACCCTCCTCGCAGGGGCCGGCGAGGCGGAGCGCGCCGGCGCCGTCGACCAACAACGCCTTGCCGCCCGTGAGCGGGAGCGCCGCCTCCCATCGGTGGGCGGCCTGGGCCGGCTCGAGTCGCCAGCGCACCACCCCGTCGGCCTCGGCGGCGCCCACCCGCCCGCTCGCCCCGGCGAAGAGCACCCTCGATCCGTCGCGCAGCACGCTGCGGATCGGGGTCGCCACGCGCCCCGGCACCGGGCGCCACCCGTCCTCGCCGCGCACGTACGGCCCACCGGAATCGCCCCCGACGAAGAGGCGCCCCGCCGCGTCGACGGCCACGCCGCGCAGGTCGTAGCCGTCGGGCCCGGCGACCACCGTCCAGCCGTCGCCGCGGCGAGCCACGACCCCGCCGGCGCCGACGGCCCACGCCTCGCCGCCATCCATCGCGACGGCGTGCAGATCGCGATCAGTGCCCGTCGTCTCCGCCGTCCACGCCCCGCCGGCGTCGCGCACCAGCGCGGCCCCGCCGCCACCCACCGCGACCAGCGTCCCGTCGCCCACGGCGACGATGTCCTCCAGCCGGGTCTCGACGCCCGTGCGCTCCGCGCTCCACTCACTCCCTGTCCAGCGAAACGCCGCTCCGGCCGCCCCCACCACGACCAGCCTCTCGCCGGCGAACGCCGCCGCTTCCAAGGTGTGGCGGGTGCGCACGGGCCGGTGCTCGACGGCGCCGTCGGCCGACACCAGCACCACCCGGCCCATCGCCCCGACCAGCACCGCCCGCCCATCCGCCGCCACCACTCCGCCGCGAGCGAGCCAGGGCCACGGGCGCAGCGGCCACCACGCGTCGTCAGTCCGCCCGACGACGGCGCCTCCCGGCCCCACGCCGAGCTCCGAGCCGGGCACCGAGGCGTCGATCGCCGCCAACGCGACCGGCGCCCCCAGCCCCTCCTTGAGGAAGACCCCCTCGTCGCGGCGCAGCACGCGACCCGATCGCGTCGCGACGAAGAGGCGCTCCACGTCGGGGCCGTCGACCGCCGCCAGGTACTCGTCGGTGCCGCTGTCGACGATGCCCCAGCCCGCCGCGGTCCACGCCAGCACGCCGCCCTCGTCGCCCACCACCAGCGCCGACTCCGACGCCAGCACGCGGACGCCGCGGAAGTTCCACAGCGTGTCCTGCTCGGCGTCGCGCCACTCGCCCGCGGCGCCGCGTACGGCCAGCCGCCCGATATCACCGGCCGCCACCACCGTGCCGTCGGCCCCTACGTCGACGGCGCGCAGTCGATCCGGCGCCCCAGCCTCCGTGGCGACCGACCCATCCGGCGCCCGCAACACGGCGCCGGCGAGGCCCACCGCGAGGGCCGAGCCGTCCGGGAGAAAGGCCACGTCCCGCAGGTCGAAGCCGTCCCCCGCCTTCGCCGTCAGCGCGTCAGGGGCGCCGTGGATCCAGGTGCCCCCGGCGCCCACCGCGACCAGCTCCGGGCCACCCGGCCCCATCCGAACGTCGAGGCCGTAGAGGTCGCGCTCGGTGGGCGAAGGGAGCGGGCCGAGGGGCCCCTCCGCCGGGCCCGAGAGCACCAGTCCCCCGGCGCCCACGGCCAGCACCGTTCCGTCGTCCAGGCGCCGAACGGCGTGGATGTGTGCCGTCTCGTGGGGTGGCAGCACCGGCGCCACGGCGCACGTCACGGTCGGCACCGGAGGAGGCGGGCGCACCGCCCGCGATGGCGCCGTGGACGTGTCGGATCGCCGGCACCCCCCGAGCGCCAACGTGACGATGGCGAGGAGCTCAGCGGCGCGGCGCACGTCGATGCACCAGCCGGTCGCGAAGACCCGTCGTGACATGAACCTTCCCTCCGTCTGCCACCATCACCGCGTCCACACCCGCGAGGCGCTCCGCGAGCGGCAGCCCGTTGTGGACGCCCAGCACCATCAACGCCGTCGAGAGCGCGTCGGCGAGGGTGGCGTCGTCGGCGACGACCGTCGCGCTGCGCACGCCCCGGCTGGGCCAGCCGGTGCGCGGATCGAGGATGTGGTGATACCGCACGCCGTCGCGCACGAAGAAGCGCTCGTAGTCGCCGCTCGTGGAGACCGAGCCGGCGACGATCTCGATCGTCGCGAACTGCTCGCTCGCGGGCCCGCGCGGATCGCGAATGCCGACCCTCCAGGGGCGCCCGCCCCGGCCGCCCGCGACGACGATCTGACCACCCGCGGAGATCGCGAAGCTGGAGAGGCCAGCCTTGGACAGACGCCCCGCCGCGACCTCCAGCGCGTGCCCCTTGGCGATGCCGCCCAGGCCCAACTTCATCCCCGCCCGGGGCAGCGCGACGGTACCCGCCGCCTCGTCGAGGCGGACCTCTCGGAAATCGACGAGGGCGGCGCGGCGCCGGATCTCGGCGGCGTCGGGCACCTTCGGCGTCGCCGCGCGAAAGTCCCACAGGCCCCACAACGCAGCCCACGTCACGTCGAAGGCCCCGCCGGTGATCCGGCCCAGCTCGAGGCCGCGGCGCACCACCGCGCGCACCGCCAAGGGGATCTCGACGGGCTCTCGCCCGGCGGCCTGGTTGACGGCGGAGAGCGGCGAGCCGGGCCGCCACTCGCTCATCTGCGCCTCGACCTCAGTGAAGACCCGGGAGGTGATCAGCGCGACGCGCTGTACATGATCGGCGGGCGCGACCACGTCGACGCGGGTGGACATCGCCTCGAAGCTTCGCGTCGCGTAGTCGGCCGGCTCCGCCGCGCTGGCCGCGAACATCACGCCGGCGATCACGAACCCCGTCACTCGTCCCCCAGCGCGTCGATGACGCGCCCGCGGAAGGCGTCGAGGACGTTGGGCGCCCCCTCTCCATCGACGAGGCGTCGCTGAGCATGCCATCAGGGCCACTGTCGCCATGGCATACACTGCAACGTGTCGCCGGCGATGAGATGGCGGGTGGTCGTTACACATGTCGGGGCCGACCCTACGCAAGACCCATTCCACTCGGGGCAGCCGCACGCGGGCACGATGATTGCTAGCTGGACGCCGTCCGTGCCGAGAGGGAGCAGCCCTTGAACCGCCGCCGACAGGCCCGCTCGTGGACCCCTGTGCTCTTTGTCACGGTGATCCTGTGGCCCGCGCTCTTTACGAGCGGATGCGCGACCGTGCAGCCCTGGGAGCGCGGCCGCCTCGCGAGTCGGATCATGCAGCCCGAGGCGTGTCCGCTCGGCGCCGTGCAGCGGCAGCACGCCTTCTCGGTGCGCGAGGGCGCAGGGCTGGCGATGGGCAGCACCGGCGCGGGCTGCGGGTGCAATTGAGATGGAGCGCACGCCGGGAGCCGGGCTGGTCGTCGTCGCGCTGCTGTTGGGGGCCGCCTCCGGGCCTGGGGCCCTCGCCAACGAGGGCGACGTCGATGCGCGCGTGTCGATCTACACCGACGACGACGAGACCACCGTCATCACCCCCCGCACCCGCGCGGCCTGGTCGCCAGCCCTCGGCACGCAGCTCGGCGTCGGCTACGCCGTCGACCTGATCACGTCGGCCTCCGTCGACGTGCGCGCCGTCCGCGTCGACGGCGTCTCCGGCGCAACGACGCGGTTCAGCGACCAACGCCACGAGATCCTGCTCTCGGGCAGCCACGAAGCGGGCCGGCGCGCCTTCGGCGCCGAGGCGTCGACGAGCTGGGAGAACGACTTCAGCTCCGTCGGGCTGGGGGGATCCGTTCGCCAGGAGCTCGCCGACCGCGCGACCTGGTTCGAGGTGGGCGGCAGCTTCATGGGGGCCCGCGTAGGGCAGGCGGGGACGCCCCTGCCGGTGTACAGCCGCGCGCTGACGGCGGGCGGCGGGCGGATCTCCGTCGGGCGGGTGCTGTCGGCCGCGCTCGAGCTCAGCGCGACCTATGAGCTACAGCACGCCGCCGGCTACATGGCGAGCCCCTACCGATTCGTCGACGTGGTGGTCCAGGGCCAGGAGACGCCGCTGGCGCGGCTCGACGAGCGCGTGCCGGAGCGCCGAAACCGGCACGCCGCGGCGCTCCGGGCGGCGTGGGCGGTGACCTCCTCGGTGGCGATCCACGCCGCCTTCCGTGGGTACACCGACGACTGGGGGATGCGCGCCCTGACCGCCGACGTGCCCGTGCGCCTCTCGCTCCCGGCGCGCCTCGAGCTCACCGTCCGCGCGCGCGGGCACTTGCAGTCGGGGGCCGACTTCTACCAGCCCGTCTACCGTGAGGCGCGCCGGTACATGACCGTCGACCGGAAGATGGCGCCGATGTGGAACGCGCTGGCCGGGCTCGAGCTCGGCTGGGCCTCGGGGCCGGAGTTCGCGCGTCCGCTTTTTCGCCCGTTCGTGGGCTGCGAGGGCTGGTTCTTCGAGTGGTCGGACCACCCCCGAATGCGGTCGCGCACCGCCTTGATGTGCGGCGCCGACCTCGCGGTTCGGATGTAGGAGGAATGACGATGAGCAATAATTCCATAGGGTTGGCGCTCTTCGCGCTCGTCGTGTCGCTGGGCACCGCGTGCGACGACGACGAGTCCAAGACGCCGGAGACGGCGCGCGAGTACTTCGATCTGCACGTCGCGAGCGAGCTCGTGCAGCGCTGCGGGACGACCGACTGCCACGGCGTCGCCATCGACGACTACAACGCGCGCGAGCCGTCCTGGTACAGCCTGGCCCTCGACGCCGACGGCTCGGCGAGCTCCGCGGAGGCGTTGCAGATCGCCTACGACGAGTCGATCGGCAACATCACGCTGCCGGTGGACCCGACCAAGTTCGGCGGGGTGCTGACGGCCCTCGACCTGGCCGTCATGGACCGCGTCGACACCCACGCCGAGGCCATCTTCAGCTTGCTGGTGCGCAAGCCGCTCCCCAAGGCCCTCGGCGGCCTGCCCCACAAGGGCGGCGACAACTACGTCTCGGTGGATCACACCGGGCTGAAGCATCTGCTGGCCTGGATCGAGATGGAGCGCGACCCCGAGCCCCTCGAGCTGACGCCCCTCGAGACGCGCTTTGGCGACGAGGTGGTCCCCGTCCTGCGACGCAAGGGCTGCATGGTGTCGGGCTGCCACGGATCCACCGTCGCCAACCCGCTCAAGCTCGATCCCGGCGTGGGCGGTGTGCTCAGCGCCGAGATGACGCGGCGTAACCACGCGATGGCCCTGCACTTCGTCAACCACGACTCGGCGGTGCCCGACGACAGCCGTCTGCTCGCCAAGGCGCTGCCCGCGGCGCTCGGCGGCATCGCGCACCGGGGCGGCAACGACTTCTTCACCGCCGACGACCCGGACCTGGCGATCGTGCGTGGCTGGATCGAAGCCGAGGGCGAGGCCCACGCCGAGGGCGATCCCGCGGTGTCAGCGCTGGTCTACGTCGCCCGGCCGCCGTCCCCGCGCCCGACCTTCGACGTCGGGGCCTGGACCCCGGGGGCCGATCTGTGGCGCCTGCGGCCGGTGTCCGCGGCGGGGGAGCGGACCAACCTCACAGCGACGCTCCACGACGATCCGGTCGACATCCGCACCCCCGCCGTGTCCCCCGACGCCAGCCAGGTCCTCTTCGCGATGCGCACGTCCGTCGAGGACTGCCTCAACATCTACCGGCTGGCCCTCGACGGGGGCTCGGATCCGGTCCAGCTCACCCGCGACACGGGCTGCAGGGCCGAGACCTTCAGCCTCGAGCACGTCAACGTCGCCAACCTCTCGCCGACCTGGTCCCCCGATGGCCGGATCTACTTCATCTCCACCCGCGCGGGCGTGCTCGCCGACAAGGGTCGCTTCCCGTCGACGAGCGTCTGGTCGATGGCCGAGGACGGCAGCGACGTGCAGCAGGTGACCTTCTCGTACGGGCACGAGGTCGATCCGGTGCTCAACCACGAGGGGCAGTTCATCATCACCTCCCAGCGCGACATCGGCCTCGAGCGGCACGCCTCGCTCTTCACCTTCCCGCCCAACTGGTTCACCAACTACCACCCGCACTTCGGCAACCAGTCGCGCTACCCGGTCTTCGCCCAGGTGGCGGAGCTGCCCGACTTCCGCGAGATCCTCAGCTTGCAGGCCGACGAGGGGCGCTTCGGCGCGGGGGCGCTGGCGGTGATCGACCGCAACCTCGGGCCCGACATCGAGGATCCCGAGCGCGTCGCCGAGGCCGGGCTGCCGGCGTTCCACCACGCGCTCACGGTGCTCTCCGATGACCGGGTCGCCCTCGGCACCGGCGCGGCCACGCTGTGGCGCGATCCGGAGGGGCTGCCGGGGCGTCGCTTCGTCGCCGCGCGCTCGGCGGCCCCCGCCGATCCGACCGATCCCGCCGCCGAGGTCGACTTCGGCCTCGTCCTCGGCGCGCTGCGCACCGACGACGCGACCATGGATCCGACGCTGGGCGAGGTGGAGGTGCTCGTCGACGAGCCCGGCGTGTGGGAGGTCCAGCCGAGCCTCGTGCAGCACCGCGGCGAGCCCGAGCTGCGGCCGACGTATCTACGCCCAGACGACATGCCGCCCGGCACCGGCACCGCGCTGCTCTTCGACGCGGTGACCATCGAGAGCCTCCTGCGCGACATCACGCCGACGTCGCGCGTGGACAAGGTGCGCACCGACATCACGGGCGTGCGGGTCGTGGTGGGCGTGCCGCCCAACGCCGAGGACATGGCGCGCCCCGACGCGGCGACGGTGCGCAACGGCGATCCCGAGAGCACGCGGATCTCCAACGGCATCCACGGGCGGCGCTGGACCATCGGCCCGGCGCCGGCCCAGGCCGACGGCTCGCTCTATGTGCGGCTGCCGGCACGGGCGCCGGTCTTCCTGCAGGCGGTGAACGCCGACTCGATGGCGGTGGGGATGAACCACGACCGCTGGATCTTCCTCAACGAGGGCGAGCCCCTCGGCTTCGGCGTGGCGACGCCCACCTTCGACCAGTTCTGCGGCGGGTGCCACGGCGCGTACAGCGGCAACCCGCAGGACGCCATCGGCGAGTTCGACCTGCTGACCTCGGCGTCCGTCACGTTGGCGACGCACAACGAGAAGGAGGAGAAGATCGATCCGATCGACGCGACCCAACCGGCCCTGTTCTCGTACCTGTCCTTCGACACCGACATCCAGCCGCTGCTCGACACGAAGTGCGCCACCGCGGCGTGCCACGACCCGGCGAGCGCGGCGGGCGGCCTCGACCTCTCGATCAACGGAGCCGGTGACTACGCGGGCCCGTGGTCGAATGGCTACGAGAGCCTGATGGCGCTGGGCACGGGCAGCGGCAGCGCGCGCTCGGGCGCGTGGCAGAAGGCGTACGTCGCCGAGCGCGAGGCGCGGGCGATCGAGTCGTATCTCGTCGAGAAGGTGATGGGGCGAGAGCTGCAGGCACCGCGGGCGCTGACCGGGGACGACTGCACCTCGGCGGAGGTGCTCGGCGACGACGAGAAGGCGCTGCTGGTGCGGTGGATCGATCTCGGCGCGACCTACCTGGGGACCTCTGCGCCATGAGGGGGGCGCTGGTGCTGGCCCTGTTGGGGGCGGCGGGCTGCGGCACCGAGGACGGGCCGCTCGCGTTGCCCGATCTCGACGTCGAGATGCTGCGGGGGCGCGTGCAGCCGATGTTCGACCGGGTCTGCGCGCAGACGTCCTGCCACGGTGAGCCGAAGCGCCCCTTCCGCCTCTACAGCCGCTTCGGCCTGCGAGGACCCGCGCCGCGGCGGTCGCATGTGCTCTCCGAGACGGAGCTCGACGCGAACCTCCAAATGGCGCGCGGCTTCCTCGGCAGCGTCGGTACCTCGCCGGAGTCGATGCTGCTGCGCAAGCCGCTGCGGGAGGCTGCGGGCGGGGTGGCCCACGGCGGCGGTGACCAGTTCTACGACCGAGTCGATCCCGACTACCTGCTGCTCGCGTGCTGGCTGGAGGGCGGCGGGCTCGACGATGGATGGGAGTGCGCGCCGTGAGACGATTTGCCGCGATCCTGGGGGTCCTCGCGCTGGGCTGCGGCGAAGACGTGCTCGACGTGGTGCCGGCGCCGCCCGAGGCGGATCTGGTGGCGCCGGCGGCGGAGCTGCGGCCCGGCGACACCCACTACAGCCCCCAGCCGCACCGCGACCACCCGTACGCGGTGGCGTTGTCGGCGGAGGGCGAGACCGCCTACGTGACGCTGCGCGGCAGCGAGGCAGAGCCTGGTCGCCACCTGGCCGTCGTCGACACGGCGACGCTGGAGGTGCGCGGGCGCATCGAGGTCGGCTCCTCTCCGGCGGGGCTCGCGCTGCACCCGGCGGGGCGCTTCCTGGTGGTGGCCAACCGCTACTCGTCCTACCTGTCGGTGGTCGACACGCGCACGGCGCGCGAGGTCCAGCGGGTCGCCGCGCCCTACTACGCGACGTCGGTGGCGTTCCGTGCCGACGGCAAGAAGATGTGGGTGAGCAACCGCTGGCTCGACGGGGTACAGATCTACGACGTGGGCGAGGTCGGCGGGCGGCTCGAGCTGCGTCTACGGCAGGTGCCGGGCGCCCGTCTGCGCGATCGGGTGCGCGGGATGGACGCGGTGCCGGTGGGCACCAACCCGCGCGACATCGTGGTCGACGAGCCGAGCGGCCACGTCTTCGTCGCCAACATGCCGGACCTCACGATCTCGGTGATCGACATCGAGCGCGACGTCGAGATCGACACCGACGACGACCCGGAGACCACCGACCACGGGGCGCCGCCGGGGATCACGCGCATCGACGTGCGCGGCCCGGTCAACGACCTCGTGGTCGTGGGTGAGTGGCTCTTCGTGGCGACGGAGAACGCGGGGACGGGGCACCCGGCTTGGGACGGTCCCGACACCGACGGCGACGGGCAACCCGGCGACGGTACGCCCAACGTCAACTTCCAGGACGTGCAGAACGACATCGCGACGTGGAACGCGCGCACGCTCGAGCTGGGGCCGCGTTACACGAGCGACTCGCTGGCCGGCTTCTACAAGGACCTGCCGGAGGGCACGCCGGGCCTGCCGGCGCCCGAGGACCGGGTGGTGCGGGGCGCGCTGCCGGAGCAGATGGCGGTGCTGTGGCGAGCGGAGCGCACGCAGCTCGCGGTGACGATGTCGGGGTCCGGCGAGGTCGCGGTCTTCGACGTGGGCCCCGGGCCGGCGTTGCAGGCGGCGGATCTGTTCCAGGTGGGCTTCGCGCCGTTCGGCATCGCGGCGTCCCCCGACGGCGAGTCGATCGTGGTGGCCAACCGGCTGTCGGAGGACGTCGCGCGGGTAGAGATCGCGTCGCGCGCGGTCGAGCGGGTCGTGGTCGGCGACGTGTCGGGCGGCCCGTTCCCGGCCACCGACGCGGAGATCGGCGAGCTGTACAACGCGATGACCGCGCTGTTCAGCGCCGACGGCGACCAGGCGTGTGAGCATTGCCACCGCGACGGCAACAGCATCCGCAAGACGCACTCGATGCCGTTGCAGCGCAGCGTCTTTGGGACGCGCATGATCCCGACGCACCGCAACCTGCTGCGCACGCGCCCGCTTTTCTTCGAGAACGCCCTCGACGAGGACAACTTCATCCCGGTGATGAACGAGTTCGCGCGCGAGGAGAACTTCGGGTTCGGGCGGCCGCGCGACGACTTCGCGGACCGCAACGCCTTCTTCGTCGAGACCAGCTTCCGGTTGATCGGCCGGCGGACCTCCTTCGGCGACGCGGGGGGGCTGCGGTTGCTCGACTTCAATGGCATGGCCCGGATGCTGGGGATCTTCCTCCTGGTTGAGCCGCGGCTGCTGCCCAACCCGAACCGCGGGGGCACCTACGCCACCGAGCGGGGGCGGGTGCTCTTCGAGAGCACCGACACCTCGTGCGCGGTCTGCCACCCGGCGCCCGTCTTCGCGGCCTCGGACGACTTCAACCCCTTCGGCGTGGCGACCGCGATGCAGGTCGTGAGCGCCAACACCTACGCCGGGCGCAACGCCGACACCCTCGCCAGCGGCTTCATCACGCTCTTCGGCGGCGACCACGACGCCTTCTCCATCCCGTCGCTCCGCGGCCTGTGGGACCGGCCGGCGATGTTCCTGCACGACGGGCGCGCCCTCAGCCTGCTCGAGACCCTCGCCACCCCCGGTCACCCCGCCCTCGGACCCGACCAGCGAGGCTTCAACGAGCGCGACGGCGTGCCCAACCTGCACGGCGGCACGAGCCACCTCGCCCCGGAGGATCTGCGCGACCTCATCGAGTACCTGATGTCGATCGAGTAGGCACCGAGCGGTAACATCCGGGCGATGAGCGCCCGCGACGCCGCTACCGTATTCATACGAAATGTCGGTGATCTCGTCCCGCGCCACGGCGCCCGCCGCCGTGCGCCGCCGTGTCACCAGCGTCTGTCGAAGGCATAGGTGATGCTCACGTTGTCTGAGAGGTCTCGTCGCGGTGGTAGAAGCCCGCCCTTTTTGGGATAGTGCGCCGCATGAAGAACTTGATTTGGATCGTCGCGGCGCTGCTCGCCGCGTGTTTGCCGCCGGGCGGCGGTGGTGGTGGTCGCCGCGATGGCGGCCAGGTCGTGGTTGGCCCGGAGGGCGAAGGGGAAGGTGAAGGCGAAGTTTGTCGCGGCGGAGAGATCGAGTGCGGTGGTGAATGTGTCGATCCGCTTCGCGACGACGCGCACTGCGGTCGGTGCTTCGAGAACTGCCGAGGCGATCTCGAGTGCCGTGATGGCGCCTGTGGCTGTCAGGGGCGCATGGCGGCTTGTGGCAACCAGTGCGTCGACATGACGACGGATCCGCGGCACTGCGGTGGCTGTGGCGAGGCCTGCGATCCCGGGTGGATTTGTGGGGAGGCCCGATGCCACCGAGCCTGTGATCCGGGGGAGGCGGAGTGTGATGACGAGTGCGTCGACATCCGCTCCGACCGCGAGCACTGCGGCGGCTGCTTTACTCAGTGCGAGGCGCGCGAGCAGTGCGTCGATGGGGACTGTATGGGGGTCGACGGGCCGCTCTTCGTCGAGGGCGTTCGCCAGGACGTCGCGCCGCCGGACTACGCCGGCTGGGAGCAGTGCTACTCGGCGCCCTACGACCGCGACAACCGGGACAGCGTGGTGGCGATCCTCGGGGAGTGCCGCGGTGACTGGCTGATGATGGCCTGCCGGCGGATCGGCGAGGACAACCTGGTCCTCGCCGCCATGGGGAGCCGCGATGACGTGACGCGCGACGTCGGCGACGACGCCGCGGCCTCCCACGACGCGAACGGCGTGCAGTGGTACTACAGCGCCGAGCGATCCTGGGGCTTCGCGCCGGTGGGCGTGCTGATCAACAGGAGCTCCTGCGACTTCGGCCGGAACGCCGAGCGGCGCGACGAGCGCATGTGCTGGCACATGGACGGCGGTCGGATTCAGAGCGGGTACCGCTGTGGTGACAACGATCTGAACGGCGACGCCGGCTGGGAGAAGCTGCTCTTTCAGGTCGATCTCGTAGAGTAGCTCGGCGAGATGTGCACGCTCATCGTCTTGAACCGCGTGCACCCGGATCTCCCGGTTGTGTTGGCGGCCAACCGCGACGAGCTCTTCGCTCGCAGAGCCCAGGGGCCCCGCGTGTTGGTCGACGCGCCGCGGGTCGTCGGTGGCCGCGACGCCGTCGCCGGCGGGACCTGGCTCGGGTTGACGCCCACCGGCTTCTTCGTGGGCGTCACCAACGAGGCCGGGGTCGCGCCCCGTCCGGGGCTCGAGTCGCGCGGGCAGCTCGTTCTCGATCTGCTGCGCCGTGGCTCGGTGGGCGCGGGGCGCGCGTGGCTGCGGACGTTGCGCGCGGACGCCTACAACCCCTTCTACCTGCTCTTCGGAGACGCGGACGGGGTCTGGGTGGCCCACCGTCGCGGCGCCGAGCTTCATCTCGAGGCGGTGCCGGCGGGCGTCCACGTGCTCCCCAACGGGCCGCTGAACTCAGCTCGCTTCCCGAAGGTCGCGCGGGTGCGTGGGCTCCTCGAGTCGCCGCCCCGCGGGCGCGCAGCGCTGATCGACCAGCTCCGGGGGGCGCTGTCGGACGACGCGGTCTGCGTGCGGGGCTCGATCTACGGCACGCGCTCGGCCTCCATCGTCGCCCTTCGGCCCGGGGGCGTGGCGTTCTATCTTCACGCGGAGGGCGCGCCGGATTTCGCGCCCTTCGAGGACCACACATGCCTGCTGAGCTGACGCCTACGGTCGTGCTGGGGGCCGGCCCCTCGGGGTTGGCGGTCGCGGCCTGCTTGAAGCGGCGGGGCCTCGAGTTCGTGCAGATCGATCGCGCCGAGACCGTCGGCTCCTCCTGGCACGGACACTACCGCCGGCTGCACCTGCACACCGTCAAGGGCCACTCCGCCCTCCCCGGCTTGCCCTTCCCCGCGCGCTGCCCCACCTACCCGTCCCGGCAGCACGTTATCGACTACCTCGAGGCCTACGCCGCCCACCACGCCCTCGAGCCGCGCCTCGGCGTCCAGCTCGAGTCGGCGGCGCGCGAGGACGAAGGATGGCGCCTGCGCACGAGCGCGGGTGAGCTGCGAGCCCGCCACTTCGTCGTCGCCAGCGGCTACAACGGGGTGCCCCACGTCCCCACCTGGCCGGGAGAGTTCACCGGCGACCTCCTGCACAGCAGCGGGTACCGAGACGGGGCGCCCTACGCGGGTCGGCGCGTGATGGTGGTCGGCTCCGGCAACTCCGGCGCGGAGATCGCGATCGATGCTTGGGAGCACGGCGCCCAGGTCTCGCTCTGCGTCAGGGGTCCGGTCCACGTAGTGCCGCGCGACGTCGGGCCGCTGCCGGCGCAGGTGGTGGGCATCGCCTACTCCAAGCTGCCGATGAAGGTGGCCAACGGGCTCTCCCAGATCCTCGTCCGGCTCGCGATCCCCGATCTGGGTCGCTACGGGCTCACGCGGCCGAAGCGAGGGCCGGTGGAGATGGTCGCCGACGAGGGGCGCGTCGCGCTCATCGACGTGGGCACGCTGTCCCTGATTCGCCAGGGTCACATCCAGGTGAGGCCGGCGATCGAACGGTTCGAGGGGACGAAGGTCCGCTTCGTCGACGGCGGCGCGGCGCCCTACGACGCCATCATCCTCGCGACGGGGTTCCGCGCCCGGCTCGACCGGTTCCTCGACTGCACCCCCGAGGTGACCTGCGAGCGCGGGGTCCCGCGGTGGCACGGGCGGCCGTGTCCTCCGGCGCCGGGTCTCTTCTTCTGCGGCTTCGCGAACCCCATCTCGGGCCTACTGCGCGAGTCCGCCCTGGAGGCTGAGCGCATCGCCCGGTACATCGACCGTGGCTGAGCTCGACCACTGGCACCCGGTCTTGCCCGCCGCGGATCTCGGGACCGATCCCGTCGCCGTGCAGCTCGCCGGAGCGCAGCTCGCGCTGTTTCGCGGGGCCGAAGGGATCGGCGCGTTGGCCGACGCATGTCCGCATCGCGGGATGAGGCTCAGCGGTGGCGTGGTCCGCGGAGGATGCCTCGAGTGTCCTTACCATGGGTGGCGCTTCCGGCCGGATGGCGCCGGGTCCTCCCCCGGCACCCCGCGCCTCAGCGCCCGCGCGACCCACTACGAGACGGTCCAGCGCCACGGCGCGGTCTGGGTCAAGGCGGCGGGCGTGACCGCGCGCTTCCCGGATCTCGACGCCCGCGGGCACCACCGCGTCGGCGTGCTGCGCCGGCGCGCCGAGGCGCCGCTCGAGTTGGTCCTCGACAACTTCACGGAGGTCGAGCACACCGGCCAGGTCCACGCGCTCTTTGGCTACGAGACGTCCCGGATGCACGAGGTGACCACCCGAGTCACGAGCACCGACGACGGCGTCCGAGTCGTCAATCAGGGTCCGCAGCGCCCGCTCCCGCCGGGGCTGCGCCCGCTGCTCGGTCTTCGTCGCGGTGACCACTTCGTCGACGACTGGACCACCCGCTTCTCTCCGGTCCACGTGGTCTACGACCAGCACTGGGTCGATCCGTCCACCGGCGAGCGCAGGCCGGACTCCCTGCGGGTCGCCGCCTTCTTCAACCCCGTCGACTCGCAGACCACCGATCTCGTCGTCTTCGTCTTCATGAACCGCTCGCCGATGCGGCGCTTCGCGTTGAACCTGTTGCTCTCGAGGTTGCTCGTGCGCTTCGTCGACCGGGAGGTGCGGCTCGACCTCGACGCCCTCGCGAAGCTGGCCGATCTGCGCACGGATCTCCGGGGGCGGAAGCTGTCGCGCTTCGACAAGGTCCTCGTGGAGCATCGGCGTCGGCTCGAGCGCGAATACCGGGGGGCAAGATCCTGCACTGGATTCGATCCCGGGCTCTGAAGCACACCTTTGCAGCTTCATCGAAAGGGACAGCCATGCGGGTCGGTTTCCAGATCCTCCTCTCGCTCAGCCTCTTCGCGTGTACCCAGACGTCCTCATCGAGCGGTAGCAAGAACGTCGGCGAGGCCTGTACCGGCAACGGACAGTGCTCATCGGACCTCTGCATCAGCGTGCAGACGCCGGCTGGTGAGAACGACCAGTACTGCACCGAACGCTGTGACGCCGCCGCGTGTCCCAACGGCTTCCGGTGCCAGGCGGCCAACGGTGGCTCTGTCTGCGTGAGGGATGGCCGTATGATCGGCGGCGAGGGGGAAGGCGAAGGCGAGGGCGAGGGCGAGGGCGAGGGGGAGGGCGAAGGGGAGGGCGAGGGCGGTGAGGCCTGCAGCATCTTCGCGGATTGCTCCGTCGCCGTGTGCCCCAACTTCGACAACAGCGTCCACCCTCAGCTCGTCGATAGCTGCGCCGCGGGCTGCGCGATGGATCCGTCGCTGGCGCAAGGCATCTTCCAGGCTGCTGGCAACTGCCAGGGCCTCATCGAGGCCATCGCCCAGGGCAACCAGCAATTCGGTGAGGCCTGCGGCATCGGCGGCGGCCCTCCCCCAGGGGGCCTGGGCACCTGCGGCGGCATCTTCGACTGCTTCGGTGACTGCCCGCAGGGCGACCAGAACTGCCCCCAGGCCTGCGTGGGCGCGGCCAGCCAGGAGGGTCAACAGCAGTTCGACGCGGTCCAGCAGTGCCTGCAGCGCACGGGCTGTCTCGACGTCGAGCCCGACACCTGCCAGGAGGACTGTGGCGCCGAGATCGATCTCTGCTTCGGGGTCGGCGTCGGCAACGACCCCTGCGGCACCGTCCTCGACTGCATCGTCGCCTGCGACAACAACGAGTGCGCCCGTGAGTGCTTCTTCGACGGCACCCAGGTGGCTCAGGACGACTTCAACTCCCTGGTGGACTGCCTGAACATGAACATGTGCATGGATGTCAACTGCCCGCAGTGCGTCGCCGAGTTCAACGCCTGCCAGGGCAACTGAGCCCTCCCCTTCTTGGTGCAGCCCCTGCTCCCACGGCTCCAGCCGTTTCTCACGACCCGCTTCCTGAAGTTCGGTGCCGTGGGCGCGAGCGGGGTGCTCGTCAACCTCGGCGCCCTCGCGCTCTTTCAGGCGGCTGGCTTTCGCTCCACCGCCGCCTCGGCCCTCGCCATCGCGGTCTCCGTCCTCTCGAACTTCGCGTTCAACGAGCTGTGGACCTTCGGTGACCGCCGCGACGCCGCCGGTTCGCTCCTGCGCCGGTGCATCCGCTTCCAGCTCGTCTCCCTGGTCGGCGCCGCCATCCAATGGGTCGCCTTCGTCTACTGCAACCTCGGGTTTTTCGCCCTCCAAGGTGGCTTCGACGCGTGGGCGTCAGGCGGCGCCTCCTGGGTCGACACCTACCTCGTCCGCCCGGTCATGGCCCCCCCCGAGACCGGCTACGGTGCCTACCTCGCCCAGCTCACGGGGATCGCCGTCGCCACGGGGTGGAACTTCCTCGCCAACTTCCATTGGACCTGGGCCGAGTCAGAGGACTGAGAGGGCGACCCTCAGCGTGGCCACGCTGGTCAAGCGGCGAGCGTCTGCTCCGGACGGGCGAGCTGCCACAGGCGTCGGGTGACGCGTTGGTCGACGGGATGCAGCGCGTGGTGCATGGCGACCTCGAGGTGGTGGGCGGCCTCGGCGCGCAGCTCGAGCGTCATCAGGCAGCAGGCGAGGCGGACGCGCCAGTGGACGTGGCGTGGGCGCAGTCGGAGGGCGTTGCGGCACACGGCGGCGGCGTGGCGCACGCGGTGGGCCTCGCGGTAGATGACGAAGAGGTGGTGCCACTCGAGCAACGCCGCACCGTCAAGACCATGGCGCTCGAGCCTGTCGGCGAGCTGGCGCCGAATCCGCAAATCACCCGGCGTCGCGCGCAACTGGGCGCGCAGCGCCTCCAGTCGCCTCTCTTCTCCCTCGGACATCCGCGCCTCCTCCGTCTGGGAGGCAGCCGACTGCACGAGGCGGGCCAACTACCAGAGGGTGCGCACGCGGATGGTCTCTGGGATGTCTCGGAGCCTCGCCTTCAGGGCCTCTCCGTGCTCGGGGCCGACGTCGAGGATGCAATAGGCGAGGTCGCCCTCCGTCTGCAGATACTCCGCCGAGATGTTGACCCCGAGATCCGCGATGGCGGCGTGCAGCTTGGAGAGGACGCCGGGCACGTTGTGGTGGAAGTGAAGGATGCGGTGGTCGTCGGTGTGCAGGCGCGGGAGCTGGACGTTCGGCAGGTTCACGGCGGTGGCGGTGGTGCCGTTGTTCATGAGCTTCACCAGGCGGCCCGCGACGGACTCACCGATGTTGCGCTGGGCTTCCAACGTCGAGCCGCCGATGTGGGGCGAGAGGATGACGTTGGGCAAGCCCTGGAGCGCGCTCGTGAAGGGCTCGTCGTTCGTCTGGGGCTCGGCGGGGAAGACATCGACGGCGGCGCCGCCGAGGTGCCCGCTGCGCAGCGCCACGGCGAGGGCCTCGATGTCGACCACGTTGCCCCGCGCGTTGTTGAGCAAGAAGGACCCCGGACGCATCCGCCGGATATGGTCGGCGGTGATCATCCCCTTTGTCTGGGGCGTCGCCGGGACGTGCAGTGACACGACGTCGGAGGCGCCGAGGAGCGCCTCAAGGGACTCCGCTCGGTGCGCGTTTCCGAGGGGCAGCACGTCGACGATGTCGTGGAAGATCACCCGCATCCCCATCGCCTCGGCGAGGATCGAGACCTGCGAGCCGATGCGCCCGTACCCCACGATGCCCAACGTGCGGCCCCGGATCTCGTGGGAACCCTCAGAGGACTTGCGCCACTCGCCGCGGTGCATCTGGGCGCTCCGGTCGAAGAGCTTCCGATGCAACGCGACGATCTCGGAGATCACCAACTCGGCCACCGACCGCGTGTTCGAGAACGGCGCGTTGAAGACCGGCACGCCCCGCTGGGTCGCCGCCGGCAGATCCACCTGATTGGTGCCGATGCAGAAGCAGCCGATGGCCCACAGGCGATTGGCCGCCTCGAGGTACTCGGCGCGGAGGTGGGTCTTGGAGCGCACGCCGACGATGTGGGCGTCGCCGGCCACCTCGATCAGCGCGTCGCCGGAGAAAGCGCGCGCGTGCAGCTCGACGGTGTACCCCGCGGCTTGGAGCACCTCGCGGGCGCGTTCGTGGATGCCCTCGAAGAGGACCACCTTGATTTTATGGAGCGGATAGGAGGTCGTCATAGGTCAGGGACCATACCGGCGAGGGACATCATGGCCAAGAGTCGCGCGTGGTTGGTGGCGTTGATCCGCGAGATCACGGCGCGCGGCTCGCCGCCCCATGGTTCGCCCTTCGCCGACGTGGCCGCGTACGAGGCGTGGCTCGCCAGGGCCTTGCACGACCGCGGCTTCGCCACCGGCATCCCCGTCGACGTGCTGCGTGGCCTCGAGCTGGGGCGCGCCGTCGGCTACGACGAGTACCCGCTGCTCAACGCCACCGCCCATGAGCTGTCGTGCGCGCTGGCCCTCCTCCGCTGGCAAGGGCTCGCCGCGGACGGCCTCCGCGATGGCCTCGTGCTCTTCGCCGTCACGGCCCACGCCGTGGAGCGTGTCGATCTGGCTCGGCGGATCTACGATCTGCTCGATCGAGAGGGGCTCGACCAAGACGAGCTGCTGCGCGCCGTCAACGAGGTGGGGGTAGCTCTAGCCGACGCCCTGGAGGCGCGCGCGATCGGGAGCGATGACCCGCTGCGAGGCCACCCCTTCCACCAACTCCTCCGCTACCAGGAGGCGCTCCGCTTCGGGCGCGTCGCGTGGCTCGTCGTCGCCGCCCTCGGCCGCCCCAGCGGACGCCCGGATCCGCTCGCCCTCGCGCGGATCCACGGCGAGGCGGAGCACGCGCTCTACCAGGCCATCCACGCCACGGTCGCGCTTGCGGGGGCCGATGGCGTCGTCGACGACCATGAGCGACGCCTGGTGGAGGCGTTGGTCGCGGCGGGGCGCTGCGGCGCCCACGAGGCGAGGGCGATCCGTGCCGAGCTCGACGACCCGCCCTCCGTCGACGAGGTCGCCGACGCGCTGACCGATCCCGTGCAGCGCGACCTGGTCCTGCGACTGCTCCTCGTCACGGCCCACGTCAATGACCGCTACGAGGACGCCGAGTCAGCCTTCCTCGAGGCGCTCGCGCGGCGGTTCGGGATGCCCGCCGGTGCCCTCGACCGCTTCGAGGCGGAGGCCCTCGTCGAGTACGAACGGCAGGGGGATCTCGTCGACGCGCTGTCCCTCGGTGGCGTCGTGCGACGGATGCGGCGGCACCTCGTCGCCCGCGTCGAACGCGCCGTGCGCAAGAACGCACGCCGCCTCGCCGACGAGGTGCGAGAGACGTCAGAGCTCTTCGAGTTGCTCGCCAAGGCCAGCACCTCGGAGCTCTCGCCCGAGGAGAAGGAGGCCGTCCGCGCTCAGCTCACCGACATCTGCAAGACCATCCCCGCGCTGGCCATCTTCGTGATCCCCGGTGGATCGATCCTGCTCCCGATCGCCATCAAACACCTGCCCTTCGACCTGCTCCCGAGCAACTTCGTGGACCGCGAGACCTTGTAGGCGGTTGGGCAGGGGCGTCGGTTTCTTTTACAACCGCGACGAGGCGTGTGTAAGGTGCTAGCGCACATCAACCGACATATCCCCAGATGGATGGGGATGGGGGACAATATGAGCATCAGTACGACACGTCTTCTCACCGCCGTCGCCGCGGTCGCGATCCTGCTGCCGGCCACCGCCAACGCGAGCGCGCGCCGGGCGGGCATGAACGGTGAGCTCCTCATTCAGGACCGCGACGACATCTTCCTCTTCCCGCAGCTCACGCTGGACCACGTCCGCACCTTCGCGCTGTCCTACCAGGGCGGCGGCGGCGGCGACGGCGTGGCGATCATCGGCCAGGGTGGGACCGCCATCGGCGTCGCCATCAACCGCCCCGAGACCGCGAACCTCGGCCTCATGGGCTACGCGGAGCCGCACACCGTGCTCGACATCCTCTTCGGGTTCAAGGTCGGCAAGAACAAGGCCGGCGCCCGCCTCGGCATCATCAACGGCGCCAACAACGCCGAGCCGAAGGACGGTGATCCCGCCAACGACGGACAGTTCGGCCTCAAGCTGGGCGGAGGCTTCTCGATGAAGGGCGCCTCGCTCTCCGCCGATGTCGGCGCCGACATCACCTTCCTGAGCGGCACCCAGGAGGCCGGCGGCGAGGAGACCGGGAAGGCGTCGGCCTTCAGCATCGCCCTCGGGGGCCGCGCCTACGCCCACCAGAGCAAGAAGGTCGATCTGGGCATCATCGGCGGCCTCGTCTTCGCGTCGACCGCCGCCGACAAGCCCGAGCCGAAGCAGGAGGGCTCGCTCTTCGGGCTCTACGCCGGCGCCGGCCCCGTCTACCGCATCGGGAAGAACACGGCGGCCACGGTCAACGGCGTCGTGGGTTTCCGCAGCGCCTCCACCAAGAGCGACGGTGAGGACGGCCCCAGCTCCAGCCAGATCCTCTTCCCCGGCGTCCAGGCCACCATGGAGCGTCAGCTCTTCGATTGGCTCGTGGCCCGCAGCGGGATGAGCTACACCTTCACCCTCGACGGCACCGACGACGGCAGCGACAACAAGACCGCGTCGCGTGGCGGCGAGTTCGGTTGGAGCGCCGGTGCCGGCGTCCTCATCGGCGAGAAGGACGACTTCGTCATCGATCTCAACCTCTCCCAGGCGTGGATCACCGGCGGACCGTTCCTGCTGTCGGGCCAGGCCGGCGCGCTCTCCGGCGAGGTCACCGCCGCCCTGAAGTTCTAATCGAGCGCCACGCCTCGATGATCCCGACGTGGGAGTAGACCTGGGGGAAGTTCCCCAGCATCCGCCCGGCGTCGGGATCGAAGTCCTCCGAGAACAGCCCCACCGGATTGGCCCGCGCGAGGAACCCGTCGAGCACTGACTCGGCGCGCGAGACCTCGCCGATTCGTGCCAGCGCCTCCGCCCACCACAGCGTGCAGAGTCCGAAGGCGCTGGTGGTCTCACCGAAGTCGTCGACGACCTGGTATCGCCGCATCAACCCGTTGGTCAGCAGGACCTCCTCGCAGCGCCGGACAGTCGCCACGAAGCGCGGGTCGCGACCGTCGATGAGCCCCAATGAAGCGAGGCACAGCGACGAGGCGTCGGCGTCCTCGGATCCGGCGGCCTGGGCGAAGAAGCCGACCCGGTCCGCCTCGGCCAGAAGCGCCCCGCGGAGGGCGTCGGCCCGCGTTCGCCAGCGCCTCGCGCGCTCCTCGTCACCGCGCCGATCGGCGAGTCGCGCGCCGCGGTGAAGCGCCACCCAGCACCAGGCGCGGGAGAACGTGTAGAGCCGGGGTCGCCCACGGAACTCCCACACCCCGTCGTCGGGCCGGTCGGCGTTGGTCGCGGCGCGATCGACTTGCCTGGCGAGCCAGGCGTAGCGCGCCGCGTCGGGAGAGACGCCGCGGCGGTCGAGGGCGTCGGCGAGCCACACGATCTGCCCCTCGCTATCGTGCTGTCGCTGGAGGGCGGCGGCGTTGCCCACCCGCACCGGCCCGGTCCCCTCGAAGCCCGCCAGGTGCGGGAGCTTCCGCTCGGGCAGGTCGCGCTCGCCGCCGACTCCGTAGAGCGGCCGCGGCACGTCGTCGCCCACCGCCTCGACCACGAAGTCCAGGAAGCGTCGGGCCTCTTCGGTGAACCCCAGCTCGAGGAGGGCGTGGGCGGCGAAGGCGCCGTCGCGGATCCAGGCGTAGCGGTAGTCCCAGGTTCGGGGGGTCCCAAGGGCCTCCGGGATCGAGGTCGTCGCCGCGGCGATGATCGCGCCGGTCGGGGCGTAGGTGTGGAGCCGCAGACACAGGGCCGAGCGGGCGAGGGCGTCGGGGACGCTGCCGCACCACTCGCGATCCGCGGCGACGGCTCCACGCAGGATCGCCTGGGCATCCGCGGGATCGGTGCGCGCCGCGCCCTGGGCCACCACCATGGCCAGCGGGCCGTCGAGGGTGAAGCTCGAGTTCACCGGCGCTCGAGTCCACAACGTCGCGCCGCCCGGGGCGCGCCCGTAGTCGCCGCGCGGCTCGAAGCGGATTCGGATGGTGAGCGGCCCGTCCATCGGGCGCAGAATGCGCAGGAGCTCCGGGACGCCGGGTGGGCAGATGTCGTCGACGGCGACGCGCCCCGCCGCGGTGTACAGCGTGGTGCGCAGGCCATTGCTGCGCGGATGGTAGGCCGCCTCGGTCTGCAACAGCGGCGCCTCGGGCAGGACCTCGAACGCCCCGGCCGCGGGATCGAGCAGGCCGGCGAAGACAGACGGGCTGTCGAAGCGCGGAAGGCAGAGCCAGTCGACCGACGCCGCGGGTGAGATCAGGGCGATGAGGTGCCCGTTTCCGAGGACGCCGTGGTCGAGGGCCGACATGACGGGAGGATACGGGCGACCCCCCCCCGAAAGCGACGGGTGCGATCTCGCCGATTCGAGTCTCGTGACCGCAGACGGGCCCGATCCGCGTCAGACCAGCTTCGCGCTCCGGCTGACGCTCCTCACCACCGCCCTCGTCACGCTGTGCGTGGGGCTCTGCTCCGCGGTGGTCTTCGTCCAGGTGCGCATCGATCTCGAGGACGGCGTGGGGCGGTCCCTCGGGGCGATGGCGATCTCGGCGGCGCCGCTCCTCGACGGCGACGCCATCCCGTTCATCTACCGCGAGGAGGACGGCGAGATCTCCGAGCCGGAGGCCTTCGGGGCGTTGCGGGCGAAGCTGCTCGACGTCGCGCGGGCCAACGAGCTCGAGGAGCCGGCGGTGATCCTCCGTCCGCGGGCGGGGCAGGGGCGCGTGCGCGAGCTCGAGTTCGTCGTGATGACCGATCGCGACGAGCAGGGCCAGCTCTACGTCGGCAACGTCTACCGGGCGCGACCGCATCACCGGACGGCGCTGGGGGGCAAGCCCGCCATCACCGAGGTGTACGAAGACGCCCACGGCATGTGGATGTCGGCGGCGGCTCCGATTCGCGACTCCGAAGGGGCCGTCGTCGCCGTGCTCCAGCTCAACCGGTCGGCGGCCTTCATCACCCGCGAGGCCTCCCGCCGGGCGGCGATGCTCCTGTTGATCGCGCTGTTGACGGTGGCCATCGGCGGGGTCTTGGCCTCGCGCCAGGCGGGCGTCGTCGTGCGCCCGATCCGCCGGATCACGGAGGCCGCCTGTGCGCTGGGCGCGGGCGAGCTCTGGACGCGGCTTCCAGAGGGGCGCACCGCCGAGCTGGCTCGACTCTCGGCGGGCTTCAACGCGATGGCCGATCGACTCGGCGCGCTCATCGGGAGCGTGCGTGACGAGGCGAAGGGCGTGCGGTCGACGGCGGACGCGCTGGGGGACACGAGCGCGAGGGTGGACGCGGACGCGACGGCGTTGGCCGAGCTGGTGACGCGGGTGACGCGGGCCGCGCGGGACGGCCGCGCACAGAGCGACGAGGTCTCCGGGCACGTCACCGAGATCACCGAGCAGCTCGAGTACGTGTCGCTCGACGCCCACGAGGCGCTGGCGATCGTGAACGGGGCGGTGTCTTCGGTGGAGGCGGCGGAGCGGGCGGCGGACTCGCTGATCACGGCGAGCCGGCGCGTCGGGCGCATCGGGGGCTTCATCACGGGGATGGTGGAGCAGACCCACTTGCTGGCGCTCAACGCCACCATCGAGGCGAACCGATCGGCGAGCGGGCGGGCGTTTCGAGTGGTCGCGAAGGAGGTCACGGAGCTGGCGCGTCAGACGGGGGATGCCGTCGACGACATCGAGCGGCAGATCCGGGACGTGCAGGCGGAAGCCGAGCGCGTGAGCGAGGCCAACACCGACGTGCACGCCTCGATCCGCAGGGTCTCGGCGATCGTGCGCAGCATCGCGTTGATGGTCGAGAACCAGGCGCGCCACGTCGTGGATGTTCGCGACCTCGCCGGGGCGGCGCGTGACGGGAGCGGGCGGATCGCGGAGGACATCGCGGCGGTGTCTCGGCTCGCCGGGTCCACGACCTCGCGTGCCACCGAGATGAGGCGCGCCGCGGCCGATCTGAGGACCCGCGCACAGCAGCTCGACGACTTGATGGGGCAGTTCAGGACGGAGCCTGCGGAGGCACGCGGGTTGAGAGGAGACGGGAGATGAGGATGTATTGGGCGGCCTTGCTCGTCGGGAGCATGGCCGTAGCCACCGGCGCCGAGGCGTCCGGGCGCTACACCGCGGGTCGGCGAGCGCCGCCGGGGGTGGATCCGGCGCGGTACGCGCTCGGGAAGGACCTGTTCAAGGGGAAGGTGGAGCTCTCGGCCGTGCAGGCGGCCCGCCAGGGGCGGCAGAGCGTGCGGCTCACGGCGCTTCAGGCCGCGCTCCCCAAGTTCGCGAAGCGCAAGGCCGATCTGCCCGCGATGGCGGGTCGGCTCGATGCCGGACAACTCGACGCGCTCATCTACTTCCTGGGGGTTCGCTACAAGATCGAGACGGAGGGGGGCGCGTGATGCGAGCGGTCTGGACTCTGACGGCGGTGATGGTCGCCGCCCCGGCGCTGGCGGGATCGGCGTGGACGGTTCGCGAGGGGAGTGGGGCGGTGAGCGTCGGCTTCACGCACGAGGCCTTCGAGCGGTTCTACAAGGGCGAGGAGGAGACGGACGGGCCGGGGGAGACGGGGATCGAGCAGCGCTCGGCGACCCTGTCAGCGACCTACGGGATCCTGCCCTCACTCGCCCTCGACCTCGACCTCGCCTACACCCGGGTCTCCTTCGCAGAGGAGGATGACGTCGGCGGGCTCGCCGACACGCGGATCGGGCTGAGCTACGCGTTGCTCGACGAGTTCGCCGAGGCGCCGCTGTCGTTGGCGGTGCGGGTCGGGGGGATCGTCGCGGGGACATACGACGTCAAGCGGGCGACGCCGAACTCACCGGGGGAGGGCGCCCATGGGATCGAGGCGTCGATCGGCTTCGGCCGGAGCTGGGGGGCGACGGGCGCGTGGAGCTTCGGCGACGTCGGCGCGCGGTACCGGGCCGACGGGGTGCCGGCGGACGCCTTCGGGAGCTTGGGGAGCGGGTACTCCCTTCAGGGGGCCTATGTCACCGCCGCGGTGGTGCACTCGCGGGCGCTGTCCGGCTCCGACATCGGTGACGAGGGCTTCGAGTTCACGGAGTTGAAGGAGGTGTGGACCAACGTCGAGGCCGGGGTCGGCTACGAGCACGGCGCGTCGGGGCTCAGCGTCGGGTTGACCTACGCGCAGACGGTGGCCGGCCGCAATACGGGGCAGAAGCAGATCGTGTCGGCGGGGCTGGGCTGGGCCTACTGACGGCGCCGTAGGTCGAGGGCGAGGGCGCCCACCACCACCGACATCTCGATGGGACGAACCCACCAGGGGTGGGCGTAGGGGGGCAGGCCCCAGCCGTCGAGGAAGAGGCCATGGGCGTAGCTCAGGGTGACGACCGCCAGGGCCGCGGTGCCCCAACGGCTGGGGCGCAGCGCGACGAAGGGCAGCAGCCAGAGCAGATACCAGGGGTTGATGGCGGGGGCGAGGGCGAGAGAGGCCGCGTAGATGAGGTCGCCGCGCGGCCAGGGCGAGCCGGCGGGGGGTCGCAGGAGCCAGAGGGCGAGCCCGAGCAGGAAGACCGCGGCGATGATCCGCGCGCCGGTGCCGCCGGCGGCCTGCTCGAGGATCGCCAGGCCGAGCGTGTTGAACTGCCAGTCGGTGGCCATCAAGGCGAAGCTGCTCAGGTCCGAGCCGGGACGGAGGGCGAAGGGCGCGTAGGCGAGGGCGGTGGCGGCGGCGAAGGCGATCCAGCGGCGGGGATCGAAGCGGAGGACGAGCGGGACCAGCGGGAGGGCGAGCATGCGGGCGCCGACGGCGAGGCCCATCAGGGCGCCGCTCGTGAGCGGGCGGTCGCGTGCGGAGAGGGCGGCGATGGCGAGGGCGACGCCCAGGATCTCCGGGTGAGCGTTGAAGGCGGTCTCGAAGACGAGCAGAGGACACCAGGCGTAGAAGAGCCAGCGATCTGGGGGGAGGACGCGCCGGAGGGAGAGGACCACCCCGAGATCCACGGCCAGCAGGAGGAGCTTCAGCGCGAACAGGTCGCCGGGGGAGAGGAGGTAGGCGAGGGCGAAGACGAGCTGCGTGATGGGCCCGTAGACCGTCGGGAGGTCGGGGTTGTTGACGCCGTCGAGCAGGGCGCGAAACCGCTCGGGGACGGAGGCGTCGCCGAAGAAGGAGAGGGGGGCTGTGCCGTAGGGGGTGCCCGTCTCCACCAGCATGCGGCCATCCCAGAGGTAGCGATACCAGTCGTCTTCGAGCATCGGCGCCCCGAGGAGCCCGGCGAGACGGAAGGCGACGGCCCAGGCCAGCACGACGCGCCAGTCGATCAGGGCGTCGTCTCGGGCGGCACGGGTCGCCAGCAGGGTCGCCGCCCAGCAGAGGGCGATCACGACGAAGAAGAGCCGGAGATCGACGTGCACCGGGCGGCGCGCGATCCAGGCGAGGGAAGACCAGGCCGCGAGGCAGGCGGCACCGGCACAATGGACGGCTACGGGAGCGCGCACGGGTCGACTCTAGACGGCGTTTCTCGATCGGGATACAACCCCCGGGCTCGCCGTAGGCCCCGCGCGCGGCGGTTGTCATATCGAACCCCTTTGCACCCGGGAAATCCCCGGGTAGGGTGGTGCCCCCTTTGGGCGCAACTGGAGGATCGTCGATGTCTCGCTCGCTCACTCTCTCTCTCGCCGCCGCGCTTTGCGCGGGCGCTTGGGGCTGCTCTTCGTCGAGCAGCTCCAGCTCCGAGCCGCCCGAGGTCATCGATCTCGACAAGGTGCTCGATGCGTTCGACGCGGCGCTGAAGGTCAAGGACACGACCGCCAAGCCGAAGGCGGAGGCGCCGAAGCCGGCTGCCGACCCGGCCGCCGCCGCCGATCCCGCCGCAGCGGCGAAGCCGGCCCCCGCGGCCAAGCCCGCGAAGGCCGAGGTGACGGAGAGCGCCGATAAGACGAAGAGCTTCCTCACGAAGTTCAAGACTGAGCTCAACACCCGCAAGATCGGCACCAAGCACTCCGTCGGCGTTCTCTTCGAGGACAGCGGCCGTTTCGAGGGCTACGCCGACAAGAACAAGAACAACCAGAAGGACGCGGGCGAGAACAAGCTGTTCTGGCTGGAGATCGACTCCGAGCGCAACCGCCTGATCGCCACGACGTGGGTCGGCGGCTCGCAGTACAACCGCCCCCGCGGCTACCGTCCCGGGCTGGGTACCGGCCTCCTCGGCGGCTACATGCTGGGCCGGATGATGTCCCGCGGCAACCGTTGGTACACCGGCTCCCGCCGTCGCCCGAACTACCGTTCGATGAAGATGGCCCCCAAGAACTACCGCAGCTCCGCCCGCTCCTCCGCCCGCTCCGCCCGCTCCGCCCGCTCCAAGGGCGGCAGCAAGGGCTTCCGCGGCGGCAAATAAGTAGTCTTCGCTCCTCATTGAGCTTCGCACCCGCGGGCGCGCCGCCCGCCATCTCGCTCTGCCACGACGTCGCCTGACGCTGAGGATGTGCCCGGCCCGGTTGGGGCGCTTGGTCTCGGTTTGGTGGGATCTATGTCTCCTTCTGACGATCGCGAACCCGAGCTCTCGGGCGGTCAACTCGCGGTCCTGCAGCTCTCCGTCCTCGTGGTCGCCCTGTGCGGGATCGCCTACGAGCTGATCATCGCCACGGTCAGCTCGTACCTGCTCGGCAACAGCGTCTACCAGTTCTCGATCACCATCGGCCTGTTCATGTTCGCGATGGGCATCGGGTCGTATCTCACGAAGCTCATGGTGAAGAACCTGGTGAGCAGCTTCGTGAAGATCGAGATCGCCGTCTCCCTGGTGGGCGGCGTGTCGAGCATGCTGCTGTTCCTGGTCTTTCCCTATCGGGTCTTCTACGAGCCCGCTCAGTACGTGCTGATCCTGGTGATCGGCACGCTCGTGGGGTTGGAGATCCCCATCCTGACGCGGGTGCTGAGTCGGTCGGAGAGCCTCCGGGACTCGATCGCCAAGGTCCTCTCGCTGGACTACATCGGGGCGCTGATCGGGTCGGTGGCGTTTCCCCTCCTGCTGCTCCCCTATCTGGGGCTGTTCCGCTCCTCTTTCAGCATCGCGCTGCTCAACATCAGCGTGGCGTTGTTCAACGTGGTCGTCTTTCGCGACGTCCTGCGCCGTCGGAAGCTGTGGATGTGGACCACCGTGGGGATCGGCGTGGCGCTGGTCTGCGGGATGGCCTTCGCCTCGAACGTGACGAAGCTGGCCGAGGGCAAGCTCTACACCGACCGCGTCATCTATCGGCAGCACACGAAGTACCAGCGCATCGTGCTGACGCGGAACGAGATGAACGGGAAGATCCGCCTCTACCTGGACGGGCACCTCCAGTTCGCCGAGGTCGATGAGTACCGCTACCACGAGGCGTTGGTGCACCCGGTGATGTCGCTGCCCGGCTCACGGAAGCGGGTGGCGATCCTCGGCGGCGGCGACGGGATGGCGATCCGCGAGGTGCTCAAGTACCCGGACGTCGAGCACATCGATCTCGTCGACCTGGATCCGGAGATGACCCGCCTCTGCAACGAGTTCCCGGCCATCCTCCGCTTGAACCAGGGGGCGTTGACGCACGAGAAGGTCACGGTCCACAACACCGACGCCTTCACCTTCATCCGCGACGCGAAGGTCGCCTACGACCGCGTGATCATCGATCTGCCCGACCCGCACAACGAATCGCTCAACAACCTCTACAGCGTCGAGATGTACAAGATGGTGCGTCGGGCGCTGGCGGAGGACGGCTACATGGTGACCCAGAGCTCGTCGCCGTTCTTCACGCGCGAAGCGTACTGGGCCATCCGCAACACTCTCCGCGCCGCCGGGATGGAGACCTTCTCCTACCACGTGACGGTGCCGTCCTTCAGCATCTGGGGCTTCAACCTCGCCGCGGCGAATGGGCCGGCCCCCGACCGCTTCGAGATCACCGCCCCAACGCGCTTCCTGACCTCCGCCAAGATGCAGGCCGCGAGCATCTTCGAAGCGGACGCGGCCCCCCTCGAGGTCGCCGTGAACTCGGTCTTTGAGCCGACCCTCTACCAGCTCTACCTGAAGGGCGTCTTGCGCTGGTAGGTCACCCGCCTCGATCCGCGGTGATTCTCCAATCGATGTCAGGTTCCTCCGGCGCGCGGCGAAGGCCAGGTGACCAAGGAGGTGCTCATGCAGAGCCTGTTGCTCATCGCCGTCGCGTTGATGGCCCGCCCGTTTGGTGTCCCCGGTGGCCACGCTTTCTACGTCAACGGTGTCGAAGGCGAAGACCTCGCAAGCGACGCCGATAACGACCGCGACGGAGACACGATCCAGTTGCTGATGTGGGATCCCGACTTCACGATCGAGGGGGACCTTAGGGCCCGCGCAAGAATAACACCAGCATTTCCGGTGTAGCTCTCGCGCAT
>CAYOBQ010000054.1:0-45173 GCA_964402225.1 uncultured Nannocystaceae bacterium | reverse complement strand
AACCTCCTGCTGAAGCATCTTCGCCTCATCCGGGGTGTCCGGGAAACCGGGTCATGACCAGTCCTAGCGTTCGCAGGGGCCCGAGGGGGGCTCGGCGAGCTCGGTGCCGATCCAGGCGGCCACCTCGGCGCATTGCACGACGCCGTCCCCCACGCCGATGTCCGGCGCGCCGGCGAGGCCATCGGCGCGGACGAAGGTGGCCGAGCCTCGGCCGCCGGGGCCGCGCTCACGCGGGCGGATGAGCCGCGTGGCCGGGCCGCCCAGCACCGACTCGGCGGTGACCGAACCCACCTGCCCCGCGAGGTTGATCCCGTCGTTGGCCAGCGCGAAGTCGGCGTTCGTGACGCGCGCCACGAAGGTGCGCGTGGGCACCTCGCCATCGCCTCGAAGCGTCACGCCGACCTCGCCGTCGCCGTCCTGGTCGAGGACCCCCGCCCGTGCCGCCTCGTCACCGCTCATCTGCTCGATGCCCGACGGCTCGGTGGGTAGCTCGGCGCCATCGTGAAGCCCCCAGCGCTCGCTCCACCCGGTGAGCGTGACCGACGCCCCCGACATATCGATCTCCCCGGTGAAGTGGGCGACCGGCAAGGCCGCCAGCAGCGCGGCCCCCGGTGACTCCGCAGCGCAGGTGCGGCTCTCGCCGTGCAGCACCGGCGTGATCGCCATCCGACAGACGAGGAGGTCGACGGCGACCTCGCGTTGCTCGACGCAGAGCTGCGCCACCCCGTAGCGCGTGACGTGCTCCTGCTGGGCGGCCACACCTCCGCCGCTCACCGCCGAGGTGGACTCGAAACGCACGGCGTAGAGCCCCTCGAAACCGAAGGCGCCGCCGGGGCAGTTGCGCAGCTCCAAGCCCCGCTCGTCCAGGGCGCGGCCCGGGTCGGGGCCCGTCGTGGCGTCGGAGGTGCCGGCGTCGGGCGGGACCTCGGGCGCCACGCACGCTGTCAGGGCGAACAGCACCGCAGCGAGCCGGATCACGTCTGTTGCGCTTCCAGGTAGCGGGTGAGCGCCTCGTTGGTCTTGCGGAAGTTCGGCTGGAGGAGCTTCACGACGAAGGACTCGACGGCGCCAGCGACCTTCTTGGCCATGAACCCCGGGACCATCCCCTTGAGGTTCAGCTCGAGATCACCTCGGATGCGCACCTCCGTGCCACCCGCGACCTCGTGGAAGCTGGTCTGACCGTGGGTGTAGATGCGGTCGGTCATGAAGCCCATCTCCAGCCGCCACTCGCAGCGCCACTGGGCCTCGTACCAATGCGCGTGATCGATCCAATAGATCGAGTTGGGGTCGACGAACTTCCGGGCGACGACAGGCACCTCGGTGGCCGCCGCGTTCCAGCGGTTGACGAGCTTCATCTCGCCGTCGGCGGGGGCGTCGCTGCTCTCCACCACGATCGAGTCGATGTTGGGCAGGTACTCCGCGATGGCCGGCATCTGGTCGCGCATTCCACGAAATACGTCGGCGATTGGGAAGGGGACGATGTTGTCCACCGAGAGCTGCATTCGTGCCTCCTGCTGGCCGGGTCGCGGCCAATAGTCAGGGATTGGCACGGCCTTCGCTAGGGAAACGAGCGGCAGCGGGGTGCACGGAACGGGTTCCCGTGCGTGTTCCCCCATCAGTTCCCCCTCCAAGCCCGTCTTCCCGAGCCCCGCTGCCACCTCTCCAACTGCGCGCCACCCCACTGCCCCTCGTGGTGTGCACCGCCGTTCACGCCCGCCTCCGTGACCGCCAGTTCACACCGGTGCCGCCGATGCACGAAACCGCGAACGGCACGCCGACTGCACGATGGCTCCGCATCAACAGTTTGGAGCCTCTCCATGAAGACGACCCTACGCGGCCTCGCGTTCGCCCTCCTCCTCTCACCGCTCCCCGCCACCGCCGACGATGCCACCGCCGCCGCCCACGCCGAGACCGCCGGACATGGCTTCGGCTTCGGCGCACGGATCGGAGGCTACGGCTTCCGCGAGCCCAAGCCCGGCGAGATCGACTGGACCGACTGCCGGATGGACGGCCTCGGGGTCTTCGCGACCATGGAGACGGACGACCACTTCTTCGGTGAGGCGGAGCTCGACTACTACCAGGCCCACGGCTCCGCCGTCGCGGAGGGGATGGACCGCGAGTCCGCCCACCTCCTGGTCTCCGTCGGCGCCCGCATGTTCCCCCACCACTTCCTCACACCCTACGTTCAAGTGGGCGGCGGGGCCGAGTGGACGCAGCTCACGATCACCGCGACGGGGGGCGAGCGCGAGGAGCTGCTCCCCGCCGGCTTCATTGGCTTCGGCGCCGAGGTCAACGTCACGGATCACCTCAAGGTGGGCAGCAATCTGCGCATGTTCGTGATGGCCCACCCCGCCCACGAGACCAGCACCGCCAGCCCCGGCACCAGCCACCATGCGCTCACCGCCGCCGACGAGGCCGTCCCCCTCGACTACGGCGCCGCCGGGCAGCTCCAGTTCTTCGTTCGCTACGCCCTATGAACCCGAGCAGCAGCACGCCCAGCAGCGGCGCGGGCGCCTGACGACACCCCGCCTCGACGTGCAGCGTCTCCCCGACGCGCGCGTCGTCACCGGCGATCGCGGCGTCGGCCATCGCCCCTGAGTCGGCCATCCCCCCCGAGTCGCCCGATTCGGGCGGCGCCCCGGCGTCCGTCCGAGCCGGATCCGGCGACGCGCGACCGTCTGGTTCCTCCGGCGGCGTCGGTGGCGCCTCGTCGACCAGCTCGATGGCGTGGATCCGCACCTCACCGTCGTGGGCCAAATCCCCCAACGGGTAGAGTCGAACCCGGTCGATCCGGTCGACCCACGCGGGCCCCAGATGCAGCGCCTCGGTGGACCCATCACCCACCGTTCGGAAACGGACCTCTCCCGCCCCCCACTCGATTCGCCCATCCGCGGTCTCCGCCCCATGCTCGAGGACCAGCCGCACCCCGTCGATCTCCGCCACGGACAGGTCCAACACGGGGCTCTCGACGCACGGCGCCGTCCCCTCGGTCCGAACCACCAGCGCCGCCGCGTCGGTGTCCACTCGCACCGCGCCCTCGCCGCAGCCACGCCACGCCTCCAGCAACGCCTCGTCACCGCCGTCGAAGTAGAACCGCCGTCGATCGAACACATCCGCGCGGCCCGCGATGCGCAGCTCCCCACCGTTGTAAGTCTGCCCCCGATTGGTCTCCACCGGATCGTCCCACCCGCTCTTCTCGCCGTAGTAGTTGCGCAGGTGCGCGATCCAGGCCCTCACCTCGACCGGCCCCTCGGCGACCCGCCGCCGGCTCGCGCGCAGCATCCACGTCACGCGCTTCGCCTCCCCGGCGCTGAACCCGTTGAGCCGCAGCCGCCCCGCTCGCGGCGGCGCGTCCTCCGGGGGGTTGGCCGCGTTCTCCATCGCGTCGTTGCGCGCCCAACTCGTCCGGTCACGCTCCGGATGGTCGTCCTCGATGAGGTAGCGCACCGCCTCGAAACCCTCGGGTACCTCGTAGGCCAGCACCACCGCCGCGTCCTCCTCCGACTCTCCCGCCGTGGACCCATCGCCCCGGTTGTGGACCACCACCCGCCACTCGACGACCTCGTCCACCCACGCGTCGAAGACGCCACCGCTTCGCCCACCGCGGGCGAAGTCGTCGCACCGCTCGAAGTCGCAGCGCCGCTCCGGCCCCGCCCAACCCGCCTCGAGGTGCATGTCGGGCATGGGCGGCGGCGGGGGCGGTGGCGGCGGCTCCCCCCCCTCGCACTCGGCGGACGGGAGCCCTCGGTAGGCCCCCTGATTCACCCAGTAGCTCAGCGGTCCCCCGCACTGCCCGGTGAACGGATCGTCGGCGTTGCCGCCGACCCGCACCTCGAAATGCAGGTGCGGACCCGTGCTGAAGCCGCTGCTGCCGACCTGGCCCAACCGCTCACCGCAGCGGATCTGCTGACCTTCGCGGACCGACACGGAGCCTCGCCGCAGGTGGGCGTAGTAGGTGACCTTTCCGTCGGCGTGCTCGAGCACCACGTGGTTCCCGAAGCCGCCGCCCCCCGCACAGTCGCCGGTCGTGCAGCGATCGAACTCGCCGTCGTGGGTGCGCGTGACGCGCCCGTCGGCCCCCGCCACCACGTCGCGCCCCGCGTCTTGGGCCGCGAAGCGTCCGACTATCCCGAGATCGGTCCCGCGGTGCCCGCGGTAGGTGTGGGTCCCGCAGTTCCAGTCCCGCGTCCCGCCCAGGTCGTAGTAGGCCGTGACGACGACGTCGCCGATCACCGGCTGGCGGAACTCCGCCGCACAGGCGAGCCCCGACAGCAGGATCGGTCCGAGGAGGCGCACCTCCACACGATCGCCATCAAGCGTGCCCATATCCACAGGTTTCGGTGTTACCAGGCGGGTTGGGTCCCTCCGTTGGGCTCGAGAGGTGTCCATCAATCACCACCACGCGAGCACCACCCGGGCACATCATCACACGATCACGGCGGCGCCCACGCCTGCGTGCTGCGTCACGACGGTGAGGCACGCTGCTGAGTCAACAACGGAAGCCGCCCACCAGACCTCGTAGCCCCTCCGACATCTCGGCCAGGCTCGAGGCGGAGTCTCGCAGACCGGCGGCGTCCTTCCGCGTCGCCGCGGCGGCCTCGACCATGGCGGACGCGTTGCGGCTCATCTCGGAGGCGCCGCTCGAGGCGGTCTCGATTCGGTCGGCGAACTCGGACATGACGAGGGCCTGCTCTTCGACGGCCGCCGAGATCGCCGCGGTCGCCTGGCTCGACGCGTCGATGAAGCCACCGATGCTGCCGATCCCGCTGAGCACAGCCTCCGTGTCGCGCCGAACGGCGGCGACCATGCCGTCGATGTCGGTGGCGCCGTCGGCCGTGAGCTGTGCGAGGTTCTTCACCTCGGTGGCCACGACCGCGAAGCCGCGGCCGGCGTCACCGGCGCGGGCCGCCTCGATGCTGGCGTTCAACGCGAGCAAGTTCGTCTGGTTGGCGAGGCCCCTGATCAGCGCGACGACCTCGGCGATCCGGCCGACGCTGCCGGAGAGGCTCCCGATGTCCTGGCGCGCGGCCTGGGAAGCCCGCACTGCCTCGTCGGAGACCCCGGCGGACTCCGCCGCCCTCTCTGCGATCTCGGTGATCGCGTAGCTGATCTCCGAGGTGCTGGTCGCGAGGTCTACGAGGGTCTCGTCGATGGTCTTCGAGGTCATGGACGTGGATTGGGCGTGGGCCGCCGTCGCCTCGGCGCCCTGGGAGATGCCGGCGCTCATCTCCTGTAGCTGCGTCGAAGCCTGCGTCAGCGTGTTCGCCCCGCCGCCGATCGCGCTGACGTTCCCCCGGAGGTCGCCCACTAGCCGGTCCACGGCCTCCGACACGCGCGCGACGTCGTCGTCCCCGTCGATGAGGATCCCCACCCGCAGATCCCCCGACGCCGCCGCGCCGACGGACTCCACGAGCCGGCTGATGCGCCGCTCCTGCTGGGCCGTCTCCCGGCGCCCGCCCCACATGGCCAACCCCAGCCCGACCAGGAAGATCACGGCCGTACCGGCCAGCATGCGCCGGCCCAGCGCGGCGTTGTTCGCCAGCTCGCCGGTCACCGGTCGAATCACCTCGAGGACGCCCCGCACATCGCCGACCTTCCAGTCGCTTCGCGGCGTGTCGGGGTGGGCGTTGTGGCAACCCACGCAGCCCTGGTTCTGCATTGGATCGGCGATCGCCACGCGCACGACGTCGATCCCACCGCGCTGCTCCCTGCGGACGAAGGGCCCCGCGCCGGGCTGGTCGTGGTGAGAGAGGGCGTCGGTCTGGAAGGCGTCGAGCGTCCGGTCCTTCCGATTCGGGAAGGGGTAGCGGCTGTACAGGCTGAGCTCGCTGCCCCCCTCCTGCTGGGCATACAGCGCGCTGAGCTCGTGGATCATCGTCGCCGGCAGCGGGATGACCTGGTCGCCCTCGTGGTCGAAGCCCGCCGAGAAGCCCCCCTTGCCGTTGACCTTCGAGACCACCTCTCGCGCGTAGTAGCCGCGAAGGGTCTTGAACTGGCCTATCGTGACCTCCGCCTGGGACACGACGCTCTCCATGGAGTTCTGAGTCGCGACCCCATCCAGGTGGAGCCCAAACGCCACCAGCGCGACGCCACAGGCGACCAGCACCAACAGCGTCCCGCGATCCACCGCTCCGAGAACCCCGCGGACGAGACCCATGACATCTCCAATCAACCGTCTCCCGTGGACTCGTCACAATCGTCCCAAGCGCTGTACGGGGGGGGTCGGCCACGACGCCGCTTGACACCCACGCCCCACCGGCGGATGGATGCCCCATGTCACTCTACGGCGAGCATCCCCTCGCGGGACGCTTCAACGCGCTGACCCCCGAGCACGTCTTCGAGGCCGTCGAGGCCGACGGGCGTCGCTGCACGGGGCGCTTCATCATCCTCAACAGCTACGAGAACCGGGTCTACCAGCTCGAGCTCGACGACGAGTCCATGGTGGTCGGCAAGTTCTACCGCCCGGGCCGCTGGAGCCGCGACGCGATCCTCGACGAGCACGACTTCCTCTCGGAGCTCGCCGACGAGGAGATCCCGGTGGTCGAGCCCTTGGATCTGGGGGACGAGGAGTCCATCGGGGAGCTGACGGGCGAAGCCGCCGGGATTCACTACGCGCTCTTCCCACGCATCGGAGGGCGCGCCCCCGCCGAGCTCCGCGACGAACAGCTCCCCATCCTCGGGCGGCTCCTCGCGCGCATCCACAACGTCGGGGAGCAAAACGACGCCGCCGACCGACCCGAGCTGTGCCCCGACACCTATGGCCGCGCCAACCTCGCGTTCCTCATGGAGCACGAGATCCTCCCCACCGAGGCCCGCGAGAACTACCGGATCACCCTCGAGATCCTGCTCGACCGTATCGATCCGCTCTTCCGAGGGGTGCCGCTCCACCGCATCCACGGCGACTGCCATCTGGGCAACCTCCTGTGGACCGACGATGGCCCGGTCTTCCTCGACTTCGATGATCTGGTCGTCGGCCCCGCGGTCCAGGACATCTGGATGCTCCTGCCGAGCGCCGACCGCCACGGCCAGGCGCAACGAGACGCGTTGCTCGACGCCTACCGCGAGTTCCGGGACTTCGACCCGGCGTGGATGGCGCTGGTCGAGCCGCTGCGCGCGCTGCGGTTCGTCCACTACGCGACGTGGATCGCCCGCCGGTGGGACGACCCGATCTTCCGTCGTACTTTCATACACTTCGGGACACTTCGCTACTGGCAGGAGCAGATCCAGGACCTGCGCGAGCAGATCGCCCGCATCGACGCGTGGACGTGGTAGCATCCCGCCGAGCTGTCCTACGCGCGAGGGGGTCCGAGGGTGACACGCCACCGGGTCGCGCTGATGTTTGCGCTCGGCTGTCTCGTGGCCATGCCCGCCGCCGCGCAGCCCTCCGAGTCGCCCGATCAGCAGACGTTGCATCAGGTCGAGGAGCTCGCCCGCCAGGCACGGGGCTTCTACAACGAAGGCCGCTACGACCGCGCCGTCGCGATGTACCTCGAAGCGTACAAGCTCCTCCCGGCCGCAGCGACGCTCTACAACGTGGCGCACATCTACGACCGCAAGCTCGACGAGCCCGAGCTCGCCGCCAACTTCTACCGCCGCTACATCCGCGCCCCTGACGCGGATCCGAAGGCGGTCCAGCGGGCCACGCGGCGCATCGGACAGATCAAGGCCGCCCAGGAGAGCGCGCCGCTGGAGCTCCCCGTCCCCCCCATTCGGCGTGATCCCGCCCCGGTCCAGATTCAGCGTCCCGTGGAGCCGGCGGCGGGTGGATCGACGGCGGCCTGGGTCGCGCTGGGGGTGGGCGCCGCGGCCATCGCGGGAGGCGCCGTGATGGGCACTCTGGCGAGCGACCGCGCCGACCGCTTCCGCGATCTCGACGAGGAGAACCGCCAAGGGCTGCGAGACCAGGGCCGGACGCAGGCGCTCACCGCCGACATCCTCTTCGGCGTCGGGGCGATCGCTGTGGGGACCGGCGTCGTGCTGATGGTGATCGGCTCGGGCGGCGACGGCGAGGGGCTCGGGCTGGCCCCGAGCGGCCACGGCGCGACCGCGTCCTGGCGGGGACACTTCTAGTGCGAGGCACAGCGACGCTCCTCGCCACCACCTGGCTCTGCGGCTGCACGCTCCTCCTCGACTTCGCCGACGAGTGCAGCACCGACGCCGACTGCGCCGCGGGGCAAGCCTGCAACGCCGACGGCCTGTGCATCCGATCCGACACGCCGGACGCCGACGTCGATGCCCGCGTCGCCGACGGCTCGGCGCCGGACTCGCGGATCCTCGACGCCAGGACCCCCGACGCCGCGCCTCCAGACGCCGCCGCCCCGCCCGACGCCGCCGTGCCCTTTGTCCTCGATCCGCAATGCCCCGCCGTCTTCGGCGTCGATGTGGCGCAGATCGGCGATCCCGAGGTGGTGGTCTTCGGGGTCCTGCTCCCCTTCAGCGGGCAACTCGGCGCCTTCGGCCCGCCCATCGCCCAGGCCGTCTACCTCGCCGTCGACCAGATCAACCAGAGCGGCGGCCTCGACGGCCAACGGGTCGGCGTCGTCACGTGCGACACCGGCACCGACGTCCCGACCGCCATCGCGTCCGCGCGCCGCCTCGTCGACGAGGCCGGCGTCCCGGCGATCATCGGCCCCGCCGCGAGCTCGATCACCCTCGAGGTCTTCAACGAGGTCGCCAAGCCCGCGGGCGTCCTGGTCATCACCCCGTCGGGCACCTCCGCGGCGCTCACCAACCAGGCCGACGACGACCTGCTGTGGCGCACCGTGCCCAGCGACGCTATTCAAGGCGCCGCGGTCGCCGCCCACATCCTCGCGGAGGGCTTCGCCAAGGTCGCCGTCATCAACCGCGACGACACCTACGGCCAAGGTCTGCGCGGCGTCATCCAGGCGGATCTCTGCGCCGCCGACCGGTGCGGCGAGATGCAGTACTTCTCACGGGCCTACCCCGAAGACGGCGGTTTCGAGGCGCAAGCGGCGCTGATCTCACCGCTCCGCGAGTTCGCGCCGGACGTCATCGTGCTCGTCGCGTTCCTGGACGATGGCGCCCAGTTCATGACCCTCGCCGGCCTCGCTGGCTTCGAGCGCTTCATCCTCACGGATGGTGTCAAGGACGCCGCGGCCCTCGACTCGGTGGAGAGCGAACGCCTGCTGCGCGACGCCGTCGGGACCGCCCCAGCCTCTCCCGCCGGCGCCAACTTCCAGGCCTTCCAGCTCGACTACAACAACCAGTGGGGGGAGCCTGCGGGGGTCTTCAACGCCAACGCCTACGACGCCGCGTGGCTGCTGTCCTACGCCGCGGCCGGAGGCCACGCCGCTGGCGAGACGCTCACGGGGGGCGTGCTCGCCGCCCAGATCCGGCGGCTCTCGGAGGGCGAGGTCATCAACCCCGGCGCGATGCACATCGGGCGAGCCCTGGAGATCCTGCGCTCTGGTGCGGAGGCGACCTTCAACTACGAGGGCGCCTCCGGGCAGCTCGACTTTGACGACAAGGGCGAGGCGCCCTCGGACATCGAGGGGTGGTACTTCGACGTAGACCGCGGCCAAGTCGGCTCCCACGGCGTGATCTACACCGCCGACGGGGTCTATCGGGGGATCCCCGACCCACCGGAGCCCGACGCGGGACCGCCGGACGCGGGCGTGTCCGACGCGGGGCGCTGATGCCCGGCTGGATCTGCGCGCGCTGCCGGACTCGCTTCGAAGAGGAGCACGACCGCTGCCCCCACGACGGCAAGCGCGTGGTCCCGGACCTCGCGGGCGAGGTCGTGGCCGACCGCTACGCCCTGCGCGAGCTGCTCGGCGTGGGGGGCATGAACAGCTCCGTCTGGCTCGCCTGGCAGACCTCGACCGAGCGGCCGGTGGCCATCAAGCTGATACCGCCCGCCGACGGGGCGGGGGCCGAGCGCTTCGCCCGCGGGGGGCGCATCGCCTCGAACCTCAACCACCCGAACATCACCACCGTCCACGACTACGGGCAGACCTCCGACGGTCGGCTCTTCCTCGTGATGGAGCTCCTCGAGGGCCGGACCCTCCATCGGGTGCTGAAGGAGGGGGCGATGTCGGTGGAGCGCGCAGCCCACGTGACCGACCAGATCCTGCGCGCGCTCACCCACGCCCACAAGCGCAACATCGTCCACCGCGACATCAAGCCGGGGAACCTCTTCCTCATCACGCGCAACGAGGACCCGGACTTCGTGAAGGTCCTCGACTTCGGGATCGCTCGCTTCATCGACGACGCGGAGTCGGTGGACGAGCTGGCCGAGATCACCGAGGCGCGGCAGGTCTGTGGGACGCCTCAATACATGGCACCGGAGCAGGTCTCCTTCGGCGCCGTCGACGCGCGGACCGATCTCTACGCCCTCGGGGTGGTCTTCTACCGCATGCTGACCGGCCGCCTCCCCTTTCGGAGCAGCTCTCACCACGACCTCTTCCGCCATCACTTGAAGACCACGCCCCCCGGCTTCGCGCAGGTCGCCCCAGACCGCCCCATCCCAGGGGAGCTGGAGGCGTTGGCGATGCGCGCCCTGGCGAAGCGCCCCGACGACCGATTCGCCAGCGCCTCCGAGATGCGGCTCGCGCTGCGCCAGATCCGGCTCCGGCTCGGGCTACTGGGTGACGAGGGGTCGCAACCGAGCGGATCGTGGCGGGAGCCGACGCCGAGCACGCCGCCGGAGCCCGCGGTCGTCGAGCCCCCGCCCGAGCGCCGACGCTGGCCGCTGGCGTTGTTGCTCCTCCTGCTCGGCGCGGGCCTCGCGACGGCGGTGATGTTCGTCTTGCGACCGCCTCCGCCCCGAACCGCGGGGCCGGTGACGACGCCGCCCCCCGCCGTTCCGGTCGTCGTGATCGCCACGGCCGTCGATGCCGGTCCCCCGCCCCGCGTCGACGCGGCGGCCCCCATCGACGCGTCGGCGCCGGCGCCAGACGCCGAGGGTCCGGCGCCGAAGACCGGCGCGGCGACCCTGACCTCCAGCCCATCCGGCGCCGTCGTCTACTGGAGAGGTCGCGTCATCGGCCGCACCCCGCTCCGCACGAGCTTCCCCATCGGGGTGCAGAAGCTGCGTCTCGTCCGCGGCGGTCGCCAGCCTGTCGAGGTGCGACTCGATGTCGCCGCGGGCACCTTGACGCGCGAGGTCTTCCTCCCGCGGGAGAGGTCCGAAGCGCCCACGCGCCGCCCGAAGCCCACACCACCACCCCCGACGCCACCGCCCGCCGAGGCCTCGACACCCGCGCCCAAGGCGGTGGCGGCCCCCGACCCCAAGCCGACCAAGGTCAAGTTGCAGCTCCTCGACGAGGATGGCGCCCGCAGCTTCGACGTGGGCGGGCCTCAGCCCAAGCGCGGCCCGCCCACCGGCCCCAAGCCGGCGATCGACTTGCTCGACGAGTAGACCTGGCTTCAGTCCCCGAAGGTGAACTTCTTCGGCTTGGTGAAGTGCGCGCAACGCATCGTGTACTCGCGCGCCGTGTCCCGGGCCATCCGCTTCAGATGGCCCTTGCCCACCCGGCCGTGACGTCGCGCGGCGCGGTCGAAGAGCTTCGCCTCGAGGGCCTCCTCCTCGACGTGGTCCCCGCGACCACAGATGTCCTCCGCCCAGCCCGTGATGTCCGCCTGGGCCCGCTGCCGTGGGTTCAGCCTGCGCTCACCGCCGAGGGTGCGCAGGTGCTTGCCGAGGGCGCGCGGGCTGGACATGCGGGGCACGTTCTCGACGTCGAAGCGGCTCTCGCAGCGCGCCGTCACACGGCTCTTGATGCGCTTGAAGCGCCGCTTCATCGACTTCGCGAGGCTGCCTCGGACGGAGATCCAGACCTCGTCGATGGCCAACGCGCTCCCGTTGGCCGTCGCTGACGTGATCTTCATCAGATCGCCGCTCGACGGGCGGCCATCGCGGTTGCGGTCCCAGAGGGTCCCCTTGACCACGAAACGTTTTCCCCCTGCGTCGAAGCGGTGGCTGTAGCCCTCCCAGCGGATCTGACCGACGTCGGCGGGACAGGCGATCTGGGCGGCGAAGACGACGGCTGCGACGGCGAATCCGGTCATGGCACACCTCTGCGGGGGGGGCTGTAGGAGAGTGTACCGAGCCTGGCGCTACGGTGTCCGAACCAGGGCCGTGTGGAAGGCGCTGCCCACGCTGGCGCCACCGGGGACCGGGGCGTAGGCCTCGTCGCCCACCACCTGGAAGGCGCCCTGGAAGACCGGGACGGGTCCCTGGCGGATGAGCATGAAGGCGCCGCTCGCGCCGGTGGTCCCCGCGCCCGCCGGCTGGAGGCCGACCAGGCGCGGATCGTCGTCGAAGAAGCGCATGCACGGAGCGTCGGCGGCGCAGGCCTCAAGATCGCTGACGGGGAGCGTGTCCACCTCGGCGCCGGCGACGGGGCGCGGACCCTCAGCGGTGATCGACAGCACCCGACCGACCATGAAGCCGGTCTGCTCCAGGCCCTGATCACCGAGGCCGAGGAGAGCGTTCCAGCGAGCCTGGGTGGCCTGGTCGGTGGCGAAGGCGCGCACCGGGTAGACGGTGCCGTCGACCGCCTGGGCCGCCGAGACCCCGCTGACGGAGCGGGTCCAGAGGTCTGGGCCCTCGACCATCGGGTTCTCGTCGATGGTGACCACCAGTTGGAGGGCGGCGCCGGCCCCGATCATGGTGAAGGTGCCGCCGGGGCCGATGGGCGCGGGGTTCGCGCGCAGCGCCTCCTCGATGGGCCGGCCGTTGGCAACGACGGTGGGATCGATGAGGAAGATGAGGAGGTTCTCGTCGGAGGGCAGGGCGCAGCCCGTCAGGAAGTTGGTGGCCACCCCCGTCACGCAGTAGGTGCCCGCTGGCGGATCGCAGACCGGCACCTCGCCGGGCTCTGTGCCCTCGGGGCACGCCGGGGGCGGCGGCGCCATGTCCGGCGCCATGTCGGGGGCGGCGTCCAGTTCGACCCCGTCGTCGGGATCGACGAACATGTCGGGGGGGATCCCGTCGTCGGGCTCCGGCGGGCCCAGGTCGGGATCGGGGGGGATCACGTCGGGGACGCACTCGCCCCCTTCACGGTGGGTCCCCGCCCCGCAGGTGAGGTCGCTCGCGTCGACCTCTGGTCCGGCGTCGGGCAGGATCGCGACGCAGCGCCCGTCCCGAAGCTCGGTCCCCTCGGCGCAGGCGACCTGAACGTTGGGCTCGCAGAGGTCGCCGCTGCGATGCGTACCCTCTCCGCATTCGAGCGTGTCACAGCCGAGAAGGACCGACACCAGCACGATGGCGTATCTCATCTTGGAGCCTCCCCAGCTCACAGAAAGGTCTCGTCGGAGGCCGGGACGACCGCGACCTCGCCGGCGCTGTTCCCACAGCCGAAGGCGTCCACCGGCAGTCGCAGCAGGACGCCGAGGCGGACCCCGCGCCGCGATCGTGGGAGCGGGGCGTCCGGGGCGTCGCAGCCCTGGCTCTCGAACAGCGGTGTACCCGGCTCGAAGTTCTCGCAGCGGCGGGCGCGACACTCGTTCGTCTTGCTCGCGAAGGGCGCGACGCCGTCCCCCATATCGGCGGCCAACAGCACATGCGTCGGCGCCGGATCGGTCTCTCCGTCGGGCTCCACGGCGATCAGGAGCCGCTCGGCGTCCCTCAGATCAATCGGCGTCTCGATGCGCACCCCGCCGAGGCGCTCGGAGAGGATGGTCACGTTGCCGAGGCGGCGTGAGTCATCGCACAGGGCCTCGCGCGAGGCCCCGTCGTCGTAGCGCTGGACGAGCTGGCGGGCCGTCGGGTCGACCTCCGTGTCCTGGGCGCAGTCGGCGATGCTGTCGAAGATCTTGAAGCGCTCGATGGGCACGACGCCGCCGTCGATGACGGCGAAGAGCTCGTAGTGCTCACCGGGGGCGTTGGTCGCGGCGGCGTTGAGGTTGACCTGGACGATGGCGCCGCGGAAGACGTCTACGCACGACGTGAGCGCCAGGCAGAGCAGGGGAAGCAGCCAGCGCATCTAGAACCTCACGCTCGCGCGGCCGATCGCGCTCCAGCCGCCGCGGGGCTGGGGGCGCGAGAGCACCCGGTCGTCGAAGGAGAAGTCGGGGTCCTGCCACTGCTCGTCGAGGACGTTATAGACCCACGCCGAGAGCTCGACCCGTTCGCCCCACACCTTCGGGGCTCGCAGACCGAGGTCGAGCAGGAGATAGGCGTCGAGGCGGTCGACCTCCACGTCCGCGGCGCTCGCCGCGCGAAAGCCGAGCAGCTCGAGGGCGGGATCGGAGGCGCGGTTGAGGTCCTCGCGGGGCCCCACGTAGTTGGCGAGGCCGGTGAGCTCGAGGTAGCCGCCGAAGAGGCTGATTCGGCCACCGCCGTTGAAGACCCAGTTCGGGCTGTTGCGCACGGGGCCGAACTCCGAGTCCTCGGCGGTGACGAAGTGGCCGCCGAACCACAGCTCGTGGTCGCCGTTGAAGTCGGCGCGCGCGAGGAACTCGACGGAGTGGATACCGCGCTCGCCGGAGTTGACGAACTGGCCGCCCTGGTTGCGGATGATGTCGCGCAGCACGGTGTAGGCGTAGTCGCCGCGCAGGTAGATGCGCTCGATGGCGCCGGTGTCCTCCAGGACGACGGCGTTGATCTCGGCCTCGGTGGCGCGGGACTGCTCGACGCGGATGTCCTTCCCGGACTCGAAGCCCACGTCGGAGACGATCGTGTCGTTGAGCTCGGTGGCCTGGAATTCGGGGGGGCGGAAGCCCTCGGCGTAGTTCAACTTGAGGTAGACTTTAGAGAAGACGTTCCACACCAGCGCGCCGCTGAACAGCGAGACGGGGTCGTAGGCGTTGGAGGCCTGGAAGCGGAAGCCGGGCTGGACGGCGACGGTGCGCGTGGGCTTCCACACGTCGCTGATGTAGAGGGCGGCGACCGTTCGGTCGGTGTCGTTGAGCAGCGACTCGGTGAAGGCGCAGCCGTCGCGGAACTCGACCTCGGGGCCGCCGTCGACGATGTAGGTCCCCGCCGGCGGGCAACCCAGCGCGGGCCCGTAGACGGTGGGCTCGCCTCCAACGGGCTCCAGGCGGCGGTTGCCGCGCAGGACGTCCTCGCGGATGGCCCCGCGCATGTGCTCGACGAAGGCCTCGACTCCGAAGAGGAGGTGGTGGCTGCGCCCCAGATCGAGATCCGCGTCGACGTTGGCCCCCATGCGCAGGAGGCGATCGATGATGAGGGCGATCTGCACGCCGTCTTCGAGGAGTGGCGTGGCCTGGATGAAGCGGGGCGGGAAGGCCCAAAACGGCTTCTCGTCCACCGTGAACTTCACGCCGTAGAGCTTGGCGGAGAGGCCGAAGCGGTCGTCGAGGAAGCGCTCGCGCCAGTTGAGGCCGACCATCTGGATCGAGTCGTTGCCCAGCGTCTCCTCGGTGATGGTGCGCTGCTCCTCGCCCTTGGTGCCCTTGAGGATGGCGCCGCCGGTGGCGATCTGGCGGTGGTCCTGCTCCCAGGTGAGCAGCCAGTCGAGGGTGAGGGTCTCCCAGAGGCGGAGCTGGAGGGTGCTCGCGGCGAACCAGTCGCGGCTGTTGAAGTCGGTGACGGCGGAGCGGTCCTCGTAAGCCGTGACGCCGTCGGGGGCGGGCTCGGGCAGGACGCCCACGACCTTGATCGCGTCGACCTCGAGGGCGGCGCCGCGGTCGCTGTAGAAGTCGAGGGCGGCGTAGAGCTCGAGATCGCCCCCGAGGAGCTCGCCGCCGTAGGCCGCGCGGGCGAAGGCCGCCTCTTGCTGGGCGCGCCCGTGGCCGCCGCCCCCGGAGACCACGGCGCCGTCGAGATCGGCGGCGTCCTTCAGGATGATGTTGATGACGCCCAACAGCGCGTTCGATCCCCAGAGGACACCGCCCGGCCCGGAGGTGACCTCGATGCGCTTCACCGACTCGATGGGGATCTTGCGGTCGAGGCTGATCGAGTTGCGCACCGGCTCGGTGACGTTGACGCCGTTGATCAGGATGAGCAACGTCCGGGGCTGACCGCGCGCGGCGCCCTCGTTGAACCACGCGTTGGCCTCGTAGCGCCCGCCCTCGAAGCCGGGGACGGTGCGCAGGACGTCGTTGACGGTGCGGAAGCCCCGCTGGCGGATCTGCTCCGCCGTCACCACCGTGACGATGCCGGGGGCCTCCTGGATCGTGGTGCGAGTACGCGCGGCGCTCAACACCACGTTGCGCTCGTCGACGGTGAACTCTTCGAGGATGACGGGGGCGGGTCCCTGGGGCCCGCCCGGCCCCGACGAACTGGACGCGGCGTCCGGCTCGTCGTCTTCGAGCGGAACCAACTCCTCCATCTGGCCCAGCGCGAACGCCGGGAGGAGGAGGGTCACCAGCATCACCGTGCGCGTCACGTCACGGACGCTAACACGGTGGTGATAGGGGACTCCACGATCACGGCGCCTGGAAGCCGGCCACCGAGGAGACGACGACACCCAGCACCGCGACGGCGAGACTGCACGCGGCGCACAGCGTCCAGCACACGCGGGCGGGACGTCGCAGCGTGGCGCCGTGCTCGGCGTCGGCGGCGAAGAGCAGCGCGGCGCCGGCCAGGGCCAGGCATAGCGCGAAGAAGGCCAGGTGCTCCTTCGTCTCGAAGAGCTGGCCGGCGGTGTAGCTCGCTTCGTAGAGGCGGCGCTTCACGTCGGCGCGATAGGCCGGATAGATCCACCATCCAGAGGCGCTGGTGAGGAGCATCAACGCCGCGGCGAGGTAGCCCGAGAGGCGCGCGCGGGCCGACGGGCGCTTCGCGCGCAGGCTGAAGACCGGGTGCAGGCACGCGGCGAGGGCCAGCACGCCGAGGTGCCCATGGATGCTCTGGAGAAGCAGCCACAAGCTCATCGTCTCCGCTCAATCGCCGCTGGGCTCATCGTCTCCGCTCAATCGCCGCTGGGCTCATCGTCTCCGCTCAATCGCCGCTAGGCTCATGGCCACACCACACTCAAAAGGACCGAGATCCCGACCACCACCGGCGCGGCGTGAGTCACCCAGCGCAGCGCGGTCGCCTCGTGTCCACGCGTGAGCTGGACGAAGAGCAGCAGCGCGAGGGAGCCGACAAACGCGGACATTCCAGCCCGCCAGAAGTAGTCGATGCGCGCGCTCTCCACGACGACGCGGGGATCGACCGGCGCCAGGATCGCTGCCGCCGTCCGGTCCCCGGCGTAGACCAGGCACGCGACGAGGGCGCCGCAGAGGGCACCGCCGGCCCACCTCAGGCGCGCCAAGAGACCACCCGCGGGCACTCCGGATCGGGGGCGAACCACTCGCCAACGACGTGCTTGGCGACCACCCGGCAGCCGCCCTTGCACACCGCGCGGTAGGGGCAGTCGCGGCAGGGCTGTGGGGCGTCGTGGTGGTAGCGACGCCAGCGCAACAGCGCCGGATCGTCGTCCCAGCCATCGAAGAGCGCGTCCACGTCGCCCACCGACCGATCGATGAAGCTGCACGGGACGGCCTCGAGGGAGGCCGTCACCGCCGCCAATGCGTGCCCCGCCTCGCAGCCGGAGACGCCCAGGCCGGCGAGCTGCGCGGGATCGGGCTCGGCGGCGCAGAGGAAGGGGACGAAGGAGCAGTCGATCTTCAGATCGACGGCGGGGTACCGCGCCGCGAGGGTGGCGAGGCGGTCCCAGAGGCCGAGGCCCTGCTCGGGCGTGAGGCGGGCCGCCTCGTAGATCGCCGCGCCGCGGCCAGCGGGCTTGAAGCGGAGGAGCTCCATCTCGTCACCGCCGGCGTTGGCGACGGCCCGCACCGTCGCGTCGAGGTCGTCCCAAGTGCGACGGTCGAGGACGTAGTTCACGCCGCAGGCGACCCCCGCCCCGGCCAACCGCCGGAGGGCGCGTAGGGCCACTTCGTCGCCCGCGTATCCCCGGCTGCGCAGGTAGGTCTCCCCGAGCCCGTCCAGGGAGACGTGGACCCGGCCGAAGACCTGACACCGCTCGGCCAGCGCGTCGGTCAGCCCCAGGCCGCTCGTCGTGAGGTTCGGGACCATGCCCAGATCCCGAGCGAGGGCCGCGAGCCGGAAGAGGTCGGGTCGAAGCAGCGCCTCGCCCCCGCCCAGCGCGACGTGGAAGACGCCGGCGTCGGCCATTCGTCGCAGCGCGTGGCTCAGCGCCTCGGTCGTGGGCTCCGCGGCGTCGGGCACCGCCTGCGTGTAGCAGCCGGGGCACCCCGCGTCGCAGCGGTTGGTGCTGAGCAAGTGCACCTCCGTCGGCGCGCTGAGGTGGCCGCGAGGGGCGTCCCAGCGGGGGGAGTGCGGGTGGCCCAGGCTCCGCGCGAGCTGTTGGTCGACGTGGATCAGCGCCGGCGGGTCGTCGATCGCCACAATGGCCCCGAAGTCCTCGTAGCGAAGCCTCATTCTCTCCTCTGCTTCGCCAGCGCCGCCGACGCGAAGTTCAGGGCGCAGGTCGCCGCGGTGGCGCTCCAGAACAGCACCGTGACCAGGCTCCCCACGGAGCTGCTGTTGGGGTTGAAGCCCAGCTCGAGCCGAAGCACGCGGCCCTCGAGGGGCTCGGCCCCGGCCCCCGCTTCACGGAGGCGCTCCATCCAGCGGTCCTCGCTCACAGGCCCAGGACCGCCTGCCGGTCGAAGGCGGCCAGCACGACGTAGCACGCCGCGAGCGTCGCCAGGGCCGCGATGAAGCCGTCGGCCCAGCGAGGCTCGCCCACCTCCACCGCCCGCGCCGAGGCCGCCAGCGTGTGCACCGCGGCGACAGCGAGGCCGCAGCACAGAAGCGGCACGCCCCACCCCGCCTCGGAGAAGAGCGCGCCACCGGTGAAGGCATAGATGGCAAACGCCGCCCCCCGCCACGGCCGGGCGCGCCGGAGCCCCCGCCACCCGCGGCGTAGGACGAAGACCACCACCAGCGACGAGAGCACCAGCGCCGCCCCGATGTTCGCGAAGACCCGAAGCCGGAGGTCCTGCGCCTCGTCGGCGGCGAACGCCTCCCGCGCGGCGTCGAATCGGGCGTGGCGGGCCGTCGCATCAGCGGAGAGGGCCCGCGCTTGCAGGCGGGCACGGGCTGCGTAGCGACCGGAGGGGTCGAGGGCCACGCAGCGCGCGAAGTGGTCGATCGCCTCGCGCCTCCGGTCGAAGCGTTGGGCCAACCAGCCTCGCTTGTAGGCCGCGGCCGCCACGTCGTCTCCAACGACCCCAGCGAGCTGCGCGTCGGCGGCGGCGCGCGAGGCTTCATCGCCCGCACGCGCCGCGGCCTCGGCGGCGGTCCACCCGGGCACCAGCAGGGCGATGGCAAGCAACGTCACGGCGGCAGTGTACCCCCAACGCCACGTCCACGCTCCAACGCGGCGTCGGGGGTGTAGACTGGTCTGCGTGCGAATCGCCTTGGCCCTTCTGTTGTGCGCGTGCACGGGCGTCCCCGGTGACGTGCCCGGGGCATCACCCGCCGTAGACATGGGCCGTGGAGCCGAGCTCCCGGCGGCGCCGGCCATCGAGACCTCCGCGCGTTGCGAGCCGGGCTCGGCCATCGAGGAGCCCTATGTGCCGCCCGGCTGCGCGTATCTGGTGGACCGCGCGGCGCTGCTGCGGGACGTGCGGCCGAGCTGCGGGGCCGCCACCGACGAGGGCCCCAGCGGGGTGCATCTCACTTTTCCCCACCCCGATCCCCGCCACCACGTCGCGGTGAGCTGGACGACCAGCGACCGGACGCGCGTCACGGAGGTGCAGCTAGGGACGAAGCCAGAGGTCCTCGAAGCGGTCCACCGCGGGCACAGCTTCAGCTACCCGGGGCTGGAGGGGCGGGTGGTCCACGAGGTCCACCTCTGCGGCCTCGAAGCGGCGACGACCTACTACTACCGAGCGGGGGGACCCGGCGCCTGGAGCGAGGTCGCGAGCTTCGTCACCGCCCCGGCCGACGAGGGCCCCTTCGCCTTCGCGGTGGTGGGCGATACGCGCTCGGTCGACTTCAGCCTGTGGCGCGACGCGCTCGAACAGATCGCGGCGGAGGGCGTGGACTTGTTGCTCTTCGCGGGCGACGCCGTCGATCTGGGGCTGATCCAGTCGCAATGGGACGCGTGGTTCGAGGCCGGGCAGCCCTACCTGGCGTCGCTGCCGCTCATCCCCGCGAACGGAAACCACGATCTCGTCGGCGTGCACTGGTTCGCGCAGTTCGCCCTGCCCCGCAACGAACAGAACTTCAGCTACCGATACGGCGACACGCTGCTGATCGCGATGACCGACACCAACGTGCACGAAGGGGGCGTCATCGAGGGGCGCGCCCGGACGTTCCTCGAACAGACGCTCACCGCGAACGCAGACGCGCGGTGGAAGATCATGGTGAATCACCGCGCCTTCTACAGCGCCTCGATGCACGGTCAGAGCCCGGACCTGCTCGCCGAGTGGCGCCCCCTCCTCGACACCCACGGCGTCAACCTCGTCTTCAACGGCCACGACCACAACTACGAGCGCACCAAGCCGCTGAGGGACGACCGGGTGGTCGGCCCCGAGGAGGGCGCGGTCTACGTCGTCACGTCGGGGGTCGGCGCGCCGCTCTACGGGAGCGGGACGGCCTGGTGGACGGAGCTCTCGGCCAGCGAGCCCAACTACTGCATCGTGCGGGTGGACACCACGCGCATCGAGGTGACGGCCCACCGCCTCGACGGCTCGGTCCTCGACCGCTTCACGATCCCGAGATAGGCGATCCGCCCCGCTCGAGGTCCGCGGGCGTCCGCGGACGTCCGCGGACATCCGGTTCGGCGAGACGCCCACGCCTCTCCGGCCCTGCAGGGTTGGCACGCCGCGTGTACTGCCGAGGCCTCGCCAACGAATCTCAGGAGTCCAGATGTTCACTCGAGGCCTCACCCTGCTCAGCGTGTTCGCGGTCACCACACCGGCGCTCGCCCAACGCGACGTCCAAAGGATCATGCCCGTGGCCGACTTCGGCGACGCCCCCGACAACCCGCGTGTTGACGCGGACTACCCGTCGCTCTCCGCGTCGGGTGGCCCGATGCACATCGACGGATCCGCGGAATGGATCGGCCGCTCGCACACCTCCACCACGACCTACGAGGCGGACGCGCAGCTCATCGACGCCGACCACGACGACGACTTGGACCCCCACGTCTGGCTGCGTACGTTGTCCCTCGGCGGGCGGATGTCGCCGGCGACCATCGCGGTCGAGGTCACGGCGGCGCCGCCCTTCGACATTCCCCGGTACCTGAACGTGCTCTACGACCTCGACCGCGACGGCGATTGGGAGGGCGGATCACAGGACGAGCATGTGCTGGTGGACCACGCCATCGACTTCGCGAGCGCGCCGGACAACCCCAACGGGACACGCACGGTGCTGGTCGAGACGCAGCCGTTCTTCGTCGCCGCCAGCGCGCCCGGGGGCTGGGCGCGGCTCACGCTGACCCGCGTTCGGCTGCTCGGCGGGTGGACCGGCCACGGCCCGGCCCGCGGGTTCGAGCACGGCGAGACCGAGGACCTCCGCTTCGGCGACGACGGCGGGCGCGAGCCGTGCTTCCAGAAGCTGGACGTGCTCCAGGGCGGCCTGCCGACGAACGTGGTCTTCTTGGGCGAGACGGAGGGCGACTACTCGATGCGGGTGAGTGAGATCGGTAGTTGCCCACCCCTGCCCGCCCCGATGCGTCTGTTCTGGGCCGCCGCCGACGCAAACTTCCGAGTCGACGAGACGGCGTGCTGGCCCGTACTCGGGCCGGCCAACGCCTTCGACATGGCGGCGAACCCGATGTTCGCGATCTTCCCCGAGATGCCCTGGTCGGACGAGGCCACGGCCAGGCGCGACTTCACGGCCGAGTGGAACTGTGGGCCGAACCTGTGCGTCTGGCAGTGCGGCGTGATGCACACCTGGGGCTACGGCCCGGTGAGCGCCAACCACCTCATCACCTTCGTGCACTTCGGCGCCGGGGGCGAGGGAGAGGGTGAAGGCGAGGGCGAAGGTGAGGGCGAAGGTGAGGGCGAGGGCGAGGGCGAGGGCGAGGGCGAGGGCGAGCGCGAGCGCCCGGTGACGTCCGAGTGGCACACGCCGAAGCTCGAGCCCTATGAGCCACCGCCCAAGCGCGAGCGCAAGGTCGTCGCCGAGCCGCCGCGCCGCCCATTGCCGCCGCCCGTCGACCCACAGCCCGAGCTCGGGCTCCTCGACGCCACGCGCCAGGGCATGTGGGACGGCCCCGAGTACCTGTGCCGCAACGTCCTCGCGGGCCTCACCTCGGGCCTGCTCGGCCCCGGCGATCCGCTCGGCGACTACTGCGCCTCGAAGGCCGTCGAGCCCATCTTCGGCGACGACACGCTGCCCACCGACATCATCTCGCTGGGGCTCTTCTTCTGGGAGCAGATCGGCGAAGACTGAATGACGGCGACGACGTCTGCGTCCTCAACGCTGGCGACGGGCACGAGACCCCTGAGTGACAACGCGGCAACCAAACCGCTCGAGGTCATCGAAGGTGTCTACGTGCGGGAGAGGAATCGGCGTCGAACGTCGATGCGAGCCGTGTTCACGGCGCTTGGGCCATCCCCTGAACACTTCAGATCATTCCACTCGTGGAAATGGAGTGGACCGCCATTACGCCGCCAGACGATGTAGCCGGCTCGGTAGTTTCGGAAGCCCTCGAAGCACAGCGGCTCGAACGTCCCCCCAAAGCGGGTGTAGGCGCCCGGGCGGAACTCGAAGACCCACATCTCGACTCGTCCGTGGTCATTGACCACCAGGGGCGAGAAGTCCGGCGCTCGAGCCAGCACCGCTCCGTCTGCCTGCCCCATCGGTCGGATCGCGGAGAGCACGGGATCCTTGGCCGCGAGATCCCCAGGGACCCCGAAGACCTCGTACATGAGATCGGGCCACGGTTGTCGCGGTTGGAGATCCTTGCTCATGGCGTGTGGGCTCAACATCGTCGAGAAGACCAGCAATAGAGGGTGCATTACTCGCTCCCGCGAACGAAGAGGTCGTAGATGAAATCTACCCCGCGGGGCCGGACCTCTCCAGCCGCGACGTTCTGGGGGACACCCACCAACGGGAGGCGCCTCAGGAGATCGTAGACGAGGTTGACGACCGCGATGACGGGCACGCGCTCTGCTTCTGGGGTGGTGTGGTAGATCTCGGCGAGGGCCTCGAGGGAGGCCGCGAAGTCCTCCGGCACGACGGAGTCGAAGGGGCCCCGCAGGTCGAGCATTGGCCAGGTGACCCAGAGATCAACGAGATCGGCATAGTCCATGTGGAGCTTGGTCGGGTCTGCCGTCGGATCGAGCGGGTCCTTGGCGAACTCCGGCCACACCGCCCAGGCCGCGTCGTAGCTCGACCGGTAGGCGTCGCCGCGTGGGATCCCCAACGCGTTGTACATGGCCTGCGACCAGACGGGCGGCTCCATACAGTGCGGCACCGTAAAGCGCCCGCTGCCCTGCGTGTCCTCCCACGGCGGTCGCTCACCCTCCCGATAGCCACCGTAGCAACCATTCCCCGGTGCGTAGGGCTCCCCGCACTCGTAGCGCGTCCTCGCCTCCCAGGCGTCGGCCACCATCACCCGGCGCTCGTCGGCGATCTGGTGCCGGACGTCCCGGAAGCGGGACCAGCTCGCCTCCGCCTCGGTGTCGAAGCACTTGTCCTCGTGGCCCACGGGCGGCAGGCACTCGCACTCGTTGTGGAGAAACGGCCAAGCTGGATGGTTCGGGTTGGCGTCCGGCAGCGCGCGGCGCTCCTCCGGCGGCCGTCGGGCGACATCGGTGATCGTGTAGCCCCATTCAGGGGTGTAGACGCGGCACGGGTCCTCATAGGGCAGGCACGACCCGATCCCATTCACCGGACCGCACACGAAGGTGCTGTGGACCAGCGCCTGGTAGGTGAAGCCGACCTTGACTGCGTTCATGGCATCCGGCAGGACGCTCCACCAAAGCCCCAGACGCGCCGCGCCCCGCGCCTTTTCCCACAGCGCGCGCCGGCGCTTCGCGGCCCGCTTCCAGCCATCCTGGGTGTCGACATTCGGCGCCTGGGGCGGCTTGGGGATGACGCGATCAGCTTGCCCTGGATGCCCGCGGCGAATCGTCTCGTCATTCCAGTCCGGTGTACCGGGCTCGATGATTTCGTCCCCGCGGCGAAACGCTTCCCGCCGCATGACAATGATCTCGTCCTCCGGCACGAAGTAGGTGTCGATTGCGACGCTCACGTCCTCGTCGTTGCTCCACCACCAGCCACAGCCGGGCCCGTCAGGGTCGCCGCGGTGCACAACGTCTCCGGTCGCTTCGTCGAGTTGGCCGTAGCAACGCTGCCACATGGGCGAGTCCGGGGCGAAGGAGGAGGTGAGGAACTCTGCTTCGCTGATGTCACGCAGGGCGTGGACGGAGACCGGCTCGGACGTGTCGCAGCGGTATCGCTCGTCGCTGTAGCCTCGGTGCTCGACGGCGAGCGGCCCAGCTTCATCGGTGACCCGCCCCACCACCCATTGCCCGTTCGGAGGCCGCCTCGCGTGGCAGAGGTCGACCCCGTTGATCCCGTCGCGGTCCAGATCGCATTCATCTCCCTGGGCATCTTCATCCAGGTCGCGCTGGTCCGCGTTGGCGACGTCCGGGCAGTTGTCCTGTGCGTCGGGGATGCCGTCACCGTCAGAGTCGACCGGCTCCGGGGTCGGCGCTACGTCCGGCTCCGGCGGTGGCGCGGCGTCGAGATCGACCGGAGCGACCCCCGCATCGTCGGGGACCAACGGGTCACCGCATTGGTAGCCCTCGTTCCACGTGTTCACGTCCTGGCATGTGTCCAGAAGGCACGACATCGCGGCGCCGAACGCCTCGATGTCCGGGGGATTCACGGGGTCGTCGGGCTCGAAGTTGAACGCGCCGTTGTTCCAAACCGGGTGGAAGCCCGCCGCGGCACCGCAATCCGTGACCACATTCCCCAACTCGCGAGGGCTCGCGTCGAGGGCGAAGCACTCGAACTGGTAGGCGATGTGGGTGTACCAGACGACGCCGTTGATTAGGGAACGACGAGGGACTTGCTGGAGTGATCCCGTTGTGACGGTCCCGCAGTTGTTGCAACCGAGAAGTCGAGTTGTGAGGGTCGTCGTCCAGAGGTCGACGACCCCGCCATCTGCGTGCGGGACCCGGTCGTAGATCTGTGCGCTGCGATCGGTCGTCGCCCCGCCGGGGATGCAGGTCGGCGCGGCGTCCGGCCGGTCTGCTCTTTGCCACTGCCCGTTGAGGCAGGCCAGGGTGTCGAAGGGGAGACCGGCTCGCGCGAACTCCCGGGCGGCGACACCGCAGCAGCCTGACGCGGTCGCCAGCGTGACCGCGAGCACCCAACAGCGCTGCGCTATGCGCCTCACTGGTTGGTTGCCTTCGCCCACTCGTCCACCTCTCTCTGAAGCTCGCGGACCTTGACCTCGGGCACGGCGGGCAGCGGATCGGCTGCGAACCTGACGAACCGTCCAGAGACGGACTCTCCGTTTGACGTCTTCCGCGTTTCCTGCCCGTACTGAAAGTCGTCGACTTCGAGCGAAGCGATCAGAGCCGCGCGGCGCGGTCGACGCATCGTCTCTTCGATGTAGATTGGAGCCCCGTTGCCCACCAGGTGCCTAGCCCTGCCCGTCGAGGTGGGGTTGGCTCAGGGCTCCGGGAGTGGGCGGGCGTCTTCCTGGGGGTGCTTGCCGCGGAGCTCGAAGGCGTTGGAGCTGGCGAGCTTCTTGCGGAAGTTGCCCTTCTTGAAGTTGGCGCCGCGCTGGCGGGCGGCGTGGGCCAGGTTGGAGACGTTGACCCACTCGTCTGGTTTGGCGAGGGCGGCGTGGGCGGCGCGGACGTCCTCGATGAAGCGGGAGGGGGCGGGGCTGGCGGGGACGAGGAAGGTGAGCTGGGCGGCGGCCGTGAGGCGGAGGGGGATGTGCGTGGTGGCGGAGTGGACGGGGACCGCGGCGTGGACGGTGGCGCCGCTCTTGACGAGGACGTAGGCGAGGGTGGCGAAGCCGTTGTCTCGGCTGGCGACGACGAAGGTGTCGATGTCGTCGCGGGCTTGGACGACGGCGGCGTCCATCATGAGGATGCCGTCGGCGGCGTCGGGGCCCTGGGCCTCGGGGTGGTGGTGGAACTCGACCTCGTCGATTCCGCTCCAGCCGGAGAGGGTGCAGGCATACGCCCTCGCGAGGACGATGGTGCCGAGGAACTCGCCGATGCGCTGGAGGCGCGGCCAGCAGCGGGGGGAGACGTTCTCGGCGTCGATGAGCAGGGCGACCCGGTCGGGGGCGGGGGCGCGGACCTCGATGATGCGCTGGGGCTCGGCGGGCGGCTCGAGGAAGGGGAAGAGCGGGAGCTGGCGGTCCTTTACGGAACGCACAGGGACTCCGCGCCGGAGTTGGGGGAGATGCGGAGCTCGGCGGTGGCTCGGGTCCACTCGACCACGCTCCCGGCGAGGTCGAAGGTGGGCATCTTGTCGCGGATCTCGGGGGCGAGGTCCCCGCTGTCGATGAGGTCGTCGAGGACGTCGAAGCCCATCGGCCGCACTCGGACGCGGACGGTGATCCGGTCGGGCTCGACCTCGGTGGCGAAGCGGTAGAGCCGCGGCACGTGGGGGTTTTGGTAGTCGGGGTGGGAGGGGGGCAGCACGGTGGGCGGGGGGAGCAGATCGCTCTCGATGGAGGCCGCCTCCCAGAACATGTGGACCGGGTCGCCGGCGGCGTTGTGGAGCCGGTCGCCGAGCAGCCAGAGGTCCGGGTCGCCGGAGGTGGCGACCGCCTCGCCGTCGCCGACGACGCCGGTCTCGTAGACGCGCTGTTCGCCGACGTAGGCGACCATCTCAACCCACATGCGCCGGTCCTGGGAGGCGCCGCTCGGGGCGTTGTGCCCGGCGGCGATGTTCTCGAGGTAGAGCTCGGCGACCACACCTCCAGTGCGCGGCTGGACGCAGAGCTCGCTGATGAGGAGCCCGTTGAGCTCGGTCTGGATCGCTGCGCGCTGGGCCTCGGCCTCGGGGAAGTCCGTGAGGGCTACGTCGACGCCGACCATCGAGTGGTCGTGGATTCTGCGCAGCGGCACCTCGTCGGCGTCGGCGGCGAGCCCGGGGCGTCCGGGCATGTGGCACTGACCACAGGTGGCTCGCTGGAGCGGGTCTTCGCTGCTGAAGAGCGAGGCCTTCCACTCGGCGAAGGTGCGCTCGAGGTGAACCCCGGCGGGGGTGATGATGTCATGGCACGCGCCGCACAGCGTCGCCGACGCGAGGGTCTGGCGATCGTGCCGCTCGGAGTAGACCGAGTCGTGGCCCGCGCTGCCGGCGGGGTCGTCGAACGGACCGCGCATCACGCCGTCGTTGGCCCAGATGAGGGGGTTGTTGTGGGTCCCCGTGACGTCGGCGACCTGGTGGCAGAAGGCGCAGGTCACGCCGCGAAGGTGGGCGGGGACGTCGTCGAGGTTGGTGCCGTCCTCGGTGAGGCCCAGCGCGACGGCGACCGGGGCGTGGCAGCCGATGCAGAACCCCCCGAGGGCGCCGTCCGTCTCCCGCTGACCGCGGGCGTTCATCGCTCGGAAGACGGGGTCCTCGCCAGCGTAGGCGTGCATGCTGCCGGACCACTCTCGATAGTGCTCGGGGTGGCACTCCTTGCACGCCTCGGGATCGAGGGCATCCTCGGCGCTGAGCCGGTTGGGGGCCGGGTCACCGTCACAGCCCCACACGAGCAGCAGCCCTATCGCAGCGCGCCGCGCGCGATCCATGTCCGTGCCACGCATCGCTCGGCGGCGCTGAGCGGCGCGCCGGGCGGCATCGAGTTGTCGGGGGTGGCGTCGAGGCGCTGCATCAAGGTGCTGCACCCGTGGTCGGGGGCCATCACCAGCCCGCCCTCGAGGAGGGCGCTATAGGACGCGTCGGGGTCCTCGTAGACGAGGCCGGCGGCGGCGCCCTCCGGCGCGTGACAGCCCCCGCCCGCGACCGCGCAGCGCTTCACCAGGGTCTGTCGGTGGAAGTTGTCGAAGGTCGGCTCGTAGAGGGGGTCACAGGTGGGCGCGTCTGCGGCCGGGACGCAGGTCTCTGAAGCGCCGGAGTCACAGCCGCTGAGGAGCAGGGCGGCGAAGAGCGTCCGCCTCAAAGCAGCCCGGCGAGGGGGCCGGTGCAGAAGCGCGGATCGCCGAAGCTCACGTCGGCGACGCCGAGGGCGTTGAGCACAGAGACCAGGAGGTTGTTGTGAGGCGCACCGTCGTAGCGCAGATAGCGGCCCGTCTCGAGGGCTCCGCCGGCGCCCCCTGCGAGGATGAAGGGGATGTCCACCAGGCTGTGGTTGTTGCCGCGGCTGATCTCCATGCCCCACAGCACGAGGGTGTTGTCGAGCAGGGTGCCGTCTCCCTCGGGGACCAGCGAGAGGCGCTCGACGAGGTAGGCAAACTGCTCGGCGTACCAGGTGAGCATCCGCTCCCAGCGCGTCTGCATGAGCTCGTGGCTGTCGCCGGAGTGGGACAGCGTGTGACCCTCGCTCTCGTTCATCCCAAGGAAGGTGAAGCGGCAGGCGTTGACCGCGGTGGAGCATTGGATGGAGCCGATGCGCGTCACATCGCAGGCGAGGGCGTTGACGAGCAGATCCATCTGCGCGTGCAGGACCGCTCGGAACTCCGCCTCGCTCATCACGTCGCCGACGGGGGCCGGCGCCTCGGGTCCGCAGGCGACGGGGCGCTCGGCGAGGGTGCCCAGGCGGCGCTCCAGATCGCGCAGCGCGCTGGCGTGGCGCTGGAGCTTCTCGCGGTCGGCGCGGGAGACGCGCGCCGTGAGCTGGGAGAAGTCGGCCTGGACCGAGTCGAGGACGGACTGCCTGCGTAGCAAGCGGCGACGGGCCTCATCGGGGGACATCTGCTGCCCGCCGAAGAGGCGCTGGTAGGCGTTGACCGGGCTGTTCTCCGGGGGGAGGGGCTGGTCGGTGCCGCCGTAGATGATGCGCCCGCGCGGGACCGCCTCGAGAACGCGCACGCCCAACTCGACGGTGGAGAGCGGGGTGTTCGCCTGGAGTCTGCGCGCGGCGTACTGATCCACCGAGATGCCGCCGCCCCATCCGGCTCGGCGCCCGTCGCCCCCGACGAAGTCGCCCTCGGTGATGACGGCGCCGGTGAAGAGTGAGGCCATGCCGCGCTGGTGGGGTCCGCCGGGGCCCTCGGCGGCGGCGGTGTTGTCGACGCCGTCGAGGATCACGAGGTGCCGCTTCAACGCCTCGAGGGGCGCGAGCAGACGGCCCAACTGGAAGTCGCGCTCGGTGGCGCCCTCGGGCGGGCTCCACAGCTCCTTCTTGGTGCCGTTGGGCGTGAAGAAGATCAGCAGGCGCTTGGGGAACGGCCCGCCCTGGGCCCGCGCGGGGAGTTGGAGGAGCGGGAGGGCGAGGGTGGCGCCGCCGGCGGCGCGGAGGAAGTTGCGGCGGTCCATCATGGGGAGACGCCCTCGTCTGCCTGAGCACGGCGGAAGCGGAAGGCGTCGCTGACGACGACGCCCTCGAGCAACGCGTCGAAGCGGTGCCCGCCATCGACGTAGGCGTCGTAGAGCGCGTCGAGGGTGCAGGTGTCGATGGGGCTCTCCCAACGGCCGAAGGCGTAGCGGAAGGTCTGCAACGCGACGCAGCGCTGGGCCTGCTCACTCCCCGCGAGCCGCTGGGCGAGCTCGGTGACGCCGTCGAAGGGGCCGTCGAGATCGTAGGTCTGGACGACCTCGCCGCTGGCGTCGACCGGAAGGCCGTTCTCGGTGTCGCGCCAGCGCCCGAGGGCGTCGAAGTGCTCGAAGCCGAAGCCGATCGGGTCGATCAGCCGGTGGCAGCTCCGGCAGGTCTCGTCCTCGGTGTGGGCGGCGAAGCGCTCCCGCGTGGTGAGCGACGGATCGGGATCCGGGGGCGTAGCCGTCACATCCGGCGGCGGTGGCGGCAGCGCGGCGCAGAGCAGGCGCTCGCGGACCAGGATGCCGCGGTGGATGGGGGAGGTCTGGTTGGGCTTCGAGGTGGCGGCCATCAGCGCCCCCTGGGTGAGCACGCCGCGGCGCTGTCCGCCCGTCGAGACCTTGCGGAACGCGTCGCCGGTGACTGGGGCCAGGGCGTAGTGGTCCGCCAGCCGGCGGTCGACGAAGGCGTAGTCGGCCAGGTAGAGCTCGCGCAGGTCGCCGGCGCTCCAGACGACGTGGTCGACGAAGTGACGGCTCTCCTCGGCGAGCTCGAGGCGAAGGGCGTCGGTCCAGAGGGGGAAGGTGGCGCGGTCCTTGTCGACGTGGTCGATCTCGTCGAGGTCCAGCCATTGCCGGAAGAAGGTCCAGACCGCGTCGGGGGCGCGCTCGTCGGCGAGCAGGCGGTGGAGCTGCCCGGCGAGCTGGTCGGGGGTGCCCAGCGCGTCGGCCGCGGCGGCGTCCAGGAGCGCGTCGTCGGGCATGGAGCGCCAGACGAGGTACGAGAGGCGCGAGGCGAGCTCGAAGGGGCCCAGGCGGTTGAGGCCCGGGACCTCGGTGGGCTCGCCCAGCTCGATCCGGTAGAGGAAGTGCGGGGACTGCAGCAGCGCCTGGGCCACGAGCCCGACGCCGTTCTCGAAGGGGACGCCCTCCATCTGGGCGCCCGTGTCGTACACCGCGATGAGTCGGAGCTGCTCGACGGTGTCGAGGGGGCGGCGCCAGGCCCGGCGGCCGAAGTCGCGGATGAAGGCGGCGGCGCAGTCGCGGTCTCGGACCTCGCAGGTGTGGAGCGCGTCGAAGCGGGCCACGACCCGCGTGGAGAGAGCCTCGGAGGCCTCCATGAACTGCTCGGCGTGGAGCGGGGCGACCTGGAGGGCCCGCGCGTTGTTGTCGAAGCCCAGGGACTCCTCCTCCGGCGCGAAGGTGGAGCGGGCGAGGGCGTCGTCGACGCCGATGAGGTCGCGGACGGTGTTGTCGTACTCGAGGCGGGTGAGCCTGCGGACGAGGGCGGGGCCCGGATCGAGGCGCTCCCCGGGGGGGCAGGCGGCCTCGTCGGGGGGCATCACGGCCGGTGGAGCGGGCATGTGGGCGGGGACGCCGGACGGCTCACCGACACCGCCGCGGGCGATGTCGGGCGGGGGTTCCTCGCACGCCACGGTGAGCGCGCAAACCAGAGTCAGGACGCAGAAACGCATGGGAAGCGTTGATTATCGAGACCGCCGGCCTCGGGGTCAACGCGAGTTCGGCGGGAGGGGCCTCGGAAGCCGTTGGGCGAAGCGCGGCGTCCCGTGCCAAACTGGGCGACATGAGCTGGATGCTCCGAGAGCTTCGGGCCTACCTGCGGTCGGTCGCGCGCGGTTCGCCGCGGTACGACGAGCTTCACTTCGGAACGAACACGATTCACGCCATGGCTCGGCTCCTCGCGACCCGCGTGGACGGCGGCCCCAAGGCGATCGACCACGCGATAGAGTGCGGTTTCGGGCTCAATCCGCGGGACGTGACCGATCCCCTGGTCGAAGACGCTTGGACCAGCGCGTTGGCAATCGCGAAGGGTGATCCCCACGCTTGGCAGTACGAGTGGGCAGACGTGGAGATCTACGCCCGTAAGCTGCGCCTGGTCGTGAGGCGGACGGGGAAGACCAGCCTGACGGGGCTGGGACAGGCCACCTTGGAGTTGCCGACGCCGAAGGCGTTGAGTTGGTTGGTCGCCTGCGAGGTCGAGCAGAGCTTGGGGTCTTGAGATCCCTTCCGCCTGGACGACGCATCCTTGCGGGCCTTGTCTGACTTGATGGAGGGGCTCGAGGCGAGTCCCTTGGAGGTGAGAGTTCGCGGGACCGGGTGGGAGATCCCGGGTACGTGGATGCGCTACCGAGCGCTCGGCTTGGTCGACTACTTCGTGAAGAAACGAGCGGCGATAGGTGCGCTTGCCAGACACTTGCCATCCGCTGACGGCGCAGAAACCCCGGACAGGTTCGTTCGTGGGTCGTCGCGGTGGTGGAGGAGCTGGACATCACTGTTCGCAACACGTCCCGGGATCCAATGTGGCAGAAGAAGAGCTCGTACCTTCTGGTCGAGTGCAAGAACTGGTCGACCCCGGTCGACCCCAAGGAGCTCTCTCATCTGAGAGAGAAGAGGTTGAAGGACTGGGCTCAGCAGGCTCGCTCGCGGACCGTGCACGGCAATCCGGTGAGGGGCATGAGGGAGAGCTTGGCGCTGGGCTCGGGTTCGTAGCCGTCGGAGAGCTCGGGGACGATGCGCTGGAGCAGGGTCGCGAGGATGAGGCGCGCCTCCATCAGGGCGAAGCCCTTGCCGAGGCAGACGCGGGGGCCCATCGAGAACGGGACGTAGGCCGCCTTGGGCAGCGCGTGCTCGAAGTCCGGGGTCCAGCGATCGGGGTCGAAGCGCTCGGGGTCGGGGAAGAAGCGGGGGTTGCGGTGCATGACATAGGGGCTGATGAAGAGCTGGCTGCCCGCGGGGACGTGGAAGCCGCCGAGCGTCACGTCGGTGAGGGGCTCGCGCATGAAGGTCCAGACCGATGGGAGGAGTCGCATCGACTCACTGAGGACCCGGCTGAGGTACGGGAGGGAGGGGAGGTCGTCGATGGTGGGCGGCCGGCCGCGGAGGGCGGCGTCGAGCTCGTCGGTGAGGCGCGCGAGCACGCTCGGGTGACGGGAGAGCAGATACCAGGTCCACACGAGGGCGCGGGCGGTGGTCTCGTGGCCCGCGAAGACGAGGGTCATCAGCTCGTCGCGGAGCTGCTTCTCGCTCATCGCCGAGCCGTCCTCGTAGCGGGCGCCGACGAGCATGGAGAGCAGGTCGCCGGTGTCCTCCGTCGCCGCGCGGGCCTCGTCGACGAGGCGCAGAACGATGCCCTCGATGTTGTCGACGGCCCGCACCATCCGGCGGTTCTTGGGCGAGGGCCACCAACGCGGGAGCGGTATGGGCAAGTTGATGTGGTCGACGAGCACCCGCTCGATGACCTTCATGGCCGCGCCGACGGTGGGGGCGTCGCGCTGTACGTCCTTGTCAAAGAGGCACTTGCAGGCGATGCGGAGCGTGAGCTCCATCATCTCATCGTCGAAGTCGATGGCGTCGCCCTCGGACCAACCGCGGAGCATCTGGGCCGCGTAGTCGACCATGACCTCGCCGTAGGCATCGACGCGTTGCTTGTGGAAGGCGGGACGGACGAGTCGACTCTGGCGCCGCCAGTCCTCGCCGTCGTTGGTGAGCACGCCGTCGCCCAGAAAGAGTCGGAAGATGCGCTTGTTGAGCCGCGCCTTGTGGTAGCGGGCGTGGTCGCGCACGAGGATGTCGTGGACCAGCGCGGGATCGGCGATCTGGTACCACCACAGGTTCAGGACCCGGAAGCGGGCAACCTCGCCCTGCTCTTCGAGCAGCCGGCTGCAGAAGCCGAGCGGATTCGATTGGAAGTCGACCGTGTGACCCCAGAGCAGGTGGCCCGGCGGGCTCGGGGCGACGGCCCCGCTCACTTCGCCCGCGTGCGCTTGTTGAGCAGGCGCGTGGACGGGTAGCCGAGGACGAAGCACTGGAGGGCCCACCCGGTGCGAGAGCGCTCCAGGCCCAAGCGCCCGGCGACACGCCACGCGTACCAGGCCTCGAAGAGGTGGATGGGGATGCAGGCGTAGAAGAGCCACGCCATCCACCGCTGGGCTGGCAGCTCGTGGACGAGCTGCGTGTAGCGGGCGTAGAAGGCGGGGTGGAAGGCGATGAAGCCCAGCAGGGTGAGGCCGCCGATGACCGCGACCCACCAGACGGGGTGGGGGTGGTCGACGCGGTCATCCATCGGTGGCCACCCGCTTGGCCCAGGCGTAGTCCGGCTTCCCGCTGGGCTGGCGCTCGACCCGCTCGACCAACAGCAGCGCGCGCGGCACCTTGTAGCCGGCGATGTGCTCGCGGCAATGGGCCTGGAGCACGTCGAGGGTGGGCGTTTGGCCTGTTCGGGGCTGGACCACCGCGGTGACGCGCTGCATCCACTTGGGGTCGGGGACGCCGACGACGAGGGCGTCGAAGACCTCGGGGTGGGACTTCAGCGCCTCCTCGACCTCCTCCGGGAAGACCTTCTCACCGCCGGTGTTGATGCAGACCGAGCCGCGCCCGTAGAGGGTCACGCGGCCGTCTTCCTCGATGGTGGCGAAGTCGCCGGGGAGGACCCAGCGGACGCCGTCGATGGTCTTGAAGCGCTCGGCCGTCTTGACCTCGTCCTTGTAGTAGCCGAGGGGGACGTGGCCCTTGCGCGCGATGCGGCCGATGCGCCCGTCGCCGCGGGAGAGCGGGCGGAGATCATCGTCGAGGACCGTGGTGTCCTCGTCCATGAGGAAGGAGGGCCGGCCGTCCTGGCCGGTGTCGGAGCCGGGGTAGGCCGATCCCTGGTGGCCGCTCTCGGAGCTCCCGAAGTTGTTGAGGACGAGGGCCTCGGGGAGCAGCGCTTGGAGCTGGTCACGCACGCTGGCCGAGAGGATGGCGCCGGAGGAGGCGACGACGAGCAGGGAGTCTGTGTCGTAGTCGCCGGAGGCCAGCTCGTCGGCCACGGGGCGCGCCATGGCGTCGCCCACCAGCAGCAGGGTGGTCGCCCCCTCGCCTTCGATGAGCTCGCAGACCTTCCTTGCGCCGAAGCTGGGCCCGGCTTGGATGATGAGCTTCCCGCCGGTGTTCATGCAGATCCAGCCGGCGAGCTGGGCGGCGCCGTGAATGAACGGGGCGGCGGGGAGGATGTGGAGGGCCAGCTCGTGGTCGCGCACGCGGTCGGCGAGGGCGGCGGGATCGGTGAGCGGGTCGAGGCCGGGGTTCGCGCCCTGGAGGCTGGCGAAGACGAGGTCTTCCTGGCGCCACATCACGCCCTTGGGCAGCCCCGTCGTGCCGCCGGTGTAGATGATGTAGAGGTCGTCGCCGGAGCGCGGGGGGAAGTCGCGTCGCGGCGAGCCGCTAGCGAGGACCTCGTCGTAGTCGAAGCACCCTCCGGGCACCTCGACGCCGCTGCCGTCTTCGAGGGCGACGAGGGTGTCGACGGCGCCGGCGGCGGCGGCGATGGGCAGCAGCTCGCGCTGGGTCACGAGGCCCACCAAGTCGGCGTTGGAGACGAGGTAGCCAAGCTCGCTGACGGTGTAGCGGTAGTTGAGGTTGATCGGCACGGCGCGCAGCTTGAGGCAGGCGAGCATGCCCTCGACGAACTCGGTGCCGTTGTAGAGGTGGAAGCCGAAGTGGTGGCCGGGGCCGACGCCGCGGCGCCGGAGGAAGCTGGCGAAGCGGTTGGCGCGGGCGTCGAGCTGCCGGTACGTGAGGCGCCGGTCGCCGCAGACGATGGCGGGCTTGTCGGGGACGGTGTCGACCGTCAGCTCGAAGAGGTCGGCGATGTTGAAGGCGGTCATGGTCGCTGGCTCCCCGCGGTGTTCATGGTCGCTGGCTCCCCACGGTGTTCATGGTCGCTGGCTCCCCGCGGTGTTCATGGTCGCTGGCTCCCCACGATCCACATGGCGAAGAACTGAGAGCCGCCGCCGTAGGCGTGGCCCAGCGCGCGGCGCGCGTCGTGGACCTGGTGGGCCCCCGCCTGGCCCCGGACCTGAAGGGCGGCCTCGGCGAAGCGCAGCATCCCGCTGGCGCCGATGGGGTTGGTGCACATCACGCCGCCGGAGGGGTTGATCGGCAGCGCGCCGTCGGGGGCCGTCGTGCCGTCGTCCGTGAGCCGCCAGCCGACGTCGGCGAAGCCCAGGTTCTCGAGCCACATCGGCTCGAACCAGGAGAAGGGGACGTAGAGCTCGGCGGTGTCGAGGTCCCTGCGGGGGTCGGTGATGCCGGCCTGTTCGTAGCAGTCGCGGGCGCAGTCGCGGCCGGCCTGGGGGTTCACCTGGTCACGGCCGCTGAAGACGATGGGCTCGGTGCGAAGCGCGGCGCCTTGGATCCACGCGGGACGAACGACCGACGCCGCGGTGTCGGAGTCTGCGAGCACCATCGCGCAGGCGCCGTCGGAGGAGGGGCAGGTCTCCAGGTAGCGAACCGGGTCCCACAGCATCGGGGAGGCGGCCACCATCTCGCGGCTGATGTCCGGCAAGTGAAGGTGGGCGTAGGGGTTGTTCAGCCCGGCGAGGCGGTCCTTGACGGCGACCTGCATCCCGATGTGGTCCGGGGCGCCGGATCGCCGGATGTAGGCGCGGATGAGGGGGGCGAAGTAGCCACCGGCGCCGGCGACGAGGGGCGGCTGAAAGGGGTAGACGGGGGAGAGCGCCCACATCGCGTCGCTCTCGGATTGCTTCTCGAAGGCCACGGTGAGTACGCGCCGGTGGACACCGGACATCACGAGGTGGGCGGCGACCACCGCCGTCGAGCCGCCGACGCTGCCCGCCGTGTGGACGCGCATCATCGGCTTGCCTACCGCGCCGAGGGCGCCGGCGAGGTAGAGCTCCGGCATCATCACGCCCTCGAACATGTCGGGGGCCTTGCCCAGGACGACGGCGTCGATGTCCTCGAAGCCCATCCCGGCGTCCTCGAGGGCGCGCTGGGCGGCCTCGCGGACCAGCCCGGCGAGGGAGACGTCGCGACGCTTGGCGGCGTGGTGGGTCTGGCCGATGCCGATGACGGCGCAGCGGTTCACGCCGCCTCCAGCATCGCCACGAGGTTGTGCTGGAGGCAGGGGCCCGAGGTGGCGTGGGCGACGGCCCGATCGACCTCGCCGGCCATCAAGGCGCGGGCCGCGGCGCCGATGCGAGAGAGCCCGGCGACCATCATCGGGTTGGCGATCCCCCCGGCGTTCGTCACCACCTCCGCGGCGAGACCGAGGGCGCGACGAAGGATGATCTCCTGGTGGGTGAACGGGGCGTGGAGCTCGGCGAGTTGGGGATCGCGGACGCCGGCGCGCTCGGCGGCGAGGGCGGTGGAGGGGGAGCGCGTGAGGTCACGGGCGCCCAGGGAGTGGGGCTCGATGCGGTGGTCGATGCCGCGGATCCACGCCGGGCGATCACGGAGGGCGCGGGCTCGGTCTCCGGTGGCGAGGACGATGGCGGCGGCGCCGTCGCTGAGCGGCGGACAATCGTGGCGACGCAGCGGGGCGACGAGGTAGGGCGCGCAGGGGTCGACGCTGCGGTGCCGCGCGGCTGTGGCGGCCAGCGCGGCCTCGTCAGTGAGGCCCGCGTCGATGAGGGCGCGGGCCTGGAGGGCGGCGAGGCTGATGGGGTCCGGGCCGAGGGGGACGGTGTAGTAGGGGTCGAGTTGCTGCACCAGCACGTCGGCGAGATCGCCGACCGACGACTTGCCGAAGGCGTAGACGAGGGCCGTGTCGATGTCACCGTGTTGCAAGCGAACCCACGCCTCGTAGAGCGCCCAGGCGCCGTCCATCTCGACGTGGGATTCGCGCATCGGGGGCCAGGGGCCGAGGCCGTCGACGGCGCTGACGAAGGAGAAGGGCCGCCCGACCAGGAAGTCGCAGCTCCCGGAGCAGACGAAGCCGAGGTCACGGCGAGACAGGCCCACCGCTGAGAGGGCCTCGGTGATCACGGGCGCGACCAGCTCGACCTCGCCGCGATCGTCGTAGCGGCGCCGCGGGGGGAGCTCGGCGACGGAGATGATGGCGACCTCCGTCACAGGTGCGCCTCGTAGGTCTCGTAGGGAGCGTCGCTTTCGCCGGTGGGCTCGAAGTAGAGGATCGTAGCGAGGCTCGGGACGGGCTTCGGCGCCCAGCGCGCCTTCACGCGGAGGCCCATACGGACCTGGGCCGGGTCGATGCCGCCTACGAGGTGGAAGATCGGGACGTCGGCGCCGTCGAGCAGGACGCTCGCTCCGACGTAGGGTGGATCGAGGACCTGGCCCTCGAAGGGGATGTTGATGACGCAGAAGGTGGTGACGACGCCGGTGTGGGCGACCTCGATGCCGGTCTCTGTGGGCGCGAGCCCGTTGCCGGGGATGACGGCGGGGGCGGGGACGTAAACCTTGCCTGTCTCCGGGCAGCGGGCGCCGATGATGCGGCGGTCCATCAGCGCGCGGAGGAAGGACGTGAGCTCGGTGCTCGCGGTGGCGGTGTAGCGGAGCTGGACCGGGGCCCGGAAGCGGGTGATCGGCTCGGCGGCGGGCTGGGGTTTCGGTGGCCGGGCCTCCGCCTCGGGGACGAAGCACAGGTCGCGGACGTGGCCGACGCGCGTCTCTGACCAGCGCGGGGCGACGCGCATGCCTGTCTGCATCCGGTCCATCGCGCCGGCGTCGACGGCGTGGAGCATCGCGGTGTCCGCGCCGTCGGGGCGGATGAGCGCCCAGGCGAAGGGGCGTCGCAGGGGATGGGCGGGGCGTGGGTCGACGACCCAGCTCCAGGTCGTGACGCAGCCGCCGGGGCCTACCTCGATGAGGCCCTGGGTCGGCTCGCCGGTCTGCGGGTCGTACTCCGTGGGAGGGAAGAGGACGCGGCCGTTCCGCGCGCGCGCGCCCATGAGGCGCCCGTCGCGCAGGCCGGTGAGGAAGGCGCCGATGACCGGGCCGGTGCTGCGCTTGTAGGCGTACTCGAGGACATACGGACTGGTGAGGATGTCCCTCACCCTTCGGGCAGCACGATCTCGAAGTAGTACTTCTCCTCCACGGAGCCGGGCTCACCGACGTGGATGTGCTTGGTGCGCGTGTATTGCTCGTAGCCCCAGCGTCCGAGCTCGCGGCCGACGCCGCTCATCTTCCAGCCCTGGAAGGGGAAGCGGATGTTGAGGAGCTGGTAGTCGTTGATCCAGACCGTGCCGGCCTCTATGCGACGGGCCACCCGCAGGGCGCGCTCGGTGTCGCGGGACCAGACGGCGCTCGCGAGACCGTACATCGTGTCGTTGGCGATGCGGAGGGCCGCTTCGTCGCCGCCCTCGTAGGGGATGAGGCAGACGACGGGGCCGAACACCTCCTCCTGGGCGAGGCGCATCCGGTTGTCGACGCCGGTGAAGAGGGTCGGGGTGTAGAAGTAGCCGCGGTCGAGGTGCTTCGGCCGGTGGCCTCCGGTGACGCAGACGGCGCCCTCCGCTTTGCCCAAGGCGACGTAGCGCTCGACCTTCTCGAGGTGGGGGGCCATCGAGAGGGGGCCCATGCCGGTGTCGGGATCCGTGGGATCGCCGACGACGATCCGGCGGGCGCCCTCCACCATGAGCTCGACGAAGTCGTCGTAGAGGTGGGCGGGGACCAAGACGCGGGTGCCCGCGATGCAGGCCTGTCCCGCGTTGAAGAAGACGCCGAAGAGGGCGCCTCGGACGGCGACCTCGAGATCCGCGTCGTCGAGGATGATGTTCGGGGACTTGCCGCCCAACTCCAAGGTGACGGACTTGAGGCGTTCGGCGGCGGCGCGCTGGATGGCCTGACCCACGGCGGTCGAGCCGGTGAAGGTGAGCTTGGGCACATCGGGGTGGGCCACGAGCGCTTGGCCGACCTCGTGGTGCGGGGAGCTCACGACGTTGACCACGCCCGGCGGGATGCCCGCGTCGTGGCAGGCCTCGGCGACGAGCAGCGCCGAGACGGGGGTGTAGGGAGATGGCTTCAGGACGATGGTGTTGCCCGCTGCGATCGCGGGGGCGATCTTCCAGCCGGCGGCGGCGATGGGGAAGTTCCAGGGGACGATCCCACCCACGACGCCGAAGGGCTCCCGGACGACGAGGTTCTGGCTTGGGACGGGGATGTCCTCGGTGAAGCGCTCCTCGTCTTCGTGGGTGCGCAGGTGCTCGGCGTAGTGTTGGAAGGCCTGGGCGCAGGTGGGGACGTCGGCGGTCCCGGCCTTGCGCAGCGTGCTGCCGTTGTCGGCGATCTCCGCGTCGACGAGCTCGTCCTGGCGCTCGAAGATCTGCATCGCGACGGCGTCGAGCAGGTCCGCGCGGGTCTCGCGCGGGGTGTCGCGCCACTCAGCGAAGGCGCGCTTGGCTGCGGCGACGGCGGCGTGGGTGTCCCGCACGCTCGCCGCGGCGACGGTCGCCCACGGCGCTTCGGTGGCGGGGTTGATGGACTGGAAGGTCGCGCCAGCGTCCGCCGGGCGCCACTCGCCGTCGACGAAGAGCCCCAGCTCGCGCACTACTTGGCCGCGGGCGGGAGGAACTTCTTCATTTTCTGGGCCGTCGGGATCGAGCCCGAGACCTTCAGCTTCCGCGTCATGAACGCGCGCGCGCCGTCGAGCTCCCCGTTGACCATCTTGATGTAGTCCGGGGCCTTCATCTTGATGGTCACGGTCGGACCGTCGGCGGCGCCCTGTGTGACGTCGAACTGACCGTCGCTGACGGTGACGGTCCATTGGCCGCCTTCGTCGCCCCCGATGTCGTAGACGATGACCGCGCTGACGCCAGCGGCGGCCACGGGATCGAAGCGCTGGTCGAGGGTCGCGAAATACTCCTGACAGTTACCGACCTTGGGGATCATGGGCGCACCCGCTCCGTGGTGAAACGTGTTCTACCCACGAAGTAGGAGGGCTCGCGAAGTCGGCTGTCAAGGGAAAGTAGAACGTGTTCTACGCTGTCACTCGGGAATGGTGGCCTTCTCGAACTGACCGAGGGGGATGCCCTCGTCGATGAGCAGGTTGGGGATGTCGTCGATGACCGTGTAGAGGATCTCTCCGTCCGCCCGCACCAGGCCCGCGTCGAGCTTGTGCTCCACGGCTTGACCCGCCTTGTTCTTGACGGTGCCCTGCTCGATGCCGGCGTTGAGTTTCGCGACGAGGGCGTCGTCGGCCAGGGCGAGCTTCTCGCGGGAGTCGGGGCAGACCATCAGCTCGAGGAGATCGTCGTCTAATGCCATCGTTCGCTCCTTCGCCACCGGGCGGTGGCCGTTTGGGGCGACAGGATGCGGAGCGGGGTGGCGGGCGTCAAGGTAGGATGGTGGTTGACGTTGGCCTACATAGTCCTACAATGCGGGTGGAGGTAGTTATGGCTGCGCAAGCTGAAGCGGTCGCCACCGGGCGGAAGTCCGCCCGGGGCGCGGGGTCGAAGAGCAAGCCCAAGAAGGAGGCGAAGGCGAAGGCGAAGGCGAAGGCCGGCGCCGCGCCTCGACGAAGGGCGGAAGACCAGCAGGCGGAGGCGCTGCGCAACGAGGTCTTTGGCATCGGGGTGCTCGCCACGGCGCTGTGCTTGATGCTGGCGCTGGGTTCCTTCAACCCGGAGGACGTCTCGACCACGGGGGCGGCGGCGCTGACGGGTCGGGCGCACAACCTCATCGGACCGGTGGGGGCGGCGCTGGCCGATGTCCTGCTCGGCTTCTTCGGGTTGGCGGCCTTCCTGTTCCCCGTCACGTTGGCGCTCCCGGGCGTGTACTTCCTCACGGGCAAGCGCATCGCGGTACGGCCGGCGGACGCGGTGGGATACCCGATCCTGGTGTGGTGCTGCGCGATGGCCGGTCACCTCTGGATGGAAGGGACGCTGGTGCTCGGCCACGACGCCGGCGGGCTCATCGGGACCTACGGCGCGGAGGTGCTGCGCGCGCTCTTCGGGCTGACGGGGGCCTACATCCTGGTCTACTCGGCGATCGCGTTGACCTTCGTCGTGACGACCCGCATCAGCCTCGTGAGGCTCGCTGGCAAGGCCGGGTCCGGGGCGCGAACCGGCGCTGGATCCTTCTCCCGGCGGGGCCTGGAGCGGCTCGCGGGGTGGCGTGTCGAGCGCGCGGCGATCCGCGCGGAGGCCAAGATCGCCCGCGCCGAGCGGCGCCGGCTCGAGAAGGAGGAGCGGGACGCGGAGCGCGAAGCCGAGGCGAAAGAGGGGGAGGCGCCCGAGGCGGAGGCGCCCAAGAGGAGCAAGCGGAAGAGGAAGAAGAAGACCAAGGGCGGGGAGGACTTCGAGCTCGGAGCGATCCCGGACTCGGACTCCGGTGGCTTCCGAATGAAGGGCACCGACGAGCAGCCCCAACTCGACGAGTCGAGCGGCGACACCATCCTGGCCCCAGCCATCGAGCCGGAGATCGAGGTTCCGCCGCCCCCGCCGCCCAAGCCGGTCGTGAAGCAGCGACGGCTCGAGGCGAGCGAAGACCAGCTTGAGATCCCGCTCCCGGAGTCGGAGAGCTACGGCGAGTACATCAAGCCACCGTTGCGCTTCCTCGACTACGAGTCCCAGGACCGGACGGTCGATACGCCCTTCCTCGAGGCGCAGGCCGAGAGACTCGTGGAGGCGCTGCGCACCTTCCGCATCGACGGACACGTCACCGAGATCCACCCCGGGCCGGTGGTGACGATGTACGAGTTCGAGCCGGCGCCCGGGGTGCGTATCTCGAAGATCGCGAACCTCGCAGACGACCTGGCGATGGCGCTCAAGGCCGTCAAGGTCCGTATCGTCGCGCCCATCCCGGGCAAGGGCGTGGTGGGCTTCGAGGTCCCAAACCAGACGCGCGAGATGGTGTTCCTCAAGGAGATCATCGGCTCGACGACCTTCCGCGACAAGAAGCACGAGCTGCCGCTCTCGCTCGGGAAGGACATCCATGGCGCGCCGATGGTGACGGATCTGGCAAAGATGCCGCACCTGCTCGTGGCGGGCACCACCGGCTCGGGCAAGTCGGTGGGCGTCAACGGCATGATCACCAGCCTGCTGTACCACCTCACGCCCGAAGAGGTGCGCTTCATCATGGTCGACCCGAAGATGCTCGAGCTCAGCATCTACGAGGGTATCCCCCACCTGCTGCTACCGGTGGTGACCGATCCCAAGAAGGCGTCGATGGCGCTGAAGTGGGCGGTCGACGAGATGGAGCGCCGCTACGGGCTGATGAAGGACGAGGGCGTGCGGGGCCTGCGCGGCTACAACAAGAAGATCGAGAAGCTGCAGCTCGAGTACGAGGCGGCGCGCGCCAAGGCGGCGGTCCAGGCCTTCGCCGAGGGTGAGGCGGAGACGGCGAGCCTCCCGGCGACGCCCACCGAGGCTCCGCCGAACAAGCTGCCCTACATCGTGGTGGTCATCGACGAGTTCGCCGACCTGATGATGGTGGCCGGCAAGGAGGTCGAGTACTGCGTCGCGCGCATCGCGCAGAAGGCGCGCGCCGCGGGGATCCACTTGATCCTGGCGACCCAGCGGCCCTCGACGGACGTGATCACCGGCGTCATCAAGGCCAACTTTCCGACCCGGATGGCCTTCCAGGTCTCCAGCGGAATCGACAGCCGCACGATCCTCTCGACGAATGGGGCGGAGAACCTGCTCGGCAAGGGCGACATGCTCTTCCTGCCGCCGGGGACGTCACGGCTGACACGCGTCCATGGCGCCTTCGTCAGCGAGACCGAGATCCACCAGATCGTCGAGTTCATCGCCTCCCAGGGCGAGCCGGAGTATCTCGACGAGTCGGTGCTGCAGACCCCCGACGAGGTCGCCGACGCCGACGGCGACACCGGCGACATGGACCCGATGTACGAGGAGTGCGTCCGCACCGTCCTGCGGGACGGCCGCGCGAGCACCAGTCACCTCCAGCGCCGACTGTCGCTGGGCTACAACCGCGCCGCCCGCATCGTCGACCAGATGGAGCGGGACGGTCTCGTGGGCCCGAGCCAAGGGGCCAAGCCGCGCAGCGTGAACAAGGCGTTGATGGCCGAGTTGGTCGAGCGATGGGACTCGGTCTGAGAAAAAGAAAAAGCCCCGGGCAGGACCCGGGGCTTTTTGCGGAGCGGACGGGACTTGAACCCGCGGCCTCCGGCTTGACAGGCCGGCGTTCTAACCAACTGAACTACCGCTCCGCAGCTCAGATAGGGCGCGGAATCTATCAATGAGTCCTGGCCCCGTCAAATCGAAAGTGGTGCTCGCCGCGTTGGGCGGTGAGGGGCTCGGCCCGGTCGCCCAACACGTGGGGTCGCTGCACGCCTGCAATACGCGGCTCTGGGACCTCGAGGAGGCGGTTCGCGACCGGGAGCTGCCGAACCGGGAGGTGGTTCGCTTGAAGCGCGCCATCGACTCGGAGAACCTCGCTCGGCACGCTGGGGTCGCCGCCTTGGACCTCGCCTTTGACGACCAGTTCGGGCCGCAGCGGGCCCTCGACGATCCGCGAGCCATCGTCAACAGCGAGTCCCTGGGGCAGATGGTCGACCGGCTCTCGGTGCTGATGCTCAAGCTGGAGCGGCACCCCGATCCTGCCAAGCGCCTGGGACTCGAGGCTCGTCGCACGTTGGTGTGCCGGTGCTTCGACCAGGTGGTCGACGCGCTCACGCGCGGAGACGGCGTCGACCAGCGCTTCGACGAGGCCAAGACCTACTCGGCGTAGCGGAGCTCGACGCGGACAGGGAGGTGGTCGGAGTAGCCGCCGCGGTTCGCGCGCCACGCCTGGGGACGGCCCCGGTCGTCGAGCATCGCGTCGAGCACGGCGCTGCCGATGCTGCCCGGGATGACCTGCCAGCGCGACTCCCCGCCGGGGCGCAGATCGCCTGAGAGCAGGATGTGGTCGAGCCGGGTCCAGTCGTTCGAGAAGTTGTAGGAGCTGTTGCCGCGATCGTTCCATTGGTTGGAGTTGCGGTCGCGCCCCTCCTCGACGCCGTCGGCGCCGCCCCACGCATTGTAGATGTCGCCTGGTCCGACCGCGCCGAGGTCGAGACGGGCGTCCATGGCATCTCGCAAGGGGGGCTCGAACTCGAAGGTGTTGAAGTCACCCATCGCGACGACGGAGGTGCCCTCGGCGCGCAGCATGTCGAAGACCTCACGCATCTGGAGGCCCGATCGCAGCCGGTGCTCGGCGTCGGCACAGGGAAAGGACCGGCCCTTGGCCTTCCAGTGCACGCCGAGGACCGTGAGATCAGCCTCGCGGTCGCCGTCGAGATCGAGGTCCGCTTGGAGGATGGGGCGCGCCTCGGGCTGGCTCCCGTCGAGCTCGACGGGCCCGTCCTGTCCCTGGCACATGTGGCGGCGATTGATCGGTCGGCTCACCTCGCGCACGACCGGAAAGCGGCTCAGCAGGCCGACGTCGATCCCCCGACCCCCGCGGCCCTCTACGTGGGCGACGTGGGGGTATTCGGGTCCACCGTGGCTGCGGATGGCGTCGCGGAGCTGTTCGAGGATGTCCCGCGTCTCGATCTCGTTGACGACCACGATATCGGCGCCGACGTGCTCGAAGACCTGGGCCATGAGGCGCAGGCGCTCGGCGAGCTTCGCGGCGTCCCAGACGCCGGCACGCGGCGTGAACTCGCCCTCGTCGATGCGCGGGTTGTCGGTCAGGTCGAAGAGGTTGTAGACGTTGTAGGTCGCCAGCACGACGCGTCCGGGGGGATCGATGACCAAGGGGACATCGGGGTCCGGTGGTCGAGCGTCCTGGGGCCCTACGCCGGCGTCGGTGCGGGATCCCGTGGACATGTCGAAGCGTTGTCCGACGATGTCGAGGCGCTTGTCGCCCGCATCGGGTTGGCAGGCGGCGAGGAGCACGAGGACACTGCGGCAGACCAAGCGACCAAGTGATGTGCGTGCCCGCCGGCCGAGTT
>CAYOBQ010000053.1:0-45620 GCA_964402225.1 uncultured Nannocystaceae bacterium | reverse complement strand
AAAGCTGAAAGCTGACAGCTGACAGCTGAAAGCTGAAAGCTGACAGCCTCTCCAAAGACGACCGAAGATCTGGGATTTGCACCCCTGGAAATAGGGCAACAGCCCGGCGCCAGGCCCCGGGGATACCTCCATCGCCACGGCGTTCAACGCCACGAAGCTCTTCCTGTCAGCGGCGCTTCTTGTTGCGCTTGGGCTTCGCGCGCTTCTTCGGCTTCGGCGCCCCGTCGGGGATCCTGGCCCCGGTCTTGCCGCGGCCGAGGTGGTAGAGGTGGTGGTCGGCGTACTCGAGCAGCAGCGCGCGCAGCGCCGCCGCCTCGGGGTGGGCGTCGTACACATTGACGCGCTCCCGGGGATCGGCGGCCAGGTCGTAGAGCTCGAAGTAGTTCGCGTCGATTCTGTAGATGAGCTTCAGGTCGCCCAGGCGCACCGCGACCTGGTGTCCGTCGTAGTTCGAGTCGGCGAAGACCTCGGTGTAGACGGGCTCGATGCTCGCCGGCTTCCCCGTCAACGCTTCCTGGGCGCGGCTCCGCCCCAGGTAGCGCTTGGGAATGGGCACTCCGAGCAGCTCGAGCAGCGTCGGGGCGAGCTCCATCTGGCCGATGGGCACCTCCAGCCTCCTGGGCGGCGCGGCGGGCACCCGGACGACGAGCGGGACGTGGGTCATCTCCTCGTAGAGCGTCCGGCCGTGGAATCGGTGGCCGTGGTCCTCGAACTCGTCGCCGTGGTCGGCGGTGAGCACGAAGAGCGTCTTGCCCCACAGCCCGCGCGCTCGCAGACCATCGACGAGGCGCCCGATCTGGGCATCGGTGTAGCGCACGATGGCCTCGTAGCGGGCGCGGTCGCTGCCGTCGGTGGCGGGGTAGCCGGGGACCTCGAAGTAGGGATCGTGCGGGTCGTAGTAGTGGGCCCAGACGAAGAAGCGATCCCGCTTGGGCTTCAGCGCACCATCGCGCCAGCGGTCGATGTGCTTCAGCACCCCATCCGTCAGGTGCGCGCTGCCGGGCTTGGCGCCGTGGACCGTGTAGCCGCTGGTGTCATAGTTGGCCGTATGCGCCCCCTGACGCAGGCCGCGGACGAAGAAGATCGTGACGTTGGCGAACAGCGCCGTATGCCAGCCTGCGTCGCGAAGCACCTCGGTGAGCATGAGCTCCCGACCCACCGGCGTCTGGTCCCGACCCATCAATAGCCGGCTCGGCGGCTTGCTCAGGAGCAGCGCGGGGATCGACCAGTAGGTCGCCGCGCCGTGGGCGTAGGCGTTGGTGTAGTCGATGGACTGGGCCGCGATCTCGCTCAAGCGTGGCATGTGCTCGGCCACCATGTCGTGGCGCAGCGCGTCGATCGTGAGCAGGACGACGTTCCAATCCCGCTTCGCCTGGGGCTTCGGCCGCGCGGGCGCCTGGAGCGGATCGGTGGAGAGATCGAGATCGGCCCCGCTGCAGTTCTGGTCGCGCCCATCCCCGGGCGGGTCGTAGACGCCCGGACGCACCTTCGGATCCCCGTCGTCGCAGTCGCCGCCAGCGAAGCGGCTCGACACCCCATCCCCGTCGGCGTCCCCGAGCTTGCCCAGACGGGCCGCGACCCGCCCCGCGAGCACGGTGTCGCGGTCGAGGGCGAGCAGCCTCGATTGGCTGTCCCCCAGCGCGCTGGCCGACCAGCCGAAGCCCGAGAGGAAGCCGAGCACCAGCCCCCCGGCGGCGGCGGCCGTCACCGCGCGAACCGTGATCCGGCCCACGACCCACACCGCGCCGGCGAGCAGGACGACCGCCAGGAGCGCCAGGCGCGCGGGGCGCAGATCCACGGTGTGCAGCTCGGGCAAGAGGGTGGTGGCGAGGGCGTCGCCGAGCACCAGGACCACCCCGACCCAGAGGGTCGCGCCCAGCCCCGTCGTAGGATCGACGGTCCGGGGCATGCGCGCGGCGAGCCAGCGCACACCGCGGGTCAGCGCGCCGACGGCGGGCCCCGCAAACGCCAGACACATCGCCGCCGTCGCCGCGGCGACGAGCCCCGCGCCGAGCCCCTGGTAGGTCTTGCGTCGAAAGGCGCCGACGAAGAAGACCGTCGCCCCTTGCACCACCAGCACCAACAGCGCCGCGCTGGCGAGCCCGACCAGCAGCCACGCGACTCGGCGGGCCGGCTCCGGCGGAGGGCGCCCCTCACGCCCCCAGCCCCAGCCAGCGCGCGTCGCGTCGACCAGAACGACCGCCACCGCGCCGCCCACGAAGAGCGGCAGACCCAGCAACCCCGCCACGGCGAAGGCGAAGGCCGCGACCTGCCCCGCCCCGCCGAGCGAGGTCGCCCCCACGGCGAGCGTGCGGACCACCTCGAAGGCGACGATCCCCGCCGCCGCCACCGCGGGCGCGAGCACGTACCGGCCGACGTACCGCACGGTCTATTGCACGCGCAGATCGAAGGGGTAGGTGATGACGGAGACCCCACCGGATGGCGCTGGGAACCGCCACGCGCGCGCCTTGGCCTTGATGCAGCGGCTCACCCGCGGATCGCTGAGCGTGTCCTTCAGCACCGCCGTCGCCGTCGGCATCCCATCGGCTCCCAGCGTCCACTGCATCACGATGCGCCCGCGGACGCTCGGATCCTTCAGCGCGATGGCGCCGTAGCAGCGCTCGACCTCGCCCCAGTGGCGCCGAATCGTCCCCGTCGCCGCGGCCGCCGTGCGATTCGACGACGCCACGCGCTTCGCCTTGGGCCTCCGCGGCGCCCGCCGCGCGCGACGCTTCGGCCTGGCGGGCGCGGGCGCGGCGTCGGGCGCGGCCTCGGCCTCGACCACGATCTTCCCGGGGACGATCACGAACCGCGGCGTCTCGGCGTCCAGCTTCGGCGCCACCACCACCGGCGCCGCGTCCACGGCGGGCGCGGGCACCTCGGGCGCCTTGTCGGCGCAGCCGAAGGCGAACAACGCCACGAGGACAGCTCTCAAGAGTCTTCCCACGCGAAGGCTCGCGTCCCCGGATGGCGGACGTCGAAGTAGGCCACGACCTCATCCACCAACGGGTCGTCGATCCCCGCCTCGCACACCGAGACGAGCTCCCTGGCGACCCGCGCCCCATTGGGATCGATGTACGCCGGCCCCACCTCGAATCCGGGGAACCGGCCCCCCCCCGCGCCGGGCTCGTCGGCGTCCTCGGCGACCAGCCGGGCGTAGTCCGAGACGCGGTACCACGGCACCGCGCAGCGATTCACGAAGCCGACCACATCCGGCTCCTTGTCACTCGGATCCCCCACGGGTACGAAGCCGAAGGCCAAGTGCATCAGCTTCGCCTCGGCGTAGGGTGCGCGCAACGCCTGGGCGGCCTCCGCCCCCGCGACGACGGCGCTGCACAACAACACGCGGGACCCGGCCTCTGCGCGGCTGACGTGGGGGACCCCCAACAGATCCGCGAGCAACAGCGCCACCGGTTTGTGCTCCGGGCCGTCTCCAGCCACCGCGTCGAAGGACCAGCCACGAGTCTCCGCCATCGTGCAGAACCGCTCAGCCGTGACCGCGATGTGCCGCGGCGTCAACAGCAGATAGCGGGTGCCCGCCACCATCTGACTGCCGTCACCGGCGGTCCCCAGCACCAGCGTGCGCCCGAAGAGGTAGCGCACGGCGCGCCCATCATCGGTGCGATCCGTGCCGTCGAACTCCCGATAGCGCGGCAGGGCCCCCATCAGGACCTTGGCGCTGGGCTCGTCGCTCAGCTCGAGGACCAGCTCCGCCTCCTCGTAGCGCCGCAGCGCGAGCAACATCCGGCCCACGTTCACCCGCACCTGCCCGTCGCCCTCGTCGAGGACCTCGGCGTACGCCGCGAGGGCCTCCTCGAAGCGACGCATCCGCCCCAGGACGTAGCCGCGCCACTCGGTGGCCTGTGAGTGCGCCCCCCGATCCGCCGCCGCCGACAACAGCTCCAGCGCGCGATCGTGCTTCCCCCGCGTGGCCTCGATGCGGCCCAACGCGAAGTACGGCTCGAAGAAGTCCGGCTCCAGCGACACCGCCGCCTCGTAGGCAGCGACCGCGGGCGGGATCTGGTCCTGCAGTTCGAACTGACGCCCTCGATCGAAGTGCTTGCGTGCCAGGAGGTTCTTCATCGCACAGGCTCCAGACCGATCCCCAACGTCGGCACGTCGATGCCCGGTGGGACGGCGACGCGCAACGTCTGCCGTCCGAGCAGGTCGCCGTCGAAGTGCAGCACGCCCCCCGGTCGCAGGTACGCCTCGCGCGTCAACCCACGCACGATGCTGCTCGACAGGCCCGCCCGCACCGCCGCCCGAAACGAGCTGACCTCCGGCAGCTTCCGTGGCGCCGGGGCCCCCTGCACCGGCCGGGGCGCCGCGGCGACCACGTCCCCGGGCCGCAGACGAGCGCCGGCTTGGAGGGCGCGCACGAGCAACGCCTCGGGGGGGACGTCGAAGTGCACCCGGCCATTGGGACCCATCCGCATCGGGTCGGGGGCTCCGCCTGCCATCGCCGGGAGCGTCCAGAACGGCCCCGCGCGGACGAAGCCGTCCGCCCCACGCGCCGCACGCCGCAGCGCCTTTCGATCCCTCGGCGACCACTCCGCGAGGTACAGATACTCGGCCAGCGAGACCTCCAGGATCTGCACGTATCCGGCGATCGCCCCCCGCAGCGCCGAGCGCGGGCCATCGACCGCCGAGACGTCGAGGGCGTGGCCCACGACCAGCCCCGTCGTCGCCCGCGCCTCGACCAGAAGCGGCACCTGCAAGCCCAACCGGCCCAGGGCGCCCGCGACCAGCCCGCGCAACCGCCAAGGGAGCCGCTGCACCGCCTCGAGCCGCACCAGATCGGCGCGCGTGGGGAGCACCACCGGCAGGGTCGAGGCGGTCAGCGCCCGGGGATCGCGCTCCTCGACGCCGCCGGGTCCGACGACCCACCAGCGCGCCCGCCGCGGCCCGGCCTCGGCGGTGATCGGCGGCGCGATCCGGTGGGCGGGGATGGCGCGCAGGCACGCCGGACGCGCCCGCCAGCTCCCGCGCTCGCCCCACAGCCTGCGCGCCGCCGCGAGGCCGGCGCCGATGAACGCGCTGGTCTCACCGGCTTGGCCCGGGAGGGGCAGCACCCACGCCGTCCCATCCGGCGCCTCGTAGTCCACGAGCCCCCAGCGGGCCACCTTCAGCCCCGCGTCGCCCACGGGCTCGAGGCCCAACGGCTCGTGGCATTGAGCCGGGAGCCCCTCGCCGTGGTAGCGAAGCACTCGCAGGGGCTCGTGCCGAGCCAGCGCGCGACCGAGCAGCGCGGGGACGGTCACCGCGCGCAGGCCCGAGGCCCGCAGGGCGTCGGCGAGTCGTGGCACCGCCTCGACCGCCGGGCACCCCTCCCCCGCGCCCGGGAGCGCCAGGATGTCGCCGTCCCCCACCCTGGCCGCGACCCGCGCCACCATCTGCTCCGCCGGCTCCGCCTCGACCCGCAGGCTCCACAGCACGGCGGGCCGATCGACCTGCGCGACGCGACCGAGGTGGAGCAGGTCGAGGGCCGCCGCCGGGGGTCGCCACAGGCGCGACAGCTCGGCGCGCTCCACCCCGTGGGCTTCGAGCAGCCGCGCGACCTCCCGGGCGTCTGTGGCGAGCCCGTTGCGGAAGACCTCGGCGTCGAGCCGCCACCGTTGAGGCAGCCGCGGGACCGTGAGCGCCAGGGCGTGCCCCTCCGCCACGATGCGCCGAAGCGTCGCGCGTAGCGTCTCGCTGTCGATCTCGGCGGCGGCCAAGAGCGACGCGCGATCGACGAAGAAGGTCGCCACCAACGGCTCGACCCCCTCCCCCGGCGCACGCAGGCGCGCCAACAAGTCAGCGGTACAGGGCGTGACGGCCTCGAAGGTGAGCGCCACCCGCCCGTCCCCTGGCCCTCCCCGCAGATACACGTCGTGGAAGACATCGAGGGGGGTCGACACCTCGACCGGGGCCGCCCCGCAACCGACGGCGAGGACGCACAGCAAGGTGAGGGCGACGCGGCGCACGCGGCGAAGCTATTTCGCCCAGCGCCAACCTTCAAGTCTGGCACCGCTCCACGTCGCCCTCGGCGCGTCGCTGCGGTAGCGTGCTGGCGTGTTCGTGACCTGGATCGTAGCGCTCTGGGCGCCACTCCTGGTGCCGATGGCCCCCCGCGACGCCCCGCCGACGCTACGCGAAGTGGTCTGGCCCGCCCTGCGCGCCGCGGGCGCCTCCCAGGGCTGGACCCCCCGCCCGGTGGACGCCCCGCCCCCGGGGGACGCGCCGGCCCTCGCCCGCCGCTACCGAGGCGCGGGCGTGCTGTGGGCAGAGGAGGACGGCGACGCGCTGAAGCTCCGGCTCTACCGGGCCGCAGACGACCGGGTCTTCGAGACCTCGGTGGAGCTGCCGCCGGGGGCCGCCCTCGCCGCCGCCCGCGACGCGATCGCCCTCGAGCTCGAGTATCTGCTCGAGGCGCGGGGTGGCAGACCCTGGCGCCGGACGCCCCCGCTGCCCGCCGCCGCGCCGACCATCCCGGCGGCCCACACCGCCGATCTCATGCCCCCGCCCCGCCCCCCCTGGCCGCGGCGGCCTTCACCCGTCGTCCCCGACCCACCGCCGCCCCTCGCAGCGCCCCCCCCACCGCCGGGGACTCGAGTCGAGGTCACGGTGGAGGAGGCGCCCGCCCCCCCAACCTCCGGCGGATGGGCCATCTGGCTCGCCCTGGACGGTACGGCGGACACCGACCAGCTCGACGCCGGCTTCGGCCTCGGCGCCAGACTCCCGCTCATGGGTCGCTGGACGGCACGGGCCCAGGGCGCCGCGGCCCCCTTCGCTGGAGACGGTCGCGCCGAGATCTCGACGCTGCACGCCGATCTGGCCCTCGGCTATCGATTCCGGGACGCCCCCGTACGCGGCGACGCCTACCTCGGCGCCTTCTACGGCACCCAGCTCGTCGGCGCACCGGCCCGGGCGACCCTGGCCCACCGTGGCGGCGCGCTGGGCGGCATCGCCGTCGCGGTTCCGGTCGTCGCCCCCCTCGCGGTGGGGCTCCGCGTCGAGCTGCTCGGCGGGAGCAACGCCCTCGAGGCCGAGGTCGATGGGACGTCGGCGTCGCGCCAGGCCGCCCTCCAACTCCGGGGGGGACTCCAGCTCATCCTGGGGCCCCCGACACCCACATTGAGACAGGCCGCGGGCCCCTCGGGTCGAAAGAGGTGAAGTGAACGAACGCGGAGGACGGCGTGACGGCTCAGGCGACAGCGATGGTTCCCGGCGTGGCGGCGGCTGAACACGACGCCCACCCCGAGGCGGAGCTGGTGGCCCGCCTCATCGCGGGGGACGAACGAGCCTATCGCGAGCTCTACGAGGCGCACTCGCGCGACGTCTACCGTCTCGGGCGGCGCTTCGTTCACTCCGACGCCGAGGCCGAGGAGGTGGTGCAGGAGGTCTTCGTCTCCGCGTTCCGCTACATCGGCCGCTTCCGAGGCCAGGCGCGCCTCCGCACGTGGCTCTACCGAATCACGGTGAACCGGGCCCTCAAGCGCCGACGCTGGTGGACGCGGCGCCGCGAGGTCCCGGAGGACCCGCTCCAGCGTCAGGCCGTGCGCGCCGTCGCCCCGGACGTCCTCGCCGCGGATCGCGAGGCCCTCGCCATGGTGGAGGGGCTGCTCCAGCGCATCGAGGTGCGCAAGCGGACGGTGCTGATGCTGCATGAGCTCGAGGGCCTCGACACCAAGCAGATCGCCGAGATCGTGGGCTGCCCGCGCTCGACGGTCTTGACGCGGCTCTCGCGGGCCCGCGCCGAGCTCGTGCGCCTGGCCAAAGAGGCCGGCGTCGTGCTGGAGAAGAGCCGATGAAGCACGATGACGAGGAGAGGGTCCGCGAGCTGCTCCGCCCCCTGGTGGAGTCGTCGCCGCCGCCCTTCGAAGCGGATCGACGCGACTCGGTGTGGCGTCGCATTCAGGCCGAGCGGGCCCACTCCGCGAGCCGCTGGCGCATCGGGGTCGCCGCCGCGCTGACCACCGCCGCCGCCGCCGCCTGGTTGCTGATGCTGCCGGCGCCCACGACCCCACCGGCGCCCGCCGCGCCCACGACGGCGATGGCCGAGCGGGGGTCGACCCCGGTCGACCTCACGGGCCAGACCATTCGCGACGCCCGCACGCTGCCCTCGGGGGCCGAGGTCGCCGTCGATGGCGAGGTGAGCGTCGCTGTGGCGACGGCGACCGACACGCGCCTGCTGTTGACGCGCGGCTCGGTCCGCAACGTCGTCCCCGAGCTCGCGCCGGGGGCGCGCTACATCGTCGAGACGCCGCTGGCCGAGGTCGCTGTGCGCGGCACGGTCTTCGAGGTTCGGCGCGCCGATGACGGCGCTACCGTGGTCGAGGTCACCGAGGGCGCCGTGGCGGTCGAGCCCAAGGACGGACGGAGCGGTACGCTGGTCCGACCGGGGGAGACGGTGCGGGTCGAGCCGCTGACGGAGGCCGGGGCGAGGCGCGCCGAGCGCCGCGGAGACTGGCGCGAGGCCATCGATGTGTGGCGCCTCCTCGCGGAGCGCGCATCGGAGGGCCTCGCCCGTCGCAACCTCGTGCTGCGGACCGGTCGACTCATCAGCGAGCACGCCCCCGACGAGGCGCCCGTGTGGTGGCGAGCGGCCACCGCTCGGTACGGCGACGGCACCCACGCCGAGGAGTTCGCCTTCCGCCTCGCCGAGTCCCTGCATCGTACAGGGCGCGCCGACGAAGCCAGACGAGCCGCGACCCGCTTCCGCCAACGCTTCCCTGACAGCGACCGAGCCGCCGAGACGCTCGACTGGTAAACCCGTCGAATCCACCGCGGTGACGTAATAGAGTGCACGGATGGTCGATCCGGCGGCGCTCACCCGAGTCCTCCGTGACGCCTATGGCGTCGCCGAACCCCTGCTCCGCCAGGTCACCACCGCGCTCCGGGCCGGCAGCCGCCCGGAGGACGCCCTCGCCGCCGCGGGCCTGCGACCGGAGCAGATCGCCGCCGTCGTGCGCGACCTCGACGAGTCCGAGACCGACCACACGGTCGCCGACGCCAGCACCCACGTCAGCACCGTCACCAACGAGCCCAGCGTCGACGACCTCGTCGCGCGGCTGGTCGATATGACCCCGCGCTTCGAGCTCCAAGGGGAGATCGCGCGGGGCGCGATGGGTCGAATCCTGGCGGCGTGGGACCTCCACCTGGGGCGCCCGGTGGCGGTGAAGATCCTGCGCAAGACCGGGGCCCGCGACCTCGACCGCGTGCGCTTCCTCGAGGAGGCGCAGGTCACCGGGCAGCTCCAACATCCCAGCATCATGGCGGTCTACGAGCTCGGCCGGCTGCGCGACCAGGTCGCCTTCGTGATGCGCCGCGTGGAGGGTCGGAGCCTCAAGGCCATCATCTCGGCGCTGCGCCGGGGTGACCTCGACACGCGCGCGCAGTTCGGGCGCATGCGCGTCCTGCACCTCTTCCACCAGCTCTGCATGGCGGTGGCCTTCGCCCACACGCGCGGCGTCGTGCATCGCGATCTGAAGCCGTCCAACGTCATGGTCGGCGACTTCGGTGAGGTCGTGCTCCTCGACTGGGGACTGTGCAAAGTCATCGGACAGGCGACGCGCTCGACGCGCTCGACCAGCGAGCGCTGGAAGACGGTGCACGGGCAGATCATCGGCACCCCCGCCTACATGGCGCCCGAGCAGGCGATGGGGCTGATCGACCAAGTCGATGAGCGCACCGACGTCTACGGGCTCGGGGCCATCCTCTACCACCTCCTCACGCTGCGGCCGCCCTTCGCCGGGAAGAGCAACCGGGAGATCGTCAAGCGGGTCCTCGAAGAGGAGGTCACCGCACCTCGGGAGCGGGCGCCTTCGGAGGAGATCCCCACCGACATCGAGGCGATCATCCTCCGCTGCATGGCCCGCGACCAGACGCAGCGCTTCGCCAACGCGCGGGCGCTGGCCGACACCGTCGGTGAGTTCCTGGAGGGCTCGTCCACCAGCGCCGGGATGGTCACGCGGGACGTCAAGCCCCTGGTGCGAGAGGGCGTCGCCGCCATGACCCGGCACCAGACGCTGCTCGAGGACGCGGCCCTCGTCGCCGACACGCTGGCGACCGCCCGCGCAGGCCTCGGCCCCGCGGACTCCCCCGCCGCGAAGGCCTCCGCGTGGGAGGCCGAGGCCCGGCTCCGGGCCCTGAAGATCGAGGTGGCCGACGCCTACGCGCACTCGGTGAACGCGCTGTCCCGAGCCACGGCGTTGGCCCCCGACGACGGCCAGGCCAGGCGCCTGCTCTGCGACCTCTACCTCGGCCGACACGATCACGCGCTGGCGGTGGGGGACCACGCCCGCAGCGCGTACTACCGGCGGATGATCGCCAGCATCGACGACGGCCGCTACGCCGACGTGGTCAGCGGGCAGGGCTCGATCCACGTCGACATCACCCCCCGCGGCGCGAACGTGTGGCTCTGGCGCTACGTCGTGCGCCAACGGCGGCTGGTGCCGGCCAACGAGCAGGACCTGGGGCCGGCGCCGATCAAGCTCGAGGCCCTCCCCGCGGGGATCTACCGCCTCACGGCGCGCGCCGCCGACTGTGAGACGCTCACCACCACGCTGGTCATCGCCCCGGGGCGGTGCACCCGCCTGCGCCTACGGATGCTGCGCGCCGGGGCCATCCCGCCGGGGCTGGTGCACGTGCCGGCCGGGACCTACCGCAGCGGCAGCCCCGCCGACGAGTTCAGCGTCCCCGCCGAGCAAGCGCTCCCGGACTACCTCATCGGCGTCCACCCGGTCACGTCGGGCCAGTACCTCGAGTTCCTGCGCGCCCTCTGCGTCGTCGATCCCACCGACGCGCGGGCCCGGCTGCCGCGCACCCACGACGGCCTGCGACCCGCCTGGCCGATGGACGCGGGGGGCGAGGTGCGACTCCCGACGGCCCGCGACGAGGCCGGCCGCTTCGCGCCGGAGATACCGGTCGTCGGGATCAGCGCCGCCGACGCCGCCGCCTACTGCCGCTGGTTGGCCGAAGCGACCCAACGGCCGGTGCGGCTGCCCACCGAGCAGGAGTGGGAGAAGGCCGCCCGCGGCACCGAAGGGCGGAGCTTCCCCTGGGGCGAGCTCTGGGAGCCGTCGTTTGCGGCCTGCGCCGAGACGTGGCCCGGCCCGTGGCCCCCCGGCGTGGGCTACGCGCCCTGCGACCTCTCGCCCTTCGGCGCGGGGGACTTCGCCGGTGGGGTCCGCGAGTGGACGGCAACGGTGGAGCCGGGCAGCGCCCCACGCGTCGTCGTCCGCGGCGGCTCCTTCCTCGCCGGCGACGAGCGCGGGAGGCCGCTTTGGGCCCGCGATCTGGTCTCCGCCGACCGCGTGGCCCCCGACCTCGGCTTCCGGATCGCCAGCGACGTTTGACGTGCCGGTTGAGCCGCTGCCCCGGGGGTGGCAGGATGTCGCGTCCAACGTCTTTGAGAGTGGAGAAACACGTGACCGACCCGGTCGCAATCGACCCTGAGCGTCTCGAAAAGCTCAACGACCAGTTGTGGCGCCGACTGGGCATCACGCAAACCTTCGACCGCCTCCTGGTAGAGGCCGCCGCGGTTCAGCCCGGCGAGATCGACGCCGTGCGAGACTTCGCCGGTCGCAACCTCTCGGAGGGAGCCGCGCGCTTCTGGCAGCTCAGCTTCCCGCAGATCAAGAAGGATCTCTGCCGCAAGGGCGTCCTCGCCGATGGCGGCGGCACGCTCGCCCTGAGCGAGGGTTTCGGCGAGCGCCTCACCCGCCTGCTCCACGACATCGACGCCGGTGTCAGCCGGGTCGAGCCGACGCCCGGCGTCACCCTCGAGGCGCTGCAGAAAAAGGCCAAGCTGCGCGAGGAACGGGAGAAGGCCGAGAAGGCCGCCGCCCGGAGCCGTAGCCGCAAGACGACGGCCAAGAAGAAGAAGGCGCCCGACGCGACGCCCAAGACGCGGAAGAAGAAGGCCGCCGTCCCCGGGGAGACGCCTCCGGCGCCCGTGGCCGCCGCGCCGACGTCGACGGCCAGCCTGGACGCCGGCAAGATCTTCACGACCAAGCGCCTCAACGGCTTGCTCGACCGGCTCGACGCCGGCGCCCAGCTCAAGGCACAGCTCGGGGCCAAGCTCGATCTGGGCGGCGCGGCGCTGGAGCACTTCCTCGAGATCACCGGCGAGATGGAGATCACGCGCTTCACCAGGGACGACATGGTGGAGCTGCACTTCAAGGGGCGCGAGTTGGCCCAGACCAGCGGGATGGACCGTCGCACGACGGTCCGCGACCTCACCACCCAGACGCGCGCGCTGTCCGCGACGCACGCCTGATCCTACGGAGGGGCTGTTGGGGGCACCGACCGTCGCCGAGCTGGCCGAACGTCTCTTTCCGATGTCCACGGCGCCCCGGGCCCCGACGGAGGCGGATCTCCGACGCCTCGAACAGGCCTGTGGGACCCCTGCCCCCGCGAGGCGCCCCGCCGTGAGCGCCCCGCCGCCGCCCCCCGACGACGCCGCCGATCTCGAAGCGATCCTGTCCCAGCCCCTGACCCCGCAGCCGAAGGCCTCCGCGGCCATCCGTGAGCGCTCGGCCCCACCGCCGCGACGCTCGGCCCCACAGCCGCAGGCCTCCGCTCCGCCTCCGGCGGCCACCGGAGGCGGAGCGGAGATGGACGAGATGGAGGCGCTCCTCGCCGCGGCCGTGCAGCAGAAGCGAGCCAAGGCGCCCCCGGCGCCGGCCCCCGATCCGCAGGCGGCGGCCCTCCTCGCCCAGTACAGTCAGGCGATCGGCGACCTCCAGCGCGTCCCTCAGCGGGCCTACGAGGCCAGTCGAATCGACTGGTCACAGCTCGACGGCCGGTGCCGCGGGCTCTACGAGCAGATCGACGGCCACCGCAGCTTCGAGGCGCTGATCGCCCAATGCGGGCTCGATCAGGTCAACGCGACGTACGTCTACGCGGTCCTCGTCCGCAGCCAACTGCTGCGCTGATGGCGATCTTCGGCGGACGCAAGAACCTGCTGCAGCGCGTCGAAGAGGCGCGCTGGCGAAACGACGAAGAGCGCGACGCCACCCTCCAGGAGTTCCGTGGATCCGGGACCTCGGCGACCGACGCGCTGCCCCTCATCTTCCACGCCGACGCGAGCGTGCGACAGGTCGCCATCGAGCTCTTCCGCGCGGGGGCCACGGCCACCGCCGCCATGGCCCTCGCGAAGTCGATGGACTCGAAGACATCCGGCCAGCGGACGGCGGCGGGGCGGGTCTTCGGCCAACTCCAACCGGAGGTCGTGACGCCCGTCGTCGACCGGTTGCTCGCCGAAAAGGGAGCCCGGCAGCAGCGGTTGGGGTGGGAGATCGCCCTCTCCCTCACCGGTCCGGCGGGGTCGCGTTACCTCTCGCGCGCGGTGACGGACGCCCCCATCTCCCTGCGGGCGCCCGCGCTGCGGCGGCTGCTCCAGGTCGCCCAGCCGGACCAGATGGTCGACGTGCTCCTACACGCGGCGACGGCCGAGGACGCGCGAATGACGGCGCCCGCTCTCGAGGCGCTGAGCCGCGTCGACGATCCGCGGGTCATGGATCTCATGCTGGAGCTCTTCCAGTCCCCCGACGCGGCGGTTCGTGAGCACGCCCAGCAATACCTGGGACGCGCGGCCCAGCGACAACCGAAGCTCCTGCGCGCGCGCATGCTCGAGCTGCTCGCGGAGGGCGAGGACGCCACTCGCCGCGCCTGCATCGAGGTCTTGCTGGCGAGCGGTGATCCCACGGAGGTCCTCACCCAGCTCTTCGAGTTCATGCACGAGCTGCTGGGCTGGATTCGCACCCGGATCGTCCACACCCTGCAGACCTTCGGCGAGCGGCTCCTCGATCCCACCCTCGCGCTCCTCCTCCACCCCAACGAGGACGTGCGCACCACGGCGCTCATGGTGGCCGAGAGCTTCAACGATCCGCGCCTCGTGGGCCCGCTGTGCCGAATGCTGCGCGATCCCGACTGGTGGCTGAAGGTGTCGGCCTGCGACAGCCTGGGGGCATTGGGGGACGCCCGGGCGGTCCCGTTCCTCGTACAGTCGCTGGCGGACGAAGACTGCTGCTGGGCCGCGGTAGAGGCGCTGGGCCGCATCGGTGACCCATCGGCCCTCGCCCCGCTCACGCGCCTGTTGACCAGCGAACGTCCAGAGTTGCGGCTCGAGACGGTCAACGCCTGCGGAGGCTTCCGAGAACCCAAGCTCCTCGACCTGCTCGAGGCCGTCCGCACCCAGGACGCGTCGGCCCAGGTGCGTACGCGCGCCGCCGAGGTCGCCCGTGATCTCGGCGCGCAGCTCGGGCGGCCCCGAGAGGCCGCCGCCGAGTCCGTCACCGTCACCTCGGCCAGCATGTCGAAGCCGATGGACCAGCTCCTGGTGCGGATGCGCGAGGTCAACGGCAGCGATCTGCACATCCAGGTCGGCGAGCCGCCGCTGGTACGCCACGGCGGGAAGCTCACCCGGATGGACGGCCTGCCCGCCCTCGAGGCGGAGCGGACGCAGCGCATGGTGGAGTCGGTGCTCGCGGGCCGTCAGCTCGAGGTGCTGCGCGAGGCTGGGGAGGTCGACTTCTGCTACGCCATCCCCGAGGTGGGGCGGTACCGGGCCAACGCCTTCGTCCACCGGCTCGGCACAGCCGCGACCTTTCGGGCCATCCCCAACATGCCGCCCACCTTCTCGGATCTACGTCTGCCGGGGCACCTGACGGAGGTGCTCGACTACCACCAGGGGCTGATCGTCGTCTCGGGGCCGGCGAGCAGCGGCAAGAGCACGACGCTCGCGGCGCTGATCAACTTGCTCAACGAGACCAAGGCGGTCCACATCATCACCCTCGAGGAGCCGATCGAGTTCGTGCACCCGGCCAAGACCGGCCTCGTCAACCAGCGCGAGGTCGGCAAGCATACGCGGAGCTTCGCTCGAGCTCTCCGGGGCGCGCTGCGTGAGGATCCCGACGTGATCATGGTCGGCGAGCTGCGCGATCCCGAGACCATCCGCCTCGCGATGGAGGCGGCCGAGACCGGACACGTCGTCATCACCACGATGCACACCACCAGCGCCGTTCAGACCGTCGACCGGCTGGTCTCGAGCTTCCCCCCCGAGGAGCAGCCGCAGGTGCGAATGGGGCTCTCGGACGCCCTCAAGTGGGTGGTCTGCCAGTCGCTGGTGCCGCGCGCAGACGGCGCTGGCCGCGTCGCCGTCTTCGAGATCCTCAAGGGCACCTTCGGCATCGGGAACCTGATCCGCGACGACAAGACCTACCAGATCGGCAGCCTGATGCAGATCGGTCGCAACCTGGGGATGCAGACGGTCGATCTCGCGCTGATGGAGTTGGTCGAGTCGAAGCTCATCGCCCCGGAGACGGCCTGGCGCCGCGCCGAGAAGCAAGAGGACTTCGAGGGCCTGTGCCCGCCCGAGTTCATCGCCCAGATGCGCACCGGGCTCGACGATTGAGGGTCTGCACATGAAGGCGAAGAACCGCGTCGACCGATTCCTCAAGCTGATGAACGACCGCGGCGCCTCCGACCTCCACCTCTCCGTCGGCCGGCCCCCGCTCTTCCGCCAATCGGGGCGCATCGTCCCCATCCGCTATCGGGTCCTCTCCGACACCGACTTCGAGGGCTTGATGAAGCCCATCACCGAGGAGGAGACGTGGGCGGAGTACCTCGATGGTGGTGACGCCGACTACGCCTACGAGGTGCCCGGGCTGGCGCGTTTCCGGGTGAACCTGTTCGAGCAGGAGCGCGGGCACGGCGCGGTCTTTCGGATCATCCCCGAGAAGATCCTCACGCTCGAGCAGCTCCAGATGCCCCGCTCGGTGCGCAACCTCGCCTACCTCGATGGTGGCCTGGTGCTGGTCACCGGTCCCACCGGCTCGGGGAAGAGCACGACGCTGTCGGCGATCATCCACGAGATCAACTGCAACCGGGCGATGCACATCGTCACCATCGAGGACCCCCTCGAGTTCGTGCACCAGAACCGGGAGGCGATCCTGAGCCAGCGCGAGGTGGGGACCCACTCCCAGAGCTTCCGCGCGGCGCTCCGCTCGGCGGTGCGGGAGGATCCCGACTGCATCCTCGTCGGCGAGATGCGCGATCTCGAGACCATCTCGATGGCCCTCTCCGCCGCCGAGACGGGCCTGCTCGTCTTCGGCACGCTCCACACCAACTCCGCCGCCAAGACCATCGACCGCGTCATCAACGTCTTCCCCACCGACCGCCAGGACGGCGTCCGCGGCGTCATGTCGGCGGTGATTCGCGGGGTGCTCGCCCAGCAACTCCTGCGCCGCAAGACCGGTGGTCGCGTCGCCGCCGTCGAGGTGATGTTCTCGACACCGGCGCTCTCTTCGATGATCCGCGAGGGCAAGACCCACCAGATCGGCGGGCTCATCCAGCAGGGGCGGACGCGCGGGATGATCGGGATGGACGAGAGCCTGCGAAAACTGGTGGAAGACGACGTCATCGATCCCGTCGCGGCCCTCGAGAAGGCGCTCTCGAAGGACGAGATGCGCAAGTGGCTCGGAGCGCGGGGCGTGGAGCTCCCACCGGACGACGCCCCAGCTTGATCGGGCCGGGGCACAGGCTGGCGCTCCTGTGCGCGGGCGCCCTCGCGGGCGCGTGTGGAGGCGACGCCGACGGGCCGGGCGACACCACCGAGTGCGTGACCGCCGTCGACAACGGCGACGGAACGGCGACCCTACACCTCCCGGGGGGTCGCACTTACCGCATCGGCGAGGCCCCCGAGCCGGGGCCCCAGGGACCGCCCGGACCCCAGGGGGAGCGAGGACCCCCGACGGACCGGATCTGCCGGGCCCCCGCGGATCTCTCGACGTGCCTCGTCGATCTGGGGGGTGAGGACCTGGTCGTGTCCACCCCCGTCGATCTCGGCACCGACGCAGGTGAAGTCATCGTCCCAGCCGACGTGACGTTGGTGTTCTCCCGCGGAGGATCGATCCGCGTGCCTGGCGGCGCCGCGCTGAACATCGAGGGCGGGATCCACAGCGCGGCCCACGCGATCTTCACCGGCGAAGGCACGGTGGCCCTGGGACGCCGAGTCGCGGCGGTGCGCCCCGAGTGGTTCGGCGCGCGGGCCGACGGCGCGACCGACGACACGCGCGCTATCCAGGCCGCGATCGACGGGACCGTCGCTGGGGGGAGCGTCTCGTTCGCACGAGGCGACTACCTCATCACGCAGACGATCCGCTCGCGCGGGAGGAGCTTGCGCGGTGCGGACCCCCGCGAGACGCGGTTCTCGATCCCCTCCGGCGTCGACGTGACGGCCTTCGAGATCACCGGCGCCCGCGTCACGATCGAGAACCTGTCGGTCTGGTTCCACGGCCAGCACGGCCCGGGCGCGGTCGGGATGGCCTTCGCGTCCGCCGACGAGCAGTTCGCCCGGAGCATCGTCCGCAGCGTCTTCATCCGAAACGCCTACATCGGCTTCGGGGTGGTAGACCACGGCCCAGACGCCCCGCGAGGCACGCTCTGGCTGAACCGCTTCACGAACTGCCACGCCGACCACTACCTGATGCACGGCTGGCACTTCGACAGCCGCGTCGGCTCCACGACCCAGGCCTTCGAGGGCTGCTTCGCCGTCCGGCATCCGGTCTCTGGAGAGGACGGCGGCGTCGGCATGTACTTCCGGAACTTCGACGAGCTGAGCTTCGACAACGTCGCGCTCGACGGATCACAGGACCGCGGCCTGCACGTGGAGATCGCGGCGAGCGTACGCATCGGCCACCTGGCTCTGGAGGCTTCCCGACTCACGACGCCCGGCGCACAACTCGTCTATCTCAACGCCCCCAGCGTGGTGGAGGCCATCACCTTCAAGGCCACCGACATCCAGACGCTCGTGGGGGACGCACACCTCGTCGGGATCGGCGCTCGAGGGCGCCTGGTGATCGGCCAGCTCTCCGAGCTCCACACCAGCGAGAGCGCCTCCGGTCGGCTCGGGAAGCTCCGCATCGGCGCCCCGACGCCCGTGAACGTCCTGGACGCGACCGTCACCCCCGCGGACGTCTCCGCAAATGGGTGGGACCAGGTCATCAGCTACGGAGCGGGGAGCCGGCGGCTCAGCCCAGCCGCGCCCCTACCCGGCCTGGATAGGCGCGGGAGCGTGGTGTGGAGCAGCGCGCCGCAGCCCGGTGGGGTCGTCGGCTGGACGTGCGTCGCGACGGGCGAAGACGGCGGGTGCGATGACTGGAAGGGCTTCGGTCGGATCGAGCCGTAGCGCGCGCGAGTTTGACCTGACCCGGCGCCCGGTCGACACTTGCCCCCATGACGTCCGCGACGCTTCTGGCGATCATCGTGCTGGCCGCTCCGACTGCGGACCTCTCCGCCGAGCTCGAGTGCGAACGCCTCGTGGCGGCGGGGGCGTGGGCAGCCGCGGGCCCGGCCTGTGCGGCCCACCCGGAGACGGCCGCAGCGCTCCAGCGCGCCGCCGCCGCGATGGCCCCCCCCCACAAGGGCCGACGGTGGAAGAAGCGGGCCACCGCCGCCCTCGCGCTGGTCGAAGCCGCGCGCACGAGCGCCCCAGACGGGGTCATCGAGGAGGCCTTCGCCCAACACGCGGCGCGCTTGCTCCGCGCGACGCTGCGGCTGCGCGCCACGCCCCCCTCGGCTCGGCTCCCCCTCCCGGGACTTCAGATGCCGGGCCCCACCCTCCCGCCCCTCGACTATGCCCCGCTCCAACAGAGCAGCGCGCGAATCGCCAGCACCCGCGCTCGGATCCGTGAGACGCGCGTCAAGGTGCAACAGGGTGGCCCCGAGTCGCTGCGCAAGGCGCTCGCAGCGATGGAGCGAGAGCTGAAGCTGCTCCTCGACAGCCACCTCGCGACCCTCGAAGACGCGATCCAGCGCGACCGCGATCTCCCGCCCACCTACTGGCTCCATCTCGCGGAGGCCTACTTCGCGGTCGACGGACAGCGCGCCGACAGCACGGCCCGCCGCGCGCGCGGCTCGAGCGTGCTCGCGAAGCTGAGGGAGCGCTTCCCCGACGACGGCGCGGCGGGCATCGCCGCGTTGTGGCAGGCGGGCTTCGCCCTCGCCGACGGCGATCGCAAGCGGGTCCGCGTCCTGCTGGACGAGGCGGGTCCCTTCGATCCCGACCTCTCTGCATACCTCGAGTCGTTGTTGCACTGGCACGCGGGACGCGACTCGAAGGCACGGGCCGCCGTCTCCCGGATCGGGAAGAGCGTCTCTGCGCTCCTGAGAGTCCACGCCGACGCCCTGATGGCCGAGCTCGCGCTCGATCCGGCGCAGGCCGCGGCGAGGTGGGCCGAGGTGGGCCGCAGCGCGCCGGACGCGCCGCTCCGCCGCCGGGCCGAGCTGCGCCGCGCCGCCTCCTGGGCGGAGACGGTCGTGGCTGGGGCGCCCGCGGGACGGGTCCCGGCCTCCCTGCAGCGCCACGCTGTCCGCTACCTGCTCTCCCGCGGGCAGCTCGTCGCCGCCACCGCTGTCTTCCGGGCGCTCACAGACGAGCAGACCACAGCCGCCGATCTCCCCGCGCGCGCGCTGCAACTGGTGGACGCGGTTCGCGCCACCGGCGACGACGCCACCGCCGATCGTCTGCTGGTGTGGGCCGGGCGCCGCTTTGGTGGCGAGGGTGTGTGGCGACGCGCCCACCCCGCAGAAGCCAAGGCCTTCGCCACCACCGTAGGGCGGCGAATCGACGCCCGCCTGGCACCCTTCGTCTCCGCTGGGATCGCCTTGGACGAGGCGCTCCGCCGGTCCCTCAGCGGGCTGGTCGACGTGCGGGCGGCGGACGTTTCCGCCCCCTGGTCCGAACGCCTCGCCCTCGTCCGCCGACTCGGGACCCTCGGCTACGGGAGCCGCGCCAACGTCATCCTGAAGCGGATGCGGCGCGAAGCCGAGGGTGAGCAGCGCATCGAGGCCGCCCGGACGATGGTCGACATCGCCGTGGCTCGCGCGTGTGTGGCGGGCGTCGCCGGCGCGTCTACCGGCCGCTTCCTCCACGGTCCACCGGCGAAGCGACCGATGCCCGTCGAAGTGCGCGGGGTCATCGACGCCCAGACCGCCCTCATCGGCGCGCTGCGACCCGAGACCGACGAACGCGACACGCTGTTGGTCGATCGAGCGACCATCCGCATCGAGTTCGGCGACGCCTCCGCGGTCCTCGAGGACCTGCGAGATGTCGCCGGTCGACGGGTCCGCAGCGAGCTCGGCCTGCGCGCGATCTACCGGCTCGTCGCGGCCCAACCACAGCGCCGGGCAGAGTACGACGCGCTCAAGTTCGCGCGCCGGCAGGCGGGACACGCGGCTCGGGAGGACGCGCTGCTGACGACCTTCAAGGGCGTGTACTCGGCGCGGAAGGGCGATGAGGCCACGAACCTCTTTCGGCAGCGCCTCTTCATCAACGCCGCCCGCATCTACGACGGGGTGAACGAGCCCTGGGCGAAGGTCGCCGCGGCGGTGAGCTACACCCTCGCGCTCCACGCCCGGACGGCGGCCGAGGCCTGGGGCCGCTTCATCGATCAGCACCCCGACTCGCCGCTGGTGGCCGACGCCCGGCGGCACCTCGCCGATCTGCTGGTGCACGACGGCCGGCCGCGGGCCGCCGCTGCCCAGCTTGAGGCCCTCGCCGCCAGCGAGGGCGAGGCCGGCGCCGCCGCGCTCCGGCGCGCGATCGAGCTACGTCGCTATGACCGAGACGCGCTCACGCTCGACCTGAAGAGCTTTCTCGAGGCCTACCCGGACCACACGGACGCGCCAGCGCTTCGCCGTCGGCTCACCGCCCTCGGTGGCGTCAGCGAAGGCGCGGTGCGCCCCGTGGGCCCCCCGCCGGCGCCCATCGCGCCGTGCCGCGCGACCCGGTGCGCCACGACCCCCTTCTGGCCAGCGGCTCAACCTCGGGCCGCGCGATGACGAAGACGAGGGCATGGGTCGAGAACGCAGAGCGCACCCGCGCTATCCATGTGAGCTGGAGATCCACATCGCCGGTCGCGACGGCAGCTACGCGCTGACCACCCGCGACGTGAGCCTCGGCGGTGTCTTCGTCTTCGCTCGGGAGCCCCTCCCCCTCAACCAGCACGTCGATCTGCTCTTCCAGGCCGCCGAACTGCAACTGGAGGTGAGCGGCGTCGTCGTGCACCACCTGCGCAACGTCGGCTTCGGCGTGCAGTTCGCAGAGCTCGACGCCGTCGAGAAGGCGCGCTTCACGGGCTTTCTCGAGGACGTAGAGGCTACCAGCGCACCTTGACGGTCGCTCCGCCCGGCGTGGCTCCGATGCCCGCAGTGACATCGTCGTGGAGCAGGAAGAAGTAGGCGCTGAGCCCCGCGGACACCGCCGCGACCCCCCACCCGACGTTGGTGATCAGCTTCGCGCGATCGAAGTCCGGCTCCACCCGCTCGAAGTTCTCCTGGTTCAGCTCGTCCTCGACCTCGCGACGCAGTCGGAGCGTCTCCAGGCCGTAGTAGGTCGACACACCCGACGCCGCGACCGCCAGGCCCCCCGTGCCGACGCCGAGCCAGAACCCGGTGCTCCGGCGCTGCCCCCCGGGCGCGACCGAGACCCCCGCCGGGACGAGCTGCACGCGGACGGTGTCGTCGGTGGCGAGCTCGACGGTCTTGGCGGCGCGCATCATCCCCTCCGCGCGGAGCTCGAGGCGGTGGGCCCCCTGAGCGGTGGGTACGGTCAGGGGCGTCACGCCCACCTCGCGGCCGTCGAGGAGCACGGTCGCCCCGTCTGGGCGGCTCTCGACCGTGAGCTGAACGCCAGCGTTCGATGACAACGACTCACCCCGGATGAACGCCTCGGCGAGGTCCGCGAGCCGGGCCTCGTCGCCGAGACCCTCCATCACGACCAGATCCTCGTCGCGCACCATCTCCGCGCCAGCCACGTCGAGGTGCCGCAAGCGCAGACTCCAGCGACCGTCCTTGCGAGCGAGGTGCGCCCAGACCAGTCGGTCGACCTCCAGCAGGCCGCCGACCTGCGCCATGCACGCCGCAGACTCATCGAAGCAGGAGAAGGTCATGCGGGCTTCGTCGAGGCCCATGCCGACGGGCCCCTTCTCGAGCAGCCCGTCGGTGCCGGCGACCCCCGCCCGCAACGCGGTGAGGATTCGACGCCCCGTCGCCTCCGACTCGGGCGCCTCGACCGGCATCAAGCCCACTGTCGCCGGCGCGGCGAGGGCAATGGACGCGAGCAGGGGCGCGACCAGATTGACACGCACGGGGGCACACATAGCGGCCATATATAGCACCGCCCCGCCCCGCTCGACACCCCGATGGGCCCTAATTCGTGAAGGTGCTGCCCCAGGATTGAATCGGCCCGGAGCGACTGGCGCTGCTGCTCGTCGCGTTGCCGTCCCGGTCTGCGCCGAGGGTGAGCGCGAGCGTGTCGGCGCCCCCCTTCTCGGCGTGGATGCGCCCGTCGAGCGCCGCCACTCGAAGACGCCCGTTCTCGACCTGCTCGGCGCGCAGCGCGTTGGCCGCCACCGGGGCTCCGCCGCGCGTCTCGTCGGCGAGGTTGAGCACGATCTGAGTCGCCGGGGGCTGACCCGCGAGGCACGAGGGGGTGGTCACAAACGCCAGCCCGAACGGCACGCGCCCCGGGGGGAGCAACAGGCTGAGCGCCTTCCCCGCGGGCTCGCCGTTCTCGCCGAAGAGGGGCAGCTCGGGGCGCACGGCGCCGACGCGTCCGTCGCCGAGGTCGAGCTCCTCCGCCTCGTTGTCGTCGTTCACGTTGGGCTTGAAGCCGTGCACCCCGTAGACCCGCCCCTGGGCCGTCGCGCCCCCGACGCTCACGTCCTCGATGGTCGTGAAGTAGGAGATCTCGTCCCGAGTGACGACCTCACCGCTCAGATACTCCGCGCGCTTCAGCTCGAAGACCCAGTTCGCCTGGGCCTCGTAGGTCGTCTCGTCCTCCAGCAGGACCTCGGTGAACGACACGATGAAGCGCCGCAGCCCCCCCTCCGCCTCCTCCGCCTCCAGATCGACCTGCCCGTGGCCGTAGACCACCTCGACCCGGCCGTTTTGGCCACGGAAGATGGAGGGCGCTCCCACCACGGGGCCGACGCCGTCCCCCTGCGGGTAGCCCATCAGCGCTTCGCCCTGGAGGTCCGGGGGCGGCCAGGCGATGGCCGCCTCCCAGCGCTCCGGTCGGGGATCTCGGAGGTCGATGCGCCACAGCCGCCCGACCTTGTCGCCGAGATAGATCCGCTGGGCGGCGCTCAAGCCCCCGGCGGAGAAGACCGTGGGAGAGCCCACCATCGGCTCGTCCATATCGTCGTGGGTGATGGTCGCGATCTCCGAACCGTCACGGGCGTCTCGAACGACCACACAGTGGCCCCACCCCTGCTCGTCGGGGTCGTCGCCACAGCCCGCCACCACCGCCGCCACCAGGCGCTCCCGGTTCCGCACGTGGGTGAGGACCGGTCGCGAGACGGTGGTCCCGAGCTGTCCGCCGACATCGCCGTAGGACAGGTTCCAGATGTGCTGGCGCGTCTGGTTGTCGTCGGCGGGGAAGACCGCGCCGAGATCCAGCGCGGGGTTCGCGTTGTCCTCCGGATCCGTGAAGTCCCCCTTCAAGTGCGTCACGTCCACCCGGTAGAGGCTGCGCGACTTGGTCCCCGATCCACCGACGATCATCACCCGGAAGTTCTCGAGCTCACCCGCGCAGCCCTCCTCCTCGGCGTCGAGGTTCATGCACTCGCGCACCACCGCCGTGCTCAGCGGGCCGTCCGCCGCGAAGCCGCCATCGTCCATCTGAGACCAGCCCATCGTCGGCGCGACGGTGAGCAACTCGACGCCGTCGACCGCACGGAAGACGTGGAGCTGTCCGTCCCGCGCGCCCACCGCGAGCAGCGTCGCGCGGTCATCCCGCTCGCTCGTCAGGAAGGCCTGGTAGCTGGGAGACTCGACGCCCAACGTCGGCAAGCCGATCGTCACCATGTCCCCGGTGAGGATCTCCGCGAGCTGGCGGGGGCCGACTTCGCCGTCGTTGTTCTCCGGTGGCAGGCCGCGATCGCCGAAGTGCCCCGCGACGCGCAGCCCAGCGCGACGAAACGCCGCCGGCAGGCCCTGGACGCCGATCGGCAACAGCATCTTCTCCACTTCGTCGCGCACGTCGGCGTCGTCGGCGACCGTGCAGTCCGCCGCGTTCTCGGTGCAATTCGCCTTGAAGAGGAACGGTTGCAGGTTCTGGATCCCAACGACGACGCGCACGTCGTCGGCCACATTGCCCGGCTCGAGGTGCCGCCCGGCGTGGAACTGCGCGTCCGGCAAGGCCGGCACCTCGGTGACCGCGCGCCGGTCCTCCTGGGCCGCCACCGACTCCTCGAACTTCACCGCGCCGAGCTCCTTGGCGAGCCGCTCGTTCTGGCCGGTCGTGCAACCCCGCTCCGCGGAGAAGACCCGCCCGTAGGCCGACGAGTCGCCGCCCACGACCTCGCCGGCGGTGGTGAAGCGCCACTGCAGGAAGCGGAAGTTCGCCGGCGCGTACTTGTCCTCGATCGCCTCCATGTCCTTGGGCGCCGGGCCCACGATCAGCGGCCGAGCCCGCGAACGGATGCCCGCCCGGGCGAAGCTCGAGATCTTGGCCGGGAGCGCGTTGATCAAGTCGTCGAACTCGTTGACCACGAACAGCCCGGGCGTGTCCTCGTCCCCCGGAGCCGCGGGGTTCGACGCCGCCGCGATCTCCGCCAACGCCGCGAGAGAGGCCTCGGGGGGCCGAATGGCGACGATGAAGAGCGTGGCTCCCTCCTGGCCGATCGCCCGGGCAAACCGCACCGCCGCGGGCTTCTCGTCGAGCTCGTCCTCGTCGTCCGCCGCGCTGAAGGCGAGCTCCATCGGCCACCAGCACTTGTCGGCCTCGCAGCGCCCCTCCTGGTCTGCGTCCCCATCGGAGCTGCAACGCCCGGCGTTGCAGGCCCCGCGCCGGTACCACCCTTCGGTGCCCGTCGTGATGAGCACGGCGACCTGTTTGCGGAGGAGGTCCCCCGCGGCGCGACGCCGTCGGTACTCGTGCAGCAGATCGCGCAGCATCGCGGTGATCGGCGCGCCGCCCCGGACCCATCCCCGATCTCCGGCGGGGCGCAGCCCGTGGACGATGTCCCGCGCCGCGCCCTCCATCGAGACGATCCCGAGGTTCGGTCGGCCCCCGGCGATCTGCCGCACATCGTTGTTCGCGCCGTGGTCGTCACCGACGTCGTCGTCCCCGGCGGCCGCGTCGGTGTCCATCCCGAAGAGGTGGAAGTTCAGCTCGGCGCGGTCGCGACGCACCCACCCGCTGTCGTCACGCTCCCGCACATCGACCTCGTCACAGGGCAGCCACCCCCCGGGCTCCGATTGCTGGCGGCACATCTCCTCCGGCGTCCGGTCGTCGTCGAGACGGCAGAAACGCCCCGCCTCGACGACCCGCCCCGCGAGGATGTCGCGGACGCCCATCAGGGCGCTTTTGAGATAGTCCCGCGACTCCAGCCCCGCCCCGGGCTCCCCCATATTCGGGTCCTGAGCGCACCGATCCGCGGCGTTTGCGTCGAGCACCTTCGACATCTCGTGGGACTGGTCCACCAGGATGGTGACGTCGGCGACCCGCTGCTGCCCCGCCGCGGGCAGGGCCCACAGCGTCATCGCGAGCGTCGGAATCAGGTTCGCTCTCATGTCCATCCTCGTTCTCATGGGCAGCGCCGCTTGACGACCACCGTCGCCTTCACGCTGCTCGTCGCCAGCCGCTCTTCGGGATCGATCTCGTTGAGGTCGGGCAACGCTTCGCTGGCCACGAACCCTCGGGACGTGTACTCGACGCGGCAGAACCCGGCTTGGCCTCCGCCCCCGCTATTGCCCACGGGGTTGATGGCCTTGAAACCATCGAGCGTCACCTCGTAGCTCGGCACGAGCGCCGCCTGGAAGGCCCCGAGGGCCGGCGGCTCGACGGAGAGAACGGGCGGCGCCCCGAGGGCCACCGTGATCGCCTCCCCGTCCTTGTTCTTCACGTTGCCCGCGCTGTTGACCGTGACGACGCCACCGCCGGCGCGGCTGCGCCCGAGGAGGATGGCGTCGGTCTCGACCTCCATCAGCTTGATGGCGTGGTGCAGGCCGACCTCCGCCACGTAGCGCGCCTGTTTGGCCAGACGCAGGTTACCGGAGCCGGCGATGTTCTGGGTCGCCGAGCGCATCGCGAGCATGCCCAGCCCCAGCATCGCAAAGAGGATCAGCACCGCCAGCACCAAGGCGCTGCCGCGTTCGTGGCGACGGTTCTTCACGGGCCCTCCGGCTTGCGCTTCACGACCAGGTTTGGAGTCTCGACGGCGCCGTGCAGCGTCGCCACCCGGGCCAACCCCGTCGTTCGATCGGGCTCGCCCTCTCCGTCGAGGTCGAACCACGTCAGATCCGCGGCCACGCGCTCCTCCGGCGCGTTGGCCATCCCCGGGGCCACCGTCAGCTCCTCGTCCTCCCGCGCCGTGCGTCGCGCCAGCAGCACATGCAGCTTGCGGATGCGCTCCGGGCGCGAGTTGAAGCGCTGCGCCTCGGTGTCCTCCGACCAGTTGCCGATGTCGTCCTTCGGGGTCGCGTCGGCGGGGATGACCGGCGTCGAGCTGCCGTTGTTCCGGGTGTCGAAGATCCCCCAGAGCTGCATGTTGACGATGTACTCGGCGACCACGACCCGCTCCGCGAGGATCGGCTCGTCGTTGATCGAGTGAATCGCCTGGCGCACCAGGTCGGTCTTCAGCGAGTTCGGCTGCCCGTCGGCGACCAGGCGGTACTCGATGTGCTGCACCGGGTTCGCCCGACACTCCCCGGCCAGACACCAGGAGGGGAAGCCGCCGCAACGGACCGGGTCCTCCACCGTGATGGTCGGCGAGCCGCCGTTGTAGTCGACGTCCTCGATCGGCAGCAGCGTGAAGGCGTTGGAGTCCTCCAACCGAAGGTAGTAGCCGGGCTTGAAGGTCGCCTCGAAGGCGGCTTCGGCCCCGAGGATCTCCGCCGCCGCCGCCGACGTCGCGGCCCCGGCGCGCTCGAGCCGGATCACGGTCGGCTGGCCGAGCGGTGTCAGCGTCGACACCGCGAACTGCGTCCCCCCGGTGGTGTCGACCATCATCCGCAGGCGGTCCGGGCGCAGCCCGTTGCCGTGCTCCTCGAGCACCGCGGGCACCCCTTGCTGCTCGTTGTCGAAGAGCTGCACGCCACGCACCCCGGTCGTCCCGCAGTATCCCGCGTCCGTGACGTCGGGCTGCGACGCGAAGGACGCCACGCCGTTGGCGATCGAGTTGCGACCGACGTTGCGCATGTCGTTTTTCAGGTACTCGACGGCGAAGCGCATCGACTCCTGCATCTGGACGATCTGCTCCTGGCGGTAGTACTGAGTCGTGTTCGCGATGAAGACGACGTAGATCGCGATCAGCACCAACGAAGCGATCAACCCGGCGACGAGGAGCTCGACGAGGGTGAACCCTCGGCTGCGAAGAGAGGTCAACCCGGCACCCCTTCCGGCTGCTGGCGAAGGGTCACGGGGACCGTGATCGTGAACCAGCTCTGCACGTTGTCCTGGAACTCCGCCGGCGCGCTGCAGACCTCGTCGAGGCCCGTCTGATCGAGGGCGGCCCGAGGCCAGACCACCCGGACGCGCGCGTGGTAGAGGCCCTTGTAGCTGCCGGTCAGCGGCTGCAACCAGTAGTGGACGCAGAAGCGCTGGCGGGCGAGCTCGGTGCCGTCGTCGTCGTCGTCCACGAAGGGCCGCCCGTTGTGGTCCACCGGATCCGAGGTGAAGCTGCGCCACTCCTCGGCGTCGTCAGGGTCGATGAAGTTCGGTTCAGCGCCCCCGCCCTCGCGCAGCCACAGGTGCGTGTCGCGGCGTAGCTCCTCGGCGTAGCGCTCGGCGAGGTTCACCGCCGCCCCCATCTCGCGGGCCGCGACGTTGCCTTGGATGCTCGCGATCTGCAGTGAGAAGATGGCCGCGAAGCCGATCGACGTGATGACGACGGCGATCATGATCTCGACCATCGTGAAGCCGCGTTGGGTGCGGATACCCATCAGTTGATCCCCAAACGGGCGCCGGAGTTGAAGGTGAGCTCCACCGTGCGGAGGGGGCCCTCGCGCGCCCAGCCATCCTCCTGGGCGATGAATCGCTGCACCACGACCTGGTAGCGCCCCGTGAGCGCCACCGGGACGCCGTTGGCGACGCGCAGCAAGGCGCCGTCGGGTGAAGCGCACAGCTCGAAGGGCGTCCGCGTCGGGTTGGCGACGCTGCCGTTGGGGGCGGCCCATCCGCTCGCGCCCACGAAGAGGACGGTCTTGCCCGGGTAGTCTTCCTCCACGGCCTGACCGTAGGGGATGCGCTCGATCTCGCGGGAGTTCGCGGCGAGGTCGGCGAAGGTCTCCCGACAGCTACTCGAGCTCCCCTCGCGGATCACCATCCGGCCGTTGGGCGTCGCCCCGTTGAAGTCGCGCAGCGTCACGGCGTAGGCACGGTTGCGGCGGCGGGCCTGGTCGCGCACCTTGTTGATGGTGTTGGCGATCGCGCTCGCGACGTCGGTGTCGGCGTTGCTGGCGTTGAAGCTCTTCAGCGACGGATAGGCGAGCAGGCTGAGCAGCATGATCGTCACCACCACGAGCAGCAGCTCGATCAGCGTGAATCCGGCCTCGTGTTCGTGTCTCATCTCGGTCCCCACACGTGGACATCTGGGCTAGCAAGAAACGAGCCGCCGTCCCGAAACGGCGTATCACCGTGCGCGCCCCCGAGCCAACTCTGCATCTTTTTCATAGCTCTTGAAATGTTGCGGCGCTGCGCGTCGATTCCTTTACCCTGCGGGCGATGCGTTGGGCCGTTGTATTGTTTCGCTCAATCGCCGCTGGGCTCGCGCCCGTCCGCTCAATCGCCGCTGGGCTCGCGCCCGTCCGCTCAATCGCCGCTTCCCTGGCTTGTGCGCTCCTCCCCTCGGTGGCGACGGCGGTCCCGCCGTGGCCCGTAGGGGCGCGCTACCACGTGCGGGTCGACACGCACCTCGTCGCCGACCGCTGGCGCGGCGCCCGCCTCGACCCCGTCGACCGCACCGAGGTCCGACAGCGGCTCCAGCTCGGCGTCTTCGGCGACCCCGAGGCCGACGGTCCACGGTGGCGTCTCGACGTCGACCTCTCCGTCGGCAGCGACCTCGGGCCGACCCCGGCGGAGCTCGAAGCCCTCCCCGACGGCCGACGCGCTCGGCTCGAAGCCCACACCCTCGAGCTCGTGGTGCACAATCTCGCCGGCGTCCTTGATCTGCGCGCCGGCCGCCACGTGCTCTACGACGCCCTCGGCTTCGACGCGATGGACGGCGCCACCGCACGTCTCCGGCTCGTACCACGCGTGACCTTCGAGGGCAGCGCTGGCCTGGCCGCCCGACAGGGCTGGTCCGAGTTCGGGCCCGACATCTACGAGCCCGACGGCGCGGCGCTCTCCAGTGACGCCGGCTACGTGCTCGGCGCCGCCGTCGAGACCCGTGACCTCTCCCAGATCCGCGCCCGCGCTTCATGGCGGCGGCTCTTCGACGACGAGGTGCAGCGCGCTGACGCCGGCCTGGCGCTCGCCGTGGGCCCATTCGTCGGCCTGCGAGCCGACGCGGGCGTCCGATACGACACGCTCTTCGAGCGCTGGGTCGATCTCTGGGCCGGCGTCGACGCGACCGCCGGCCCGCTCCGCGCCGGCGCGCGCTGGCGCCGCGTGACGCCCACCTTCAGCGCCGACAGCATCTGGAACGCCTTCGGCGCACGCCCCTACGACGCCCTCGACCTCTCCCTCGGCGCCGAGGCCGGCCCCTGGCGTCTCAGCATCGACGGCGGCGCCCGCCGCTTCGACGCCGACGCCCGCGCCGCAGACATCGGGGCCCGCGCCATTCGCCGATTGAGCCGCGACGCCCGGATCGGCGTCGAGGGCCGCTCGGGCTTTGGCTACGGCGGCGAGCGACACTACGGCGACGTCTTCGCGACGCTGCCCCTGCCGACCCAGGCGCCGTTGTCCATGAGGCTGCGCGCCGGCGCCGTCCAGGTTGAAGCCCCCTCCGGCTGGGGGCTCGTCGCCCTGAGCTGGCGCCCCGGCGAGCAGGTGCGAATCGAGGCGCTGAGCGAGGCCTACGCGGGCGTCGATCGCCCCTATCGGGTGCGGGCCATGGGCCGAGTCGTCGTGGAGGAGTGGCTGTGACGGCGTTGCTGCTCGCCGCCCTCTACCCGCCGCCCGCCGCCTTCTCGCACACGGCCCACGCGGCGGTGGAGTGCAAGCGCTGTCACCCAACCGTCGCCCAGGCCCTGCGCCCGGGCGGGGGCGCGGCGGATCCGAAGGCCTGCGCCACCTGTCACGACGACGGGCGGATCTCGGTGACGCCGCGCGGAGCCCCCGCGCCGCTGCGCTTCGGGCACCGTCCGCACCTGGCTCGCGGCGCGAACTGCGTCGACTGCCACGCCGGCGCAAACCGCCCCTCGGAGACCGACTGCCGGATCTGCCACGACGGATCGCGGGCCAACGCACGCTGCGCCACATGCCACCCGATTCGCCCCGACGGCCGGCTCCGCACGGCGCTGCCCACGGGTCCCTTGATCCCCGGCGACCATCGACGGCCGGCCTTCGCCAAGGGCCACGGCGCGCAGGCCGCCGCAGACCCCGAGTCCTGCCGCGCGTGCCACGCCGAGCGCGCCTGCAACGCCTGCCACGACGGCGTCGTGCGACCCCTCGAGGTGCACCCCGCCGACTACCTCGCGACCCACGCGCCGCCGGCGCGACGAAACGACCCGGACTGCACGCGCTGCCACCGTTTGCAGACGTTCTGCGTCGGTTGCCACCGCCAGGCCGGCGTCACCGATCACGCCGGACCCCTCGAGTTCCGCGGAAGCGACTTCCATCCGAGCGGCTGGGTGGACTATCTGGGGGGTCCCAGCGACCACGGCATCGAGGCCCGGCGCAACCTCCGCGCCTGCGTCGGTTGCCATGAGGAGAGGACCTGCGTGCGCTGCCACTCGACGGAGACCACCGCGACCCTGCGCGCCGACCCGCACCCGCCCGGCTTCGCGCGGCGCTGCGGCGTCAACCGCCGCGGGTGCGCGAAGTGCCACTCGGACCCGGCGGCCCTCGAGCGACTGTGCGGGCGCTGATCGTCCTGTTGTGCCTCGGCTGCGGCGCGGCGGAGGACGCCGGTGCCCCGCCGAGCGCCGCCGTCCCCGCGGCGTGCCCCACCCTCCGCGAGCTGGCGCCGAACCTCGTCGAGATGCTGCGAGACCGCGAGCTGTCGGCCATCGCCGACGTGCTCGGCGACGAGGAGACGGTCACGCGGCAGCAGCTCCGGCGCCTGTTGAAGGTCTCGCTCGACCTCGTCGGATCGCTGTCTGGCGGCGAGCTAGATGCGCTTCTCGCGCTGACCGAGGAGCCCGCCCTGCGCGAGACGCTCCCCCTCGTCCGCGACCTGCTCGCCTTCCTCGCCGAGCCGGCGACCTTTCGCGCCGAGGTCTTCACCGACGCGCGGCGAATCCTGACGGAGTGCGACGGCGACACGCTCTTCGCGGCCATTCGCCACACGGCGGAGACCCCGGAGCTGCCCCGCCTGCTCTCGGGGCTCGGGCGTCTGCTCGAGATGGACATCGTGCAGGCGCTGCTCCGGGGCGAGGAGGGCACGATCTTCACGCGTCCGGGCTTCACGGCGTTCGTGTGCAACATCGTCTTCTCCCTGATCCGGCCGGGCTTCGACTTCGACGAGGAGGTCGTGGGGCCGCTTGAGGGCATCGACGTGCTCGCGCTCGACCAACCGCCGCTGTCCACCTTCCTCGCCGACACGGCGGCGTTGCTCTCCCCCGACCGCCCCCTCTTCCCGGCGCTCCAGGACCTGCTGTGCTGCGACGTCTACGACCGGGTGGGGCGATGCGCCGAGGTGACGCCGAACAGCGTCCTGTCGCGGCGCGATCCGGTCTTTGTGTGGCTCGCCTACGACCTCTTCATCAGCGACGAGGTGCCCCTCGGCGAGTTGCTGGTGACGATCGCGACGCTGGCGGAGGACGAGCAGCTCAATCGGGTGCTGGCGCCGCTGTCGCCGATCCTCCGTCAGCTCTCCGACGACGCGGAGCTGCGGGCCTCGATGATGGAGCTTCTCGCCCGGCTCCTCGACCCGGAGGTCGCGCGGGTGGCGCTGCCGGAGATCGTGACCTTCATCGACCGGGGCGGCGTCGACGAGCTGCTCGCGGTCTCCCGCTCGATCTTCCGCGGGTGCGACGTGGAGGCACCGTGAGGCTCGCGTTGCTCTCGCTGCTCGCGGCGACGGCCGGAGCCAGCGTGCTCGACATCTACGGCTACAACCCACGCGGCACGGCGATGGGCAACGCCCACGCCGCGGTAGCCGATGACTACACCGCGACCTTCTACAACCCGGCGGGGCTCACGCGGCGTAAGAAGGTGGCCGTCGGCGCCGGCTTCATGGCGAGCTTCACCGACCTGCACATCGACCGCGACCTCCAGCGTCCCGAGCAGACGGAGGTGCCCAGCGCGCTGCCGCCGAGCTTCAACGGCTTCAACCTGGGCGCCGTCTTCCCCCTCGGCGGGCTGATCCAGAATCGTGTGGCGGTCGGCGTGAGCGTGTTCCTGCCGACCCTGAACCTGCTTCGCGGCGAGGGCATCGATCCTCAGATCCCGCAGTACTATCGGTACCAGAGCCTGCCCGACAAGGTGGTGGTGCTGGCGTCGGTCGCCGTCGAGCCCGTCGACTGGTTGAGCTTCGGCGGCGGGGTCCAGGTCCTCGCCGCGATCGACGGGCAAGCGGCGCTCACCATCGAGATCGCCAACCGACGCATCGAGGAGCAGTCGATCGACATCGAGATCGCGCCGACCGCCGCGCCGGTCGCGGGCGTCTTGCTGCGTCCGGCGAGGGGCCTCGCGGTGGGCGCCAGCTACCGTCGAGAGCTCCAGCTCGACTACGCCATCCCGGTGGACATCTCGATCGACGGGCTGCTGGACATGCACCTCGACATCGGGGGCACGGCGCTCTACGTCCCCGACTACTGGAACCTGGGGGCCGCCTATGATTGGAGGGAGGCCGATCTCCTCGTGTCGGCGGAGCTCTCCTGGGCCCGGTGGTCCCAGGCCCCCGACCCCTCCCCCACCTTCACCTCGGACATCAGCGGCCCCCTCGCCTCCGGCCTCGGGCTCGGAGAGCGGCTCGACATCGGCAACGGCCGACCGGTGGATCTACGCTTCCGGGACGTCCCCGTGTGGAAGCTCGGCGTCGAGCAGCGACCGCACCCCCGGGTGCGCCTGCGCGCCGGCTACAGCTACCGGCCAACGCCAGCGCCGGTGCCCACCGATGTCTTCAACTACATCGACAGCGACGCCCACCTGCTCGCTGGTGGCGTGGGCTTCTCCTTCGCCGATCCGCTCGAGGTCCACCGCAGCCCCATCTCCCTCGACCTCGTCTACCAGCTCACGGTGCTCAGCGAGGAGCGCGTCGAGCAGCGACGGGCGGACGACCCGGTCGGCGACTTCGATGCTGGCGGCTTGATCCACGGGTTGCAGGTGTCCTTCCGCCACGACCTGTAGTAGATCCGCCGCCACCAGCCCAGCGGCGATTGAGCGGAAGAAACCAGCCCAGCGGCGATTGAGCGGACTTGATGAGCGCCTTGCAGGACCAGATCGAGCGGCGGCGGACCTTCGCCATCATCAGCCACCCGGACGCGGGCAAGACCACCATCACCGAGAAGCTCCTTCTCTTTGGTGGGGCGATCCAACTCGCCGGGGCGGTGCGCGCGCGGCGGGCGACCCGGCACGCCACCAGCGACTTCCTCGAGGTCGAGCAGAAGCGCGGCATCTCCGTGAGCACCGCGGTGATGAGCTTCGACTACCGCGACCGCGCCGTGAACCTGCTCGACACACCGGGGCACGCGGACTTCAGCGAGGACACCTACCGCGTCCTCACGGCCGTCGACAGCGCCCTGATGGTGCTCGACGGCGCCAAGGGCGTCGAGCAGCGCACGCGCGCGCTCATGGACGTGTGTCGCCTCCGAACTACGCCGGTGATGACCTTCGCCAACAAGTTCGATCGCGAGTGCCTCGATCCCTTCGACCTGCTCGACGACGTCGAGAAGACGTTGAACATCCAGTGCGTGCCCATGACCTGGCCCATCGGGATGGGGAAGCGCTTCGAGGGCATCTACGACATCCCCAACCAGCAGGTCGTCTTCTACCAACCCTCCGAGCGCGGCAAGCGCAACGAGCGGGTGGTCCTCGACAGCACCGACGACCTCGAGAAATGGATCCCCGTCGCCCAGGCCGAACAGCTCCGCGAGGATCTAGAGCTGCTCTCCGCCCTCGATCCCTTCGACGTCGAGGCCTACCGAGCCGGCCGGGTGACGCCGGTCTTCTTCGGCAGCGCGATCAACAACTTCGGCGTGAAGGAGCTGCTCGACCACTTCGTGCAGATAGCCCCACCCCCGCAGGGTCGAGCCACCACGACGCGCGACGTCTCCCCCGAGGAGGAGAAGTTCAGCGGCTTCGTCTTCAAGATCCAGGCGAACCTCGACAAGCACCACCACGACCGGATGGCCTTCGTCCGCATCACGTCGGGGCGCTACCGGCGGGGTATGAAGCTCTCGCACGTGCGCGTCGGCAAGACTCGGGCCGTGAACAACGCCACGACCTTCCTCGCGCGCGAGCGGGTCATCGCCGACGAGGCCTTCCCCGGCGACATCCTCGGCCTCCACAACCACGGCGGCATCCGCATCGGCGACACCTTCACCGAGGGCGAGGCCCTCAAGTTCACCGGCATCCCGGCCTTCGCCCCCGAGCTCTTCCGACGCGCCCTGCTCCTTGATCCGCTCAAGGCGAAGGCGCTCAACAAGGGCCTCCGCGAGCTCTCCGAGGAGGGCGCCGCCCAGCTATTCCGGCCGCTGGAGGGGGCCGACTACGTCCTCGGCGCCCTCGGCGTGCTCCAGTTCGAGGTCATCGCTTCACGCCTGGAGAGCGAGTATCGCGTGCGCGCCCGCTTCGAGCAGCTCTCACTCTCCGCGTGCCGTTGGGTCGCGGGCCCCGACGACGTGCTCGAGCGCTTCATCCGCGAGAACAAGCGGCGCTGCTACCGCGACCTGGCGGAGAACCTCACCTTCATCGCGCAGTCCGAGTTCAACGTGAACTACGCGGCCCAGCAGTACCCGGAGCTCAGCTTTCACTCCACCGTCGAGGTGTGACGCCCTCGCCTTTCCCCGCGTGGGTCGGCTACGCCTGCGTGGACACACCGGAGCCGCTGTTCCCCGAGGAGGCGGCCCTCCTCTCCCCCAACGCCGTGCCCAGTCGTCAAAGGGACTTCGCGCTGGGTCGCACCGCCGCTCGCCGCGCCCTCGGGCGCGCGGTGCCCATCGGCCGCGGTCCCCACCGCGCCCCGTGCTGGCCACCCGGCGTCGTCGGCGCCATCACCCACGCCGCCGGGCTCGCCGCCGCTGCCACCGCCCCCACGACCCGCGCCGTGGGCGTCGGCCTCGACCTCGAAGACCTCGCCCGCCTCGAAGACCTCGCCATCGCACGGCATGTCGCCGACGAGGACGAGCAGCGCTGGATAGGCGAAGACCCCCGACGCCTCGCCCTGCTCTTCTCTGCCAAAGAGGCCGCCTACAAGGCCCTCTACCCCCTGCGCAGGGGCTGGATTGGCTTCGACGCCGTCAGCCTCAGGTGGCGCGCCGACGGCTTCGATGCAGAGCTGCGCGAACCCATGGGGTCCAGCCACCCGCAGGGACATCCCTTCCGAGTGGACGTCCAAGTCATCGGAGACGTCTGCCTCACCTCGACGCTCCTGCCCCTCTGAACTCACGGTGAGATAACCTCCATCCAATAATATTAATACACTTAGAAGCACGCGCTTCATAAGATCCAAACTGTTCAAAGACACAGAAGATGTCGATGAACAGCCAAACCCAATGTATTCCTCCCTTCGTCCGCCGCGAGGCCGAGTGCATCGTCCGTCGCCTGCCGGCGCAGGTCGACCTTGAGGATCTGGTCAGCTACGGCCACCTCGGCCTCCTCCAGGCGATGCACCGCTACGACGCGAGCCGCGGCGCTTCCTTCGACACTTACGCCCGGCTTCGTGTCACCGGCGCGATCTACGACGGTCTGCGTTCACTCGGCGCCCTCAGACGCCGCGACTACGAGTTCGCGCGCCGCCGAAGGACCACTCTCGAGACCCAGCCAGCACCCACCGCCTTGCCAACCACTCTGATCCGTCCGCTGGAGTCCAGAATGGCCTACCGCCCGGACACCGACGGCGACTTCGCGCCTCGCTCCATCACCCCCCACCCCGAGCGCGACCTCGCGACACGGCGCACCAGAGCGCGGGTCCGCCGCGCCGTCGCCGAGCTCCCCCGCGCCGAACGCGAGGTCATCGTCGCCGCCTACGACTTGAACCAGGAGGGAGACACCGCCGCCGCCTACGCTCGCCGCGAGGGCATCGCCCGCTCCACCGTCTGCCGGCGCCAGCGAAACGCCCTCGACCGCCTCCGCCGCTGGCTCGAGGCGGAGCTCCGTGAGCCGTGAGCTCGCCCGACACCCAGAGGAGTCCGAGGGACAGCCTGACGCGCGCCCACGCGCGCTCCACAGGTGTACCGTTGGGGTGTATCGTGGCGCCTCGATCGGAGGCGGAGGAGAGCTTGCCGCGCGCACCCTGGAGCATCGGACGCCGGATGACCTTCGGCTTCCTGGCGCTCGTCGTCTTTTCGGCGGTGGGGGTCGCCGTGGCCAGCACCTCGGCCGTCTCCGTCGGGCGTGCCCTGCGCGAGGTCGGCGAGCTCGCCGAGTCCGGTCGACGGCTCTCGCGGGTGGGCTCGCTGGTGCGGGAGTTCTACATGCACCAGGCGCACCTGACGCTGGGGCTCGAGACCCACGAGCACGTCGGGCACACCCGCGACGCCCGCCGCCTGCTCGGCGAAGCGATCCCCGAGCTAGAGGCCGCCCACGGCGCACGTGCCACGACCGTGAGGCGACTGCGAGACCAGGTCGCCGCCCTCGACCGGCTCTTCGAGCAACGCTTCCTCCCCGCCCACGCGGCCGGGCGCAAGGCAGAGGCGGCTCGCGCCCACTTCGAGGCGGTGGAGCACGTCGGCGATCTGCTCCACGCGCTCGAGCGTGACGAGGTCGTCATCGCCGACCAGATCATCGCCGCGCGGGCCAGCGCCGAGGACTCCACTCGCAACGCGGCGTTGTTGTCAGCCACGGTCGTTGTGTGTGCGTTCGTCTGCGCCCTCGTCGTCGCCGCCTGGGTCACGCGCGCCGTGACGCACCCCGTCCAGAGCTTGCAGCGGGCCGCCGCCAGCGTCGCGCGAGCGCCCGAAGGGGCGCACCACGTGCCCGAGTCCGGCCCACCGGAGATCGCCGCGCTGGGCCGCTCCATCAACGAGATGCTCACCGATCTGGAGGCCCACCGCCAGGCGCGGGCTGCCGCCGAAACGATGGCCGCCCTCGGACGCGTCGCGGGGGGCATCGCCCACGAGATCAACAACCCGCTGGGCGTGATCCTGGGCCACGCCAGGCTCATCGAGCGCGCGGGTGGGGTGGTGGCGGAGGACGCCGCGGTCATCGCCGACGAGGCGCGAGACTGCCAGGCCATCGTGAAGGCGCTGCTCGACTACGGGCGCCCGGGCAGCCTGAGACGCGACTCGGTGGATCTGGTCGAGCTCGCGCACCTCGTCGCGGACAGGCACGAGCGCTGCGCGGTCCGTGGCCCCGACGCCGCACGGATCAATGGCGACCGCGCCCGACTACAGCAGCTCCTCGCCAACCTCGTCCGCAACGGCCTCGCGTTCGGCGAGTCGGTCGCAGTCGAGGTCGAGCCCACCGATCGCGATGGCCAGCCCGGCGCGCTGGTGACCGTCCATGACAACGGCCCCGGCGTGCCGGGGGACGCCCTCGAGCGCGTCTTCGAGCCCTTCTTCTCGCGGCGCAAGGAGGGCACCGGCCTGGGCCTCGCCATCGCCCGCAGCATCGCGCAGGCTCACGGCGGCACGCTTCATGCGCTCGAGTCATCGGAGCGGCCGGGCGGCCTCTTCGTCGCGTGGCTCCCGGCCAATGACGAAGGCACGGATCGCAAGGGTTGGTGGCTCGAGTGACACGGGGTCCACCACTTCAGCGTGTTCTTCGGACACGACAAGACCCAGACCGGCGCCATGCTCACCAGCCCGCTGTGGTGGCAGACCATGTCCTACCACTTCGGCGAGCTCCTGCTGGGTGGCCACGTCGGCCGCGGCCTCGCCCTCACCGGGCTCCCGGCGCACGATCACGCTCCTCTGCACGACGTTGGTCCTGGCGAGCTTCGCCGCGCGCCCCTCGTTGAACGCGGCGCCACCCACCTCGCGCTTCTACCGAGCTTCTCCGAGCGTCTGGACAAGCCCTTCCTCCGCGCCGCCGCAGGGCGCACCCTCGTCGAGGCGATGTCGACCCGATACCGGACCCTCGATAGGGACGGCGAACAACGGCTCTTCGACTTGAGATCCAGCCCCGCACCGAGCGGTCACGCGCCCGCGACCCGGTGACGACCCTCACCCTCCCGACACGGTCCGGTTCCCGCCCTCGCCAGCCACGAAGAACCGGAAGACCGCGCCGCCGCCCTCCCGGGGGCGCGCCTCGATGGTGCCGTCGTGGGCGGAGACGATGCGGCTGCAGAGCGTGAGCCCGAGCCCCACGCCGCCGGTCGCCCGGGCGCGGCTTCGGTCCTCGCGGAAGAAGGGGTCGAAGACGCGCTCCGGGGCGTCGAGGCCAGCCCCGCGATCACGCACCTCCACCACGACGCCGTCCCCCGCCCGCGCCGCGTCGAGCTCGATCGGGGGCGCTCCGTGCTCGACGGCGTTGGCCAGCAAGTTGCGCACCACGCGACCCAAGAGGTTCGCGTCGCCGAGGACCTCTGGGAGCCCCTCGGCGCAATCGAGCGTCAACGGCACGCTCGGGTGCACCTCGCGGAAGCGGCGGACGGCGTCTTCGAGCACCCGGACGAGGGACAGTGGTTCGCGGCGCAGGGCGTAGGCCCCCTCCCCCGCGTCGAGGCGCGCCGCGGTGATGATGTCGTCGATGAGCACGTCGAGCTCCCGCAGATCCTCCTCGATACCCACGAGCTGCCCGGGGGCCGATTCGGGGTCGTCGGCGGCGAGCTCCACGGCGACGCGGATGCGCGCGAGCGGTGTACGCAGCTCGTGGGAGACGTTGGCCACCAGCTCCTTCTCGTGGGCGATGAGTCGCTCGAGCCGGTCGGCCATCTCGTCGACGGCGTGGGAGAGCGTGCCGATCTCGTCGGTCCGTACCAGCGCGGTGCGGGCCGAGAGATCGCCGTCGCCGAGGCGCCGCGCGGTGTCGGTGACGCGCTCGAGCGGCCGGACGATGGCGCGCGCGATGGGGAAGGCGCCGATGGCGAGGGCCAGCAGGACACCCACCAGGATCGCCAGGCCACGGCGTAGATCCTTGTGCCCCTTCCAGCGCACGACGAGGTAGGCCCCCCCCTCCCCGACCGGGAAGGCCACCCGGATCGGCCCGTGCAGGTGGCAGCTCCCCTCGACGCCCAGCTCAGCGTAGTCGTGGGCGTCGAGACCCGGGAGGATCTCGTCGCCGGAGGAGACCAGGAGCCCGTGGTCAGCGCGGTAGAGCGCGAGGTTGACGTGGAGCAGGTAGCTGAGCTCGTCGAGGTGCGGCTTCAGCGTCTCGGGTCGCTCCATCGCGGGGCCGAGCTGGCGCTCGAGCATCGAGGCCAGCCGGGTCGGCGTGTTGTGCCAGGGCGAGTAGGCGCGCGTGTGAAAAGCGACGGCGGCCACGCACGCCGCGACCAGGACGAGCAGGAGCGCACCGTAGAGGTAGATGCGCCAGAAGAGCCGCGACCTCATGAGGGCATGAGAAACTGGTAGCCGATCCCGCGCACCGTCTTGATGAAGCGCGGGCTGCGCGGGTCATCACCGAGCTTGTGTCGAAGCCGCGAGACGTGGACGTCGACGGAGCGATCGAAGGCGTCGTCGACGCTGCCGCGGGCCAGCGCCATGAGATGCTCGCGGGAGAGCACGCGCCCCGCCCGGGAGGCGAGGGCCTGGAGCAAGTCGAACTCGTAGCCCGTGAGGTCGACGTCCGCGCCGTCGACGGTGGCTCGTCGCCCGCCCGGATCGAGGCGAAGCCCCCCGACGGCGACGGACCGTTCGACGCCGGGGCCAGCCTGCCCGCGCGCACGACGAACCAGCGCCCGGACGCGGGCCAGAAGCTCCCGGGGCGAGAACGGCTTCGGCAGGTAGTCGTCGGCGCCGAGCTCGAGGCCAAGCACACGGTCGGCCTCCTCACCGCGGGCCGTGAGCATGATGATCGGCACGTCACTGCGCTGGCGTAGCCGCTGGCACACCTGGATGCCATCGATGCCCGGCAACATCAGGTCGAGCAGCACCACGTCGAAGCGGTGGCGCAGCGCCAGAGCGAGGCCGTCGTCACCGTCGGAGGCGGTGACGACGCTGACGCCCTGGCGCTCGAGGTACTGGGCGGTGAGCGACGCCAGGCGGGCGTCGTCCTCCACCAGCAGCACGGTCATGGCGTCGGCGCTCATGGGCAGCACTCTATCAGGGATGGCCGCAGCTCTGACCGACCTCCTCCGCCAACGCCGCGCGCTGGCTGGGCTCGAAGGCGCCGTGAACCTTCAGCCCGGCGTCTACCGCCCGGTGCGCCAGGGCGCGCCACTCGTCGACACGGTCGTCGACGGCCTTGTGCAGGGCGTCGGCGTCCGGCTTCTCCGACGTCCACGCGCCGACGAACTGCGCCTTCACCTCGCCGTGCCGCTTCATCAGCGCCTGGGCGTCGGTGAACAGCGCGTCGTGCTCGGCGGCGACGAGCTTGCGCTGGGCGGGCGTGGCGTCGACCTCGTCGAGGGCGTCATTGATTCGCCACTCGACGAACTTCTTGATCCGCTCGTGGCTGAAGCCCCCGTGACCCCAGGGACCGGCGAAGGCGACGCCCGCGAAGGCGACGAGGGCGAGGGCGACGAACGAGAAGATGAGCTTGCGGCGCATGGGGCCTCCTTTTGTGTGCTCCTACTGTGGTGCCGCTCCATCAAGGCCGTCTTGCGCGCATGTGAAGAAAGGTTGCGTGGACCGCCGGCGACGCGTTCTGGCAAGATCCGGCGTCGCTTCCACCCCAGGAGCCCGCGTGCTCTCGAACTTCACCGGCACCGACGACTACATCGCCTCCATCGAGCTCCAGGAGGCGGTCAACGTCGCCCTGGCCCTCGAGCGCCCCCTGCTGATCAAGGGGGAGCCCGGCACGGGCAAGACGCTGCTCGCCGAAGCCGTCGCCGCTCAACTCGCGCGCCCGCTGCACACCTGGCACGTCAAGAGCACCAGCCGCGCCCAGGAGGGCCTCTACGTCTACGACGCCGTCCAGCGCCTGCACGACAGCCGCTTCGGCGACCACGACGTCTCCGACATCCGGCAGTACATCCGCTTCGGAGCCCTGGGCCGGGCGTTTCGCGCCGCCGAGCCCACCGTCGTGCTCATTGACGAGGTCGACAAGGCCGATCTCGAGTTCCCCAACGACCTGCTCCACGAGCTCGACCGCATGAGCTTCACGGTCATCGAGACCGGTGACGTGCACACCGCGACGGTTCGACCGCTGGTGGTCATCACCAGCAACAACGAGAAGGAGCTGCCCGACGCCTTCCTGCGCCGGTGCGTCTTCCATTTCATCGCCTTCCCCGAGCGCGATCTGATGGCGCGCATCGTGGCGGTGCACCACCCGAGCGTCCGCCAGACCCTCGTCGACGAGGCCATCGCGCGCTTCTACTGGCTGCGCGACCTGCCCGACCTCCGCAAGAAGCCCTCCACCAGCGAGCTGGTCGACTGGATCGGCGCGCTGGTCGCCGGCGGCCTCGATCCCGACACCCTCACCGAACGCCTCCCCTACCTCGGCGCGCTGCTCAAGAAGGAGCAGGACCTCGACACCTACCGCCGCTTCAAGGCGCGGCGCAGGTAGTGCGCACCGAGCCGCTCTTCCTCGAGTTCTTCTACCTGCTGCGCCGGGTCGGGGTCCCCGTGAGCAGCCGCGAGTGGCTGACCTTCGTCGAGGCGATGGCCCGGGGCCTGGTGTGCGCCGACCTCCACCGCTTCTACGCCATCGCCCGGGCCACGCTCGTCAAGCACGAGCGGCACTACGACCTCTTCGACCAGTGCTTCGTCCACCAATTCGCGGGCGCCGAGGCGCCGCAGTCCCTCGCCAAGGCCATCGACGAGTGGCTCGACCACCCGCTCCCCGTCCCGCAGCTCTCCCCCGAGGAGCTCGAGATGCTCGACCGGTACTCCGCAGACGAGCTGCGCAAGCTCTTCGAGGAGCGCCTCCGGGAGCAGAACGAGCGCCACGACGGGGGCAATCGCTGGATAGGCACCGGCGGCACCTCGCCCTTCGGCCACAGCGGCGCGCACCCGGAGGGCATCCGCGTCGGCGGCGGGGGCGGCGGTCGCTCGGCCATCCAGATCGCCGCGAATCGGCGCTTCCGCGACTACCGCGCAGACCTCATCCTCGACACCCGGCAGATCAGCGTCGCCCTCCGCCGCCTGCGCCGCCTGGGCCGTGAGGGGCTGCGCACCGAGGTCGACATCGACGCGACCATCGACGCCACGGCGCGCAACGCCGGCGACCTCGAGATCGAGTTTCGCCCCCCCCGCGAGAATCGTCTCAAGGTGCTGCTCCTGATGGACGTCGGCGGCTCGATGGACCCTTTTGCCCACCTGGTCTCGAAGCTCTTCAGCGCGGCCCACAAGGCCACGCATTTTCGCGAGTTCCACGCGATGTACTTCCACAACTGCGTGTACGAGACGGTCTACGAAGACGCGCGGATGCGGGAGGGCATGTCGACCATAGAGCTCATGCGCTGGCTACAGCCCGAGACGCGGGTGATCTTCCTGGGCGACGCGCACATGGCGCCCTATGAGCTGTCGGCGCAGTACGGGGCCATCGACTACTGGCACCAAAACGAGATGAGCGGCCTGGACTGGCTGAAGAAGCTCGACGCCCACTTCAGCCACAGCGCGTGGCTCAACCCCATCAGCGAGCGCTACTGGCGCCACCCGACGATCGACGCGATCGGGCGCCTCTTCCCGATGTACGAGCTGACGCTGGCCGGCGTCGAGCACGCCATCGAGGCTCTGACGTAGGGCGCGTGCCGCGCGCCGTGTCGCGCGTAGGTCCGACCGTACCCCCCGGATCGTAGTGAGGGCGTGGGGCTGCCGTTCGTCATGAGCGTACGTCCAGGAGCCGCGGATGCACGCCTCGAACACCGACGACCCGACCTTTGGAGCCCTCGCCGAGCTCTACCGTGGTGAAGCCCGCTGGGCGGACCTCGCCGCACTCCACGAGCACCGTCTCCCTCGCGGCGCCGGCGAACGGCGCGCGCGATTCGAGGTCGCCTCCCTCTATCGCGCCGCCGGCGACCCCGGCCGCGCGATCGCGGCGCTGGAGCCGGTGCTCCACGATCACCCATACGACGCGCGGGCCGTCGACCTGCTCGCTGAGCTCCGCGCCGAAGCGCCGCCCGCTGACGCGGAGCCACCGCCCTCTTCGGAGCCACCCCCCGCCGCCGCAGATCCCTGGCGCGTCCGCGACGCCGACGCGCCCCTGGGCTCGACCATCGTCGTGGCCCCGCCGTCGTTGACGCTCCAGGTCGCCGCCGCCGTCGTCCTGGCGATCGGAGCGGCGGCGGTGGCGGTGCAGACCCAACGCGCGAACACGCGGGACGACGCGCTGCGAGCGGCGCAACACGAGGTGCGCGCCGCCGAACACGTCGCGACCCTCGCGCGCCGGAGATCCGACGGGATCCTCGCGCTGGCGGCCCGCGTCCAGCCGGGAGGCGAGCCCCCAACAGACGCCTGCTTGCCCGCACGGCACGAGCCCGAGCCCGCCCCCGACGCGACCTGGGTCGCCGCGTCCGTCGGAGCAGGCACAACCCTCGCTTGGCGGGACGGACGATGATGTTGACGCTCTCCCATCGGCTGGGATCGCCCGGCGAGCCCCTCTCGGATCTCGAAGCGCTGGCGATCGTCCTGCAGACCGCCGCAATCCTCGACGACGCCCACCACGAAGGCCGCGGTCACGGGGCGTTGACACCCGACGACATCACGATCGACATCGTAGGCGGGGTGGCGCGGATCCACGTCGATGGTCTGCGGATGGGGGTGACGGCGCGGGAGCGACGGAGCGACGTCTGCGCGCTGACGGGGCTCCTCTTCACCTGCCTCACGTGCGAGCTGCCACCCTACGCGCGACGTGACGGCGAAGCGGACGACCCCCCTCGCTTCGACGATCCGCGCTGGCATTGGGACCACGTAGAGCAGCGCCGGCGGGAGCTCGGCCGTCCGCGCTTCGCCGCACGACCCTGCGACGAGGGCTTCGCCTCGATCGACGAGCTCCGCGCCGCGCTGCGCGCCCCCCTGGCGATCGAGCTCGACGGCGCGCGAGCGATGGACCCCGCCACCGAGCGGGCGGTGCGCTTCAAGGAGGAGGTAGACGCCCAGCGCGCGCGGCGCGAACGCCACGCCGAGCAGCTCCGCTTCCTCGACGCCTGGTTCGAGACCCACGCCGAGATCGTCGAGCGATGCGATGAGGTCTACGCACGCTGGGCCTCCCAGGTCGAGGCCCTCGACGCCCTCGCCGAGCGCGTCGCGGGCCCCGCGCCTCCGCCCGCGCCCGAGGCTCCGGAGGCCACGATCATCACCGAGCTGCCGGTGATCACGGCGCCGATGGCGCCGGAGCCGACCGAAGCGGTGGCCCGGCCGTCCCGAACGCCTTCCACGTCGCTGGCCGTCCTGGTGTTGGCGGTGGCGGTCCTCGTCGGCTGGTTCGCGCGGCCGGGGGACGCCCCGGAGCGCTCCATGGTGCGCAGCGCCCGGGCGGCACCGCGGGCGCCTGCTCCCCCCCCGCCGGTGCCGGTGGAGGCCCGCCCGAGTGAGCCGACCGAGCCCGCCGTCGAGCTCGCCGCGTCGGAGGACGCAAGCGTCGAGCCGATGTCGGAGGTCGAAGAGATGCCGCCCGCCGAGGAGCCCCCTGCGCCGACCCAGGCGGAGGTCCCGCCGGAGCCGACCGCTGACGACATGGTGGCCATCCCCGCCGGCGCCGCCAGGATCGGGAGGCGCACGACCAAGGTGCGCGCCTTCCACATCGACCGCCTCGAGGTCAGCCAGGCGGCCTATCTGCGCTGCCACGAGGCGGGCGAGTGTGCGCTCTTCGGGCGACGCTGGGACGAGGACGAGCACCCGGCGACGGGCGTCACCCGGGAGATGGCGACCCGCTTCTGCGCGTCGCGCGGCGCCCGTCTGCCGACGGCGGAGGAGTGGCTGCGTGCGGCGGGCGGTGCCCGATATCCGTGGGGCAACCGCTACGCCAAGGGTCGAATGAACCGCCGCTCCGGCGACCGCTACAGGTATGTCGCCCCGGTCGACGCCTTCGAGGAGAGCGCGACCCCCCTCGGCGTGTTGGGGATGGGCGGCAACGTCCGCGAGTGGACCGCGTCGGACCGAAAAGGCCGAGCGGTGGTCGCCGGCGCCGGCTACCGGGACTCGCCGTGGACCTCTTCGGCACGCACCCGACGCATCCCCGCCGACGAGGTCCGATCAGACCTCGGCTTTCGCTGCGCGAAGTAGTCGACCACGCCTTTCCTACGTACGCCGGGGCGACTCGGGCCAGGACGGTGCGGCAGAGTCGCGACGCGGCGCGCTGCACGCGCCCGCCAACC
>CAYOBQ010000052.1:0-45851 GCA_964402225.1 uncultured Nannocystaceae bacterium | reverse complement strand
GGCCGCCGCTGGCGCCCGCGGTCGCGGCGCGTCGCTCTTCGCCTTGGCCTGTCCCCGCATCGCGACGGGGGCGCCCGACGCCGGGCGCGCTGGCGCACCACCGGCTTTCGCCTCCCCCCGCAGGGGCACCGCCGGCGACGGCGAAGGCGCCGGCGCGCGCTTCTTGGGCGCCCCGCGCATCGGCACGCCGAGCTGCGCCATGAAGGCGGCCGCCTCGTCGCCCACGTCTGCCGCCTTGCGGGTCGCCTCCTGCTCGCGCTGAGCGGTGGGGCCGGGCTTGCCGTCCTTCTTCTTCCAGCCTTCCCGGAGATCGGCCTTCTTCACATCGCGGATGTAGGTGCCCTCTTCGATCTGGCGGTGGATCCGCTCCCACATCCGCTCATAGGTCGTCAGGCGCTGCGTGAGGTTCTGCCACTTGAACCGGATGACCGTCTCGCTGCCGGGGTCGAAGCGGCTCAAGCGCCGCTTGTACTTCGCTCGGTCCGCTAGGGGCGGTCGCTTCTCGAGTCCCAGGAAATAGCGCTCGAACTTGATGCGCAGGCCCTCCAGGTCGCGTTCGAGTTCGGTGAGGGCGTTGGCGTCTGACATCGGCGCGAGCTTAGCATTCTTGACGCTGCGGGCCGCCAGATGCTAGCGTCACGCCAGTAAAAGCGCAATAATATCAAGGCGGTGGCAAGCATGTGGCGTTGGTTCTTCCTGCTGTTGACCACCGGTTGTGCCTTCGACGCCGGCGATCTCGCGCGCTGGAAGGACGTCGCCAACGGTCCAAAGCGGCTCGCGGGCTATCTCGCCGACGCCGAGCGACCGCTCCAGCTCCGGCTCCAAGCGGCCGAGCACTTGTTCGTCAAAGATGCCCTCGACCAGATCATGGGTGTCGTCAAAGAGGCGACGCCGGTCGAGCGCAAGGCGCTGCTCAAGTTCCTCACGGACTTCGTTGTCCGCGTCTACGAAGGGGGCGGCGAGGGGCCGGTGAAGGCCAGGGCGGCCTCACTGGCCTACTACATGCTCGCCTATGCAGACGACCTCGACCTCGGCTACGACAAGAAGCTCGTCGAGCCCACCGTGGCGTGGGCGCTTGTGGCCTTCGGCAGCACCGAGGCGCCGGCGAGTCGGGTCAAGCCGCGCTCGATCCTGCTCGGGGCGGCGACTGCCCGCGCCGAGCTCGCGGTGCCACCCGTCCTCGCCCACATGCGTGAGCTGCGCCGCACCGCCGCCACCGAGCACGCCCTCGACCGCGCCTCGATGAAGGCCGGCAAGGCGAAGGACGCGCAGAACCACCGCATCTCCTATGCGCGGGACTTGCAGACGATCCTGCGCCTCAGCGGGCTGCTCAGCGAGCTGCGGGACGCCGACACGCAGCGGCTCGTCGCCCATGTCCTGCTGGGGACGGCGCGCGAGCTCTACCCCCATCTCCCAGAGGCGCTCGCCGAGGCCATGGTCGCCAACCAGGACGAGACGCTGCTGCGCTTCTTGCTCGACGCCGTTCGCGACCGCCGGGTCCCCAGCGGCACTCGCGACGTCGGGCTTCGCGTCGCCCGCGAGCTCCTGCGCGGCAAGGCCATCGATCAGCTCCTGCGGCTCGCTGGCACCGACGACCCGACCGTCAACAACGTGCCGCGCATGTCGGCCCTCGACCTGCTCTGGGACTTCGGCGGCGTCGAGCGCCTCGAGCAGGCGCTGCGCCGACTCCCAGCGCGGGGCACCTGGCCCACCGACGGCGCCGACTTCAAGGAGGAGGTCGACCTCTTCTGCGACAACCGGGTCGCCCGTGCCAAGGACCCGGCGTTGCCGGTGCTCACCCGTCTCACGGCCGACACCAACTGGGTCGCCCGCATCTACGCCATCGAGTGCATCGCGCGGCTCTTCCCCGGGCGCGCCCCGGAGCTCCTCCAGGGTCTCGAGGAGGATGAGACACCCCTGCGCGGCTGGTCCGTCGACGGACCCACCACCATTGGAGATGTCGTCCGCGACGTCACCCAAGGCTGAGTTCGTTTGGAGTTCCTCGGGCTGCTGGCTGGCGCGCTCGTAGCGCTGCTCGTGGCCACGTTGCTTCTGCGCGGCGAGGGTGGCCGCCGGCGTCGGGTGATCGAGGCCGAGGAGGGCGAGGAGGGAGGGCGGGTCGACACGCTCTGCCGCCGCCTCGGCGGTGATCCCGCCCGCGACCGCCCGCTGCTCAACCGCATCCTGGCCCTCGGGCCCGGCGTCATCCCCGAGCTCATCGAGGGCATGGCCGCGGAGGTCCGCGACCCGGAGGGCCCGAGTCCGCAACGTCTGGCGCGCATGGAGGAGCTCGTCGCCGACTTCGGCCTCGCGGCGGTCCCCCCGGTCACCGACGCCCTCGCGCGCCTGCAACCCACGGCGCCCCACGCGCCGGGTCTGACCCGCGTCCTGACTCGGCTCGGGCGGCCGGGCGTCGGCGCTATCCTCCGCCGGGGCCTGGTGCAGCCCGATCTCGCCCCCTTCCTGCCACGCTTCCGAGGCGAGGCCAGCGACGCGGTCGCAAGCGCCCTCGCCCAGCGCCCCGAGGCGCGCCGCGCCCACGACCTGAACTGCGTGGCCGGCCTGCTCGGTGAGCACCCCACAGCGATCGACTCGCTCTGGGATCGGTGGGCGTCGGGCGGTCGGGTCGAGCTCCTCCACTGGCTCGCCGATTGGCTCCCGCTCGCCCGCCCCGAGCACATCCACCGCGGCCTCGCCGACGACGCCTTCGAGGTGCGATTGGCCGCCGCACGCCTCGCGCGCTTGCTCGTCGACCCCACCCTCCTCGGGCCGCTCGACAAGGTCGCGCAAGACCCCCGTCCAGAGGTCCGGCGCGCCGCGGTCTGTGCCCTGGCGGCGCAGCCGCTCGCCGAGGCGCGCCCACGACTGGCCGCCGCCGCCGCCGACGCGGACACCAGCGTCGCGCTCTGCGCCATCGCTGGCCTGCTCGGCGCCCCCGGCCCACTGCTCACCTCCGCGCTCCACAACGCCCAGGCGCTCCCCGAGCCGGCCCTCGCGATGCTCGAAGCCGTCCTCCCGCTCTCCGCCGAGCGCGAGCGCGAGCTCACCCCCCTCTCCGCCGCGCTGGAGTCCGACGACCCCTGCCACCGGGAGCTCGCCGCCCGCATCCTCGGCGCCCTCGCAGGCACCGACCCGCGCGCCCGAGAGCGCCTCATCCGACTCGCCGACGGCGACCAGCAGGACGATCGTGTTCGCGCGGTCTACGCCCTCAGCTTCACCGCCGACACCACCGTCGCCGAGCTCCTCGCGAGGGCGCTGCGCGAGACCCCTGACCGCGAGCAGCTCGTTCGCTTGCAGGAGGCCGCCCAGCGAATCGGCGACGTCGTCGTGCTCCCGCTCGCCCGCCGCCTCCGCCCGGATCCGCCGGGCAGAGTGGAGGCCTCCCTCGCGATCGTCCGTGTCCAGCCCTACGGCGCCGCGACCCCGCCCCTCCTACGCGGACTCGAGGACGCGCGCTCCGGCTTCATCGAGGGCCTCGTCGCCGCCCCCCACGCGGTCGGCGGCGAGCATGTCCGCGAGCGCGTCTACGACGCCCTCGACCAGCCCAGCCGCGGCCTGCTCCCCCCCGCCCTGCGCTACCTCGCCAGCTACGGCACCGCCACCGACCTCCCGCTCCTCATCCAGCTCTTCGACCGCCACTTCCTGCTGCGCCAGATCATCCTCAACCTCATCGAGGCCCAGGGGGCGGAGGCGATCCCGGCGCTCGAAGCGCGCATCGCCGCTGGCGGCGACGACAGCCTCTTGGCGATGCTCGAACAACGCCACGAGATCCTGGTCGCGTGCACCCCCGGCGCGCCTGAGTAGATCAGAGGCCGAAGGCGGCCTCGGCCACCAAGGCGGCGTCGGTACCGGGTCGGAGCACGCCGTCCGCGTCGGGGCGCCAGACGCGGGCGAGGGTCGCGCCGAGGGACCAGACGGGGTGCACGTTCACCCGGACCGCCGCGGCGGCGAGGGCGTCGTCGGGCGAAAGCAGCCGGCCGCGCCGACCCCGGGTGCGCCACAGGGCGGTCACGGCGACGCGCTCGTCGGGGACGCGTAGCCACAGGGACAGCGAGGCGCGCTCGGGGCCCTGGGCGTCTGTGTACTCGGCGCCGACCCGCAGTGACTCCGCGTAGCCGAGCTCCGCCTGGGCGCGGCCGCCGAGGGCCTGAGTGTCAGGGGGCGGGCGGCGGTGGCGGTCGACGAGGTAGCCGAAGTCGAAGCGATAGGGGTCGTAGCCCGCGTCGGCCCACATGCCCTCGAGCAGGCCGCTCACGCTCCACTGGACGCGTCGCAGCTCGCCGGCGAGGCCCAGGTGGACGCCCGGGGCCCGCTCGACGCCGTTTCCGTCGAGGTAGAGGGAGAGCCCGTCGGTGACCTCGTAGGCCACGTCGATCCCGTAGGCGGGGACGACCTCGTCGCCGGGGGCCGCCGAGTCGGCGACGGCCGTCAACCCCATCGTGAGCCGCGGTCGCGGGCGCGCCTCGAGCCTCGCGCCGACGACCGGTGGGCCCAGGAGCTGGTCCACGAAGAGCAGGCCGCCAAACGCGTCGTCCTCGAGGGTGAGCAGCGCCCCAAGGCGGTGGGTGTCGTCGTCGACGCCCCCGTGGTAGCGACGCACGAGCGTGCCGTGGCCGAGCGTCAAGTCGGTGATGGTGCCGATCCCGAGGGCCTCTCCGTAACGGGCGAAGCGTAGGACTCGGCCGGCGTCGGCGACCTCGTCCCAATCCTGTGGTCGCAGTCGGGCCTCCCCGAGCTCGAAGCGCAGCGGCGCCTGGAGGGCCACCTCGAAGGGCCCCGTCTGCACCCCGCCCCAAGGCGTGGCGAGCAGCGCCGCGCGGTCGTCGACGACCCCCGGGCCGAGGGTCGCCCCGAGCTCCCAGGTGGGGGCCCACAGCGCGAGGGCGATCAGCGCGCCCACCGAACCTCCAAGCCCGTCCGCGGTCTGATACGGTGCGCGCTGCGAAGCCGCGCCCCCCGCGCGGAGGAGTCCCCGCTGGCCATCGTCGTCGCCATCCTCGGCTTGAACCTGCTCGTCGTCGTCCACGAGCTGGGGCACTTCGTGGTGGCGCGCCTCTGCGGGATGGACGTGCGGCGCTTCTCCATCGGGTTCGGGCCTCCGGTGCTCACCATCGAGCACAAGGACACGATCTACCAACTCGCGGCCTTCCCCGTCGGGGGTTTCGTGCAGGTAGTCGGTCTGGGCACAGACGACGACCACCGCGCCGGCGACCGTATCGGCGACCACCCACCCGGGAGCTACCTCTCGCGACCTCTGTGGCAGCGGGCGCTGATGGTCTCGGCCGGGCCGGCGGCGAACTTCGCCTTCGCCGCCGTCTTGTATGTCGCGCTCTTCGGCTCCCACAACGCGGTGATGTACGAGGCCACGCGCCTGGGCACGCCCGCCGTCAAGCGCGTCAGCGGCGCGGCGGCCGACGCGGGGCTGCGCGCGGGGGACGTCATCGTGGCCGTGAGTGGGGAGTCGGTCGTCAACCACCTCCAGATTCAGAAGGCCACCAAGGATGGTCAGCGGAGCACGCTCACCGTCGCACGGGCCCCGGAGGGGGTGGCGATCCCGTGGACGCGCATCCCCGCGGGTGACACGTGGCGCTCGATGATCCTCATGCGGGAGGAGAAGGGTCGCGGGCTCGTGGTGAGTTGGCCCGATCCACCCGATAGCTGGTCGCGACACGACATCGATGTGGTCCCCCGTCGAGACGAGAAGGGGCGCCTGCGCCTCGGCCTCTCCTTCGAGCCCGCGCGCTTCGGGGCCGAGGGCGCCGCGGCCAACGCACGTTACGCTCTGCGCGAGTCCTACTGGGCCTCGGCGTTGGTCGTGGCGCACTTCTGGAAGGCCCTCGTGGGGAAGGAGAAGCTCCAGCTCGCGAGCATCGTGAAGGTCACGGAGAAGGGGGCCGACAGCGTCGAGATGGGCTACGAGTTCTTCTTGACCCTGCTGGCGCTCATCAGCGTCAACCTCGGGGTCATCAACCTGCTGCCCTTCCCCGCCTTGGACGGGGGCCGGCTGATCTTCGTCGGCATCGAGGGCGTCGCCCGCAAGCCTGTCCCGCCGCGGGTCGAGCTCATCATGCACGCCATCGGCTTCCTCCTGTTGATGTCGTTGATGGCGGTGGTGGTCGCCAAGGAGATCGCGGAGAAGTTCTGAATGATGAAACGCCTCCCCCGTGAATACGAAGGTCCGGAGCGGCTCGCCGAGCTGCTGGGGACATCGGGCTGTGAGCTCACCCTCGAGGAGGTGATCGACGAGTTCGCCTGCGCCGTGGAGGAGGGCACGCAGGCCGCCGAGATCATCCCGCTTCTGTGGGAGGCCGAGCCGAAGTTCGCGTCCGCCGCGGCGGCCCGGCGCACCTTCGCCAACCTCTTCGGCCTGTGGGACGAGGTGGCGGAGGGGCAGACCGGCGAGCTGCTCCCCCTGCCAGCCCTCGATCCGACCGCCCCGTTGACGCCGGCCTTCGTCGAGCGCGCCTGGCAGCGCCTGGAGGACCAGGACGACCGGGCCCTCGCGCGGGACCGAGACGCCTTCGACAACGTGCAGGCCGACGTCGGCGCCTTCGTCTTCGAGCAGACGCAGCAGCTCGGGGACCTCGCCGTCGGCGTCGCCCTCGATCTCGCCTTCGAGCTGTGGTGGCTGTGCCGCGAGGCGCGCGGCGAAGTGGCGAGCATCCCCCGCGTGACCCTGGTCGCCGCCCACGCGGAGCCCGACGATCCCGAGAGCGAGCCGGAGCCGGCGCTGGCGCGCCTCGTGACCACCACGCTGTGGGAGCAGGCCGCGGAGTCCGAGGCCGCGCTGCCCGAGGACACCATCCCGCGGATCGAGCGCGTGCTTCGCGCCTTGCGCCACGCGCTGGCGCCGCGCGGGCCGCTGAACTACCATCCGCCGGATGCGTGAAGACGAGCTGGTCGAAGCCATCGCGCGGCAGGTGCGCGCCCGCTTGATGGCGGGTGGTCAGGGTCCGGGTCATACCCGCCCGATGCCGCACCCCGCCCCCCGCCCGAGCCTCCAGACCCACAGCGCCGCGGAGCTGAGGGTGATCCCCTGCGAGGGCGACGCCGCCGACGACGACTGCGGATCTTGCGGCATGTGCGTCGTGCGTCGCCCCGGCGACACCATGGCCATCCACGCCGCGGGGGCCGCGCGCATCGGCGCTGGAAGCGGCATCGGTCGCGTCGGCGAGGGCCTCGCGGGCATGATCGACCACACCCTGCTCAAGCCCGAGGCGACCAAGAAGCAGCTCTTCGAGCTCGCCGAGGAGGCCCGCCAGCATCGTTTCGCGACGGTGTGCGTCAACTCCTCGAACGTGCGCCTGATGACCCAGTTCCTCCAGGGCAGCGGGGTCCCCGTCTGCGCCGTCGTGGGCTTCCCGCTCGGCGCGATGAACCCCCGCTCCAAGGCCTACGAGACGCGGGAGGCGATCCGTTGCGGAGCGCGTGAGGTCGACATGGTGCTCAACATCGGCGCGCTGAAGAGCGGCGAGTACGCGGTCGTGATGGACGACATCCGCGCCGTGGTCGAGGCGGCAAAGCCCGTGGGCGTGAAGGTCATCCTCGAGACGTCGAAGCTCACCGAAGAGGAGAAGGTCATCGGCTGCGCGCTCTCCAAGGCCGCCGGCGCCGCCTTCGTCAAGACCAGCACCGGCTTCGGCGGTGGCGGCGCGACCGCCGAGGACATCGCGCTGATGCGCCGCATCGTCGGCCCCGAGATGGGCGTGAAGGCGTCGGGGGGCGTCCGATCCAAGGCCGACGCCGACGCGATGATCGCCGCCGGCGCCACCCGCATCGGCGCCAGCGCGTCGGTCGCCATCGTCACCGGCGCCACCGCAACCAAGGGGTACTAGAAGACATGGCCAAGAGCGTCTACGTCCGCCGCCCCCACGGCACCACCGCCGCCGAGGCCGAGTCGAAGCTGGCCGGGCTCACCAGCCACCTCGAGACCCGCTACGGCGTAAAGATCTCCTCGAGCGGCCCCACGGCCACCGTCAAGGGCCGCGGTGTGAAGGGCTCGGCGACCGTGGACGCGACGCACGTCACGGTCGATCTGAAGCTGGGCGTGCCGGCGAGCCTCGTCGCCGGCAAGATCGAGCAAGGCGTCCACAAGGCGATCGACGAGCACTTCGGCGCCGCCTTGTAGTTCTCCAGCCAATTCGGGACGATATGCGGCTGGCGCCTCTCTTGGCGCCGACGGGGGGTCGCTTTGAAAGAAGTCTCGCGCTCGCTGGCGCTGCTCATCACGTTGTTGCTTCCAACGATCGCGCTCGCCCAGGGCGTGCTCGTCTACGACGGCTACCTCACCGATCTCGACGGGAACCCCGTCGATGGCGAGCAGACGATCACCTTCGCCTTCTACGAGGCCCTCGACGCCGCTGAGCCGGTGTGGTCGGAGACCCTCGAGCAGATCCCGACCGTCGCCGGACACTTCAGCGTCACCCTCGGTGCGGGGGAGACAGCGATCGAGCCGGGGCTCTTCGAGGGGCGGACCTGGCTGGGCGTGCAGCCCGACGGGCAGGCCGAGCTGCTGCCGCGCCAGCTCGTCGGTGACGTGCCTCGGGCGATGGTCGCTGGCGACGTCTTCGGCGACATCCACCCGCGCACTGTCTCCGTCGGTGATCGTCTCGTCATCGACGAGGCGGGCGCGTGGGTCGGGGCGCTCGCGGGGATCGACGTGCTCGCCGACGAGGACGAGGATGGCTGGAGCGACTGGGTGGAGGTCGCGGTGGGCACCGATCCCTTCGACGGGGACCAGTCTCCGCAGGACGCGAACGACGACGGCGTCGCCGACGCGCTGGTCGGACCACAGGGGCCGCGCGGGCCCGCCGGCACGGAGGCGCAGCAGGGACCAGCGGGGCCCCCCGGTGACCGTGGGGCCGACGGGCCGGACGGTCCGGCGGGTCCTCCGGGCGACGATGGCCCCCGCGGGACGGATGGCCCCCAGGGGGAACCGGGTGATCCCGGTGAGCCTGGCCCGGCGGGCCCCGCCGGCCCGCCCGGAGACGTGGGCCCCGAGGGTCCCGCGGGCGCTGACGGTCCCCAGGGCGAGCGGGGGCCTCCGGGTCCGGCTGGGGAGGGCGGCGGCAACGAGTTCGATCACATCAACCCGGACATCATGACCTCCATGCTCAGCCGGAGCACCGCGTCCTCGGACACCCCGCTCGCCGACCAACAGACCGGCGACCCGCTGGTCTCTACGATCGCCGTGCCCAACCAAGGCGAGCTGACGGGCCTTCGGGTCACGGTGGACATCCGCCACGCGGATCTCACGGAGGTGACGCTGACGCTGCGCTCACCGGAGGGGACCGACGTGACCCTGCACGCGGGGGAGGCGGGGGTGAACCTGCAACTGACCTACCCCGACGACCGGGATCCGAGCGAAGGCAGCCTGGACGACTTCCTCGGTGAGGAGGGCGCCGGCGAGTGGAACCTGATCCTGACGGACGTCACGATCGGGACGGTGGCCACGGTGGAGTCCTGGTCGATCGAGGTGACGCACAAGTCCCTCGACCAGCTCGACATCCTCGGGGACGTCGATCTGCACGACAACCGGCTCGTGAACGTGGCCGATCCGGAGGCCGAGACCGACGCCGCCAACCGTCGCTACCTCGACGCGCAGATCGCCGCGCTGCGCCAGGAATTCTCGGAGGCGCGCGCGCGCGGCGCGGTCTACCGCTGGACCACCTTCGAGACCTACCACGAGCAAAGTGGCTGGTTCGCCGGGAACCGGGCCGAGCTCCACGGCGGTGTCCAGCCGTCGGTTTGGACCAACGGCAACGCGATCGCGCAACAGATGAGCGCCGACAAGGACGTGCTCCGCTCGCTGTTCGTTCGCAAGGGCTACGCGGGGCGTAACGGGCTGCTCATCTCGACGAGCTACGAGGACGACAGCTCGACCAACGGCAAGGTCGGGGTCGTGCTGTTTCGGATACGAAACACCACCGACCAGCCGATTCGGTGGAGCCCACAATTCTACTACACCTGCTACAACGGCTGGGCGGAGCGGGCCAGCGTCGCGCTCAATGGCAACGACACGTGGAACAGCGGCGGCCAGAACTGCGGCACCAGCTCGTCGGTCACGGTCAACCTCGACATCCCGGCTGACCGGGTGAGCACCGCGATCTTCGTGAGCACGACGACCCAGGCCTGGAGCGGGCGGCGTGCCTTGCTCCTAGCCTTCTACGGGAACACCCTCGGCCTCCCCGATGGCCTCGTGTACGTCGATGACCTCGACGTCGCCCAGGGCGGGTGGGACCAGTGACTCATCGCAGTGTCCTGGCGCTGTCGGCGCTGCTGGGGTTTGCCTGCGACGAGGCGACGGACGTGTCGACGGCGGCGGATGTCGGCCAGGACGGGGCGCGGACGGGCAGTGACGCCATGCTCCCCGACGCGTCGCCCCCCGACGCGTCGCCCCTCGACGCGTCGCCCCTCGACGGGGCGTCGCCGGAGGACGCCTCGATGGACGGGGCGCCGCTCGACGGCTCGCCCGACCGCCCGACGCCCGACGGCGCCCTCCCCGACGTAGCCCGCGACGCCACGCCGGATGGTCCGGCTCCCGATGGCCCCGTCGCCGATGGTCGGGCCCCCGATGGGGCCAGGCTCGACATGGCTCTGCCCGACGGCGCGCTGCCCGACGGCGCGCTGCCCGACGGCCCACTTCCCGATCTCGCCCCACCCGACGCCTTCGCGCCTGATGTTCCTCCACCGGACGCCGCGCCCCCCGATCTGGGACCCGACGCCGGTGGTGAGGCGTCGATTCGCCTCCTCTGGGGGCGCCCGCGGTGGACCGCGGGTGATCGAGGCACGGGACACGTCTTCACGGGTGCGCCGTCCGAGAACGGGCAGCTTCGCCTGCGGGGCGGCTTCCGCCGGGGAGGCGCACAATGAGCTGGACGCGTTCGTTGTTGCTCCTCGGGCTGTTGGGCACCTCGGCTCTCGCCCAGCCCCGCTTCGTCTACGAGGGCTTCCTGGTCGATCTCGAGGGGGCGCCGGTGGACGGCGCCGAGGATCTGAGGTTCGCCATCTATGGCGCGCCGCAGGCCGGGGCTCCGCTGTGGAGCCAGACGGTCCGCGGGGTGTCGGTCGTCGACGGCCGCTTCGCGGTGACCCTCGGAGGCGAGGACGCGCCGATCGACTCCGCGGTCTTCGGGTCCCGCTCGTGGATCGGCGTGGGGCTCGATGGCGAGCCGGAGGCGGGGCGCGTGCCCCTCGGCGATGTGCCGTCAGCGTTGGTGGCCGACGACGTGCGGGGGGACATTCATCCGTCGTCGGTGTCGGCCGGCGCGGACCCCGTGATCGACTCGGCTGGGCGCTTCGTCGGCCCCGGTGGAGCCGGACTCGGCCGCAGCCGTGACGGTGACGCGTGGCCGGATTGGGTGGAGCTGGCGGGGGGCGCTGATCCCGCCACCGCGAACAGCACGCCCGACGACCTGGACGAAGGTGGCGTGGCCGACGTGCTTCAAGGCCCGAGGGGTGGGGTTGGACCGGTCGGGCCCGAGGGGCCGCCCGGCCTGATGGGTCCTCCGGGACCGGTGGGTGACGTCGGTGAAGAGGGGCCAGCAGGAGGCCCGGGGCCCGTCGGAGAGGCTGGCCCCGAGGGTGCGGACGGGCCGAAGGGCGAGCCGGGGGTCCCGGGGGGCGTCGGGCCGGACGGTCCCCCCGGCCCGGTAGGCGCGATCGGCCCGCCTGGGCCCGCCGGCGGTGAGGGACTACCGGGCGAAGTGGGTGAGGCGGGGCCCGCCGGTGGGCTGCCGGGGTGGGGGCACATCAACCCGCAGATCCTGACCTCGATGCTCAGCCGCGAGAGCGCCTCGGTCGACACCCCGCTGGTCGACCCGCAGACGGGGGAGCCGCTGGTCTCGACCATCACGGTGCCCCATCAGGGGGAGTTGACGCAGGTTCGGGTCTCGGTGGACGTGACGCACGGTGACTTGAGTGAGCTCACCGTTACGCTGCGCTCCCCCGCCGGCACGGAGGTGACGCTCCACGCCGAGGCGCCCGGCGGGGATCTCCAGCTCACCTTTCCCGACGATCGGGAGCCCGTCGTGGGCAGCATGGATGACTTCCTTGGCGAGGAGGGCGCAGGTGACTGGCAACTCATCCTGAGCGACGCGACGATCGGGACCGTGGCGACGGTGAACGTGTGGTCGGTGGAGGTCACCCACAAGTCCCTCGACCAACTCGACATCCTGGGGCTCATCGACCTGCACTCGGGCAAGTTGGGTCGAATCGACGCGGCGAACGACCCGGGCGACGCCGTGAGCCGGGGAGAGGTCGACGAGGCGATCGCGGCCTTGCGAGCGGAGCTGTCAACGCGCCCTGTCACGGGGACCGTCTACCGCTGGAACGTCTTCGACACCTACCTCGAGAACAGCGGCTGGTACGCGAGCAATCGTGCGGACTTGTTCGGGGGGGTCAACCCCTCGAACTGGACGGATGGCCGGGCGCTGGCCAGCGGGATCAGCGCCGACAAGGAGGTGCAGCGCACCCTCTTCATACGCAAGGGCTACGCCGGGGCGGATGGCAACCTCGTGTCCGACTCCTACGAGGAGGACAGCTCGACCAACGGGCGCGTGGCGGTGGTGCTGTTCCGTGTTCGCAACGACGCCGAGGGCGCGATCGTCTGGCGGCCGAACTTCTACTACACCTGCTACGACTCCTGGAGCGAGCGCTCCAGCGTGGCGGTCAACGGCCAGCTCGTCTGGGACTCGGGTGGCGCGAACTGCGCCATCACCAGCCGGGCCATCAACCTCTCCATTCCGCCGGGCAGGACCAGCACGGTCATCTTCGTGAGCACCACGATGCAGCCTTGGAGCGGCCGCCGGGCGCTGCTGCTCTCCTTCTTCGGTGGAAGCCTGGCATTGCCCGAGGGGCTGTCCTACGTCGACGATCTCGATCGCGCCCAGGGCGGCTGGGACCAGTAGCGAGCGGCGCCCACCAGCGTCCGCTACGACGCGAGCAGGGGATTGCGCACCCGCAGATCGGGGAAGCGTCCGAAGTCGCGGTCGGCGGACCAGAGTTCGGTGACGCCGGCGCAGAGGCAGATTGCGGCGATGCGGGCGTCGTGAATGCGTGGCCCGGTGACGCGCCCGACACGCGCGACCCGTGCGAGCACGGTCAGGTGGTCGTCCGCCTCGCCCAGCACACCCGCCGTTGGCGACTCGAGCCAAGCCTCCACTTGAGCGACCGCTGCGTCGAGCGTGGACGGCGGGTCGAACACGCGCGGATGAGTCACGATACCGATGAACTCGTGGACGCAGGGCCACGGGATGGCCCACACGCGTCGGCCGTGGGCCAACTCCTCGAGCGCCCGTGCCGCCGAGTCGTGTAGCGGCGCCCCACGCTTGTGCGCGTAAGCGAGGATGTTCGTATCGATGGCGATCAACCGCCGTGCCCCTCGTAGACAAGCGCCCGAATCACCTCCCAGGGCGCGTTCTCGAACTCTGGATTGAGACGTCCGGGGACGGAACGATCACGGAGCTTGAACGCCTCGCTCTCGCGGCTCTTCAACGCCAAGACGAGCCCCTCCTCCACCAAGGCCCGAAGCGTGGTCTCTTCCTGTTCACATACGGCGCGCGCGCGCTGGATGAGGACGTCCGGAATCACGATGGTCGTCTTCATACGGTCGACCGTACCATTCTGTGGGGGCAACCGTCATGCCGTCTAGGCACCAGCCCAGCTTTGATCGCCCGTACAGGGGATCCAGGGGTGTCCGCTCGCGGAGCACGCGAATTCTCGCCGATAGGTCACCCGCCGCGCGGAACTCGACCAAGAGAGCCGGCGCTCGGTCTCGGTGTCGGTCTACGTGCCCTGGCGGGCGTTGATGTTGCGGTCCTGCAGGTGCGCCGTCGTCAGTAGCCCTGCGAGCGGCAGCACCATCAAGGGGTCGCGCAGCGTCGTATCCGGCGCTCGACGAAAAGATGCGGAGCCGCCCTATGTTCAGCCTACGAATCGCCGGGCTGAGCCGTGCGGTCAGCCGCTCCACCTCCTCGAGGTCTCGGCACCCCCGCCGCCAACCCGCTGACCAAGACCGTCAGCTTGGCACGGCGTCGCGCCAACTCGGGGATTCTCGCGCAGAGGCGCAGAGGGGATTCAGTCCGGGGGGAACCAGTTCGGCGGCGGGCCCGTTGATTACACTGACTCGAACAGGCCAGGACCCAGCGTCGTGTGGACCTTGTACGCCGCGTCCACCACGTCCCCCGAGAGGCCGTTGGGCCCCGTCGGCTCGTCCATTGTCGCCCCCTCTGCGCCTCTGCGCCTCTGCGCGAGAATCACTCCGTCGAACGGGCACGTTGCGCGCACCGCGAGAAGTTCAGACGCCAATCATCGCTGGCGTGGCGGTCAACGGCCAGCTCGTCTGGGACTCTTCTACGCGGTCGATCGTACCGTTCCATGAGGGCAACCGTCATGTGCCATCGGCTATTGGCAGGCGCTCGACGCTTCGCAGCGCGGGACGATGCCCTCACAGCATCCGCTGTCGCAGACGTCGTCCCGACCGCACAGCTTGCCCTCGGCGAGGGTGGGCTTGCAGGTCATCCAGATCTGGTGGCAGTACATCGTGTCGCCGCAGTCGTAGTCGGTGTTGCAGTCGTCTCCCTCTTCGGGGTCGTCAGCGCCCTCGCATCCACCGCCGGTGCAACCGCCGAGATCGGAGTTCTCAGCGTCGCAGGCGTCGAGGCAGTCGTAGAGCTCCTCGAACCCGGGGGCCTCGCTGTGGACGATGCCCATCTCGAACGCGTCGAGGAACACCTCGGCCATGCACTCGCCGAAGGTGAGCTCGTCGGTGAAGCCGAACGCGCATTCGAGGAAATCGGGCAGGAGGCCCAGGGACGCCATGAAGGAGGCCCACTGTGAGCCCGACGCCGCGTCTTGCGCGATGTCGAAACACTCCTCGTAGCAGGCGTGCACGGTCCCGAGGTACTCGTTGGAGTTCACGTGGTAGTCGATCCCGTTGTGGGACACGGGGTAGCTGCCGTCCGCCGTCTCCGCCACCTGTGCGCAGTAGCTGCCCTCGTAGCCCTCGTCACACTCACAGATGTAGCCGTCTCCGACGGGCGCGCAGCTCCCGTGTTCGCTGCACTCGTTCCCGTCGCATGGATCCTGCCCGGGGGAGGAGCTCCACTCCGCGCCCCCGTTCGGCAACGCGTGGGCGGAGAGCGTGAGGCAGAGCGTGGCGGCGAAGGAGAGGTGGTGGGACATGAGTTGCTCCGTCGGTTCGTTGGGTGTGAACTCACCGTGGTGTCTTGGCGAGAGCAGACCAAGCAACGAACGGACGGGTGTCGGGATGTTACAAACGGGGTGAGTTGGTGCAGTCGTCCTGACGCGCCGAGCCCGCGGACCCTGGTTGTCGTTCACGTCGACCTCGCTCGCACCTGAGTTCCCGTTTGATCGTGGGCCGCTGGGGCGGTAATCCTGCCGCATGGATCAGCTCTTCGGCATGCGGGCACCGACCCACGAGTCCCTGGACCCCGAGTCCATCTTCGCCCTCGCGGGGGCGCTGACGGCGGAGGGGGCGCGGATCTCCGAGGCGGGTCTTCTTGCCTTCGCGAAGAGGCAGGGGGCGTCGCCGCTTCACGCCTGGGTGGCCCTGGCCTACAGCCCCGAGGTCGCCATCGAGCGGACCCACGACATCGCGTTCGGGGTGTGCCTGGGCCGCTGTCAGCTCTGGGGGGCGCTGCCGGTTCTGGAGGCGCTGCTCGCCCTCCGTGAGGAGCGGTTGGCCGCCGGGAAGGCGGGCTTCGACGTGGTGCCGCGCGGTTGCCTGAGCCGGTGCGAGCATGGCGCCTTCGTCGTGGGCGTCACGCCGGCGGGGCAGTTCGGCATGGGCCAGGCGACGCCGGAGCAGGTCACGGCGGCGGTGGCCCACGCCTTCGGTGAGGCGCCGCCGGAGGGGTAGGCTTCAGCCGCCCCAGAGGCCGGAGGCTTCGTGATCGGGGTCCGGGGGCAGGTTGGCGAACTCCGAGGGGAAGAGGTCGGCGACGTGGTTGACCACGTCACGCACCGAGAAGATCCCGATGCCGCGGCCCTTGTCGTCTACGAGCGGGACCCGGCGGAACCTCTTCGCCTGTAGCAGCTTCACCACCTCGGCGAGGGAGGCGCTGACGTTGACGGAGACCGGCTTCGCGGTCATCACGTCGGTGACGGGGATCTCCCGCCAGTCGCCCTCGGCGGACACGACGTGTCGCATCACGTCGGCCTCGGTGATGAGACCCCTCAGGTGGGCGTAGTCGTCGACCACGAGCGCCGCGCTGCGTCGGCCGTTTCGGATCGCATCGACGGCCTCGCCGAGGGTGGCGTGGGGCCGCACGAGCACGGTCGGCCGGCGGTCCAGATCGTCGATGCGGGTTGTCGCGAGCTCACGAATCATTGTCTGCTCCTTCCTCAGCCGCCGCCCAGATCGATCCACTCACGGCTGACGGCGGGGTCTTCGCCGTCGTCGACCTCCGAGAAGAGCTCGGAGAGGTGAGCGATCACGTCGCGTACGGAGATCAACGCCACCGGCTTCCCATCCTCGATGATAGGCACGTGGCGGTAGCCGCCCTCGGACATCCGGTGGATCGCGTAGGAGACGCAATCATCGGCGGCCAGCGCGTGGGGCTTGTGGGTCATCACGTCCTGGATGAGCGTGTCCTTGGGGACCAGGCCCTCGCCTGCGACGCGGTTGAGGAAGTCACGTCCCGTGAAGATGCCGACGAGCATGCCGTCAGCGTCGACGACGGTCGCGCAGCTCGTGTCGCACTCGGCCATTCGAGAGACCGCGTCGCAGACCGTGGCGCCGATGGACACGGTGGCCGCCTGGCCACTGATGAAGTCAGAGATGGGCCGCTTGATGCGTTGCATCGAGACGCCCTCGACGGTCCAGGTCGCCCCGGAGTCGAGGAGGTCCTGGACCCCGCCGTTCTTCTCGGCGGCCGCGGCCTCGAGCTGGGCGCTCATCGCCGTCTCGTAGGTCGACCGCTCGCGGGCGACGACCACCCCGACGGGCGTCGGAAACTCCGGTGGCTCGAAGCGGCTGAGCATGAACGCGAGCCCGTGGTCGGTCTCGTCGTGGATCAAGAGGTTCTCGACGCCGTGGCTCTCCACCTCGACGACCATCGGCTTGCGCTGGCTGTCGAGGGCGATGCCCTTGCTGCCGCCGGCCCCGAAGCGCATCGGCTCGCCGTGGGTGAGGCGGAGCTGCGTCTCGTCGCGCTGGCGCCGATCGCTGATCTCAGCGAAGGCGCCGTCGTTGAAGATCGGGCAGTTCTGGAAGATCTCGATGAGCGACGTGCCCTGGTGGGCGGTGGCCCGCAGGAGCATCTCCTGCATCATCTTCGCGTCCGTGTCGATCGCGCGCGCCACGAAGGTGGCGTCGGCGCCCAGGGCGACCGAGATCGGGTTGAACGGATGGTCGATGGCCCCCATCGGGCTCGACTTGGTGCGCGTCCCGATCGGTGAGGTGGGGCTGTACTGACCCTTCGTCAACCCGTAGATGCGGTTGTTGAAGAGCAGGATGTTGATGTCGAAGTTGCGGCGCAGCACGTGGAGGAAGTGGTTGCCGCCGATGGAGAGGGAGTCGCCGTCACCGGTGATCACCCACACCGACAGCTCGGGGCGCGCCGCCTTGAGCCCCGACGCGATCGCCGGCGCCCGCCCGTGGATGCTGTGCATCCCGTAGGTGTCCATGTAGTAGGGGAACCGGCTCGAGCAGCCGATCCCGCTGATGAAGGCGAAGTTCTCCCGGGGGATCCCCAGCTTGGGCAGCGTGCGGTGCACCTGCGCGAGGATCGAGTAGTCGCCGCAACCCGGGCACCAACGCACGTCCTGGTCGGATTGGAAGTCCTTGCGGCCGAGGGCCGACGCATCCGTCGCCTCGAGCTTCGGTATCCCACGCATCACGACACCTCCAACTGCGCGAGCACCGCGTCCGCGATCTCGCGCTCCTTGAACGGCTTGCCTTGCACCTTGTTGTAGCTCTTGAACTCGATGCCCGGGTACTCCATGCGCAGCACCTTCACGAGCTGGCCGAGGTTGAGCTCGGGCACCAGCACCTTGCGGAAGCGACGCATGATGCCCTCGAGGTCCTTCGGGAAGGGCATGATGTGCCGCAGGTGCACGTGGCCCACGCGGTGTCCCCGACGACGCAGCTCGGGGATCGCAGCGCGGATGGCCCCGAAGGGGTTGCCCCAACCGAGGACGAGGACCTCTCCCTTCTCGTCACCGAAGACCTCGGTGGGCGGGATGTGATCCGCCACCCGCTGGACCTTCTGCGCGCGCAACCCGCACATGTGCTCATGGTTTTCGGGGTCGTAGGAGACGTTGCCCGTGAGGTCCTGCTTCTCGAGGCCGCCGACGCGGTGCTCGAGGCCAGGCGTCCCGGGGACCGCCCAGGGCCGCGCGAGCTGGTCGTCTCGGCTATACGGCATGAAGCCGTCGACCTCGGTGTGGAAGCGCGCGTCGATGGGCTCGATGTCCGCCATCTTCGGGATGCGCCACGGCTCGGAGCTGTTGGCGAGGTAGCCGTCGGTGAGCATGACGACCGGCGTCATGTGCCGAATCGCGATGCGCGCCGCCTCGATGGCGGTCCAGAAGCAGTCGCCCGGTGAGTTGGCGGCGACGACCGGTATCGGGCACTCCCCGTTGCGCCCAAACAGCGCCTGAAACAAGTCGGCCTGTTCGGTCTTGGTGGGCATGCCCGTGCTGGGCCCGGCCCGCTGGACGTTGACGACCACCAGCGGGAGCTCCAGGATCTGAGCGAGCCCCATCGCCTCTCCCTTGAGCGCGATCCCCGGCCCGCTGCTCGTCGTGACCGCGAGACGGCCCCCGTAGGAGGCGCCGATGGCAGAGCAGACGCCGGCGATCTCGTCCTCGGCCTGGAACGTCCGCACCCGCAGATGCTTGTGCCCCGCGAGGTGATGGAGGATGTCCGTGGCGGGGGTTATCGGGTAGGTCCCGAGGAAGAGCTCGAGGTCTCCGAGCTCCGCCGCCGCCATCAGCCCCAGCGCCGCCGCCTCGTTCCCGCTGATCTGACGGTACTTGCCGGGCTCGATCGGCGCTTCGGAGATGGCGTAGTTGTGGGTGAAGGCCTCGGCCGTCTCGCCGTAGTGGTAGCCGGCCTTGAGGGCCACGGTGTTGGCCTCGGCGACCTCGGGAGCCTTGCCGGCGAACTTGGTCTGGATCCACGAGAGCGTGTGGTCGAGGGGCCGATCGAAGAGCCAGTAGACGAGCCCGAGGGCGAAGAAGTTCTTGCAGCGCACGGCGTTGCGCTTGGAGAGCCCCGTCTCGCTGACCGCGGTGAGGGTCAATCCGGTGATGTCGACGGGGAAGACCCGGTAGTCGCCGAGCGTCCCGTCGTCGAGCGGGTCGGTCTCGTAGCCGGCGCGGGCCAGGTTCTTGCGGGCGAAGGACGCGGTGTCGGCGATCACGATCCCGTCGGTGCGGAGGTCGGCGATGCTGGTGCGCAGCGCCGCCGGGTTCATCGCCACCAGGGCGTCGACCGCGTCGCCGGGGGTGCTGACGCGCCGGCTCGAGAAGTTGATCTGGAAGCCGGAGACACCGGCGAGGGAGCCCGCGGGCGCGCGGATCTCCGACGGGTAGTCTGGGAAGGTGGAGAGGTCGTTGCCGAGCATCGCCGTGGTGCCCGTGAACTGGTTCCCCGTGAGCTGCATGCCGTCGCCGGAGTCACCGGCAAAGCGGACCGCAACGGTCTCTAGGGTCTGGGTGGCTTTCGACATCGGTCAGTTCTTCTTCTCGAGGAAAGCGGTGGTGGTGTTCGTCGCCGTCACGGATTTGGACGCTTGCATGGCGCTGTCGACGAAGGGCCGGGGCCACAGCCCCATGCCCACGACGCCGAGGAGGCAGAGCCCGATGGCCCACCGCATTCCGGCGCTGGTTTCGACGGGTGCGTCATTCTGGGGCGGGTTCATATAGGCCGCCCGCGCGACCTGCAAGTAGTAGAAGAGGCTCACGACGGCGAGCAGCGCGCCGAGGAGCACCAGCCAGCCCATCCCGGCGTGGTAGGCGGCCATGAAGACGTAGAGCTTGGCCCAGAAGCCGACCACGAAGGGGATGCCCGCCAGCGAGAGCAAAAACAGCAGCAGCGCCAGCGCCAACCCGGGGGAGCGATGGCCGAGGCCGTCGAAGGCGGAGGTCTCGGCGTCGGGCAGGTCAGCGGTGACCGCCTGCACGACGAGGAAGGCGCCGATGTTGGTGACCGTGTAGCCGGCGAGATAGAAGAGCATCACCCCCAGACCCTCGGCCCCCCCGGCCGCAAAGGCCATGAGAATGTAGCCGATCTGGGCCACCCCCGAGTACGCCAACAGGCGCTTGACGTTGCTCTGGGGCAGCGCGAGCAAGTTGCCGATGACCAGCGTGGCCACGATCAAGAGCAACAGGACCGGCAGCCAGCTCTCGCGCGCGGCGCCGAAGCCCAGGAAGAAGATGAGCGTCAGGGCCGCGAAGCCCGCCGCCTTGGGGGCGACGGAGAGGAAGGCCACAAAGGGCGTGGGCGCGCCCTCGTAGGTGTCGGGGACCCACATGTGGAAGGGGACCACGCCCAGCTTGAAGGCCATGCCGGCCAGCGTCATGAACAGGCCGAGGCTGAGCAGCGGGCTCATCGGTGTGCTCGCGAGGGCGGCCAGATCGGTGGTCCCGCTCATCCCGTAGACCAGCGAGAGACCGAACAGGGCGATGGCGGTGCTCGCGGCGCTGACGAGGTAGAGCTTGAGGCCCGCCTCCGGGGCGTGACGGCCGGGGCCCTCCGGGTCGTCGGTCTTGGCGAAGGCCGCCAGCACCGCCATCGGCATGCCCATCAGCTCGAAGCAGACGATGAGCAGCACGAGGTTCTGAGCGCCGGGGAGGATCGTCATGCCGAGGAGGCTGCACAGGATGAGCAGGTAGAACTCGCCCTGGCGCAGGGGGAAGTGGCGGTCGACGTAGTCGAGGCTGCCGAGGACGGCCAGGGCGCCGGCGCCGAGGAAGATGCGCTTGAAGAAGAGCGGCCAGGCGCCGCCCCGGTAGGCGCCGAAGAGCGCTTCGCCCTCGGCGGCGGTGGCGAAGGTGGCGGCGAAGCAGGCGAAGAGGATGAAGGCCGTGGTGTCGCCCAGCGCGCGCTTGCGTCCGGGGGGCGTGATGACGTCCATCACCAGCAGCATGAGGGCGCCGCCGGCCAGGAGCATGTCGATGAGCAGCGGAGCGAAGTTCATGGCACCACCGCCAGGGCCTGGGCGACACCGACCACCTTGGGCAGCGTGGCCCCGGTGGCCAGGTCGATGAAGTCGAGCAGGAGCCGCGGGTAGAAGCCGAGGACGACCAGAGCAACCGCGAGCATCCCCAGGGCGATGTACTCCGTGCGGCGCGGTGGCCCGAGGTGCTCGAAGTGATCGGTGCTCTTGGGTCCCCAGAAGATGTCGCGGACCGCGCGCAGCACGTAGATAGCGGTGATCCAGGCGCCGAAGATGCCCGGGATGGCCCACCACGCATGGGCGCTACCCCAGGCGCCGAGGAAGACCAGGAGCTCGGCGACGAAGCCCGCGAGGCCCGGCATCCCGAGGGAGGAGAGGCACGCCAGCGTGAACAGCGCGCCGACGGCGGGCATGCGGCGGGCGAAGCCACCCATGTCCGGGATCCAGCGAGTGTGGGCCCGCTCGTAGACCTGCCCGACGAGGCCGAAGAAGAGGCCGGTCATGATGCCGTGGGCGACCATCTGGTAGACCGCGCCATTCCAGCCGTCGACCGTGAGGGTGGCCGCGCCGAGCATGACCACGCCCATGTGGCTCACCGAGGAGTAGGCGACGATGTACTTCAAGTCCTTCTGGCGCATGGCGATCATCGCGCCGTAGACGATGTTGATGACCGCGATGCCGCCGACGTAGGGGGCCCAGAAGAGGGCGCCCTCGGGCAGCATCACCATGCCGACGCGCATCACCCCGAAGGCGCCGAGCTTCATGAGCACACCGGCGTGGAGCATGGAGACGGCGGTGGGGGCCGCGGCGTGGCCGTCGGGGGACCACGTGTGGAAGGGGAAGACGCCGGCCAGCGAGCCGAAGCCGAGCCACAGGACGGGGAAGGCCCAGAGCTGCATCGAGCGCGGGTAGGGGCCCTCGGCGAGGACGAACATGTTGAAGGTGCGGCTGCCGGTGGCGTCGTACATGGCGAACATCGCCAGGAGGATGGCCGCGGAGCCGACGAGGAGCATCAGCGTCAGCTTCATCGCCGCATACTCGCGACCGCCGATGTCGAAGCGCTTCCAGACGAAGGAGAACGGGCCCGCCGCCTCGACCTCGCCGCGGCTGCCCCAGATGCCGATGAGCAAGTACATCGGCAGGACCGCGATCTCGTAGAAGAGGAAGAAGATGAAGAGGTCCTGGCAGACGAAGACGCCGAAGACGCCCGCGACGAGGACCAACAGCATGATGAAGAAGTCCTTGGACCGCTTCTCGAGGTGCCAGGAGGCGAAGACGCCGGCGACGATGATCACGCCCGTGAGGTTGAGCAGCGCGACGCCCCAGCCGTCGACGGCGAGGCGCAGATCGATGCCGAAGGCGGGTACCAGGGCGTAGAGCTCCGGGCGCTGGAAGCCGCCGGCGGTCATGTCGTAGGTGAGCAGGACCTGCACGCTGCCCGCCGCGGCGACGAGGGCGCCGGCCAGCGAGACGAGGCGCACCGTGAGGCGCCAGCGGTCGGGGATCACCAACAGGAGGCACGCGGCGATGGCCGGGGCGGCGATGATCAGCGAGAGCAGGTTCTCGCGCAGGATCGTCTCAAGCATTGAAGACCCCGTAGGCGCCCATCGCGAGGAGCCCGACGACGACGAGGTAGACGTAGTGCTGCACGTTCCCCGTCTGCGTTGCGCGGAGGCGTGAGCCGGCTTCGAGGGTGACGTAGGCCGAGAGGTTCATCAGGCCGTCGACGACGTAGCGGTCGAGGTAGTTGCAGACAGAAGCGACGCCCATCAAGCCCTGGCGGTAGCCGGCGGCGAAGAGATTGTCGACGGCGCCGGAGCGGGCGAGGCGGCCGAGGGGCGCGAAGGCGGCGCGGAGGCCGTCGCCGCCCTTGGCGGGGCCGAACATCCAGTAGGACAACGCGATGCCCGCGATCCCGAGGCTGCTGCCGACGATGCCGACGGCGCCGACGTGGAAGGCGTAGTCCTGTCCGTAGGTCGCGGCGAGGGGGCCGCCGAACCAGCCGACGCCGACGGAGAGGACGGCGAGGACCACCAGCGGGATGGTCATCGTGGGCCCGGACTCGTGGGCGTGGGCCGCGGCCTCCGAGGGCTCACCGAACAGCGCGAGGAAGACCGCGCGGCCCATGTAGAAGGCGGTGAGGAAGGCGGCGATGACCAGCGCGGCGAGCGGCAGGTAGAGGCCCTTGGCGTAGACGACCTCGAGGATGAGGTCCTTGCTGAAGAAGCCGGCGAAGCCGGGGACGCCGGCGAGGGCCAGGGCGCCGATGATGAAGACGATGGAGGTGAGCTTCATCTTGCGCCACAGCCCGCCCATGTCGCTGAGCTCGTTGCTGTGGACGGCGTGGATGAGGCTGCCGGCGCCGAGGAAGAGCAGGGCCTTGAAGAAGGCGTGGGTCGTGAGGTGGAAGAAGCCCGCGACCTGGCTGCCGGCGCCGAGGGCGCAGACCATGTAGCCGAGCTGAGAGCAGGTCGAGTAGGCGAGGATCTTCTTGATGTCCGTCTGCACGACGGCGATGCAGGCCGCGAAGAGCGCGGTGAAGCCGCCGATGTAGGCCATCACCGTCTGGGTGTCGGGGGCCTGGGCGAAGAGGGGATCGGCGCGGACGATGAGGAAGACCCCGGCGGCGACCATCGTGGCGGCGTGGAGCAGCGCGGAGACGGGCGTGGGGCCCTCCATGGCGTCTGGCAACCAGATGTGCAGGGGGAACTGGGCCGACTTGCCCATCACCGCCACGAAGAGGAGGAGCGAGACGGTGCCGGCGACGGCGGTGGTGGCGGTCCACTCGAAGCCGCCGGTGTTCACGAAGAGGACGATCAGCGCGACGAGGAGACCCATGTCGGCGAACTTGGTGATCCAAAACGCCTTGAGGGCGGCGCGGGCGGCGCTGGGCTTCTTGAAGTAGTAGCCGATGAGCAGGTAGCTGCAGAGGCCGACGAGCTCCCAGCCGAGGAAGAGCTGGAGCAGGTTGGGGGCCAGCACCAGCGTGTTCATCGCGAAGAGGAAGAGCGACTGCCAGGTGTAGTAGCGCCCGACGTCCTCGGGGGGCTCGTGGCCGAGGTAGCCGAGGGAGAAGAGCTGCACGCAGGTGGCCACCAGCGTGACGACGACCAGCATCGAGAGGGAGAGCCCGTCGAGGTGGACGCCGACGCGCGTGACATTGCCCCCGGCGTGGACCAGCCAGGTGACGGCGTGGGTCTGAGCCTGGCCGTCGAACTGGATCAAGAGCGTGAGCGCGGCGCCCAGGGCCGCCAGCGCGGCGACGACCGAGGCGAAGGCGACGGGGAGGCCGGTGCGGCGATAGGGCGCCACGACCATCGCGAAGGTCGCGAAGGCCAGGGGGACGAAGAGCGTCACCAGCGCCAGGGTGAGGGCGTCCACCGCTACCTCCGCAACGCGCTGGCGAGGTCGATGAGCACGTTCTTCCTCGCTCGGTAGAGGAGGACCACCAAGGCGAGGCCGATGACGACCTCGGCGACGGTGATCGCGGTGGTGAACAGGGCGAAGACCTGACCCTCGCCGTGCCCGTGGAAACGGGAGAAGGCGGCGAGGTTGAGGTTGACGGCGTTGGCCATCAGCTCGATGGAGGCCAGCAGGCCCACGGCGTTTCGGCGGGTGACGAGCCCGTAGACGCCGACGCAGAAGAGGGCGCAGGCGAGCAGCAGCCAGGCCTCGAGGCTCATGCGTCCCCCTCGGGCGCGGGGTCCTTGGGCCGCGCGAGGACGATGGCGCCGACCATCACCACCAGCAGGAGGATCGAGAGGACCTCGAAGGCCAGCAGGTGCCGCGTGAGGAAGGAGTGGCCGAGGCTCTCGACGGAGATCTCGACGCGCGGTGACGTGGGGAGCGTCTCGGTGCGGACCACCGCCGCCGCCATCACGCCGAACAGGGCCGCCGCGAGGGCGAAGCCGCGACCTCGGGCGGTGGCCTCGTTGGGGACCCGGACGCCCTCGTTGCGCTGGGTGAGCATGATGCCGAAGAGCATCAGCGTGAGGACGCCGCCGGTGTAGAGGAGGAGCTGGACGGCGGCCAGGAAGGGGGCGCCCAGCATCACGTAGGCCGCCGAGGTGGCGCCGAGGGTGATCGCCAGCCACAGTACGGTGTGGACGAGGTTGTCGCTGCTGACGACGCGGAGCGATGAGAGCAGCATGACCGCGGCGACGATGCCGAAGCCGATCTGGGCCATCATTGCTCGGGCTCCGGCTCAGGGGCGGGGTCTGGTTTGGGCTTTGGCTTCGGCTTCGTCTTTTTGGGTGGCGTTTGGGTCGCCATCAGCAGCGTCCCCGTTGCCCAGGTGGCCGTCTTGTTCTTCTCGTTGGCGTAGAGCCTCTCCATCGTGAGGAGCAGGTCCTCCCGGGTGTAGCCCGGCGCCTCGGTCTCGCGGGTCATCACGATCGCGTCGGTCGGGCAGACCTGGACGCAGAGCTCGCAGACGATGCAGGCCTGGAGGTCGAGGGTGAAGTCCTCGAGGTAGCCGCGCTTCTTGCCGGTGACGGGGGACTCGCGCTTCCCGCCCGGCGTGACCGTGATGATGTCCGATGGGCAGATGCGCTCGCAGGCGTAGCAGGCGATGCAGGCCTCCTCGCCGTGCTCGTCGTGGACCAGCGCGAAGGAGGCGCGCATGCGCGGGGCCCGCTCGCGGATCTCGACCGGGAAGTGGACCGTGGTGGGCGGCCTCATGAAGTTGCGCAGCGTCAGACCCAGGGCCCGCAGCGTGGCGGTCACGTGCTCCATCAGGTCGCGACCTTCCACAGCGCCGAGAGCATCAGCACGCCGAGGCTGGCGGGGACGAGGTAGGTCCAGCACAGGTTCATGAGCTGGTCGGAGCGGTAGCGCAGCAGCGTCCAGCGGAGCCAGAAGATGAAGACGAAGAGCCCGATGGTCTTGAGCACCATCCAGTGCAGGCCGGGGGCGAAGGGTCCGTCCCAGCCGCCGAGGAAGAGGGCCGCGCCCACCGCCGCGCCCAGCATCGAGTGGATGTACTCCGCCGTCGCGAACATCCCGAACTTGATGCCCGTGTACTCGGTGGTGGGGCCGGCGACGAGCTCCGACTCGGCCTCGGGGATGTCGAAGGGGATGCGGTTGCTCTCGGCGAGGGCCGCCAGCATGTAGATGACGAAGGCGAGCAGGCCCGGGCCCGGGGGCCAGAAGGCGAACCAGCCGTGGGCGCGTTGGTACTCGACGATGCCCGAGAGGCTGAGCGTGTCGGCGAGCACGACGGGGACCAGCGCGGCGATGACCAGCGGGATCTCGTAGGAGATGCCCTGGGCGACGGCGCGCATCCCGCCGAGCAGCGCGTACTTGTTGTTGCTTGCCCAGGCCCCGACCCACACCGGGAAGACCATCAGCCCCGAGAGCGCCAGCACGTAGAGGACGCCGATGTCGAGGTCCGAGGCGAGGATGCTGGGGGAGAAGGGGATCACCGCGGCGACGGCCAGGGCAAAGAAGATCGTGAGCAGCGGCGCCAGGGAGAAGAGCGTGCGATCCGCCGCGGCGGGGATGATGTCTTCCTTCTGGAGCAGCTTGAGGCCGTCGGCGATGGGTTGGAAGAGCCCCGCCGGGCCGACGGTCGTGGGGCCGACCCGGCTCTGGAGGCGCCCGGCGAACTTGCGTTCGAACCAGGTGGTCCAGGCGATGATCGTCATGATCACGGTGATCACCACCGCGCCGTAGAGGAGTCCGTGGAGCCAGGGGTTCATCGGTCCACCTCCCCCATGATCGGATCGAGGGAGCCGAGGATCGCGATGGCGTCGCTGACGTTGTGCCCTGGCAGGACGTAGGGCAACTGTGAGACGGCGTGGAGGCTGGGCGAGCGGATCTTGAAGCGGTAGGGGCTCGCGAACTTGTTGCCGCCGCCGCCGATGAGGTAGGTGCCGAGCTCGCCGCGCGGCGTCTCGATGCCGACGTAGGCCTGGCCCTTCTTGATGCGCACCTGCGCCGGCGACTTGATGGGCTTGAAGCCGCAGAGGGGGCCCTCGGGGACGTTGTCTACCAGGAGGCGCGCGAGGCGGATGCTCTCGCGCATCTCCTCCATGCGGACTCGGTAGCGTGCCCAGCAGTCGCCCGTCGTCTCGACGGGGACGACCAGATCGAGCTCGTCGTAGATGTGGTAGGGCGCGTCGCGTCGGAGGTCGTGGTCGACGCCCGAGGCGCGCAGGAGCGGGCCCGTGAGGCCGAGCTCGCAGGCCAGATCGCCGTCGATGACGCCGACGCCCTGCGTTCGCGCGCGGAAGATCGGGTGGTCGAGGGTGGCCTCGTACTCGTCGATGCGCGTCGCGATGTGGGCCAGCGTCTCGTGGACTCGGGCGGCCCAGCCCGCGGGGATGTCGTGGCGATTCCCGCCGACGGTGTGCGTGTTGTAATGGAAGCGGCAGCCCGTGAGGTGCTCGAAGAGGTCGAGGACCATCTCGCGCTCGCGGAAGCACCACATGAAGATCGACGTGCCGCCACCGAGGGCGCCGCCGAGATCGATGGCGAAGGTGCCCAGCCACAGGAGGTGGGAGGCGACGCGCTGGATCTCGGCGAGGATGGTGCGCAGGTAGCGGGCGCGCCGCGGCACCTCGACCTTCAGCATCGCCTCGAAGGCCATGTTGATGGCCTGCTCGCTGGTCATCGGCGCGACGTAGTCGTTCTTGTCGATGATCGGCGTGATCTGGACGAAGGTGAGCTTCTCGCAGAGCTTCTCGACGCCGCGGTGGAGGTAGCCCGGATAGGGGACCGCCTTCACGATCGTCTCGCCGTCGAGGTACAGCAAGACGCGGAAGACGCCGTGGGTCGACGGGTGCTGCGGCCCGAGGTTGAGCACCATCAGGTCGGCGGCGGCCTCGTAGCGCTCGATGTCGAGGTACGGATCGACGGTCATCGCCACGGCGCGTGTCCGGTGTCGATGGCGTAGTCCTTGCGCAGGGGGTGGCCCACCCACTCCTCGGGCATCATCAGGCGACGCAGGTCGGGGTGGCCCTCGAAGACCACGCCGAGCAGGTCGTATTGCTCGCGCTCTTGCCAGTCGGCGCCCGCGAAGAGCGGGACCAGGGTGTCGATGGTGCCGTCGGCGGGGATCTCCACCCGCCAGCGGGCGACGTGGGTGCCCGCGCCGACGGTGCGCAGCCCGGTGGCCACCTCGAAGCGCTCGGGGACGGGGTCGCCCGTCTTGGGCGTGGTCTCGGGCCAGTGGCTCGCGACGCAGAAGAGGTACAGCGTGTAGCCCAGCTCCTCTTTGAGGGCGCGGGCGAGCTCGACGTGGCGCTCGGCGGGGATCAGCGGACCGTCGGGATCGAGCTCACCCTCAAGGCCGAAGCGTTCGACGAGGAGCTGCGCGAAGGCTTCGCTCATTTACCGCCCCGCTTTCGCCCCGTCTCGTCGACGAGGGCCTCCTTCAGATCGGCGGGCTCCGTGAGGTCGAGGGAGATCGCCTGGTCGAGCTGCGCGGCGTCGATGCCCGGGATGCGGGCCGCGTCGTTGGTGCGCCGCAGCCGCGGCTCGAGCATCTTCTCGGTCTCGGGGCGGGGCTCCGCGGGGATCTTCAGCCCCGCTCGGCGCAGCGCCACCTTCTCCTGCAACCGGATCATGCCCGCCATCAGCGCCGTCGGGTTCGGGGGGCACCCCGGGATGTAGACGTCGACGGGGATCGCCACATCGATGCCGGGCACGACCGAGTAGATGTCGCGGTAGAAGTCGCCGGAGATCGCGCAGGAGCCCATCGCCACGCACCACTTGGGCTCCGGCATCTGGTCCCACAACAGCTTCACCCGCGGCGCCATCTTCACGGTGATGGTGCCCGCCACGACCATGACGTCGCACTGGCGTGGCGTGCCGCGGATGATGGTGCCCATCCGGTCGAGATCGACGCGGCTGGCGGCGGCGGCCATGAACTCGATGCCGCAGCAGCTCGTCGCCATCGGGAAGATCCACAGCGAGTTGCGCGACCCCCAGTTCAAGAGGCGGTCCACCGTCGTGGTCGCGATGTCCGCCCCGGGGACGCGCGCCATCAGGTCGTAGAGCGGGTGCTCGTACGGGAGGTCGGACTCGTCTACTGCCAACGGAGCGCCCCCTTGCGCAGCGCGTAGAACCAGCCGAGGAGGAGCACCCCGAGGAAGAGGAACATCTCGAGGATGGCGAAGAGCCCCAGCTCCTTGATGTTGAGGGCCCAGGGCACGACGAAGACGGCCTCGACGTCGAAGAGCACAAAGACCAGCGCGACGACGTAGTAGCGAGGGTGGAACCGAATCCAGGAGGGCCCCTCGGGGATCTCGCCGCACTCGTACGTCAGGTCTCGGGTCGGTGGCGGGCTCTTGGAGCGGACGCCCAGAAGTCGGGCGCCAATCATCATGCTCAGACCCACGGCGACGGAGATGGCCATGAAGACCAGGGCGCGAACCCAAATGTCGTCCATCAACCTCGGCTCCCCCCTGTCGCCGTTCAGGGTGAATGGTCGAGCACCATATGAAGGAGGAGGCGGGAAAGCAACCTACCCGTGTAGGTTCCAGGCCACCCTTTTGGGTAGGGCTACCGCTCGGAGATCGTGAGGACGAAGGCCCCCTCGGCGTCGCGGTAGCCGTCCACGACCACCGCGTACAGGACGCCCGCGCTGGCGCGCATCCGGAGCGCCGAGGTCAGGCCCGCGCCGCCGTCGTCGTTGCACGCGATCTCGTCGGCGCAGCCCTCGAGCACGTAGAGGACGGTGTCGTAGTCGGAGCCGGCGGTGCTGATCTCGAGGTCCGTGTCGACCTCCACCGAGAACAGAAAGATGGCCTCCCCCGCGTCACCGGCGGTGCTGCAGCCGGTGGGGCCCACGGTGCTCGCGCCCTCCGTGAGGCCGCGGAACTCGCCCCAGGGCATCCCGATCTCGGCGTCGGCGCAGATCGCGGGCAGCGGGTGGCATTGTTCGCCCACGCAGCGGTCCGGGGCGCACAGGTCGGGATCGCAGCCCGCCGGGGGCGGGCCGGCGTCGGGGTCCGGGACTACACCCTCGCCGAAGTCGAGGGAGACCTGCCCGCTCGCCACCCGGAAGCCCTCGACCACGACGAAGTAGGTGACGTTGGCGTCGGCGTTCAGCTCGAGGCGGGAGCGCGTGCCCTCGCCGCCGTCGTCGTCGCAGGCGAGCTCGCTGTCCGCGTCACCGCAGGCCGTGCGCACGGAGAGGACGGTGTCGAAGTCGGAGCCGCTGGTGTCGAGGAAGACGGGCCCCGCCTCCGCCAGCTCGAAGCTGAAGATCTGCTCGTTGCCGGCGGTCTCGACGCAGGCGCCGTCCACGTCGTCGGCGGTCGCGGCGGTGTCCGCCTGGTAGACGCCGAAGCCGTCCATCGCCTCGACCGCGTCGCAGCTCGCGGGGGGCGGCGGCTCGGGCTCGTCCCCCGGGCCGAAGTCGAGGACGAAGGGCCCGCTGCCCAGCAACCCGCCGTCGATGAACACGAAGTAGCGCTGGCCGCCGGTGGCCATGAACTCGACGACCGACTCGAAGAGCAGCCCGTCGGGGGCGTCGTCGTTGCAGGCCACCTCAGTGCCGGGGTTCGCGCAGTCGGTGCGCACGTAGAGGACGGTGTCGGAGAGCGAGCCGCTGGTGTCGAGACGCACGAGCTCGTCGTTGGGGCGCACGAAGGTGGCCACGATCTCGGGGTTGGCGACGCCGCCGCAGCTCCCGGTGTGGAGCGCGCCACCGAGGGCGGCGTCTCCTTGGAAGGCGCCGAAGTCGACCATCTCGAAGGGCGCCTCGCAGGAGGGCGCGTCGGGGGGCGGCTCGGGGTCGGGCTCCCCCGGAACACAGCGCCCGCCCTCGCAGGCTTCGCCGAGGCCGCATTGGAAGGCGTCGGCGCAGCACGCCTCGTCGGGGAAGTCCTCGTCGGCGAGTCCATCGCAGTCGTTGTCGGCGCCGTCGCAGCGCTCGGCCTGGGGAACGCAGCCCAGATCGGCGCCCATGTCCGGGGGCTCGTCACACCCCGGAGCGACGCATTGGTCGGGACCCTGCGGCGCTGCGTCGGGCGGCGGGGGGGCGTCGGCCACCCCGGCGTCGGCGATGACTGGCTCAACGACGCCACCCTCGGGCCGAGCCCTGCGGGGGGTGGTGGAGGCATCGCGCCCCCGGCCCGGCGTCAGCGCCCCGCCGCCGGGGTCACCACCTCCGGGGGCGCTCTGGGCGCAGGCGAGCAACGAGAGGGCGAGGATTGACGGGGGGCTGAGGCGCAACACGGACCGACGCTAGCGTTGGCCAGGGATCGGGTCAAATCGACGCGGCCGGTCAATGTCAGAGATTCGTCGGCAGACGCGAAGACCCTCTCGACTCCGCTGTCTGGAGTCCACTTTCAAGAAGGAGCGATAGAATGTCCCTCAACTTCAACCTGTTCAGGCGGTCGATGCCGCTCTTCATCGTGTTGGTCGCCACCGGCTGCGCCGACGTCGCCGACAGCGACGCCGTGGTCGAGACGGAGCGATCGGAGCTCACGCTCCTCGACCTCGATGGCCTCGAGCGCGGGGTCGCGCCGGGGGCGGTGGTCGAGGCGGCGGACGGCGTCCGCTGGGACACCGAGGTCGACGGCGAGGCGTTCACGGTCGACGTCGTCCTCGGGGCGACGAGCGACACGATCCGGGTGACCGGCCCGGCGGGGCGGACGCTCTTCGAGGCGGAGCAGGCGGCGGAGATCAGCTACCGCGGTTGGGTCGGCGACGGGGTCACGCCCTTCGAGCGCACGGTGAAGCGCCCCGAGGCCGACGCGAGCGCCGGGGATCACTCCGAGGTGCGGGTGGGCGACGCCCTCGCGTTGCCCGACCACGGTGCCTTCTTCGAGCCGCTCTCCGAGGCGCGGAACTCGGTGGCCGCGCCGTTGGCCCTGGCCGTGTTGCCGGTCGTCCTGCGCATCGCGATGGGCGCCGCGTCGAGCGATGGTCCGATGGGCGCTCCGGGTGAGTCCTTCGGCACGCTGGAGCAGGCTATCTGGCCCGCGATCGGCGTGTTGGTGGCCGCCTTCGGCGCCGGCGCGGGGTTGGGCGCGGCCTACTGCAACCGCTCCTCGACGACCGCCTCGTGCACCGACTCCGAGGGGATCACCACCAGCATCACCTGCAACGCGTGCCAGGGCCAGGCCGCGTGCGGGAAGGTCGCCGCCCCGAGTGGGGGGGACATCGCGATCGTGGTCGGCGCCGACGACGACGATGAGGCCTACACCTGCTCCTGCTACTGCCCCGCCGGCTGAGGCCCTGCCTGACTTCAGGTATCCTCGTAGGAGGAGGTGATGGATGGCCTACCCCGCTGAGAAGCAAGCGATGACCGTCGAGGCGTACAAGGCCCTCGAGCGCGACACGGATGTGCGCCACGAGTTCATCAACGGGGAGGCCTACGCGATGGCGGACGGGAGCCCGGAGCACGCGCGCATCCAGATCAACTTTGCCGGTGCTCTCTGGAGCCGATCCCGCGGCATGCCCTGTCGGCCGACGGGGAACGACCAGAAGGTCTTCGTCCCGGAGACCGGCAGCTTCTTCTACGCCGATGTGACCATCGTCTGCGGCGGGCACGAGTACCACCCGGCGGAGTCGAACGCCCTCACCAACCCGAGCGTGCTCGTCGAGATTCTCTCCCCGTCGACCGAAGACTACGACCGCGGTACGAAGTTCCAGCACTACAAGCGCCTGCCGTCGTTGGCGGAGTGTGTGCTCGTCAGTCAGGACGAGCGGCGAGTCGAGATCCGCCAGCGTGTCGAAGAGGGGTGGCTCATCCGTGAGGTGACGGAGGGTGATGTGTGCCTCGCCTCCCTCGACCTGTCCATTCCCTTGGATGAGATCTACGACCTCGAAGGGGTCCGTCCCTGACCTACCCGGGACCGGGTCGCACCGAGATGGCCGTTCTCGGCGCGGGACACGCGGGGATGCAGTCGCCGCAGCCGGTGCAGCGGGAGGGGTCGACCGCCGGACGGCCGCGCCGGAGGCGCAGGGCGCCAGCGACCGGGCAGGCGGTCGCGCAGAGATCGCAGAGCACGCCTTGGAACGCGAGGCAGGCGTCGGTCTGCAGCGTGGCGAAGAGCGGGGCAGAGGGATCAGGCGGGGAGGGCGCGGGCCTCCGCCAGGCTCCGCGCAGGAAGTCGCGGCGCGAGCTGCCTTCTTGGGCGCGGCCCGCCATCAGTGCTTGACCTCGAGGTCCAACAACGCCACGGCGAGCGTCACGACCAGGGCGCCGATGGACCACACCCCCGCCGAGACGACGACCTCGGCCAGCGTCGGCCAGTAGTCGGCGCGGACGCCGAGCGGGGAGAAGCCCAGGCCCATCACCAACAGCACGGCGCGCTTCGCGAAGATGCCGCCGACCACCAACCCCGAGGCGACGAGCACCAGCGGGACCTTCTCCCGCAGCCTGGTGAACAGGATCGCCGCCGGGACGATGCCGCCCAGGACGAGCTCGGCCCCAAGCAGCGGCCCGTAGGGGCCCTCCGTGAGCAGGTTCATACGCATCGCGTGACCCGGCGACGAGGAGGCGGGCCAGTAGGTGATGAGCAGCTCGCAGCCCATGAAGAAGAGGTCCACCATCACCACCACGGCGAGCAACCGCGCCAGGCTGCGGAAGAGCTTGTCCTCGAGCTTCCAGCCCACCGCGCTCCGCATGATCGCCGCCAGCAGGATCAGCAGCGCCAACCCGGAGGCGATCGCGCTGGAGATGAACAGGGGCGCCATGAGCGCCGAGTGCCAGAGCTCGCGCCCGCGCACGAGGCCGAGCACCCAGGCCGTGATCGAGTGCACGCCGATCGCCGTCGGGAGCGAGATCAGCGTCAGCACGAGCTCGGTGCGCCCCTTCGCGCGCCCCGTCAGCATCGCCCACAGATCGACCCCGCAGAGGCCGAGGTAGGTTGAGAGCACGATGAAGTCGAAGACGAAGATCGACGCGAAGTTCGGCGTGCGCAGGAACCAGTGAACGCGCTGGGGGTTCCCGAGGTCGGGCAGCACGAAGAGCATCGCGACGAAGACGCAGAACCCGGCCTGTAGCACCGCGAGCCGCTCGATGGGGCGGAACTGTTCGGCGCCGAAGAGGACGATGCTCGAGTAGATGATCAGCCCCCCCGCCGACAGGCCGACGAAGAAGATGAAGTTCTGGATGTAGAGGCCCCAGGTGAAGACGTCCCGCATGCGCGTGACGGCCATCCCGTCGGCGTTGGGCCACTGGTGCATCCAGGCCCAACTCCCGGTGATCCACAGCACGAAGAGACCAGCCAGCCAGAACCAGAGGCTTCGCGAGCCCTTCAGCAGCCGGCCGACGTGGAGCTCGACGCCGAGCACGCGGATGGTGGTCTCTGGGCCGAGGGCCATCGCGCCTACCCCGTGTAGTACACGCTGGGGTTGGTCCCCAGGTGCTCCTTGACCCGAATCGCGACGCGCTCGCGAAGCTGTGTGCTCACGCCGCTCTCCGGGTCCTTCAGATCTCCGAAGACCCGCGCCCCGACGGGGCAGGCCTCCACGCAGGCCGGCAAGCGACCGACGCGGGTCCGATGCACGCAGAATGTGCACTTCTCGACCACCCCGATGGGGCGCACGGGCACCTTGGGGTTCTTCTCCCCATCGGGCACGACCGGCCGCTTCCAGTTGAAGTGCCTCGCGCCGTAGGGGCAGTTCACGACGCAGTACCGACAGCCGATGCACTTGTCGTAGTCGACAAGCACGATGCCATCGGAGTCCTGGTAGGTCGCCTTGACCGGGCAGGCCTGCACGCAGGGCGGGTTCTCGCATTGCATGCACGCCGCGGGCAGGTACCAGGCGTCCGGGTCGGCGGCTTGCTCGTAGTCGACCTCGGAGGTCTCCAGCTCGAAGTGGCCCTTCTCGAGCTTGTGCAGCTCTATCCAGGCGAAGCCCGAGTCGCGGCCGACGTTGTTCTCCTTGCGGCAGGCGTATGCGCAGCGCCGGCAGCCGATGCACTTCTCGATGTCGATGACCATCCCGTAGCGCACGCCGGGCTTCGGTGGTGGGTAGTAGCTCTTCGCCGCGCGCTGCTCGCCGTCACCGGCGACGGCCCGGCCGTGGAGGACCGTGAGCGCCGCTGGGGTCGCCGCCGCCGCACACGCCGCCGCCCCCGCAGCACCCAGGAACCGGCGTCGCGAGAGGGCAGGGCAGTCCTCGGTCGGTTCATCGCTCACGCGGGCTCCTCTCCGGGGTCTTGCTCGCCGGCTCTGCGGCGCGCGGTGACCAGGGCGAGGGCGAAGAGGATGGCGGTCAGAGCCCCGGCCCCCGCGGCGGCGATGGTGATGCCCGGCACCTCGACCACCGGCGTCGGATCCGTCAGGTGGGGCAGCGCCTCGAAGGGCTTGCGCTCCCGCCCGATGACCAGATCCACCTCGTCTGGCCCGAAGGGCGAGAGGGAGATCTGCACGTGGTTGGGCGAGTGCGGGTCGTGGCAGGAGGGACAGCGCTGCCCCTTCCCGTGGATCGCGAGCTTCCACTCGCGATAGCGCGACATGTGGCAGCGGTCGCAGGTCTTGGTGATGTGCTCCTCGATGGGCACCGTCTCCCCGCCGAGGGCGTTGAGCACCTCGGGGGTGTCATCGGAGTGGTGACAGGTGAAGCAAGCCTTGTTGCCCTTGCCGAGCCGGTCGTGGCCACGGAGCACGATCTCGTCGTGCTCCTGCTCCTCTTCCTCATCGGGATCGGGGGGATCATCAACACCGACCGGGTGGCAGTCGTCGCAGGGCCAGTGCTCCGAGTCCTTGATGGGCCGCCGACCTGCCCAGGCCGCCGAGGCGAGGAGCAGGACCAACAGGACGCACAGTCCTCGCCCGGCGGCGCTCATCGACGTCGTCGCCCGCTACTTCTTGGTCTCTTCGGGGAAGGGCGGCGGGCCCGTCACGAAGGTCTTCATCAGCGGGATGAGGGCCTGGAGCTGCTCGGCGCTGAGCTTCTTGGCGAAGGCGGGCATCTTGCGCTTCGGGTTCTCCGGGTCCTTCCAGCCCTCCTTGAACAGCGCGAGAAGCCGGGCGTCGTCAGTCTTGCTCAGCCAGTCATTGGCGGTGAGATCCTTGACCTTCTTCTTCCTGCCGAGCTTCGTCTGGGCCTTGCCGTCCCAGCCGTGGCACTTCCGGCAGTGCTTCTTGTACGCGGCCTTGACCTCGGCGCTGGCGGCGGGGCCTTCCGCGGCGTTCACCGTCATGGGGACGCCGACGGCCAGCATCGCGAGGCCGGCGGCGAGGAGCGTTGCGCGCTTCATTCTGTCTCCTTCAGTTTTCGTTGAAGACCGTCGACGCGAAGCTCCCCTCCCCCTTCGTGACGTGACACTGCTGGCAGTACTTGAACTCGGCGTGATTCGAGATCGGCGCCTCGTCGTCCCCGCCCTCGCTGTGACAGTCGACACAGTCCTGAACGGATGTATCTGGCTCGAGCTCGTGTTCGTAGGCCGGGGGTGGGCCGGCGTACTCCTCGTTCGGCTTGGTCTCCTTGACGACCTTGGGGGTGGCCGCCGCTTCGGCGGCGGTGTCGTCGGCCTTGCTTGCAGCCCCGCCGCAGCTCATCAGGGCCATCAGCACCACGGCGAGCAGCGCGAGGAACGCGGCTCCCTTCGGGGTCGGTACGGGCATCGTTCCCCTCTCCGAGCGTCCGGTGTCGAGTCGCGGCTCCCTGCGTGCACCGGGCGTGCCAGCGGCCCTCCCCGCGGACAGAACGTTGCGGGGCGGGCGGGAGCGCCCGGGGAGGCGATCGATCCCGTTACAGACCCGAAACACCCGAACGGCCTCGTGGGGTGACTTGGTTCCATGAGGGCGCAGAAGACACCGCGAAGCCCGTGATTGGGAGCGGCACGGATGATGCTTCGGCGGATTCACCGCGATCAGGAGTGAAGCATGTACGTCTCCGGCTGCGCCCTCGATCTATGGCCTGACCGAGCGGCGAAGACGCTCGAAACACTCGGCGGCCTCGACGGCGTCGACATCCACGCACACGACTGCGCGGCGGGGCGCGCGGCGCTCACGATCGAGGCTGACAGCGTCGACGCCGAGGTCGACGTGCTCAAGGCCATCCAGGCCCTGCCGGGGGTCCTCTCGGCGCGGCTCATCTTCCACGGGACCGACGAGGACCTCAGCGTGGTCTCGGACGACCCGGCGCGCATGGCGCGCATCACCGAGTTCCTTCACCGAACCCCCCACGAGCACCGCTGAACGGGAGAGCTGGCATGGACGCGAACCGCCGTGAGTTTCTGAAGGCCTCCGCCGCGACCGCGGCCGTCGCCGCCGTCGGTCTGGAGGCCAGCGACGCGCTGGCGGAGCAGGCCGCCAAGGGCGAGGAGGGTTGGCGCTGGGACAAGAGCGTCTGCCGTTTCTGTGGGACCGGGTGCGGGATCATGGTCGGCGTCAAGGACGGCCGAGTCGTCGCGACCAAGGGCGACCCCGAGGCTCCCGTCAACAAGGGTCTCAACTGTATCAAGGGCTACTTCAACGCGAAGATCCTCTACGGATCGGACCGGCTGACGAAGCCACTGCTGCGGAAGAAGAACGGCAAGTTCGACAAGCAGGGTCGCTTCGAGGCGGTGTCGTGGGACGAGGCCTTCGACGTGATGGCCGAGGAGTTCAAGCGGCACTACGAGGCCAAGGGCCCCGGCTCGATCGGCCTCTTCGGCAGCGGGCAGTACACCATCCAGGAGGGCTACGCGGCGGCGAAGCTCTGGAAGGCGGGCTTCCGCTCCAACAACATCGATCCGAACGCCCGCCACTGCATGGCGTCGGCGGTCGGGGCGTTCATCCAGACCTTCGGGATCGACGAGCCGTCCGGCAACTACGAGGACATGGAGCACACCGACACCGTCCTGGTGTGGGGCGCCAATATGGCGGAGATGCACCCGATCCTCTGGAGCCGGATCACCGACCGGCGGCTGAAGGCCGACCACGTCCGCATCGTCAACATCAGCACCTACACCAACCGGTGCACCGACATGTCGGATCTGGAGATCATCATCAAGCCCCAGACCGACCTGGCGCTGGCGAACTATCTGATCCGTGAGGTCATCGCCCGCGAGGCGGTCAACTGGGACTTCGTCAACAAGCACACGGTCTTCGCCACCGGCGTCCGCTACACCGGCTACGGGCTCGGCAGTGAGAAGTTCGCCACCGACGCCGAGCGGGACATCGTCGCCAAGGAGAAGAAGAAGCTGCTCAGCGACGACGAGGTCATCGCCCTCGGCCTCGACCCGGACGCGCCGCGGTTGGTGGAGATGGTCCACCGCAAGAAGGCCAAGGCCCATTGGCGGATCGACTTCGAGGCGTTCAAGAAGGGGGTCGAGCCCTACACCCTCGACTTCGTCGCTCAGCTCGCGAAGGGCGATCCCGACGAGCCCCTCGAGGCGTTCAAGGCGAAGCTCGTCAAGCTCGCCGAGATGGTCGCCAAGAAGGGCGACAAGATGGTGAGCTACTGGACGATGGGCATGAACCAGCACCAGCGCGGTGTGTGGGTCAACGAGTCCGTCTACGCGCTCCATCTGTTGATGGGGAAGCACTCGCTGCCGGGCTCGGGCGCCTTCTCCCTGACCGGCCAGCCCTCGGCGTGTGGTACCGCCCGCGAGGTGGGTGTCTTCTGCCACCGGTTGCCCTCGGACATGGTCGTCTTCAACCCGAAGCACCGGGCCATCTCGGAGAAGTTCTGGCGGCTCCCGGCCAAGACGCTCAACCCGAAGGTCGGCACCCACACGGTGAAGATGTTGCGCGAGCTCGAGGCCGGCAACATGAACTTCCTCTGGGTGATGTGCGCCAACCTCTTCCAGAACGCGGCGAACCTCGACCATTGGCTGAAGGCCGCGCGGAACGCGGACAACTTCATCGTCGTCTCGGACGCCTACCCGGGCATGTCCGCGAAGGTGGCCGACCTGGTGCTGCCGGCGGCGATGATCTACGAGAAGTTCGGGGCCTACGGGAACGCCGAGCGGCGTACGCAGCACTGGCGGGAGCAGGTCTCGCCCCCGGGCGAGGCGATGGGCGACCTGTGGCACCTGATGGAGTTCTCGAAGCGCTTCAAGGTGTCTGAGGTCTGGAAGGAGCAGCCGCTCAAGGGCCTCAAGGCGCCGGGCTTCTCGGACGGTAAGCTGCCGGACGTCGTCGCAGGCGCCAAGGCGATGGGCTACACCGGCGAGAGCACGCTCTACGAGGTGCTCTTCGAGAACGAGCACACCAAGAAGTACGCTTGGCCCGACCCCATCGCGAACGGCCACGACAACCACATCGCCGCCAAGGTCGGCTGGTTCGCCGAGAAGGCGCTGTGGGAGGAGTACCGCCAGTTCTCCCTCGGCAACGGGCACGACCTGGCAGAGTACGACGTCTACCACGGCGTGCGCGGGCTGAAGTGGCCGGTGGTCAACGGCAAGGAGACGCAGTGGCGCTTCATCGAGGGGCACGATCCCTACGTGAAGCCGGGGGAGGGCTTCTCCTTCTACGGCAAGGCGCTCAAGGCGCTCCCGACCGGTGACCTCAACGGGGTGACGGACAAGGCGAAGAAGCCGATCGGCAACAAGGCCAAGATCTTCTTCCGTCCGTACATGGAGCCCTGCGAGATGCCGGATGAGAGCTGGCCGCTGTGGCTGGTGACGGGCCGCGTCCTCGAGCACTGGCACTCCGGGACGATGACCCGGCGCGTGCCCGAGCTGCACCGCGCGGTGCCGGCCGCCGAGATGTACATGCATCCGAGGGACGCCCAGGCGGCGGGCCTCAGCCGCGGCGACGAGGCCTGGGTCGAGTCCCGGCGCGGGAGGGTGAAGATGCGGATCGTCACCGGCGGGCGGAACAAGATGCCGCGCGGGACGGTCTTTGTGCCCTGGTTCGACGAGAACATCCTCATCAACAAGGTCACCCTCGACGCCACCGACCCGATCTCCAAGGAGACGGACTTCAAGAAGTGCGCGGTCAAGGTCTACAAGGCCTGACGAGGCGTCTATCGTGGGGGCCGATGGCCCGAATCGTCGTGAAGCCTTCGCCCGCGTCGCCCGAGGCGCGGGGGCCGCCGCCGTCGTCGGCGTCGGGTGGGGTGCCTGGCTGGGTCGCGGCCGGGCGGCGCCGAACACCCTCAGACCCCCGGGCGCCCTCGCCGAGGAGCGCTTCGCCGCGGCGTGCATCAAGTGCGGCTCCTGCGTCTCGGCCTGCCCCTATGACACCTTGCGCCTCACGGACCTGTTCGACCCCGCCCCCGTCGGGACCCCGCTCTTTCACCCGCGGAAGATCCCCTGCGAGATGTGCCCGGACGTCCCCTGCGCTCGGGCGTGCCCGACGGGCGCCCTGGAGAAGGAGGTGCTCATCGAGGAGGCGCGCATGGGGATCGCCGTCGTCGACGACAACTCGTGCCTCTCGATGCTCGGGCTGCGCTGTGAGGTGTGCTACCGAGCGTGCCCGGTCATCGACAAGGCGCTGAAGCTCGAGTATCGGCATCAGGCGCGCACCGACGTCCACGCCTTCTTCGAGCCCGTAGTCGACCCGGATCACTGCACGGGCTGTGGCAAGTGCGAGCACGCGTGCGTCACGGAGGTGGCGGCCATTCGCGTGCTGCCGCGTGCGCTCGTCCTGGGCAAGGTGGGCAGCCACTTCCGGCTGGGCTGGACCGACGAAGGGACCGGAACGGCGCCGGGGTGGGGCGAGAAGGAGGAGCGGGAGCAGGGAGGCGTCCCGGGCCTCGACTACCTCAACGAGGGGCTGCCCTGATGAAGCTCGGAGTGTGGCCCCCCTTGAAGCTCGGAAGGTGGATCATCGTCCGCCGCCTCGTCCAGCTCGGGACCCTCGCGTTCTTCGCCTGGGCGGCGATCGCCAGCGCCACCGACGTCCTTCGAGGGACCCTCTCGAGCTCGGTCTTTCTGGACGTCGTGCCCCTCACGGATCCGCTGGCGGCGCTTCAGATGTGGCTCGCCGGGCACCTCGTCGGGGCGACCGCGCTCGTCGGCGTCGGCGTGGTCGTGGCGTTCTACGCGCTCATTGGCGGGCGCGCGTTCTGCGGTTGGATCTGCCCGGTCAACGTCGTGACCGACACCGCCGCCTGGTTGAACCAGCGCTACAAGCTGCGCAGCCTCGTGAGGCTTCCCAAGGGCTCGCGCTACGGCGCCTTGGCCCTGGCGCTCGTCGTCAGCGCGGCCATGGGTGTAGCCGCCTGGGAGGCCGTGAGCCCCATCGGGCTGCTCCAGCGTGCCGTCGTCTATGGTCTCAGCGCCGGCTGGTGGGCGGTCGTGGGCGTCTTCGTCTTCGATCTGCTCGTCGCCCAACGCGGCTTCTGCGGCCACCTCTGCCCCACCGGCGCCGCCTACGCGCTCCTCGGCGCCCGTCCGGCCCTGCGCGTCCGTTTCGACGCCGAGCGCTGCACCGACTGCATGGAGTGCCACAAGATATGCCCCGAGCGGGACGTGCTGCGCCCCATCCTCCCCCAGGCCCGTCGTGGCGACGAGGGAGACGCCCGCGCCGCCTGGATCGACGCCGGCGCTTGCCTCAACTGCGGACGCTGCATCGACGTCTGCGGCGACGGCGCCCTCGGCTTCGGCCTTCGCCCGCCGCTCTCCAGCCCCTCGAGGTCGTAGATCCCGCGACGGAGGGCGAACGCCGTGTTGGCGTCACTCCCCCGTTCGAGGGGAAGGTACGTCGTCTCGGACGTCGTCATGCGCTTCAGATCCGCGCGGGACATCTCCACCGCTCCGACGCGCCGCCGCGGCGGCCGGTGGCGGGCTCACCCAGGGCCACCAGGGCGGAGTGAGGGGCGGGTGCTCGCCGCCCGACGCGGCGCGCAACCGCGCGGGCTCGGCGTCCTCGAGGTGGGCCTGGAGGCGCTCGGTGAGGGCGGCGAAGACGTCGGGGTAGCGGTCTTGGAGGTCTCCCGGCTCCTGGCCGGTGGCGTCCCAGAGGTTCCACCTGCCCCCGTCGACCGTCGGATGGTAGGCGACCTTCCAGCGGCCAACGCGCAGGGCGCGGTGCTTCCCGAGCACGATCTCGGCGTGGAAGCGTCGCCGGGTCACCAGATCCCCCTCCCCGGGGAGCGCGCGGAAGGACTGCATGATCGAGAAGCCGTAGGGCGGCTCGTCGGCGCTCTGAACACGGCCCCACTTCAAGCCGCTCTCGGCGTAGTGCTCGAGGTCGGGCAGGGGGGCGCCCTCCATCGCCGGGCGGAGGGACACGCCCTCGCGGGCCCCGGCGAGGGGGGGCAGATCGAGCCAATCGAGGAGCGTCGGGGCGACGTCGAGGGACCGCACGAGGCGATCGAGTCGATCCGTGGACCCCTGCCCACGCGGGGCCTTGAGGGCGAGGACGATGCGCAGATCCTGGTCACCGTTGTCGACGTAGACGCCGTGGTTGGGGCGCACCGGCCGCCCAGTGGAGTCCGTGAACGACTCCCCGTGATCCGACCAGAGGACCACCCAGGCCCGGTCGTAGATGCCGGTGCGGCGCAGGTGGGCCATCAGTCGTCCGACCTGGACGTCGGCGTTGGCCACCCCGGCGGCGTAGAGGCCCGTGACGCGGCTCGCGCGGGGCCTGGAGGTGCGCGGCTCCTCCCGTCCTACGCGCCCGAGGGCCACCTTGAAGTAGCCCAGCGCCGGCTGGCCCTCCGGCTGGTACGCCCGGTAGTCGGGCCCGGGTTGCGTGCCGGGATAGTGGAGGACGCACAGGTGCGCGCAGAGGAGGAACGGTCCACCCGCCGCCTGCTCCTCGTCCAAGGCATCCGTCACCCGGGCCGTGAAGTCGCCGGCGTCGTAGTTCTGGTGGAGCGCGCGATTCGCGCGGAGGTCGGGGAGCGCCCATTGGGTGAGGCGGGCTGGGAGGAGCGTCATCAGTCCGAAGTCGAGGAGGTGATCGGCGGCGTAGGTGCGCAGCACGGAGGGCGGCTGCTCCACGGTGTCGAAGCCGTGGATGTCGGTGAGGGTGCTGAACAGATCGTCGTCCGTCAGGAAGCGGGTCCGCCACCCGCGCTCGCGGAGGTGGCCGGCGAGGGTGGTCGGCAGGCGCTCGGAGAACCACGGATGGGGCCGGTTGTAGCGGACGCCGTGGCGGTCGGGTGTGCGCGCCGTGAGCAAGCTGATCCAAGAGGGGTGCGTGCGACCGATGGGCACCCGCGCCTCGGTGAAGACGAAGGCGTCGTCGAGGAAGGCGTCGATGTGGGGCGTGCGCCCCGGAGGGCCCCCGAGGCTGGAGACGAAGTCGGGGCGCAGCGAGTCGACGCCGATGATGACCACCGCCGGAGGGCTGCCGGCGGGCGCTTTGGCTGCCCGCGCCGACGGGACCTTCACGTCCAGGGCTCCCGGGCCGAGGAGCGGCGCGAAGAGCAGCAGCGGCGCCGCCGCCAGCAGCCGAGCCGGGCGCCGGCCGAGGGGTCGGGTGAGCGAGGCGGCGAGGGCCAGCGCCGAGGCCACCGTCACCGCCAACGCGAGGTCCGGGGACCACCAGCCGCGGATCGCCGGCTCGACCGCGCCCCAGACGCCACCGTCGCGGGCGTAGGGATGCACCGCCATCAGGCGGAGGCCACCCGCCACGACCACCCACAGCAGTGTCAGCGCGTCGAGGGCCAGGAACCGCCGGACGCCGCGCACCCCGAGGGCGTGCCAGGTGACGTGGGCCGCTGCCAGGGCCAATGCGCACCAGGCCGCCGCGGAGGCGTAGACGACGGCGACGGCGAGGTACATCTCCCGGCCGATGGCTTCGAGGTGCGCGGGATCGACATCGGCGATGCGCCGCAGGAAGCTCAGCCGCGCCGGGCCCACCCGGCCGAAGAGCGTCAGGGACTCGAGGGCGAACGCGACGAGGGGGCCGGCGGCGCCCAGGGTGAGCCCGAGGAGGGCGACCGACCTGCGACCGGGTTGGGGATCAGTATCCGTAGTGGAAGTCGGCCCCGAGGCAGACCTCGAGGAGGGTCGGGCAGCTCTGCTCGGCGATGCAGGCGATCATCCCCTCGTTCTCGCGGAGATCGGCGTAGCAGCCGCGGAGGCACCTCTCGACGGCGGCCTCCTCGACCTCCTCCGGGGAGCAGTAGCCGTAGCCGTAGCCGTAGCCGTAGCCGTAGGAGCAGCCGTCGTAGCTGAACTGGCCGATGTATCCATCATCGATGTAGCCGTAGCCGCCGCCGAGCTCGTCGGCCTCGCGGAGCCAGCACGACACGACCTTGGGGCACACGGCGTCGCAGGTCTTCGCGGTTGGACCACCGCCGCCGCCACCACCGCCGACGCCACCGCCGCCGCTGCCACCGCCGCCGCCTTCCGTCGTGATGCAGCCCGCGAGGAGCAGGGCGGCCCAGTAGAAGTGCCTCATCGGTTCAATCCTCGTCCCGCCGACGCAGGAAGTCTACCAGCCCGCCGCGCACGGGATCGCTGAAGACGATGGTCAACAGCAGGCCGGTGGCGAAGCCGATGAAGAGGCTCGCCGTCGTGTCCATCAGGTAGACCTCTCGGCTCAGGAGGATGCCGGTCAGCGGGAGGACCAATGTGACCGACAGGTAGCCCACCAGGAGCACGGCTCGCTCGGGGCTGGCGCGCGCGGCGGCGGCGGTGGTGGCGGCGGAGAAGAGCGCGGTGATCCCGAACGCCGACAGCGCGTGGCCCGCGGGGAGCCAGGCGCGGTCGAACTCCATCGCCAGAAACAGGCTGACGAAGCACAGCAGGAAGACGTAGGCGCCGAAGCGGACGGCCTCGGACCGACCGAGGTTCCTCGCGTGCTCCAGACCGTTGGCCGTCGCGACGAGCATGAGCAGGAGCGCCAGGCAGGTCCCCGTGACGTAGAAGGGCATCACCCGCGCCATGCGGCGGATCTCTGCGGCCTGGGCGTTGGCGTCGAGGTCGCCGTAGTAGGCGATGACCGTCTCCTGGATGTCCTCCGGGTTGCAGCCGAGGCCGGCGCAGACGAGCACGAGCAGCAGCCACTTCATGCCCGCGACACCTCGAGGACGCGGTCGTGCCCGGCGAGATCGGGGCGGACCGAGATGTCGGTGTAGCGGCCGTCCGCCTCCGCCAAGGCGCGCACGGCGGGGCCCTGGTCGTAGCCGATCTCGATGAGCATGCGCCCGCCGGCCGACAGGTGCTCGGGCGCGTCGGCGAGCAGCGCGCGGACGACGTCGAGCCCGTCAGCGCCGCCGTCGAGGGCCTGCCGCGGCTCGTGGTCGCGCACGTCGGGCATCAGGTCCTCGATATCCGCGCTGGGGATGTAGGGCGGGTTCGACACCACCAGATCGACGGGATCCGTCACCGGGTCGAGGCCCAGACCGCGGACGAAGTCGACGCCCTCCACACCGAGGCGCGCCGCGTTTGCCCGCGCCACCGCGAGGGCGTCGTCGCTGGCGTCGATGGCGACGATCTGCACGTCGGGTCGATCCGCGGCGATGGACAGCGCGATGCACCCGCTGCCGGTGCCCACGTCGACGACGCGCGCTCCCTCGGGCAGCGCGTCGAGGGCGCGCTCGACGAGCAGCTCCGTCTCCGGCCTCGGCACCAGAACCCGCGCGTCGACGGCGAACTCGTGCTTCCAGAAGTGGCGCGTGCCGATGATGTAGGCCGCGGGCTCGCACTGACCGCGGCGACGCACGAGGGCGCGGATGGCCGCGAGCTCTGGCTTGGCGAGGGGCCGGTCGTGGTCGGTGTAGAGGTGGATGCGCTCGATCCCGAGGGCGTAGGCGACGAGGAGCTCGGCGTCGAAGCGCGCGCTGTCGATGCCCTTCTCGGCGAAGAAGCCACGGGTCCAATCGAGCACCCGCCGCACGGTCCAGGTGCTCATCGTTTCCGCTCAATCGCCGCTGGGCTCATCGTTTCCGCTCAATCGCCGC
>CAYOBQ010000051.1:39806-46192 GCA_964402225.1 uncultured Nannocystaceae bacterium | reverse complement strand
GACCGCTGAGTGCTGAAAGCCCTCCACACTCCCTCCGTCAGAATCGGGATATGCGCTGAGGATTTCATTCGAGGGAGGGGATGCGCGAGATGCGATTCGAGTTCTTGCTGACGGTCGTCGCGCTGGGTTGCGTCATCGACCCCACGCCGGTGGCCACCGACGACGGCGCGGTCGACGGGGCCCCCGCGGACGCCGCTCGACGGGATGCGGGGGTCGCCGACATGGCGCCCCCCCTCACCGCCGACGTCCCGACGCCACCGCCCGACGAGTGCACCGGCTGCGCCCGCTACGCCGAGTGCTCGATTGAGATCTGTTCCAACTACCGGGCGAGCAACGAAGAACGCTTGCGCCGCGACTGTCAGGCGCGCTGCGAGCGGGGCGAAGAGGACGACTTCCTGCGCCCCGGCGTTGAGTGCGACGAGATCGTCGAGACGCTCGCCCGCGCCGACGACGAGTATGGCCGGCTCTGCGGGGTGGCGGTCGCGCACGGCGCGGATTGCACGGAGGTGGTGTCCTGCCTGCTCCGGTGTCGCGGCAACTCCGCGTGCTACGAGTTCTGCACCCGCGATATCCCGCCCGAAGAACGGCGGCGAGCGGAGGCGCTCACGGCCTGCTCTCCGGGGAGGATGTGCGATCGACCGAGCGAGTGCGAGGGGCTCTGCGAGGAGGAGGAGATCGCCTGCTACGGCCCCGCGGAGGGTCCGGGGACGTGCAGTTCGCTGTTGGAGTGCTTCGAAGGATGTGACGGCGTCGGCTGCGCGATCCGCTGCTCACGAAGCGGCACATGCCGGTCAGGACAGGTGTACGCGGAGCTCAGCGGCTGCCGTCTGGAGTATGACTGCGATGCGGTGGATTGCCCGGAGTGCGCCGACTACCTCCGCGCGTGCCGCACAGACGCCGGCGGCGAGTGTCGGGAACGGGAGCTGTGGCCCGCGGCGCGCCTGACAGGCTTCGAGATCCCCGAGAGCCCCCGCGAGGCCGCGGCCCGCGAATGCGCCGTCCTCGGCAGGAATCGCGGCAGCGGCTTCAGCGGCTGGCTGAGCCTCGTGGCCGGCGACGAGGAGGGCCTGCTCGACCCCCGGGGCGAGATCGCGTGGCTCGCCCTCGCTCGGCTCCGCGACTGGGACGCCTACATCTCTTCTCCAGACTTCGAGTTCGAGCTCGAGTTCTACGAGGGCGTCGCGCGGGACGACGGGCTGTACATACGCCGGGCGTCCTTTGTCGAGGGTGATCCCCAGCAACCCGCGCGCTCCCGATTCCGCGGCGCGGGCCGCGAACGCACCTACACCACGAACCCCGGCGAGTTCCACCTCGGGCAGGCCGTCCCCCTCGACTTCTGGATCTCCCACGCCGAGCTGCGCGGCGATCTGGACCTCGGCTTTCCCGGCTTCGTCTCCGTCGAGAGCCGACTGACGGGCTACGTGACGCGCGCCTCGATCGTCGACTTCGTGGCCCGCGCCCAGCGCGACTGCGTCCAGCCAGATCGACCGAGCCTCTGCGACCAGATCGGCGCCATCCTGGGCGGCCCAGACGATCCGCCGGAGGACGCGGTGCCGATCCTGGAGCAGTTCCTCGGGGGCTTCGACGCGCGCTTGGGCCCCCGCGGTCCCGTCGAGTGCGACGAGGCCGTCCCCGGAGACTGCAACGCCATCGGCCTGTGTGCGGACCTGCGCTTGTCGCCGGTCCGCGTCGAAGGCTACGACCCAGCCGAGTAGCTCCACGGTTTTCTACGCCGACCCCTCGGGATTCCGTGGCCGGCCGCTCCCCTTCCCCACGAGACACGGGCCGCGCGACGCGGGCACGGCTGATGCAACGCGAACGGGCCGCTCGTGAAGAACGAAAGGGAGACCATGAATCGTCATCTGTGGATCATCGCCCTGGGCCTCGCGCTGTGGGCCTGCGACGACGGGAGCACCGCGCCGCCCGAGACGCCCGAGGCGCCGCCACCCACCGAGCAGGAGGGGCCGAGCCTCGATCCGCTGGTCTTCGCCCAGCCGGGCCAGACGGAGTTCATCACCGCCAACGACAACGAGCTCCTTTCGACGGGCGCCTCGCGTCGAGCCGGAGCCAACGGTCGCGGGGAGCTCGCAGGCGCCGCCGATGAAGACGCCGATGGCGGGCAGGAGCCCGGGGAGCCGGCGCCGCCCCGGGAGCCGGAGGCGGCCCCCGACCCCACCCGTGAGATCGTCGAAGCCGACGTCTTCAAGCTCGAGGGCGACTTGCTCTACGTGCTCAACCGGTGGCGCGGCCTGGTCATCATCGACGTCGCAGACCCCGACCGGCTGCGCATCCTCGGACGACTCCCCTTCCAGGCCGTGCCCGTCGAGATGTACGTGCGCGACGGTCGCGCCTACGTCGTGAGCAGCGACTACTTCCAATACTGGCAGTACGATCCCGAGGCCGATCCCCACGGCTTCCACGGCAGCCAGGTCATGATCGTCGACGTCGATGATCCCGCGCACCCCGAGCAGCTCGGCGCGCTCCACGTCGACGGGGAGATCACCGACACGCGGATGGTCGGCGACGCCCTCTACTCGGTGAGCAAGCGACGCCCGGACTACTGGCGCTACAACACCGCGGACTGGGAGGACCGCACCTGGGTCGTCTCGCTGGATGTCTCCGATCCCGAGGACATCCACGAGGTGGAGCGCATCACCTTCAACGGCACCAGCACGCTGATCCACGTCGCCCACCACGCGGTCTTCGTCGCCGCCTGGGACCCGAACTTCTACCTCACCGATCCGCTCAACGAGGCGGAGACGCTGGTGACCTACGTCGACATCAGCTCCCCCACCGGCGAGCTGCGCGAGCGCGGTCGCGTGTATGTGCCGGGGTACATCGGCGACAAGTTCAAGATGAACTGGCACGAGGGCGTCTTCCGCGTCTTCACCCAGCGGTGGCAATCCGACGAGAACATCACGCTGCATCTGGTGCGCACCGACCACCCCGACGAGCTTCGGATCGACGGGAGCCTCGAGGTCGAGGAGGCGAACCGGAGCGGCCTCCAGGCCACGCGCTTCGCCGGCGACCGCGCCTACGCGATGACTCGCCACTGGGATCGGCGGGTGCACCGGCGGTTGCTGCACACCATGGACCTCTCGGATCCAGAGCGACCGGTCCACGCCGCCCGCCTGGCCATCGAGCTCGACGTGACGCACTTCGAGGTGCACGGCGACCGGCTCCTCGCGCTGGGGCGAGACAGCCGCAACAACCGTAGCCGCGTGGCGCTGGCGCTCTACGACGTCAGCGACGTCGAGGCCCCCGCGTTGCTCAGCCAGACGCCGCTTGGCGAGGGCTACAGCAACAGCGAGGCCAACGCCGACTACAAGGCGCTGCGCACCTTCCCCGAGCTGGGGCTCATCCTGGTGCCGCTGAACTACTGGACCCGCGAACGCGAGCGTTTCAGCGGGGTGCAGCTCGTCGACTGGGTGGACGACAACCTCGAGGAGCGGGGTCGCGTGGAGAACACCGGCGGCGTGCGGCGTGCGTTCCCGGTCGGAGACCACCTGGTCGCTGTGGGCGAGCTGGCCATCGCCTGCATCGATCCGCGGGACCGGGACCGGCCGGTGGTGACGGATCGGCTCGAGCTCGTGCGCTACGTCCACGACGTCTTCGACGTCGGAGGCTTGCAGGTGCAGCTCATGACCGACCCCTACGACAACGAGGTGCGCCTCGAGGTCCGCGAGTTCGGCCCCGACGACGACTCGCCCACCGTCGCGTCGCTGACGCTGCCGTTCTCCTATGCGCCCTACGTGCTGCGCGATGGTGATGTGCTGCACCTCATCGGTTGGGACGCGGAGGAGGGGCAGGTGGTGCGAAACGCCGACCTCCGTGATCCACGCCAGCCCCGTCTGCGCGGCGAGCTGCGGCTGGTCGGTGAGTTCGAGCGCATCCACAACCAGGGCCAAGGCTTCTACGCCCGCTACTGGAGCCCCTACGCGGGCCTGCCGCTGCGCAACCAGGTGCTGCCGATCACCTTCCGCCGCATCGTCAGCGACCAGAACGGGCGCCGAGACTTCAACAGCGAGCTGCGCTTCCTCGACCTGCGCGACCTCGACGAGCCCCGCATGGCCGACGGGGTGGTCCCGATGAACGACTACCCCTTCGTCAACAAGGTCACCCACGGCGAGGTGCTCTACAGCACGCACGTGGAGCAGGCCACGACCCCCGCCGGCGAGTCGCTGCTCTACCACGTGCGCGCCTACGTGGACCGCATCGACGTCAGCGACCCGGACTCGCCACGCCGGCTACCGAGCCTCAACGTCCCCGGCTACCTCGTCGACGTCAGCGACGACGGACAGCTCCTCTACACCGTCGACTTCCAGTGGGACGACTTCGGGCGCCGCCGCAACGCCCTCAACATGCTGCGCGTGGTGGACGAGGAGACCGCCGCGGTGGTCTCCGTCGTGCCCGTCAGCGACCAGATCCACCGCTCGGCGCTGCGCCCGGGGTGGATCGCGGAGGACGGGGGGCGTCCGGCGGGGTGGCACGACCGCACCCTCTGGCTGACCGCGCACAAGTACCCGTGGTGGGGCGTCCGAAACGACACCGTCAGCAGCCGACAGCCCTACACCGTGTTGCGGCGGATCACCGTGGGCGAGGGCGGTGAGATCGCCGGCGAGACCCGCGCCACGGTGGCCGGCTACCACTTCCAGCTCCTCGATGTCGTCGAGAACCACGCCTACCTCGCCAGCACCGGCCCCACCGGGCTGTTGGTCCTCGACGTCGCGGATCCGGCGGCCCCCAGCATCGAGCACACGTCGCGCACCATCGGCTACCTCGGGCGGGTCGTGCAAAACGGCGACCACGTCTACGCGCCGATGGGTGCGTACGGATTGCGCCGGTACTGATACACTTCGCCGATGGAGTTCGGAGTCATCTTCCTGTTACTCGCGGTCGGCTACCTCGCCCACCGCGCCTTTCATCGACCCCGACCGGCCCTCGAGGTGGCCCTCGCGCACCTCGAGGCCGGCTCGCCGGTCCGCGCCGAATACGTCGCCGAGCAGGCCCTCCGCGCCGCCCGGGAGGGGAGCCTCGCCGCGGGTGAGGCGGGGGTCGATCTCGCCACGATCCTGGTGCGCGTCGGCGATCTCCGTCGAGCCCGCGAGGTCCTCGAACGCGCCCAGGCCGTGCTCGGCGCCACCGGCGCTCCCCTCGAACGCGCCCTCGCGCTGGAGGCCACCCTCGACGAAGCGACGGACGGCGCGGACCCCGAGCCGTGGGCGGTCGGACTCGAAGGCGAAGCGCCCAGCGACGCGGCGATGCGCCTCGCGTTGGGCGCCGCCGAGGCTCAACCGGCCGACGCCGAGCCCCGCATCGCCGACCGGTGCGGAGGTGGCGGCTGCGGCTGCGCGACGCCGGCGGGCGTCCTCGATCCAGAGGCCAGCCGCGCCTTCGCCGAGCTCCTCCAGGGCGGGCGCGCCCAGGGGCTGGTACGCGCAGCGGAGATCCGGCGCGACGGCGACCGCCTCATCCCACGCCTGACGGTAAACGGAGACCTCGACGCCGAGCAGGAGCGCACGCTGGAGCGCGCCGTCCAAGGCGCCATGGGCGTCCTCTTCGGCTGAAGAGGTGTCGGTGTCCCACGACGCCCCGGGCAATCGTCAGGTGTCGGGAGCGCGGCGCAGCCTCCAACATGCGCGTCACCACCGCCCCGTTCCAGCCGACGCGCACCATCAGGGGATCGCGCACCGCTCGATTGCGGCGCAGTCACGCCCCGCGGCCTCGAGGCACTCGAAGGCGGCGGCGTTGTCGGGGTCCTCACAGCCGATCTGGCACCGGGCCGGGGGCCCAGCGACGCAGGCGCGGAAGGCGTCGCAGAGCGCCGAGCAGTCGAGCTCCGGGCACTCGGCGCCCCCGCACGGCTGACAGGCCTCGACCTCACCGCACTCACCACCCGCGTTGGTATAGCAGTCGTAGAGCTCGGGGTCCTCGCCCATCTCGCACGCCTCGAGGCAGTCATCTACGGGCGCGCCCAGGCAGGCGGAGACCTCGTCGCAGACCTCGCCGCAGCCCCGTGGGCAGTCCGCCCCGCAGGGCGCGCACTGCCCGATCTGGTCACAGTCCCCCCCGGCCTGCTCGATGCACTGGAATCGCTGCACATCCACGCGATCGGTGCAAGCCTGCATGCACTCCTCGGGCGGGACGTCCTGGCAGCCGGCGACCTGGGTGCAAAGCGGGCCGCACAGGCCGCACAGCCCGATGCGCCCACAGTCCGCACCGGCCAGGTCCACGCACTCGAACCCGAGCGCGTTGCCAGCGTCGGCGCACGCCAGGACGCACTCCTCCGGCGGGGTCCGGAAGCACACCGAGACCCGCGCGCAGATCGCGTCGCAGTCGATCCCACAGTCGGGCCCCTCGCACGGGCAGTCGGGCCCCTCGCACGG
>CAYOBQ010000051.1:0-39706 GCA_964402225.1 uncultured Nannocystaceae bacterium | reverse complement strand
GCAGTCGGGGCCCTCGCACGGGCAGTCGGGGCCCTCGCACGGGCAGTCGGGGCCCTCGCACGGGCAGTCGGGGCCCAGGCACGGGCAGTCGGGGCCCACGCACGCCTCGGGGCGCGGCGGGAGCTCGCAGGCGTCGGCGACGACGACCCCGGCACGGGATCGCACGAAGGCCGGGGCGTCGGCGCAGACGGTGACGCCCTCCAGGCGGGTCCCCACCAGCAGCGTCGGGCCCAGGATCGCGCCGCGCAGATCGGCGCCTGTGAGGTCGGCGCCGGACAGATCGGCCCGGCGCAGATCCGCCGCCGCGAGGTTCGCGTCGACGAGGTCGGCGCCACGGAGCACGGCGTCCTGAAGGACCGCCCACACCAGCGTCGCCCCCCCGAAGTCGGCGTCGATGGCGACGAGCCCGGTGGCCGCCGCCGCGCCGAGATCGGCGCCCGCCAGGTTCGAGCGGGAGAAGACCGCGCCCTCGAGCGTCGCCTCCACCAGCCGCGCGCCGGCGAGCTCGGTGTCGGTGAGGACATGGCCAGCGAGCGCCTGCCCGCTCAGGTCCGCCCCCGTCAGGGTCGCCCCCCACAGGTCAGCGGAGGCGAGCAGCGCGCCCGTCAGGTCGGCGTCCGTCAGATCGAGGCAACCCAAGGCGTGGAGATCCGTCAGCGTCGTCCCCCGCAGCGAGGCGCCCGTCAGGTCCGCACAGAACATCGGTGTGTTTCGGAAGCTCGCGTCGTCCAACGTCGCGTTCGAGAAGTCCGCCTCCCACAACGACGTGTCCGCGACGCTCGCGCCCGTCAGGTCCGCCCCGGCGAAGCTCGCCCCGATGGCCTGGGCCTCCTCGAGCCTCGCGTCGCGCAGGTTGGCGCCCCCGAGATCCGCCCCATCCAGGAAGAGGCTCACGAGCTCGGCCCCCGACAGGTCGGCGTCGCGCAGCGAGGTGCCGCGGAGATCCACCAGGGAGACCAGCTCCCCGCCCACCAGGACCGACGCGGCGGACGCTGCCCGCAGCACGAGCCGCGAGGCGTCGAGCGTGACCTCCGCCCCCGTGAAGTCGGCGTCGCGCAAGTCCATGGACTGGCCCGACAGCGTGCCGCTGAAGCCGCGGAAGTCCGCGCCGGCGGCCGTCGAGTGCTCGAGCGAGAGCTGCTCGAACGTCGCGTTCGAGAAGTCCGCCCCGGCGTAGGTGGCGCCACGGCCGCCGCGGTCGAGCCGCACCTGACGACCGCTCAGGTTCGCTCCGTTCAGGTTGCTCCCGACCACCACGACCGTCGATCCCTGGTCGAAGAACGGCCGGAGATCGGTCCGCGCGATGTTGAGCCCCTGGCCCTCGACGAGCCCTTGGCCTTCACAGCACAGGCCGCCGCCCACGAGGTCGGCCTCGTCCTCCCGCGCCGCCGGGTTCAACACCATCCCCGCCACCGCCCCGGCGTCGTCGACGTTCACGCCGCGCAGCACGCCGCGGGTCATCCGCAGGTTGGAGAGATCGGCGCCGGTGACATCCGTGAGGTGCCAGTCGGCGGCCTCGAGCGCCAGGCCCGCGAGGCCGTCGACCTGGATCCGGTCGAGGCACCCGCCCGCGAACCTGGCGCCATCGAGCTGTGCGCCGGTGAGGTCGCTCGCCCGCAGCACGACCCCGGACCACCTCGCCCCGCGCAGATCGGCGCCGCGCAGATCGGAGGTCTCGAGGAGCGCCTCGACCAACTCCGCCGCCCCGAGGCCGGCGGTCCGCAAGTCCGAGAGCTCGATCGCCACCGTCTCGAGCCGAGCCCCCGCCAACGCGCCATCGGAGACGTCCGCCATCGAGAGGGTCCCGTTGCGGATGACGGTCCCCTCGAGATCCGCGCCGCCGAGGGGCAAGCCCAGGAGGTCGAGGTTCTCGAGCAGCGCGTCGCGCAGCGAAGCGCCACGGAGGTCGGTGCCCACCCAGAGCCGGCTCTCCGGCCCCGCGCCCGCCTCGCGGTCGCACCCGTGGCCGCTGATGGGCGGCCCGCGGAACCCGCGATGCACCGCCCGGAGGCCGTCGAGGTCGACGTCGCGCATGCGGCACCACAGGAAGGTGGTCGCGAAGCCTCCGCCGGCGTCGGCCACGACGCGCCCGAAGCGGGCGCCCGACGCGTCGCTCCACGCGAGCTGCGAGACCTCGGCCTCCTCGAGGTTGGCGCCGCGCAGGGAGAGCCACCGCGCGGAGCTGGTGAAGGTCCCGCGCAGCGTCGCTCCGTCGAGGCGCGTCCCGGGCGGGAAGTCGAGGGCGTCGAGCTCGATGGTCGCGCCGCGCAGGTCGAGGCCCCGCGGCCGCGGGTCGACCGGGCGACCGTTGACGACCCGGAGGTTGGGCAGCGGGACCTGGACGATGTGGGCGCCGGAGAGGTCGAGGCCGCGCACGACCGCCTCCTCGGCGAGGCCCAGCGTGTCCTCGACGCGCGCGCCGCCAAAGTGCGTGTCGATCAGCAGGGCGCCCGTCAGGTCGGTGCCCACCAGCCGCGCGTCGGCGGCGTGGACGCCCGTCAGATCGACGCCCGCCAGCGTCGCCCCCGTGAGGTTCGCGCCGGCGGCGTCCACCCCGCGCAGCGTCGAATCGGCGGAGACGCTCGCCCCCGTCATGTTCGCGCCGCGCAGCGTCGCGCCGGTGAGGTCGACGTGGGTCAGCGTGACGCCGCTCAGGTTGGCGCCGTCGAGGTTCGCCTGGGCGAAGCGCGTCGGCACCACGCGGCACTCGCGCGCGGCCACCAGGTCGCACCCCACTGGGGGCCAGCCACATCCATCGGGGAGCAGGCAGTCGAGGGGCTGGGCGTCGGGGAATGGCACCCCCGCCTCCGGGTCAACGGCGGCGTCGCCGGTCACCACCCCCGCGAGGGAGACCCCGCGCAGATCCGCCCCCAGCAGATCGGCGCCGACGAGGTTCCCGCCGCCGAGGGCGGCCCCGCCGAGCCGGGTGCGGCACGCGCACCGCTGGTCCCAGCCGGCCGGGTCGAAGCCCTCGGCCCTCGAGTCGCAGGCGCCGCCCTCGTCCACCGCCTCGATGGCCTCCGCGCAGGCGCAGACGCCGTCGACGACCTCGACGCAGCCGAGCCGGGCGCGCGCGAGGACGGCGCTCAACAGGTCCGCGCCGCGCAGGTCGGCGCCGCGCAGATCCGCGCGCTGCAGGACGGCGCTCACGAACCCCGCCCCACGCATGTCGGCCCTGGAGAGGCGAGCCCCCGAGAGGTCGGTGAGGCTGAACTGCACGCCGCGGAGACAGGCGCCGACGAGGCTCGTCCCCACGAGCCGCGCCCCGCTCAGATCGGCCTTGGGTGCACCAGCGTCGGGGACCTCCGGCGCCCCCGAGAGGAAGAGCCCGTCGAGGACCGCGCGCTCCAGATTCGCCCGGCCGAAGCGCGCCCCGGCCAGCCGTGTCACCCCGTCGGGAGGCTCGCCTGGCCCGGGGGCGGGCGGCGGCGGCACGCATGGCGGACCGGCGACCGCCACGCCATCGGCGGCGAGCACCGCCTCGCGGAGCTGGGCGAAGCTGAGATCGGCTGCGCGCAGGTCGGCGCCCGTCAGGCGCGTCGGCGTGCCGTCGTCGGCGGGGCTCAGGTTCGCGGCGAAGAGCGACGCCTGGCGCAGATCCGCGCCGCGCAGATCCGCGCCGCGCAGATCCGCGCCGAAGAGCCGAACGGCGCCGAGGAGCGCGCCGCGGAGATCCACCCCACGCAGGTCGGCGTCGCCGAGGTTGGCCCCGGTGAAGTCCACGCCGGGGAAGGCCCCCGTCAGCCGCACGCCCGTGAGGTCCGCCCCCGCGACGGAGACGCCCTCGAGATCCCCGGCGTTCAGCGTGACCCCGGAGAGGTCGAGTCGGGCCGCCGCCAGATCGACCAGCCGCAGCTCCAGCCCGAAGAGGGACACCTCCTCCCGGCCCGGGCCGAGCTCGATGATGCGCTCGACGACGCTGAAGCCGGGCCGCTCCACCGAGACCACCCAGGTCCCGGCGGCGAGCCCGGTGAAGCGGGCCTCCTCACCGACGGCGGCGGTCAGCGGCGCGGGGGTATCGGCCTGGCCGCGCACCCGCACCGTGGCGACGCGGTCGGCGGGGCCGATCCAGTCCGGCGCCATCCCGAAGCGCACCGTGACGCGCCCGTCGAAGGGGCCGCGCAGCATCGTGACGTCGATGGCCTCCTCGTCCGGGTTCACGAAGGCCTCCCCGTCCCAGGTGACGGGGCCGTACGGGTTCACGGTCCCGAAGCCGGGGTGCTCGAAGACCAGGTTGTAGGGCTCGGCCGAGGCGGGCACCTCGAAGCGCCCGGCGGCGTCCGTCACCACCACCGCGAATGGCCGGTCGCGGTCGGCGAAGCGCAGGCGGACCCGGGTGCCGGTGTGGTCGACGGCGCCCGCGAGCCGGACGCGACCGGCGAGGGGGAGCGCCTCCTCGGTGCCGGAGGCGTGGCGCAAGAGGAGCGCGCCGAGGTCGACCAGCGCCCCGACGCCGAGCTCCACCGGCACCTCGGCGGTCTGGTAGGCGTCCAGCGTCGCGCGCAGCGTGTAGGCGCCAGCGGGCACATCGCCGAGCACGAAGCCACCGTCCGGGCCGACCACCCCGTCGGGCAGCGCCCGCTCCCCTCGCAGCAGGCGGACCGACGCGCGGGCGAGCAGGACCTCGTCGCCGAAGCGGTCAAGGACGACGCGCCCGCGGATTCGGCCCGGCCGGGCGCCGAGCACGACCGCCTCGGGCACCCGGTTGACCTGGCCCGGAAACAGGTCGCGCACCTCCACCGGCGGTGGGCTCGCGTAGCCCTCGCGGTGGAAGCGCAGCGTCTCCGTCTCGCGCCCCAGCACCGTGATGTGGAACTCGCCGGCGTCGTTGGTCACGACGGTGAAGGGCGTGCCCTCGACCTCGACCCGGATGCCGCCGTGGCCGCTCTCGCCGGCGACGTCCTCGAGGCGCGCGGCGCCGGTGACCACGGTCGCCCCCTCACCGCCGGCGGGGGGCAGGTTCGGCCGCAGCGCGACGCCGCCCAGGTCCGCCCGCTCACCGGGCCCGATGGCGCGGGTGTCGGCGAAGGGGCGGAAGCCATCGAGCCGCGCCTCCAGGCGCCAGCGACCGACGTCGACCCCGTCGAGCAGGAAGAAACCGTCCGCTCCGGGGGTCGCGGGCGGCCGCACGGGCTCGGCGTCCGCCGGGGCGTCCGCGGAGAAGAGGCGCAGCTCCACCGCCGCGCGTTGTCCGGGCCGGTCGAAGCCCGCGGGCAAGACGACGGTGCCCGACAGCGAGCCCGGGGCCGCCGGCAACACCACCTCCACGGGGTCGCTGGCGCCCGCCCTCACCTCCACCTCGCTCGACACGGTGGTGCCGTAGCCGCGGCGCGAGAAGACCAGGTCGTAGCGGTTCACCGGGAGGTCGGGGAGGCTGAAGCCGCCGTCGGGGAGCGTCGTGGTCGCAAACGCGGTGTCTCGCACCTGCACGTGGATCCCGGCGTGCCCGCCGGCGGGGGCGCCGGCGAGGCGGGCGGCGCCGCGCAGCGTGCCCACCACCCGCGACACCGGCAGGTCGAGGAAGCCCAGATCGGTGGCCGCGTCGACCTCCACCCGCGCCAACGCCACCGCGCGCTCGAAGCCGGCGAGCTCGGCGCGGACGTACCAGGCGCCCACGGGGACGTCGGGGAAGACGAAGGTGCCGTCCCGCTCAGGGGCGGCGGTCGCCTCGGCGTCGCCCGGAAGCGACGTCGCCCGGACCACGCGCGCCTCGGCGAAGAGATCGGGGCCGGAGAACGCGGGGTCGACGCGCAGGCGCCCCCGGATGATGCCGGGACGACCGCGCAGCACGGCCTCGGCGATCTCGGTCTCGGCCCCCGCGAGCACGTCCACGTCCTCGACGCTCGCTGGCGCGTAGCCCGGCGACTCTGCGTCGAGGGTGTAGCGGCCCGCGGGCAGCGCCAGGGCGAAGCGGCCGTCGCCGCGGGTCACCGCCGAGTAGGGCGTGTCGCGGGCACCAACCCGGACGCCGCCGTGCTCGTCGCCGAGGCTCGGCTCGCGGCGGAAGACGCCGACGACCACGCCCGTGGACTCGCCGCCCTGGCCCGCCGCCAGCTCGATCTCGCCCAGGTCGCGGTCCTCACCCACCGCCAGGGCGACCACCCGGATCGCGGCCACGAGGCCAGCCAACTGGACGCGGACGAGGTAGCGCCCCGCGACGACGTCGTGGAAGGCGAAGGCCCCCGCCTCGTCGGGCCGCGCGGCCTCGGGGATCTCGCGGCCCCCCTCGAGGTGTACCCGAGCCGACTCCAGCAGGCGCGCGCCGAAGCCGTCGGGCAGCACGATCCGCCCGGTGATCGTGCCCCGCGCTTGGACGGACTCGGGCGCCTCCGGGTCGTAGGGGTTGTCCGCCGGGACGTCGGCGCACCCGAGCAGGCAGAGGATCCACAGCCGCCGCATCAGCATCCCTCGTCCACCTCCACCCCAGCGAGGGCGCGGACTCTCGCCGGCGCGCTCGCGCAGACCCTCGCGCCGTCTGTGACGGCGCCCGTGAAGCGGGCGCCCCGCGTCGTGGCGCCGCGCAGATCGGCGCCGACGAGGTTGGCCCGCGCGAGGTCCGCCCCCGCCAGATCGGCCCCCGCCAGATCGGCGCCGGCGAGGTTCGCGCGGTGCAGCCACGCGTCGGTCAACACCGCGTCGCTCAGGACCGCGCCCCTCAGGTCCGCGGCGATCGCGAGCAGCCCGGCGGCGTCGGCGCCGCTCAGATCGGCCCCCGCGAGGTTCGCCCCGGAGACGACGGTGCCCACCAGCGTGGCGCCCACCAACGTCGCCCCCACAAGCTCCGTGTCGGCGAGGACGTGCCCCGACAGATCCACCCCCGTGAGGTCCGCCCCCGTCAGCGTCGCCTCCCACAGGTCGCCCTCCACCAGGTTGATCGCGCGCAGATCTGCGTCCGTGAGATCGACGCAGCCAAACGGGTAGAAGGGGTCCAGCCGCGCGCCCCGCAGCGACGCCCCGGACAGATCGGCGCAGAACAGCGGGCTGCGGAGGATGGCACCGTCCAAGCGGGCGCCCGAGAGATCCGCCTCCCACAACGAGACTGGAGCCAAGACGGCGCCGGCGAGGTTGGCCCCGGCGAGGTTGGCCCCGGCGCCGAGACCCCACAGGATCTCCGCGCCGCTCAGGTCGGCGCCGGCGAGGTTGGCGCCCTCGAAGAAGAGCCTCGACGCGCGGAGCCCCGGCAGCCGGGCGCCCTCCAACGCCGCGCCGCGGATGTCCACGTCGCGGACGGCCGTCGCGGGGGCGAGCAGGGCCTCGACCGACGCCCCTCGGACCGAGACCCCGAAGAGCTGCACAGACGGCGGCGTGGCCCCGTCAAGGCGCGCCTCGCGCAGATCCACGTCGATAAACGTCAGCGGCGAGGCGATCCGGCTCAAGTCGGCCTCGGCGAGGGTGGTCGACTCGAAGCGGGTCTCGATGGTGGCCCCCGAGAGGTCGGCGCCAGCGAAGGTGGCGCCCCCGGTCGACTGCAGCGCGAGCCGCACGCCGCTCAGGTCCGCGTGGTCGAGGTTGCTGCCGGCGATCCAGGACAGCGGGGGCAGGGCTCGCGTCAGGTCGCTGCGCGCCAGGTTCACCTCGAAGGCCCACTCGCCGCAGCATTGGCCGGTCGCCGACGTGCACCCGTTGCGCACGACCCGCTCTGGGACGGCGCCGTCGCGCCACTCGGCGCAGCGCTCGACGAGCAGGCAGGTGGAGTCGAAGGCCGCGAGGGGCGCGCAGGGGTTGGCCGGGTAGTCGGGGGCCGCGCAGGCGGCGTCGGCGGCGTCGCAGATGGCGGCGACGTCCCCGCCGCAGTCGTCGATGACCCCGCAGAGGTGCCCGGCGGGGCTCGGGGGGACCCCCCGGCCCACGCGGTCCCGCGCGTCGAGCCGCTCGTCGGGGTTGAGCACCATGCCCGCGGTCGCCGCCGCGTCGGCCACGTTGACCCCGACGAGCCGGCCGCCGTTCATCTGCAGATCCGAGAGGTCGGCGTCGGTCACGTCCACCAGCGAGAGGTCGGCGCCGTCGAGGCGCAGGCCGGCGAGGCTCGTGACCCGGACGGCCCGCAGCGCGCCGCCCGCGATCTCTGCGCCCCGTAGCTGCGCGCCTCGCAGGTCGCTCCCGTGCAGCACCAGTTCCGACCCGGTGAGGCCTCGCAGATCCGCGCCGCGGAGGTCGGCGTTGTGGATGACGACCTCGTGAAGCTCGGCCTCGCCCAGACCGGCGTCGCGCAGATCGACCAGCGTCAGCCGTCCAGGCGCCTCGGGCCGGCCGCGCTCCGGATCGGCGGGGCGGCCTTCCATTCGCGCCCCCACGAGCGCCCCACCCGAGAGGTCGGCCAACACGAAGCTCGTCTCGCGGAGCATGGCGCCCGTGAGGTCGGCCCCCGCGAAGGAGGTGCCCCGGAAATCCGCGCCCGTCAGCTCGAGGCCGCGGAGGGAGGCGCCGCGCAGATCGGAGCCGGCCCACCACCCCTCCTCGGCTCCGAAGCCATCGAAGGGGGAGGGACGCCAGACCAGCGCGTCGAGGTCGGCGTCGCGCAGGAGGGTGCTGACGAACGCCTGGGCCGGAGGGAGCTGGACAGGGCCGATCCGCGCGCCGGTGGCGTCGCAGCCCGTCAGCGCGATGGCCAACACCGAATCGCGCAGGTCGGCGCCGCGCAGGCTGACGGGCGCGCCGTGGAAGGGATCCCCCGACGGTGCGCCGTTCTCATCGAGCGGGAAGCCCCAGACCCCATGCAGCGTGGCCCCGTCCAAGCGGGCGCCGGCGGGGAAGACCATCGCCGCGCCGGTCACGTCCGCGCCGCGCAGATCGAGGCCCTTGGCGTCGGTGGGCAACTCGGTGTCGCGCACCACGGCGCCGGCGAGGCCCAGGCGGCGTACGGTGGCCCGCGCCAGGCCGGAGACGGCGCTGAGCTCCGCGCCCGCGAGGTCTACATCGACGAGCACCGCGCCGACGAGATCGGTGCGCCGCAGGCGCGCGCCGGGCGCCCGCAGGCCCGTGAGGTCGACGCCGCGCAGCGTGGCGTCCGAGAGGTCGAGGCCGGCCGCCTCCACGCCGCGCAGCGTGGTGTCGGCGGAGACGATCGCGTTGCCCAGCCGAGCGTCGCGCAGCGAGGCGTCGGTGAAGTCCACGTGGGCCAGGCGTGTGCCGCTCAGGTCGGCGCCGTCGAGGGCCGCCTGGGCGAAGCGCGTGCGCACCACCCGACACGCGGGCCGCTCCGCGAGGTCGCAGCCGTCCCCCGGGGGCCAGTCGCAGCCGTCGGGGAGCGCGCAGTCGATGGGCTGCGCCTCCGGGTAGTCCACCCCACCGTCGGCGTCGACCACGGCGTCGCCGGTGGTCACGCCCAGAAGCGACGCCCCGCGCAGATCCGCCCCCGTCGACTGGACGGCCACGAGGTTCGCGCCGCTGAGGGCCGCGCCGCTCAACCGCGTGCGGCAACCGCAGCGCGCGGTCCAGTCGGCGGGCACGAAGCCCGCGTCGTCCTCGTCGCACGCGCCGCCACCTTCGACCGCCTCGAGGGGCTCGGCGCAGGCGCAGTAGCCCGCCTCCATCTCCAGGCAGTCGAGGCGCGCGCGGACCAGCACCGCGTCGAGGAGCTCCGCGCCGCGGAGGTCCGCGCCGCGCAGATCGGACCGCTGCAGCACCGCGCGGACGAGGCTCGCGCCGCGCAGGTCGGCGCGGACGAGGCGGGCGCCGGACAGGTCGGCGAGGCTGAGCTCCACACCCCGGAGGCAGGTTCGCGCCAGGCCCGCGCCGACGAGGCGCGCGCCGCTCAGATCGGCCTTCGCGAAGCCGAGCACCTCGGGCGTACCCGCGAAGAAGAGCCCATCGAGCACGGCGCCTTCGAGGTCGGCTCGGCCGAAGCGCGCGCCGCCGACGCGGGTGACGCCGTCGGCGGGCTGCCCCGCCTCGGGAGCAGGTGGGGGGAGGGTGCAGGGCGGCCCCTCTGGTGAGGCGCCGCCCGCGAGTACGGCGCCGCGGAGTTGGGCAAAGGAGAGGTCGGCGAAGCGCAGATCTGCTCCCTCCAGGCGCGACGGCCGGCCGTCTGCGCCGGGGGAGAGATCGGCGGCGAAGAGCGAGGCCTGCCGGAGATCGGCGCCCCGCAGGTCGGCGCCCCGCAGATCCGCGCCGAAGAGCCGCGCCGCCTCCAGGCGCGCCCCTCGAAGGTCCGCGCCGCGGAGGTCGGCGTTGGTCAGGTCGGCGCCGCTGAAGTCGACACCCGAGAAGTCCCCCGTGAGGCGCACCCCGTTCAGATCCGCGCCGGCGACGGAGATCCCCGCGAGATCGTCGTCGCTCAGCACGCGCCCCGAGAGGTTCAGCCGCGCGGCGCTCAGGTCGATGAGGCGCAGCTCCACGTCGTCGATGGACACCGCCGAGAGGCCAGGCCCGAGCTCGACGATCCGCTCCGCGACGGTGAAGCCGGGGCGCTCGACGGTGACCGCCCAGGGGCCGGCGGCCAGGCCGCTGAAACGCGCCGCCTCCCCCGCCGCCGTGTTCACCGGCGCCGGCGTCTCCACCGCGCCGCGCAAGCGCACCGTCGCGACCGAGTCGGCCGCGCCGATCCACCCCGGCGCCATGCCGAAGCGAGCCGTGATACGGCCGTCGAAGGGGGCGCGGCTCAAGACGACGTCGATGGCCCCGCCGTCCGCATCGGCGAAGGCCTCTCCGTCCCAGCCGACCGGCCCGAAGGGGTTCACCGTGCCGTAGCCGGGGCGCTCGAAGACCAGGTTGTAGGCCTCGTCGGCGGCGGGCACCTCGAAGCGCCCCGCGCTGTCGGTGACGACCACCGCGAAGGGGCGGTCGCGGTCGACGAAGCGGGCCCGCACGCGGACGCCGGCGTGGTCGACGGCGTCGGCGAGTCGGACGCGCCCCCCCAGCGGCACCGCCGCCGCGGTCCCCGACAGGTGGCGCAGGAGCAGGGCGCCGGTGTCCACCTCGGCGCCGACGCCGACCTCCACCGGCACCTCGACGGCCCGATAGGCGGGGAGCGTCGCCCTCAGGGTGTAGGCGCCGGCGGGCACCGCGCCGAGCGTGAAGCTCCCGTCCGGCCCGACGACGCCCCGCGGTAGCGCCCGCTCGCCGTCGTCGAGGTGCAGCGCGACCCGACCCGTGAGCACGGCGTCGCCGAAGCGGTCGAGGAGGATTCGGCCGCGCACGACACCGGGTCGGGCGCCGAGGAGCACCGGCTCGGCGAGGGGGTTGGCCACGCCGCGCACGAGGCCGCGAACCTCCACCGGCGCCGGGCTCGCGTAGCCCTCGTGGAAGAAGCGCAGGGACTCCGTCTCGCGCGCCAGCACCGTCACCTGGAAGGTGCCCGCGTCGCTGGTGACGGCGGTGAACGGCGAGCCCTCGACCTCGACGCGGACGCCGCCGTGGCCGACGTCCCCGGGCACGTCCTCGAGCCGGGCGACGCCGGTGACCACCGTGGCGGCCTCGCCGTCGGCGGGGAGGTCGGGCCGCAGCGCGACGCGACCCAGGCCCACCCGCTGGCCGGGGTCGACCACGCGGGTGTCGGTGAAGGAGCGGAAGCCGTCGAGGTGCGCACAGACGCGCCAGCGACCGGCGCCGACGCCGTCGAGGAGGAAGAAGCCGTCGACCCCGGGGCTCGCGGGGGGCCGCGCCGGCTCGGCGTCGCCGGGGTCCGCCGCGTCGAAGAGGCGCAGCTCCACCTCCGCCCGGCGCCCCGGGGCGTCGAAGCCCGCCGGCAGCACGATCGTGCCGGAGATCGAGCCCGGCGCCGCGGTGAGCACCACCTCGAGGGGGTCGTTCTCTCCCTCGTCCACCTCCACCTCCGTGAGCGAGACCGATCCGTAGCCGGGGTGCGAGAAGTCGAGGTCGTAGCGGTTGGCCGGCAGGTCGGGGAGCGCGAAGGCGCCGTCGGTGCCGGTGAGGGTCGAAAACGCCGTATCGCGCACGCGCACTCGCACCCCGGCGTGGCCGTCGGCGCGGGCGCGGGCGAGGCGGGCGGTGCCGTGGAGGGTGCCGATCCGGCTCGAGACGCGCAGATCCACGAAGCCCAGATCCGTCGCTGCGTCCACTCGCACAGACGCCCGCTCCACCGCGCCCTCGAAGCCGGCCAGCTCGGCGCGGACGTGCCAGGTGCCCACCGGCACGCCGGGGAAGACGAAGGTCCCGTCGGCCTCGGGGATCGCCGCGGCCACGGACTCGCCGTTCGGCTCGGTGGCGCGGGTCACGCTGGCGCTGGCGAAGCGCCCCGGATCGGAGAAGGCGGCGTCCACCCGCAGCCGGCCACGGATGGCCCCCGGGCGCCCGCGCACAACCGCCTCGAGGCCCCCCGTCTCCGCGCTGGCGACGACCTCGACGTCCTCGATCACGGCGGGCTCGTAGCCGGGGGACTCGACGTCGAGGGTGTAACCGCCGGCGGGCAGCACCAGCGCGAAGGACCCGTCGCCGCGGGTCACGGTGGACCACGGCGTGTCGCGGGCGACGACGCGGATGCCGCCGTGCTCGTCGCCGACGCTCGGCGCGCGGCGGGCCACCCCCGCGGCGACGCCGGTGGCGCTCTCCTCGATCGCGGCGCCGAGCTCGATCTCGCCCAGGTCGCGGTCCTCGCCCATCGCGAGGTCGACCACCAGCGGCTCGGTCACCAGGCCCTCGACCCGCGCGACGACGAGGTACAGCCCCCCGACGACCTCCCCGAAGGCGAAGGCGCCGTCGGCGTCGAGCGCGGTGGTGGGCGCGGCCCCGCGGCCGCCCTCGAGCCGAACCCGCGCGCCCTCCAGACGGCCCGCTCCGAAGCCCTCGGGCAGCACCAGCTTCCCCTGGATGGAGCCGGTCGCCTGCACGCTCTCGGGCGCAGCCGGATCGTAGGGGTTGCTCGCCGGGACGTCCGCGCAGGCGAGGAGCCACGCGGCGCACGTTGCCAGAATGAAGGGTCTGCTAGCAGCCATCGTCCACCACGACCCCCGCTTGGGCGCGAATCGAGGCCGGGGCGGAGGCGCAGACGTCGGCGCCTGCGAGATCCGCCCCCGCGAGCCGGGTTCGTCCGAAGATGGCGCCCCGAAGGTCGGCGCCCGCCAGGCCAGCGCCCGTGAGGTCCGCCCGGCTGAGCACGACACCCGTGAGGTCCGCGCGCGCGAGGTCAGCGCCGACGAGGACCGCCTCCGCCAGATCGGCGCCGGCGAGCACCGCGTCGCTCAGATCGACCTCGATGGCGACCAGCCCGGTGGCGCCCGCGCCGCTGAGGTCAGCCCCAGCCGCGTTGGCCCGGGACAGCACGGCGCCGACCAGGGTGGCGTTCACCAGCGTCGCGCCCGCGAGCTCGGTGTCCGCGAGCACATGCCCGGCCAGATCCAGCCCCGTGAGGTCGGCGCCGGTCAGCGTCGCCTCCCACAGCGAGCCCGAGTGAAGCTCGACGTCGCGCAGGTCGGCGTCTGTGAGGTCGATGCATCCGAGGGGGTAGAGCTCGTGGAGCGCCGCGCCGCGGAGGGAGGCGCCCGAGAGGTCGGCGCAGAAGAGGGGGCTGCCCCGCAGCGTCGCGCCGTCGAGGGTGGCGCCCGAGAGGTCCGCCTCCCACAGGGCCACGTCGTGGACCGTGGCCCCCGTGAGGTCGGCGCCAGCGAGGAGCGCCGCCGCCCCGCGCCCGCCCTGGAGGGTGGCCCCCGACAGATCCGCGCCGCTGAGGTCGGCGCCGTCGAAGTAGACGGAGCTCAATGTGGCGCCGGCGAGGGCCGCGTTCACCATTGAGGCGCCCCGCAGGTCGATGTCGGTAGGCGTCTCGGTGGCGGCGGCGAGCCAGGCGGCGGTCGAGTCGCCGCGGATCGCGACCCGCGACAGCGTCAGCGCCGAGGGGTCGGCGCCGACGAAGGCGGCGTCCCGGAGGTCGGCGGCGCCGACGTGCAGCTCGCCGGTGAAGCCGCTGAAGTCCGCCCCGGCCATCGTCGAGCCAAGTGGGCGCTGACCGGTGCGGACCACGCCGCTGCCGTCGGAGAAGTCCGCCTCCAGGCAGGTCGTCTCGGACAGCAGGAGGTCGATCTCGGCGCCGCTCAGGTTCGTCTGGTTCAGGTTGCTGTCCTGGGCGGTGAGCGGTTCCGCCAGGTCCGCGGCGGGGCGCAGGTCGCCGCGCGCGGCGTTGACGCGGTCGAAGCCCGGGCCCTCGTTCCGGCAGCACGCCTGGGTGTTGAACTCGCAGCCGAGCTCGATGTCTGCGCCCTCCAAGACCCCCTGACGCCACAAGGCGCAGGTGTCGGCGAGCTGGCAGCTCCGATCGCGCTCCCCCACCTCCAGGCAGGGGTTCTGCGGATAGTCGGGGTCCGCGCAGGCCGCCTCCACGCCCGCGCAAAAGGTGGCCGGGTCGGCGTCGCAGCGCTCGACGATGCCGCAAACGTGGCCCGCCGGATCGGCTGGGAAGCCCACCCCGACGCGGTTCGACGCGAGCTCCCGCGCGGCGGGGTCCAAGGTCATGCCGGCGACCGACGCGGCGTCCTCGATGTTCACGCCATACAGCACGCCGCCATTGAGCGTCAGGTCCGTCAGGTCAGCGTCGGTGACGTCGGTGAGATACCAGTCGGCGTTGTCCGACGTGAGGCCCGCGAGGCTCGTGACGGCGACCTTGTCGACGCAGCCCCCAACGAGCCGCGCGCCCCCGAGCTGGGCGCCGCGCAGGTCGCTGGCCCGCAGCAACACGCCGGTCCACACCTCGTCGCGCAGATCGACGTCGCGCAGATCCGCCGCCGCGACGAGCACATCGTGCAGCTCGGCCCCCGCGACGCCCGCCGTCCGTAGATCCGCGAGGACCACGGCCGTCGTCCGCAGCGACGCCCCCTCGAGGGCCCCGCCCGAGAGGTCGGGCATGAAGAGCACCACGTCCTCGAGCAGCGCCCCCGTCAGGTCGGCGCCGGCGAGGGGCAAGCCGATGAAGGACGCTCGGGCGAGGTGTACGTCCCGCAGCGAGGCGCCGCGGAGGTCGCAGTCCGCCCACCAGCGCCGCTCGGGTTCGAGTATGCGCGGCCGGTAGTAGCCGTTGCACCCCTCCTCGACCTCCACAATCCCACGGTCCGCTTCGGACCCGAGCAGCTCGAGGCCGTCGAGGTCGGCGTCGCGGAGGAGCGTGCGTAGGAAGACCTCGCCGGGCCGGAACGAGGCGACCGGGCCCACCCGCGCCCCCGTCGCGTCGCTGACCCGCAGCGGGGTGAGCAGCTCGCTCTCGGTGAGGTCGGCGCCCCGCAAGCTCAGCCAACGAACGGACGGGCCGTTGTGTGCGTCAGTCCATCGCAGCGTCAACGTGGCGCCGTCGAGGCGGGTCCCCTCCGGGAGCTTCGGATCGACGCCCTCCAGGGTCGCGCCCCGCAGGTCCAGCCCCCGGGCGCGCGCGTTGAGCTCGGTGCCGCTGATTCGAGCCCCGGAGAGGTTCAGCCCGCGCACGGTGGCGCTGCGCAGCCCGACGGCGCCCTCCACCCGCGCGCCGCTGAAGTCGACGTCGATCAACACCGTGTCCGTGAGGTCGGTGCGTACGAGGCGCGCGCCCGGCGCCCGCAGGCCGGTGAGGTCCGTGCCCGCGACCACCGTGTCCGTCAGGTTGATGCCCGCGGCGTCCAACCCGCGCAGGGCGCTGTCGCTGGAGACGCTGGCGTTGCTCAAGTTGGCGTGGCGCAGGGAGGCGCCCGTGAGATCCACGTGGTTCAGCGTGGCGCCGCCCAGCTCCGCCTCGTCGAGGGCCGCCCCGGCGAAGCGCGTGGCCACCACGCGGCACTCGCGGGGGAGCGGGCGCGGCTCGCAGCCATCGCCCGGCGGCCAGGCGCAGGCCTCGGGGAGGGCGCAATCCGGAGGCTGCGCCGCGGGATAGGGCACGCCGGCCTCGGGGGCGACGGCGACGTCGCCGGTGGTCGCCCCGACCAGCGTGACCCGGCGCAGATCGGCCCCCGTGAGGTCGGCGCCGACGAGGTTGGCGTCGCCCAACGACGCCCCGACGAGGCGCGTACGACACCCGCACGCCGCGTCCCACGCCGCCGGCTCGAGATCCGGGGCCTCGTCGTCGCAGGCCCCGCCCGGGTCGACGGCGTCCAGCGGCTCCGCGCAGGCGCAGGCGCCGTCTGTGGTCTCGCGGCATCCGAGACGCGCGCGTTGGAGCACGCCGCCCAGGAGATCGGCGCCCCGCAGATCGGCGCCCCGCAGATCGACCCGCTGAAGCACCGAGCCCACGAAGCGCGCGCCGCGGAGATCGGCGCGGTCGAGGCGCGCGTCGGAGAGGTCACCGAGGCTCAGATCGACGGCGCGCAGACATGCGCGCGAGAGGCTCGCGCCGACGAGCCGGGCGCCGGGGAGTTGGACCGCCGGGGCCTCGGCGTCTTCGATGACGGGCGACCCCGACAGGAAGAGGCCGTCGAGGATCGCCCCGCCGAGGTCGGCCCGGGTGAAGCGCGCGCCGCCGAGGCGGGTCACGCCGTCGGGGGGCTCGCCCGCGGCGGGGGCGGGCGGCGGCGGTGTGCAGGGCGGTCCGTCCGCCGGCTCGGCGTCGCCCACGAGCACGGCGGAGCGAAGTTGGGCGAAGCTGAAGTCCGAGAAGCGCAGATCCGCCCCGCCGAGCCGGGTGGGCGCGTCGTCGTCACCGGGGGTCAGATCGGCGGCGAGGAGCGAGGCCCGCGTGAGCTGAGCGCCGCGCAGGTCCGCGCCGCGGAGCCGCGCGCCGAAGAGGCGGGCGGCGACCAGCCTGGCGCCGCGCAGATCGACGCCGTCGAGGGTGGCGCTGCCCAGGTCGGCGGCGCTGAGATCGGCGCCCGAGAAGTCCCCCGTCAGCGTCACCCCGGAGAGGTCGGCGCCCACCAGCGAGACGCCCGCGAGGTCGTCGGCGCTCAGCGTGACCCCCGTGAGGTCGAGTTGAGCGGTGGCCAGATCCGTCAGGCGAAGCTCCGCGTCTTCGATGTCGACCGACGCCTGGCCCGGGCCGATCTCGATGACCTGCTCGGTGCCGACGAAGCCCGGGCGCTCGACGGAGACCACCCAGGCGCCGGCCGCGAGACCGCTGAAACGAGCGATGGCCCCCGCCGCCGTGATCACCGGCGCCGGCGCCCCCCGCGGGCTGCGTACGCGCACGGTGGCGATCCGCTCCGCCGGCGGGATCCAGCCGGGGCCGACGTCGAAGCGCACGGAGATGCGGCCGTCGAATTGTCCGCGCTCGAGGCGTACATCGATGGCGGCCCCGTCTGGATCGACGAAGGCCTCGCCGTCCCAGAGCACCGGCCCGTAAGGGTTGATGCTCGCGTATCCGGGGCGCTCGAAGGACAGGTTGTAGCGCTCCTCGGCGGCGGGCACCTCGAAGCGCCCGCCGGCGTCCGTCACCACCAGGGCGAAGGGGCGGTCGCGGTCGGCGAAGCGCACGCGGACGCGGGTGCCGGTGTGGTCCGTGGCGCCTGCGCGCTGGACCCGACCGGCCAGCGGGACCGCGCGCTCGGTGCCGGACGCGTGGCGCAGCAAGACGGCGCCGACCTCCACGGCGGCCCCCACGCCGACCGGGACCACCACCTCCGCGGGCTGGTAGCCAGAGAGACTCGCGCGCAGCGTGTAGCGCCCGGCGGGGACGTCGCCGAGCACGAAGCCGCCCTCCGGCCCGATGACCCCCTGGGGCAGCATCTGCGCGCCGTCGGCCAGCCGTACGGAGACCTGGCCGAGGCGCACCGCGTCGCCGAAGCGGTCGAGCACGATCCGGCCACGGACCTGGCCGGGGCGGGCGTCGAGCACCACCTCGCCCTCGAGGGCGTTGAGCTCGCCGCGCACGAGGCCGCGGACCTCGACGGGGGGCGGGCTGGCGTAGCCGTCACGGTGGAATTGGAGGACCTCCACCTCCCGCCCGAGCACCGTCACCTCGAAGGCGCCGGCGTCGTTGGTGACGGAGGTGAAGGGCGCGCCCTCGACCTCCACCCGGACGCCGCCGTGGCCGGCCTCGCCGGGGACGTCGCCGAGCCGGGCGACGCCGGTGACGACGGTGGCCTGCTCGCCGCCCACGGGCAGGTCGGGCTCGAGCAGGACGCGGCCCAGATCCACCCGCTGGCCCGGGCCGACGAGGCGGGTGTCGGCGAAGGTGCGGAAGCCATCGGCGCGGGCCTCCACCCGCCAGCGGCCGACGCCGACGTCGTCGAGCAAGAAGTAGCCGTCCAGGCCGGGGTTGGCGATCGGCGCGACGGGCTCGGCGTCGGGCGGGCCGTCCGCGGCGTAGAGGCGCAGCTCGACCTCCGTGCGGCGGCCCGGTTCATCGAAGCCCGCGGGGAGGGCGAGGGTTCCGACGATCTCCCCCGGCGCGGCGGCGAGCACGACCTCGACGGGGTCGCTCTCCACTTCACCGACGTCCACGCCGTCGAGGGCGGCGGTGCCGTAGCCTGCCCGGGAGAGGACGAGGCCGTACCGATTCACGGGCACATCGGAGATGTGGAAGGCGCCGTCGGCCCCGGTCTCGGCGGAGAAGACGGTGTCGCGGACCTGCACCTTGATGCCGGCGTGACCGTCGGCGGGGGCGCCTGCGAGACGGGCGGTGCCCCGCAGCGCGCCGACGGTGCGCGAGGCGGGCAGGTCGAGGAAGCCCAGATCGGTCTCCGCCCCAACGCGCACCTCGGCCCGCAGCACGACGTCCTCGAAGCCGGCGAGCTCGACGCGCAGATGCCACGCACCCGCGGGGACGGCGGGGAAGATGAAGGCGCCGTCGGGCTCGGGGGCCGCGGAGCCCTCGGGTTCGCCGTCCGGCGTCGTAGCGCGGGTCACCGACGCGCCCGCGAAGAGGTCGGGGCGGGAGAAGGAGGGGTCGACGCGGAGTCGACCCCGCACGCTGCCGGGCTTGCCCCGTACGACCGCCATCAGGGGTTCCGTCCGGGCCCCTGCGATGATCTCGACGTCCTCGATGGTGGCGAGCTCGTAGCCGGTGGCCTCCGCCTCCAGCGTGTAGCGGCCCGCGGGTAGGGCGAGCTCGAAGCGGCCGTCGCGCTGCGTCGCCGTCGAGAAGGGCGTGTCGCGGGCCCCGACGCGGATGCCGCCGTGCGCGTCGCCGACCGCCGGCGCACGCCGCACGACGCCGGTGGCCACGCCGGTGGCGGTCGGCTCGATGTTGGCGGACAGCTCGATCTCGCCGAGGTCGAGGTCCCCGCCGACCCCCAACTCGAAGCCCAGCGGCTCCGCCTCGAGGCCGTCCACGCGGACCCGCAGGAGGTAGAAGCCACCCACGACCTTGGTGAAGGCGAACGCCCCGTCGTCGTCGGGCGCGGCGTCCCGTGGGGCCTCTCGGCCGCTCTCCAGCAGAACCCGGGCCCCCCCCAGGCGGCCGTCGGCGAACCCCTCGGGGAGGACCAGTCGGCCGACGACGGATCCCGTCGCCTGGACGCTCTCCGGGGCTGCCGGGTCATACGGGTTGGTCGCCGGGAGCTCCGCACAGCCCCCGGCGACCGCGGCGCACAGCGCCACCGGCCAGCTCACCCACGGGGCGGCGCCGCGCCGAAGGGTGGACCGCTCTGTTGAGGCAGGCGTTGGTGTTCCCGCGCTTCCCGTCGACATCGAGCGGCCTTCCCCGTGGTGAAACCGGCGTAGCGACCGCTACTTGCGGCGGGCGTGGTGCTTGCGCTGCGGGACGTTGTTCGGGTGGCCCGTCATCGACTTCCCGTCGGCGCTCAGCGTCATGGTGTCGAAGCGACGCATCCCGTCCCAGAAGACGATGACGTGGTTGGGCCCCTTCTTGCCGATCTTCCAGTTGCACCTGATCTTGTCGCCCTGGAGGTTGCAGTGACCGCCCTTCTTGATGTGCAGGGTCTTGGCCGGCTGCCCCCAGGCCCGCCACTCCCAGTTGCCCACCGGGCCCGACGGCTGCGGCTTGGCCGCGCCCTTCTCGAGGCAGGCGTCGCCGCGCTTCCCGACGATCTTCTTGTCGCCGTTTTGCAGCGTGCAGCAGACGTCCTTGCCGCCCCACTTCTTCTTCATGTCATGGCAGCCCGGCATCACGTTCTGGCAGCTCTTGGCCCGGCCCTTGCCGTCCTTCCAGAGCATCGTCCAGCCGGACATCGCCGGCCGAGCGCGATCCTTGATGTAGCAGGCGACCATGTTCCCGCTGCCGAAGTCCGCGGCGAATACGGCGCTCGGCGCGGCCAACAGCGCCAACGCGAGGCTGGCTGTCGCGAGCAGGTACCGGCTCGAGTGGACGGAGGTCTTGTTCACGTTTGTCTCCTCTTTCTGGCTCGCTCGATCGAGCGACCTTGCAACCTGGCGCCGGCATGGCGTCAGGCCCCCCCCCCTTACGCACTCGGCGTGCCAGCCGGTGTCGTCGCAGATCCCCCGAATTGGGTGGGGTCGGAGATGTCCGCCGTAGCCGCGTACACCTGCGGGGTGTCCGCGGACACCCCGCGAACGGGTCGGTCAGGGGACCGGCACCAGCGCGCTGACCGCGTCGCAGGGCAACGCGCCGCGATAGAGCCGGACCTCGTCGATCTCGGCGTCGAGCTCGCCCTGCGTGAGCTGCCGCTCGCCGTCGATCTCGTAGGGGCCAACGGCCTGATACGTGAGGTTGCGCACCCCGATCAGCACCTCTGCCTCGTCGGCCCAGTTCGCCATCGGGCCGTGGTCGGTGTGCCCCACGCGCTCGCCTTCGTAGCACAGCGTGATCCGCGCCTTCGTCCCCCCGATGTCGGCCCAACTGATGGCCACCTGGTGCTTCACACCGGGCTCAGCGCCATCTCCGAGGAGCTCGTATCCGCGGTTCTCGCGTCCGTCCTGGGCGGCCGTCCACCCCGCCCAACCCGCGCCCACGAACCACGCGAGCGTGTCGAACTTGAGCTCCATCGGGAAGCGGCTATCGAGGGCGAGCGCCCCGCCGCCGTGGGGCTGCCGAGACCGGTGCGTGACCCACGCCACGAACGTCTTGTCGCGGATCAGGCCGCCGGTCCAACCCACCGCGCGGGCGAAGCCATCCCGCCCGAAGTGGCCGCTGAAGGCGCCGCCCTCGAAGCCGACGGTTCCGTACACCTCGAGGGGGTCCCAATGCCCCGTGCTGTCCTCCCGCTCGGCTCCCGGAGTGAAGGCCCACTGCCCGATGAGCTCGGGCGTCTCCGGCGCTGGCGGATCGGGCGGGCTGTCGGGCTCGGGGACGAGCCCGGCGGCCTCGGCGCAGCTCAGCACCCCGCGGTAGAGCCGAACCTCGTCGATCCGGGCGTCGAGCCCACCCGACTCGACGGATCGCAAGCCGCCGACGGTCCACATCGCGCCGCGCGCCTCGGTCGCCAGCGCCGACGTGCCGACGAGCAGCTCCGTCCCGTCACCCGCCCACGTAGTCGGCCGCGCGCGGACGGAACCGATCATCTCGCCCTCGCTGCACAGCGTCACCTCGGCCTGGCCGTCCGCCAGCGGCCGCCAGCTCACCGACACCTGTCGGGTCACCGCCTCCGCGTGGGGCACCACGAAGTCCCGGTTGGATGGCACCCGGCCCCCCGTCGCCACGGTCCACCCCAGCCGCTCGGCGACGCCGAATACGAGGGCATCATGGGTCGCAAGCTCGCGGCTCGATAGCGAGATCGCCGCCCCGCCAAACGCGTCGAGACCCTGGGGCGCGACCCAGACGACGAAGGTCTTCTCGCGCAGCGGCCGACCTCGAAAGCCCGTGGTGCGCGCGAAGCCACGGCTGCGGTCGAGGTAGCCGTCGACCCACAGCGCGCCGTCCTCGACCCGAGCGACGCCGTAGAGCTCGAATGGATCCCAACGACCGGTGGCGTCCTCGAGCCCCGCCTCCGGGCCGAAGGTCCAATGCCCCACCAGCTCGGGCGGCTCGCCGTCCGGCGGCGGCGCCTGCGCGAAGTCCGGCGCGTCGAGCCCCCCGTCTCGCATCTCGGACCCACCGTCTCGCATGGCGGGCCCGCCGTCCGCTCCAACCGAGACGCAGCGCCGTGCCTCGCAGCGCTCGGCGCCCTCACATTCGGAGTCCTCGAAGCACCGCTCCGTGCGGAACGCCGGCAGGCATCCGCCCAGGGTCAGCGCGAGCAGCACGGCGTGGCAAGACTGTGACGCGGTCATCGTCGGCCCCTACATTCCGGGGGCGAGTCAAAGCAAGACCCGAGCCATTCGGGGACCGTCCTCAGAACAGCCCGTCGGGTGGCGTGGGCTCGACGAGCGGCGCCGGCTCGAGGGTCGGCTCCGGCGCCGGCTTCGGGCGCCTCTTCGTCGTGAGTCGCTTGCGGGCGTTGGCGGGCGGCGCCGCGGGCTCGGCGACCGGTTGGACCACGGTCACGGGCGGCGTGGCGACGGGCGGCTCGACCTTCGGGGCCGTCTCGCCGAGGGGCTCCTTGACGGCCTCGGCGGGTGTCGCCTTCGGCGGTGGAGCCGGGGCTCGCGCCGCGGTCTCGCCAGGCCGTCGACCATCCAGCGCCCACCCGGCGAGGGCGCCCATCACCGCCAACCCGAGCGTCAGGCCGGCCACCAGCGACTTGATCGCGACCCGGCGCCGGGGGGCCGGCCCGACCGCGCGGCCCGACGCCGTGTCCCGTAGCTCGTCGAGGGCGTCGAGGACCGCCGCGGCGTCCGGCGGACGGTCCACGGGCCGCTTCTCCAGGCACCAGTCGACGAGCTCGACCACCGGTGGCTCCCCCTCCAAGGGGGGCGGCGCGTCGTTGAGGTGCTGCATCAGCACGCTCAGCCGGTTCGGGCCATCGAACGGTGGCGCGCCGGACAGGCACTCGTAGGCGACCACGCCGAGGCTGTAGACATCGCTGCGGGCATCGACCCGCTCGCCGCGGACCTGCTCCGGCGACATGTAGGCGGCGGTCCCGATCGTGTGGTCCTCCGCCGTCAGTCGCAGGTCCTCCTCCTCCTGCTGGGCGATGCCGAAGTCGATGACCCGGACCACGGTGCGACGGGCGATTTGCTCGAGGAAGATGTTGGCCGGCTTCAGGTCGCGGTGGACGACGCCCAGCTCGTGGGCCTCCTCGAGCGCACGGGCGACCTGCGCCACGACGTCGAGTGCAAAGGCCACCGGGAGCGGGCCGTCGTCGAGCCGGGCGCGGAGCGTCGCCCCCTCGAGCAGCGGCGACACCAGATAGGGGCGCGTATCCTCGAGCCGACCGAAGTCGATGAGGCCGACGGTGTTCGGATGCCGGAGCCGGGCGAGGATGCGCGCCTCGGCGTCGAAGCGCCGCGCCGCGACGGGATCGTCGACGCCCTCGGCGAGCACCTTGATCGCCACCGGTCGGTCGACGGACTCCTGGACCCCGCGGTAGACGCTCCCGGAGCCGCCGCGTCCGATGAGCGCCTCGACCCGGTGACGCCCCGCGATTAGAGTGCCCAACAGGGGGTCGATCCGTTTTTCGCTCGGAGAGTGTCGCGACACGCGCGAATACTACCGTACCTTCCACGGAGGATCAGCCCCCGGGGAGACCGCCGGCCTCGGGCTGCATGGAGCGAGCACCGACACGATATTGAGAGACGACACGACCGATACGGCCGCGGTGGTCCGGGTGGACCTCGGCGACGAAGGCCGCCGCCGATACCTCACCTTGGTGCACCCGCAGCCGGCGCCTCCGCGCGCGGTCACGGGGCGCTTCGTCGTGGGGCGCCGCCCCGGCGACCGGGGATTGAGCGTCGACGACCGCCGCCTGAGCCGGGCGCACTTCGAGGTGCGAGGCGGGCGCGCGGTCGCGGCGCTTCGGTTGGAGGACCTCGACGCCAAGAACCGCACGCGGGTCGATGGCACGCCGGTGCATCGCGCGTACCTCGCTGACCAGGCGGTCGTCCGCGCCGGCGACTCGATCTTCGTCGTCGAGGACCAGGCGCCGCCGGAGCTCTCCCTGGCCGACGCGCCCGCCGGTCGCTCGTCAGCGCTGGACTGGGCGCAGCAAGTGGCAGACCGAGTCGCGGGCTCGCCACTGACGGTGCTGATTCGTGGCCCGAGCGGCGCCGGAAAGGAGCGACTCGCGCGACGGGTGCACGACCAGAGCGGCCGCCCTGGGGCCTTCGTGGCGGTCAACTGCACGACCCTCCCGAAGGAGCTGGTCGCCAGCGAGCTCTTCGGCCACGTGCGCGGCGCCTTCAGCGGTGCCGAGGCGCGCACCGGGCTGGTGGCGGCGGCGGCTGGCGGGACGCTGTTCCTCGACGAGGTGGGCGACCTCCCGCTGGCCCAGCAGCCGATGCTGCTGCGGATGCTCCAGGACCGGGTCGTCCGGCCCGTCGGCGGGGACCGCGAGACCCGGGTCGACGTCCGCGTCGTGGGGGCCACGCACCAGGACCTGCTGGCGGCGGTCGCCGGGCAGCGTTTCCGCGCCGACCTGCTGGCCCGGCTGACTGAGTTCGAGGTGGACCTTCCAGGGCTCGCGCGGCGCAAGGTCGACGTCCTGCCGGTGTTCCGAGAGCTGGTCGGCCGCCCGATCTGCGCCGACGCCGCCGAGGCCCTGCTCCTGCACGACTGGCCCACCAACGTGCGCGGCCTCCAGAAGCTCGCGGCGCGGATCCGACTGTTCGCAGAGGACGCCGGGCAGGTGACGCTGCCGATGCTGCCGACAAAGATGCAGTCCTACGTCGAGGAGGAGGCGATGGAGGTGGTGGAGGTCCCGCGCTCCGAGCTCGAGCGGCTGCTGGGCGAGCACCAGGGGAACGTCTCACGGGTCGCGCGCGCCCTCGGCCTGACGCGACAGCGGTTGTATCGGCGCCTCGAGGTGCTCGAGATCGACGTCCGGTCGTTCCGATGAGCGCGTTCCTCCTCCTGTGGCTGGGGCTCTTTGCCCCCGAGCCGGCGCTGGACCCGGAGGTCAAAGCGCAGCTCTATCCGGTGTTGCAGAGGGCGTACCGGCTCTTCGAGGCGCGCCGGTTCGACGCGGCGGTCGACGCGTTCGAGCGGGCGTACGCGATCAGCCCCGAGCCGCGCTTCGTCTTGAACGTCGCGATCAGTCACGGCGAGGCGGGGCGCTGCGCGTTGTCGCTGGCGACCTACGAGCGCTTCTTCCGCGTGTGCTCCGGGTGTCGAGAGTCCGAGTCGGCCCGGGCGTTGAGCGTCGAGCAGCGCGAGCGTTGCGAGGCTCCGGTGCGGGTGGAGACGAGCCCCCCGGGCGCGACGGTCTACGTGGACGGCGTCCGCCGGGGCACCGCTCCGCTGGAGCTGCGGCTTCCAGAGGGCCCCCACGTCGTGGGGGCCGCGACGCGTGACCACGCGCCCGTGGAGCAGCCGATCATCGTGGAGGGCGGGGAGCCGGCGGACATCAACCTCGTCATGACCTCGACCGCCGCCCCCGAGCCGGCGCCCGTGGATCTGAGACCGTGGGCGTGGGGGGCCTTCGCCGTAGCCGGCGTGGGCGCCGTGACGGGCGGTGTCTTCGGCGCGCTGCTCCTCGACGACCTCGAGCAAGAGGCCGCCGCGGGGACGCGCGACGCCTCGGACGCCGCGCGCGACCACGCTCGGCGGGACGCCGCGCTGGCCCAGGTCGGCCTCGGCCTCGCGTTGGCCGGCGCCGCCACCGGCGTGGCGTTGCTGATGCTCGACGAATCGGTGGCGCTCTTGCCAGCGCCCGGCGGCGTCGGCGTGGTAGTCCGCTACTGACCCGGGGTCGCGGCGCCTCGACGACGGAGCGTCTCGCGAGCGCGAGGACGCTCGGCTACATCAGCGGCTCGGGGAGACGGAAGAGCTTCGCCTTGATCCAGTCCGAGAGGGTGATGTCCTCGTAGCGGGCGGGGTCGCAGCGGGCGGCGTCGGCGTCGAACCAGGCGACGGACTCGGCCACCGCGGCGGAGTTGCGGAGGAGCACCATCGCCTCGCTGTTGGAGGTGGCGCTGCGCGGATCCATGTTGTAGCTGCCGACCATCGCGACCGCGTCGTCGATGACCATCGCCTTTGCGTGCATGGTCTCCGTCCCCCGGTACTGGAGGATCTTCACGCCCGACCGGATGAGCTCCTCGTAGTAATTCAGGGACGCGTAGTACATGTAGTCGGCGTCGGTGCTGCCCAGGGAGTTGGTGACGACGGTGACCTCGACGCCGCGCTCCGCCGCCGCCCGCAGGTGCTTGCGCAGGCGCCGGGAGGGGACGAAGTAGGAGTTGGTGATCTTCACCGAGCGGCGCGCGGCGCGGACCAGGGCGATGGAGGCGACGTAGCCCTCCGACGACGTCTCGTGGTGGCGTGGATCGCTGTGGATGATGCGCGCGTGGCCGCCCTCGAGGCGCCCGCTCTCGGCGAAGTTCGGCTGGGGGGGGTAGTAGATCGCGTCGTCGACGAGGGGCAGCTCACCGGTGGGGCAGTAGAAGCCGTAGGCGTCGCGCTGTGGGCACCCGGCCATCTCCTCCCACGCACCGAACTCGTCCCACAGCTCGAGGAAGAGGCGCTGCACGTCGTCGACGGCGGGGCCCGCGAGCTGCACGTCGCTGTCGCGCCACTTGCCCGGCAGGAGGTAGTCGTCGCCCCAGTTGCGGCCGCCGATGATGGCGTCGGCCCCATCGACGATGAGCAGCTTCTCGTGGAAGCGTTGGTTGACCGTGAGCTCGACCTTCCAGCGCAGGCTCGCCCACTCGTTGGCGGGGTTGTAGGGCAGGATCTCCACGCCAGCGCTGGCGAGGGCCTGGAGGGCTTCGTAGTCGGCGAAGAGGTACTGGGTCGTCGCGTCGACGATCATCCGCACCTCGACGCCCCGCAGCGCCGCGTCGGCGAGCAGCTCGAGGGTCTCGTAGCCGAGGCCGTCGTCCTCGATGAGCAAGGCCGAGAGGTGAATCGAATGCCGCGCCGACTTGATCAGCGCGAAGCGCACGTTGTGGGCCTCAGTGTTGGTCGCGTGGAGCCGCGCCCAGCTTCCACTCGTCTCGCGGGAGCCCGTCAGCTCGTCGAGGGCGCGCTGCATCTCGCCAGATGCGACCCCCGCAAAGCAACGACCCTCCGCACAGAAACCCTCGCCGGCACAGTCCGAGTCCTCGTCGCAGCGGGGACCGGAGAACAGCGGCTCGTCGGGCTCACAGGAGATGCCGAACCAGTCGCAAAACGCTCCGTCGGCCTTGGCGCCGGTGGCGACTTGGCGCTCCATCGCTTCGCAATCGAGGGTGAGCAGACGCTCAGCGGCAGCGGCGGTCCGCGCGTCGCAGACCGGCGGCGTGAGGTACTCGCCGGTGCAGAACTCGCGGTGGCGCGCCGCCTCGTCGCAGACATCGACGCTGCGCTCGGAGACGCCGCCGGTGCACGCGCTGAGCGCGGCGGAGCAGAGGAGGAGGTTCGCAAACTTCATGGCCGCGGGTCATGCAGGCCCCGTGCCGAGTCGCAAGTGCTTGATTCTCCACGATTCTGGTAGTGGCGCCCGGAGACGCCACTTGGCCAGACCTGTCAGTTCAAGCCGTCGATCGTGAGCTCGTAGATCCCGCCGCAGCTATGGCCGACGGCGCGGCGGACCTCGACGATCCAGAGCCCATCGTCATCGTGATTGAAGCGCTCGGGCCAGCTAATCTCATCGTCCTCGTTGTTGAAGTTGAGGCTGCTGGCGGTGGACTGCCCCGCCTCGCAGGCCTCCTGGCCTTCGTAGAGATAGAGGTCGTAGTCGGTGCCAGCGGGGATGTTCGTGAGGCTGATGTCGATGAACTCCCGCAGCCCGAAGTTGATGCCGTCCTCCGCGGTGAAGCAGTAGAAGTCGGCGCGCTCGCCCAGGAAATCGTGGCTGGCCTCGATGAGCAGCTCGTCGGGATCGAGGCCCGGGATGTTCCAGCACGCGCCGCAGGTGTCGTTCGGCTCGTACTGGTCGGCGTCGCGAGCCGGCTCCCCGTCGCAGTCCTCGTCCTCCAGGTTGCCGCACACATCGTTGGCCGGCATCACCGCGCCCTCGCAGGCCTCGAAAGCGCTCCATTCGCACATCAGCCCGCAGGTGCGCGCCCGCGCCCCGAACTCGCAGCTCCCCTCGTCGGTCTCCGGCCCACATTGCTCGCGATCGGTGTCCCCGGGCAGGCAGGATCCCGCGCCCATGCACTCGCTCCAGTCGTCCCACACGAAGTCTGCGTTGCAGAAGCGGAGCTGCCGGCCGCAGTTGCCGCACTCGCGCTCCTCCCGGTCACCCTGGGCGCACAGCCCACCGCCCATGCACTCGCCGAACTCGCCCCACATGCACGCCTCGGTGCACACCCTCACGCGCGTCGAGCCGTTCCCGCCCGCGCAGACCTCGCCGTCCTCCTCCCCCGGCGCACAGAAGCCCTCGCCACCGCACGCCTCGTACTCGCCCCAGTTGCAGTCGTCCCCGCAGCGCCGCACCCGCGTGCCGCAGCTCCCGCAGGGCGACTCGTCGCGGTCCCCCGGGGCGCAGCCATCGCCCATACCACCGCCGCACTCGCTCCACTCGCTCCAGCCGCAGGCGTCGTCGCAGGTGCGCACCTGCTCGCCGCAGCCACCGGCGCAGGCCTGGGTCTCACGCGTCCCGGGCTCACAGTTCTCCTCGGGCTCGACGCACCCCTGCAGGTCTCCCCACTGGCACTCCGCCGTGCAGGTGCGGCGGTTCGTGCCGCAGCGCCCGCAGGGCACCACCTCGCTGGTCCCCGGCGCGCACGCACCGCCCCCCTCGTCGCAGGCCCCCCACTCGCTCCACATCCCGCCCACGCACTCGCGCTCCCGCGTCCCGCACTGCCCGCAGACCTGTACGTCTCGGTTCTCGACGTCGCAGGCGCACGCCTCGGGCGCATCGCAGCCCACCCAGTCGCCCCCCTGACAGGTCTCGACCCCGTCCCCGCACGCGGTGCGGCAGTCCCGGGTGATCTCCTCGTCCGTCTCGCCGTCGCAGTCGTTGTCCTCGCCGTCGCAGAGCTCATCGATCCGCTGCCTCGCGTCGCAGCCTCGAAACGTCCGCTCGTCGTCGCAGGTCTCGGTCCCGTGTCCGCACTCCGTCTCGCACTCGCGCGTGTCGCCGGGATCGCATCCGTCGCAGCCCTCGTTGACCTCGCCGTCGCAGTCCTCGTCGACGCCGGCGTCGTCGCAGACCTCCACCCCGGCCCGCGGCCCCGTGCAGCCGCGGAACTCGCGGTTCACGCAACGCTCGATGCCCGGCCCACACACCGTTTCACAGGCCTGCTCTTCCCCGTCGTCGCAGATGCACTCCTCGTCGACCTCGCCATCGCAGTCGTTGTCCCGCCCGTCGCCGCAGATCTCCCGCATCGGCGTGCCGGCGCTGCATACACTCGAGAACTCGCCGCCACGGCAGGTGAAGACCCCATCGCCGCAATCGTTGCTGCACGGCTTGGTGTCGCCGTCGGTACACGAGTTGCCGAAACAGGTGCCCTCGACGCAGCGCGCGTCGGCGCCGCAGTCGATGTCGACGCGGCACTCGTTGCCCGCGCTCTGGCAGGTGCCGTTGTTGCAGACCTCCCCCGCGGGGCAGGCGCCGCCGTCGCCGCAGCCGGGGGCGACGCAGCTCCCGGACCGGCAGATCATGCCGAGGTTGCAATGGGAGTCATTGGCGCACTCGTCTTCGGGGCTGGCGGTGGTACACGCGCCCAGCGAGAGGAGGGCCAGGGCCAGGGTAAGTCTCATGGCCGCAGACTAAACCGAATGACGGGCTTGAGGCCAAGCCCAGCTCAGCTCGCGGCGCGCAGCTCCGTCTCGAGGGCGGCGGAGTGCGGATCCGGGGCGTCCGCCGTCAGGTCCTCCAACTTCGCCTGGCCGAGCAGGTTGGCCAGCGCGCAAAACGCCAGGTCGAAGGCCTCGTCGCGGTCGTCGGTGGCGGCCTCGGCCTGTTCACCAACCGCCATCGCCAGATCCCAGATCGTCGTCGTGATGCGCGCCATTGGTTCACCCCCTTGCTGTAGATCAACCTTGCTGTAGATCAACAAGCGGCGTGACGGTGGGTGAGGCTTGGCAGACCCGGGTTCCTGGCGACCCAGGGTTGCGCTGGCACCGGTCGAACTCGGACACTCCCCGCGTGCGGTCATCCCCGGTGTTCCTCTGCCTCCTCATCGCCGCCAGCGTCGCGGACGCGCAGGACCGGCCTCGCGTCGTCGAGGACCTCACCCGCGGGCTGCGCTTCTCCCCGCCATTCCTGAGCCTCGCGGAGTCCCCTTCCGACCCCGACACGCTCTACGCCGGCGTGCGGTGGGGGCGGATCTACGTGAGCCGCGATGGGGGCAAGAGCTGGAACGAGAACTACGCGCGCACCTCCCCCGGTGCGTTCTACGGCTCGATCCGAGCCCAGGCCGATCCCGGCCGGGTCATCTCGACGGGGGTGAGCTTCGCCCGGGACCCCAACAGCCTGCTCCAAGGCCAGGACGTGGGCGACTCCATCCTCCAGGCGGCGGGCGCGAGCGCCAGGCGGGCCGCCATCAACGGGACCGTCCTCTACGGGCTGAGCCGGAGCGTCGACGGACCGGGAGGTGCCGGTGGCGGCGCCGGGGCGAGGCTCGGGGTGGGGCTGCGCGAGACCGCGCCCTGGCTCGCGATCGCGGTGCGCAAGAAGCGACGCTGGGGCGTGGGCATCCGGCTCCAGCAGACGCTGGCGCTCAAGGCGGCCCCCGCCACCTCGATCGGCTTCTTCGACGTCGATCCCCGCGACCCCGAGGTGGCCCTCGCCGCCACCAACGACGGGCTGCTCAAGAGCAATGACGGCGGCTTCTCCTGGCCCACCGTGATGACCGGCGCGCTGCGCAGCCAACGCACGATTCACCACGTCCTGCGCCACCCCTCGGACCCCGACGTGGTCTACGCCGCCACCGGCCTCGGCCTGCGCATCTCGAGGGACGCCGGCGAGACCTGGGCTCCGTTGGTCCACGGCCTGGTGGCCATCAACGACACCCGCTGGGTGGCCATCGACCCCAACGACCACAAGGTGATGTACGTCGGCCTCTCCTGGGCGTTGGTGAAGTCGGAGGACGGTGGCGAGAACTTCCGCATCATCTTCGACCACCCCTGGCCCCGGGCGGCGCTGGTGCGCCGAGTCCTGGTCGATCCCCACGACTCCAAGCGGGTCTTCATGGCCACCGCCGACGGCCTCTTCGTCAGCGACAACGCGGGCTACAAGTGGGACCGCACCGGCGGGCTGGTGATGACCGGCTTCGACACCATCGTGTTGTCCGCGGGGCCCGAGCCAGGACACTTCCTGACGGGCAACGCGCGGGACCTTTGGGAGACTTGGGACGGCGGCAAGACGTGGCGCATCGCCTACTTCGCGCCGATCGAGTGGGACGTCCGATGGGCCTTCTTCTCCCGGCACGAGCCGGGGGCCATCTGGGTGCTGACGTCGGCGGAGATCTTGAAGCTCGCGCCACGCGCGCCGGAGTCCCTGGGACCGGAGGTCGTCAGGCGCTTCCGCGAGCTCGTCCGCCGCGAGCCCCCGCTGCACCACGTGGTGCAGTCCGCGCTGCGCCGAAGCGGGGTCGACCGGCCCACCGTCAACGCCTTCCGGCGCCGGGCCCAGATCTCGGCCTTCCTCCCCCAGGTGACGGCGGCGCTGTGGGCGCGCACAGTCGAGCTTGAGGACGACAGCGCGAGGCGATCGGGGATGTTCGGGGCGGCCACCACGATCCCGCTCACCAACGCCTTTCGGGACTCGGGCCTGTTCTACACCGTCTTCGCCAAGTGGAATCTGCCGGGCATCTGGCACAGCCAGGACGAGGCGCCGACGGATCGGGTGGGCAGCCTGAACCGCGGCGCGGAGTGGCGGATCCGGATGACGGTGATCAACCTCTACCAGGAGCGGCGGCGCCTTCAACTCGAGGGGCTGGCCAACGAGGACGAGGGGCGCCCGCGGTTGCTGCGCGATCTGCGGATCGAGGAGCTGACGGCACATCTGAACGCGCTGGCCGGCGACCTGTTGCCGTTTCGGCCCGCGCTGTGAGAGAGGAGAGGGAGCGATGCGTGCGATGACCTTGGTACTGACGGCGCTGCTGGCGTCGGGCGCGATGGCGGCCCCGGCGCGGAGCCTGGACGACCCGCGCGTTCAGGAGGAGATGGAGGCGCTGAAGCTCGAGCCCACCATCCAGCAGGCCCAGGGGGCGGCCCTCCAGTTCTTCAACATCGACGCCGACACGGTGAGCTCGATGCGGTCGCGCGCGAAGATCAAGGCGCTGTTGCCCACCGTCGACGTGAAGTTCCGCTTCAAGGACGCCACCACCGACGTGGCGACCATCGACCGCGTCAACTACGACCCGAACGATCCGGCGAGCGAGGACGCCGTCGGGGCGCGGGCCACCGAGTGGGAGATCGGTGGGAGCTGGAGCCTGTCGCGCCTGGTCTTCAACCCGGAGGTCCTCGACGTCAGCTCCGTGGCGGTGCTCCAGGAGGGGGTGCTCAAGGAGGTGACGCGGCTCTACTACACGCGCCGGCGGCTCCAGGTAGACCTGATCCTCTCGCCGCCGGGGGACGCGGCGACGAAGCTGTCGAAGCAGCTCCGCGTGGACGAGCTCACGGCCACCCTCGACGCGATGTGCGGCAACGTCTTCACGCGCTTCGCCAAGCGGGCAAAGCAGCGGCACAGGCGCCCCCGACGGTAGCACTGGATTCGCTGCGCCGGTGACGGTATCCTGCGCCGCGATTGGAATCCCGCGAGGTGCGTCCGTGAGCAAGTTCCCCCTGATCTACGGCCTTGGACTGGCGTTCGCTGGCGTCTACGCCTTCTTCGGCCGCGCCATCTTCGGCCAGTTCATCCCCGTCCTCGGCACCGAGAAGGGCTGGCTGCTCAGCTTCATCGGCCTCGGCGTCGGCCTCATCGTCCTGTTGGTGGTCTTCAACATCATCGAGGGCATCGCGGACGCCGAGCTCGCCGAGAACGCAGACCACCACTAGCTCCATTGCCGGCCTACATCAGCGAACAGGGGCACGCTCGCCTCACCGCCGAGATGCGTCAGCTCTACGACGTAGAGCGTCCGCGCGTCGTCAACTCCGTCGCCGACGCCGCCGCCGAGGGCGACCGCAGCGAGAACGCCGAGTATATCTACGGGAAGAAGCGGCTGCGTGAGATCGACCGCCGCATCGAGTTCCTCAGCAAGCGTCTGAAGCGCGTCGAAGTCGTCGCACCACCGACCAGCACGGCGCGCGTCGTGTTCCTCTCGTGGGTGCGCGTCGAGAACGAAGACACCGGCGACGTGCGCGACTACCGCATCGTCGGCGCCGACGAGACAGACGCAAAGACCGGGCAGATCTCCGTCAACTCCCCGGTCGGGCGCGCGCTTCTGGGCAAGTCCCGAGAGGACTCCGTCTCCGTCGACACGCCCGGTGGCGGCGTCGACCTCTTCCTCCTCGACATCTTCACCGACCGTCCCGCCCCCTGAGGGGCTGTCCAACAATAAATAGGTAGACTCGCGGCTCGCTGGTTCCACCGCCGAAGGCTTCACCGCACGCCTCCCCCGGCACGCAGCCGAGCTCGACACAGACGGCGAGGGGCGCCATCGAGGTCGCACGCGGGCGCACAGACGCGGTCCTGGCCCGGCGGCCCGTCGGGGTGCTCGGGGACGTCCGGCGACGCATCGATGAGCAACCGAGCATCCGGTAGAGCGGCGTCCACAGAGGGCGAGCACTCGCCGAAGGTCCCGCCGGGTGGCACTCGACACCACGCCCGTCGAGTCATCTTCGCCTCCCCACGCCCGAGGGGGGGATGGCCCTACGTCGACAGGTGCGGCTGCAAGCGCTCCTTCACCACGTCGTGGTGGGTCCGCGGCTCGTCGTTGGGATCGAGGGCCCAATCCAGATCGGTGCTGGGGCGTCCGGCGGCGAATCGGACCTGGAGCTGCGGCACGGACTCGAGGCCCGGCAGGCGCAGCCGCTCGTCGTGGGTGTAGTCGTCGACCCAGGGCACGATCGCCAACACGATCTGCCCCGCGTTGAGGAGTCCGGCGAAGAGGCCGAAGCTGATCGAGCGCAGCAGCAGCTCGCCGGGGGCCGGCTGTTGGAGATCGTCGGCCGAGAGGTTGACCCGGAAGACCTCGCGGCCGCCGCTCCAAAGCGACTCCTCGAGGGCCTGTGCGAGGGCGCTCCCGTTGCGATCGATGTCGTCGTGCACCACGAGCAGCGCGGCGCGGTGGCCGTGTTTCGTCTCGCGCAGCGGGCGATCGATGGCGCCCACCTCCATCGTCCAGCGCAGCGCCGCGTCGTCGTCTTCCGGCGGGAGCACGTCGCGGACGATGCCGCCGCCGGCCATGTCGTAGCCGTCCACGAGGACGAAGCGGCTGGTGTCACAGAGTTCGTGGGACAGATCACAAGCGATGGGCTTACGTAGCCGCAACACGACCTCGGCCACCTCGTGGCGCTCGACACGGTCGCGGTGTCCGGCGCCGGAGAGCTCCGAGGCGTCGATGACCTCGTCGAAGCGCTCGACCTCGCAGAGGCCACTGTAGGTGCACATCTTGAGCTTGTAGGTGCGCCCCAGCCGGAGCGGCTGACGGCCCAGCCAGACGAGGTTGGCCCGGACGCGGTTCGAGACGCGGGCGGGGGCGTCTGCGTGGCACATCACGTCCCCACGACCGACGTAGACTTGCTCGGTCATCGTGACGCCGGTGGATTCCCCGGCGGCGGCGCTGGTGGGCTCACCGGCCGAGAACGCCTCGACGCTGGCGATGCGCGTGCGCTTCCCGCTGGGTAGGAAGACCACCTCATCACCCGTGTTCAGGCGGCCGGAGACGACCCGGCCCGCGATGATGCGGCGCGTGTCGCCGGCGCGGTTGAAGCGGTAGATGTCCTGCACCGGCATGCGCAGGGGCTGGTCCTCGGGGGGGGCGTCCTTGGCGAAGGCGTCGATCGCCTGCAGGATGTCGCCGCCTTCGTACCAGGGCAGGTTCTCGGAGCCGCCCACGATGCAGTCGCCCGCGAGCGCGCTCACCGGGATGAAGGCGGCGGGGCGAAGGTCGATCTGCTCCAGAAACTCGGTGTACTCGCGCACGATGGCGTCGAAGACGTCCTGGGCGTAGTCCACCATGTCCATCTTGTTCACGGCGACGACGATCTGGCGAATGCCGAGCAGGCTGAGCATGTAGCCGTGGCGGCGGCTGTTCTCCTGGACGCCCTCGTGGGCGTCGATGAGCAGCACCGCCGCCTCCGCCCGCGCAGCGCCGCTGATCATGTTCTTGAGGAACTCGATGTGCCCCGGCGCGTCGATGATGATGTAGTCGCGCAGGTCGCTGGCGAAGAAGCAACGCGCCGCGTCGATCGTGATGCCCTGCTCTTGCTCGGCCTCGAGGGCGTCGAGCAAGAAGGCGTACTCGAACCGCTTGCCCTGGCGGTCACAGATGGCGCGGACCTTCGATATCTTGGCGGGATCGATGGACTCGGTGTCGGCGAGGAGCCGACCCACCAGGGTCGACTTGCCGTGGTCCACGTGGCCCACGATCACGATGTTCATCTGCTCGCGGCTGCTGGTCTCGGGCGGCATGGCGGTCACATGTACCCGTCGCGGCGGAGCTTCTCCATCGCGTGGGGGTCCTCCTGGTCCTGGGCGCGGCCGGAGCGCTCGGCGACCGTCGTGTTGTGCAACTCGACGATGATCTCGGCCGGTGAGGTGGCGTTGGAGCACACGTCGCCGGTGCACGGCGCGCAGCCGAGGGAGCGGTAGCGGCGGCCGGTGCCTCGGTCGAAGTAGAGGTCGATGATGGGGATCGACTCGCGCTCGATGTACTCCCAGATGTTGATCTCCGTCCAATCGAGGAGCGGGTGGATGCGGATGTGGGTCCCGGGCGCAAAGTCGGTCTTGAACTGATTCCACAGCTCCGGGGGCTGGTCGTCGAGCTCCCAGTCATTCTGGCGCGTCCGCGGCGAGAAGTAGCGCTCCTTGGAGCGGCTCCCCTCTTCATCCCCCCGGGCGCCGACGATGACGCCGGTGTAGGGCTCGCGGTTGGCGTCGGGCTCATAGCCGTCCGGGCCGAGGCGGTAGCGGGGCCCCGTGCCGTCGAGCGTCTGCTTCAACGCCTGCGTCTTCAGAGCGGTGCAGCACGTGAGGCGCCCCCGCGTGTGGTTCATCCCGTCGGCGAGGGCCTCCTCGTTCTGACCGACGACCATCTGGAGGCCCCAATCGCGGGCGAGCTCGTCGCGGTAGGCGATCATCGAGTCGATCTTGTAGTGCGTGTCGATGTGCACCAGCGGGAACGGGACGTGGCCGAAGAACGCCTTGCGGGCCAACCACAGCATGACCGTGGAGTCCTTGCCGATGGACCACAGCATGCACAGGTTCTTGAAGTTCTTGTACGCCTCTCGAAGGATGTAGACGGACTGTGCTTCGAGTCGTTCGAGGTGGTCCACGTGCCGCTCCTGTCGAGCCGGCTACGTACCACAGATCAGGCGGGCGGCGCCCCTCGTCGCTTCTCCATCATCGGAGGGATGGTGAGGAAGAGGATGGCCCCCACGATGATGCCCGCCCCGGCGAGCTTGTAGACGCTGGGCTGCGATTGGTCGAACAGGGCGGCGAGCAAGAAGCTGGCGATGACCCCGGCCATGATGCTCGAGCACCGGTTGACGGGGACGCAGAAGGCGTTCTCGCGCCGATCGAGGAAGACCAGGGTGCCGAAGACGCCGGTGCCCTGACTCAGCACGCCGATGAGGACCACCAGCGGCAGCACCGCCAGGCCCGGGACCTCGAAGAAGCCGGCGCGGACCTCGCCGGGGATGCCGCCGTTGGTCCCCGCGAGGGCGATCAAGCCCAGGAAGAGCACGGTGAAGGGCGTGGCGACGAGCTGCTCCTGGACGAAGTAGCTCTTCGTGACGTCGGGGTCGTCGGTCTTGGCGAGCCGGCTCATGAACTGGAAGCGGACGAAGTAGGAGGCCAGGTAGACGCCGATGTCGACCACCGCGACCCACCTCATGTTGGTGCTGCCCTGCTCGGCGAAGGCCACGTAGAGCGCGCCCAGGCTCAGCAGCAGCGCTACCCACGAGAACCACCGCACGCGGCGGCCCGTCATGCGGTCGACAACCGGCGCGATGATCAGCACCCCACCGCGCATCAAGAGCATCGCGAAGACGATGCTGACGCCCTCGAAGGTGTAGGCGAGGGTCGTGGTCATGATGATGCCGGAGGTGCACACCCCCGACAGCGCCTGCCAGATGCCGGGCATCGGGATCGCGCGCCCGCCGAGCTGCCGCCGAGGCAGGTGCTTCCACCAACGCATCGCCGTGATGAAGAGGAACATGCAGACCGCAGACGCGGTCACCGACAACGGCAGCAAACGGAAGCCGTTGATCTGCTCGTAGCCCGGGACGATGCCCTTCGAGACCGCCTTCGTCAGCGCGCTGAAGGGCACGTAGCAGGCGAAGTACCCAAAAGCGAACCACCAGATGCTGACCTGCACGCCGTCCCCCGGGCACTCGACCAATGCCCAGTTTACGCGCACTTACGTCAGATTGTCACACAACCGTCACAGTTGAGTCCCATGAAATGGGGGGAGCCCCTCCGCGATGGGGACGAGGGTGGGGGTGTCGGGAGCGCGCTCGTGGTGAAAGGCGAAGCCGACCACGCCGCACACCTGTCCCGCGTCGTCGTGGACCGGGATGGCCACCGCCGCGTGGGCGTCGACGGCCCGCGCCCCAGGGCGCACATCACCGGTCTCGTCGGTCTTCAGGTCGCAGGTCTCGACCGGCGCGTCGCGCTCCCAGGCGCGCCCCGCCATCCCCTTCCCGTGGGGGATCTCGGCGACCGCCGCGCAGACCGCGGCGGGGATGTCGACCGCGGCCGAGAGCACCAGGACGCCACCCCGGAGGCGATGCACCGTGCCGGCGGTCGCACCAGCCTCCTCGAGCGCCCCTTCAAGCCAATCCTGGTCGTTCATGATGCGCGCCTCGTCAACCCGCGGGGATCGTCCGGGGGATAGCTGGTGTCGTCCTCGTGGACGCGGGTGAAGCCGTCGGTGACGCCCTCTCGCCGGAGTCGCTCGAACCACCCACGGACGGCGTCGTGGATGGCCTCGGGCTCGAAGCTGTGGAAGACCGCGTCGCGCAGCTCCGCGCCGAAGGGGAGGCCGCGCGTGAACAGCCCCGTCGCCTTCTTCATCCGGCCCACGGCCCCCGTCTCGGTGCGCGCGTCGGCGGCCAGCAGGTCGAAGTAGCGCAACAGCACGGCGCACCGCTCGTCGAGGCTCGGCTCGAAGGGCGCGCGGCCTGCGATGGCGTCGGCGACTCGGCGGAGGATCCAGGGGTCGCGCACGGCCCCGCGCCCTACCATCACGCCGTCGGCCCCCGACACCTCCAAGGCACGCAGCGCGTCGTCGGGCGTGAGGATGTCGCCGTTGACCAGGACCGGGATGTCGACGGCGGCCTTCACCTCGCCGACAGCACCCCAATCGGCGCGACCGCGGTACATCTGCATGCGGGTGCGTCCGTGGACCGCCACCATCGCCGCCCCGCAGTCGGCGGCGGCGCGCGCGATCTCCGGGGCGTTGCGGGTGGCGTCGTCCCACCCGATGCGCATCTTCACGGTCATCGGGATCGAGACCGCGGCGTGCACGGCGGTGAAGATCGCGCGGGCGAGGGGCGGGTCCTTCATCAGCGCCGAGCCGCTGCGGCCACCGGTGACGCACTTGCTCGGGCACCCCAGGTTCAGATCCACGAGATCGGCGCCGAGCCCCTCGCAATGACGGGCCGCCTCGGCCATCAGCGCGGGATCCCGGCCGTAGATCTGTACGGCCACGGGGTGCTCATCGGCGTCGATCTCGGCGGCCCGCCAGGCGCGGCGAACCTGCTTGCTCATCTGGTCCGAGCTGACGAACTCGGTGACCGTGAGCCCGCAGCCACCCAGCCCGCGGACGAGGCGTCGAAAAGGGCGATCCGTGATGCCCTCCATCGGCGCCAACGCCGTCGCGGGCTCGATCTCGATGGGGCCGACGCGGATCACTGCTCCGAGGTCACGAAGCAATGGCGATCCTCGGTGATGCTGTTGGCGTCGTACTTCACGCAGGAGAAGCCGTTCTCGCAATGCGCCGGCTCGGTGCAGGTGGCCGTGCACACCCAGGACGGCGCCTGGCCCTGGATCGAGAGCTGGAGGCACGGGGCGCCCTGCGGGCAGCGGTGCGCGCCATCGGAGCAGTCGATGGTGCAGATGCCGTCCAGCCCCTCCTGGTTGGGCCCCAGGGCGGCGCAGGTCTGGCCGGGGCACAGGCCATCGTAGTTGGTCGCCCCGGGGAGGTTGCCGGTGGCGTCGCAGGGGACCATCACGTCCGAGGGCGCCGCCGCCTTGCAGGTGCCGAACTCGCAGATGTGGCTCGGCCGATCGGGGGCCGCGCAGTCGTTGCGCGTCTCGCAGGGATCCCCCTCCCCCTGGGTGCCGCGGACCACGTTGCCGCAGCGCTGGTGCACGTTGCGCCGCCAGGCCTCGACCCACTCGGTGGGATCTCCTCCGGGGCACGGCGCCATCCGCAGCGCCGTGGCGCACTGGTCGACGGCGTCGGCCGCGAAGTCGAGCGTCTCGCGCTCGAAGCGACCGATCACGTCGGCGAGGCACGCCTCGGCGTCCGCCTCGGCGCAGTCCTCGATCTCGGGCCCGCTGAGACCGAGCTTGGTGTGGATCGCCCCTCCGCCCACGCATTCGAAGGCCCACTGGCACTTCGCCAGCGCGGCTCGGTTGCAGAAGTCCTCGAGCTGCGCGCGCACGCCGAGGTCGGCGCCGCCTACGTCGCTCGCGCCGGCGTCGGCCAGGGCGCCACCGCCCGCGCCGCCACCCCCACCGCCTCCGCCCCCGGGGGCACATCCCATGGCCGTGACGGCCAACAAAGCAAGGTATCGCATGCGCGCGATCCAAGCCGATAGCGAGCGCTGGCGCAACCGCCGGCTCACGTCCAGAATGCGCTGAAGCTGAAGATGGGTGCATATCCCGATTCTGACGGAGGGAGTGTGGAGGGCTTTCAGCACTCA
>CAYOBQ010000050.1:15390-47734 GCA_964402225.1 uncultured Nannocystaceae bacterium | reverse complement strand
GTCGTCGTCGTCGCAGGCATCACCCAACCCATCCTGGTCCAGATCGGCCTGGTCGGCTTTGTCCGTCTTCGGGCAGTTCTCGTCCCCGTCGTCCACCCCGTCACCGTCGTCGTCGTCGTCACAGATGTTCCCATCGCCATCGCCATCCGTGTCCGCCTGGTCCCCGTCACCACCCAACAGCCGCGGGCAGTTGTCCGCCACGTCGTTGACCCCATCGCCATCGTCGTCGGCGTCACACGCGTCGCCGTCGTCGTCCCCATCGAGGTTGGCCTGGTCGGCGTTGGCGTCGTTGGGGCAATTGTCGTCCCCATCGTTGACCCCGTCGCCGTCCTGGTCGCCTTCGCACGCATCCCCGACGCCGTCCCCGTTGCCGTCCTCCTGCCCCGGGTTCGCGTCGTTGGGGCAGTTGTCGGTGGCATCGGGCTCGCCGTCGTTGTCGTCGTCTGCGTCGCAGACATCGCCATCGTCGTCGCCGTCGTTGTTGGCCTGGTCCGCGTTCGCGTCGGTGGGGCAGTTGTCGTCCTCGTCCGCCACCCCGTCGTCGTCGTCGTCGTCGTCACAGGCGTCGCCGTCGGCGTCGAGATCGCTGTTGAGCTGGTTGCCGTTGACCACGTCGGGGCAGTTGTCGTCCCCGTTATCCACGCCGTCCCCGTCGCGGTCGGCGTCACAGGCGTCGCCCTCCCCATCGTTGTCGGCGTCCTCCTGCCCCGCGTTTGCGTCGATCGGGCAGTTGTCGTCGACGTCGGGAGCGCCGTCGTTGTCATCGTCGTCGTCGCAGGCGTCGCCCTCCTGGTCCCCGTCGGTGTTGACCTGGCCGCCGTTGGCGTCGTCCGGGCAGTTGTCGTCGTCGTCGGCGACCCCGTCACCGTCGGAGTCCGCCTCGCAGGCGTCGCCGATCCCGTCACCGTCGGCGTCCGCCTGATCGGCGTTGGCCGTGCGCGGACAGTTGTCGTCACCATCCGCGTCGCCGTCACCGTCGTCGTCGGCGTCGCACACATCGCCCTCGCCGTCGCCGTCCAGATCGGCCTGATCGGCGTTGGCCACCAGCGGGCAGTTGTCATCCGCGTCGGCGTCCCCGTCCCCATCGTCGTCGTCGTCGCAGGCGTCCCCGACCCCGTCCCCGTCGGTGTCGGTCTGATCCGCGTCGCCATTCAGCGGACAGTTGTCGTCGATGTCGGGCACCCCGTCGCCGTCGTCGTCGCCGTCGCACGCGTCGCCCTGCCCGTCGGCGTCTGTGTCCGTCTGGTCGGCGTTCGCGTCGTTGACACAGTTGTCGTCGTCGTCGGCCACCCCGTCGCCGTCCCCGTCGCCCTCGCAGGCGTCGCCGATCCCGTCGTCGTCGGCGTCTTCCTGACCGTCGTTGGCCGTCCCCGGGCAGTTATCCACCCCGTCGGCCACCCCGTCGCCATCGTCGTCGTCGTCGCAGGCGTCGCCGACGCCGTCGGTGTCGAGGTCCTCTTGGTTCGGGTTCGCGTCGACCTGGCAGTTGTCGTCGGCGTCGGGGATCCCGTCCCCGTCGTCGTCGGTGTCGCAGGCGTCGCCATCCGGGTCGCCATCGCTGTTCTCCTGCCCCACGTTCTGGTCGAGGGGGCAGTTGTCGTCCCCGTCGTCCACGCCGTCGCCATCGTCATCGGCGTCGCAGGCGTCCCCTTCACCATCATCGTCGGTGTCCGTCTGGTCCGCGTTGACCGCCAGCGGGCAGTTATCGTCCGCGTCGAGCACCCCGTCGCCGTCGTCGTCGTCGTCACACGCGTCGCCGTCGCCATCACCATCCACGTCGCTCTGCCCGGCGTTCGCGTCGGCGGGGCAGTTGTCGTCCCCGTCCGGCACCCCGTCACCGTCGTCGTCGTCCTCACACGCGTCGCCGAGCCCATCGTTGTCGGCGTCCTCCTGCCCGGCGTTGTCCACCAGCGGGCAGTTGTCGCCCCCGTCGTCCACCCCGTCGCCGTCGTCGTCGTCGTCGCAGACGTCGCCCTGGCCGTCGTTGTCGGTGTCCGCCTGGTCGGCGTTCTGGTTCAGACGACAGTTGTCGGTGTCGTCGCCCACGCCATCACCGTCGGAGTCGGTGTCCAGCGCGTCGATCGTCCCGTCCCCATCGGTGTCGGACGGATCGGCGGGATCACCGACCTCGACGTCGTCGTCGACCCCGTCACCATCGGAGTCCGCGTCGTTGGGATCGGTGCCGATGTCGAACTCCTGCCCGATCGTCAGGTTGTCGCCGTCCGGATCCGCGTCGCCGTCGTCGGCCACGAGCGGGTTGAAGCTGTTCTCCAACTCCCACAGCGTCGGCAGGTTGTCGTTGTCGCAATCGACGTCGCCATCGGGCGTCCCGTTCACCGACTCCGCGTCGTCCGGATCCAGCGTCGGCCCCCCGGCGAAGCTGCACTCGATCTCGTAGAAGCCGAGCACCCCATCGCCGTCGGCGTCGACGAGGTCGTGGATGAACTGCAGGATCGCGAGATCCGTGTCGTTGATCCCGAACCCGTCGTTGATGGTGAAGAACTCGCCGTCGCGATCCCGGTCGAAGCCGGCCAGCTCACGGCCCGGGAAGTTGTTCTCCCGCGTCGCCTGGTCATCGACGTCGATCTCCAGCACGAAGGCGCGGATGATGTCGTCGAGCAGGAAGATGTCGGTGAAGAAGTCCTGCGGCGCGGTGCGCACCTGGGCCTGCGCGGGCAGCGCGAAGCACGCCACGACCAACGCGACGAGAGGCTGGCGAATACTCATCTACTCTTCCCCCGGAGCTTCTTCATAGTTCCAACACGGGCCAGTTCACGAAGTCGAACAAGCCAGCGCTCAAGCGGTCACACGCCCCGCGCGGGTTCGCGTCGAGATCGGTAGACACCACCTGCAATACGTAGTCAACGCGGTCATCGCCGTCCGAAAAGACCGTCGACGCCGTCAGGTTCAAGAACACGTCCGTCGGATCGCCGCTGGCGCGGACGTTGAGGCACTGCACGCTCGTCTGCACCTCGACGCTCTCCGCAAACGCGCTCAGATCGCGGTTCATCGCGGCGAGGCCGAGCTGCCCGTCGGAGTTGCGCGCGTATGCCACGTGCACCGTCTTGTCGGTGTCGGTGACCTCCAGCGCGAACCAGTCGCCCGTTCGCCGCTCTGGCACGCAGATCCACGCGTCACCGATACGCGCCTCGTCCCCCAGCGCCGCGGCGTCGTTGAGCGAGTCGTTGCCGTCGTCGCCCTCGCGGTAGTCCGCCGCGCAGGGCCGCACGGCGGGGACCACCGTCGCCGTCAGCGTGTACTCCGTCTGCGCCGCCGCCACCCCGCGCACCCGCACCAGGTATGGCCCCGGCGTGAGCTGACCGCGCGGCACCGCGATCAGCTCGGTGTCGTAGCGGGTGCTGCTGTTGGCGATCTGCACCCCATTCTGGCCGTTGAAGAGCCGCAGCTCGAGGTCGCCGTCGGCGTGGACGAAGTCCAGTGAGAGCACCAGCCGCGCGTTGGCCTCGTCGATGTCGATGCGATACCAGTCCTCGTCGGGCCGCAGCGGATCCACGTTGCACACCGCCCCGTCCTCGACCCGCAGCCGGTTCCCGTTGCCCAGCACCGTCGGCTCCTCGGGCACGTCATTGCGCCCGTCGATCTCCGCCGGATCATCGGCGCAGTCGGGCCGCAGCGGATCACGCCCGCGGTCGATCTCGTTGCGCGAGCTCATCCCGTCGCCATCTGGATCGGCGTCGGCGTCGTCCCCGTCGAGGGGATCGAGGCCCCAGCGCACCTCGACGTTGTTCGCGAGCCCATCGAGGTCGAAGTCGCCCTCCGCGTCGTTGGCGTTGCGCGGGTTCAGCCCCGCCCGCATCTCGGGGGCGTTGGCCATCCCATCACCGTCCGCGTCGAGCTCGCCGTCCTCGATGTCGAGGGGATCGAAGTCGTAGCGCAGCTCATCCCAGTTCGAGGCGCCGTCGTCGTCGAAGTCGAGCTCCGCGTCCCGCGCGTCCACCGGGTTCATGCCCAGCGCCGTCTCCGTGGTGTTCGAGATCAGGTCGCCATCGCAGTCCACATCGCCGTCCCGCAGATCCCCCAGCGTCGTCGGGTCGTCGGGATCGAGGTTGGCGCCATCCTCCATGCGCCCGCAGTCCACCTCCACGATCCCCACCAGCCCGTCGCCGTCGGCGTCGACCGGGTCGTGAATGAACATCAGGATCGCGAGATCGACGTCGAGGAGGTCGAAGGCGCCGTTCGCGGTGACGTCGAAGTCCTCGAAGCTACGCCCCGGGTAGTTCGCCTCCCGCACCGCCGCCTCGGCCACGTCGTGCTCGAAGAGGAAGGCCACGATGATGTCGTTGAGCAGGATCACGTCGTCGAAGGGCGCGCGCAGCGGGATCGCCGGATCGCCCGCGAGGCCGTGGCCGCCCTCACCCTCGCCCTCGCCCTCGCCCTCGCCCTCGCCCTCGCCTTCGCCTTCGCCTCCCTGTCCCCCCGCGGCGGCGCAGAAACCGGGGGGCTGCTGGAACTCGTTGTCGTCGGGCAACACCGCGACGATGCACTCGTTATAGGTCTCGTAGACGAGGCAGCGACGCTCCGCGGACACATAGAATTGGAGGGCCGCGTCGTTTTGGCCCTCCTCGAGCAGGTTCAGCAAGATGCGCTGCTGCTCGCGGCCCGCGCGGGCCACCGGGGTGTTGATGCCGCAGGTGTTCTCGATGCTGAGCAGGGCCACCTCGATGCGCAGCTTGATGGCCAGCGTCAGCACGTGCTGGATGTTGCGGACATAGACGCCCCGGTCGGCCACCGCGAAGAGGTCGCCGACCAGGTTCATGAGCTCGATCTGCAAGCGGAAGCTGTCGAAGTCGCTGATGCAGTTGTCCTCGGGCTCGCACACCAGGCCGAGCTGCTGGCCGACCAGCGCGCGGATCCCGTCGGGCCCGTCGAGGATCTGCAGCGCCTCCGTGACGCGGTCGCGCCCCGGGCCCCGCGCCTCCTCCTCCCCCGCGTCGAGGTAGGTCTGCAGCTCCCCCGAGAGGATCTCCAGGGCGGTGCCCAGGTCGACGTTGGCGGCGTTGGCGGCCTCCACCTTCTCCACCGCGTCGCCCTGGTTGGGCACCGGGAAGCCGTCGAACTGGTTCTTGGGATCCACCGCGTCGCGCAGGAAGAAGTAGGCCTCGTAGACCGACGCGAAGAGGTCCCGCGCGAGGAAGGAGTCGTTGGGCCCGCTGACGCGGTCCTCGTAGTCGACGTTGTCGAATATCGCTCGCGCGCGCGAGAGGTGGTCATCGGCCCGCACCACGCTGGGGTGCTCGGCGCCCGCGGCCTCGGCGACCTCGCCGCGCAGCCCCTCGGTCTCGCGGAGGAGCTGCCGGCTGGCGACCCACAGAAGATCCCCGAAGTCGGCCCCCAGCGTCTGCGCGCGGGCGACTCGGAAGGTGATCGCGTCGAGGGCGACCATCGTGTTGCCCCGGTACTCGGCGCCCTCGGACCACACGCCGCGGTCGACCCAAGTGCCAAACTCGGGGCCCGCCGCCGGCTCAAGGGCGCTGCGGGCCCGGGCGGCCAACGCGTCGTCGGCGAGCACCACGTCCACCCGCCGCTGCGCCTCGAGCAGCACATCGACCAGGGTGATCGGACGCACCGTGAGGTCGAAGCTCTGCTGCCCGGCGGAGTCGGAGTCGCGCACACGCAGCGTCACCGTGTAGTCCCCCGGCGTCCGGTACTGGTAGACGGCCTCGGGATCCGGCAGCGTCACGTCGGCGGTGCCGTCGCCCGTGAAGTCCCACTCGTAGGCGATGATCGGATCCAGCTCGGCCCCCGCCTCCGCCTCCACCGAGAAGTGCAGGTGCGCCAGCTCGAAGGGGTCGGCGGGCGTGGTGATGTCGCCGATGTCCGGGTTCACATCGCGGACCGTGACCTGTACGTCGCGCGCCACGGCGCTGTCCTCGTCGCGCACCGTGAGCTCCACCAGGAAGTTCCCATCGCGCACCCAGGTGTGGGTGGGCCGGATGGCGGCGTCGTCGTCGCCCTCCACGGCGTCGCTGCCGTCGGCGAAGTCCCAGGTGTACCGGCTGATCTCGTCGGCGGGGCTGCCGGGCCGGGTGCCGCTCGCGTCGAGCTGGAGCGCCTCGCCCTGGCGGACGGTGTAGGGCCCGCCGGGATCGATGGCCGGATCGACGTCGTCCACGGTGATGACGAAGCCCGCGACCGACACCGCGTCGAGCCCGTCGGTGGCACGCAGATGGGCGTCGAAGAGACCGTCGACCGAGGTGTCGAAGGGCGCCAGGCGGCCCTGCGTCTCGAAGTCCCCCGAGTCGTCCAGATCCCACTCGTAGAGCTCGATTGTGTCACCGGCCTCGGGGGGCCGAGAGTCGCCCCCGTCGAGGACGAGCTGGCTGCCCTCGTCGATCACGTAGGCGAAGCCCGGCGCCTGCAGGTCCGCCGCCGGGTGACCGTCGGGGATCGGGATCGCCACCGGCGCCGCGTTGACGCGGAAGGCGCGCAGGACCTGCGCCTCCTCCCCCGCGCAGTTGGGCACCGTCAGCGTCAGCGTGTAGCTCCCCGGCTCGTCGATTCGCTCCCCCGCCACGTAGACGCGGTCCTGGACACCGTCCTGCGCCAGGCGCCCGGTGATCTCGTTGGCGCAGGTCGCCGGACCGTCGACGCGCCACGTCAACTGCGCCTCGTCGACCAGGGCCCCGTCGTCGGGTCCGTCGAGGACCACCTCGACGGGCTGGGCCAGGCGATAGGCGCGGGTGGCGCTGCCGGCGTTGCCGCAGGCGTCGGTGGCGGTGAGCCGCAGCTCTCGCTGACAGCCCAGGACCGTCACCTCCTCGTCCACATCCGGCGCATCGTCGATGGCGTCGGCGATGGTCTTGGTCGGCTCCGGGACCTCGTCGGGGGGGTAGCAGACGTCGGCGCCCAGCTCGTTGCCGATGGTCACCGCCGGCGGCGTGCGATCAAACGCGACGCGCCCACCGGCGTCGGCCACCGACTCGACCCCGGTGGCGTCGAGGAAGCGGACCTCCAGGTTGCGCAGCCCCTCGCCGACATCGAGGGGATCGAGATCCAGCGTGCGGTCGATCGCCGTCCCGTCGTCGGGCGTGTCGATCTGAACCGAGGTGAGCTCCTCACCGTCGACGAGGACCGTCGCCGTCACGTTGTCGCCGTCGGGGTCGCGGACGCGGAGCTGGAGTTGGAAGGCGTCCGCCGCCACGCAGTCGTCGTCGCGGGGCGAGAGGATCTCCCCTTGGGGCGGCGCCCGGTCCAGGACCGTGACCTCCGCCTCCGCCGCCGCGCCGCAGGCCTGGGCGTCGCACGCGCGCACCCGCACGAGCTGGCTCAAGCCGATCTGCCAGCCGGGGCTCGTGTAGTCGCGCACCACCTCGCCGGTGTAGTCCGAGCCCAGAAGCGACCCGGCCCCGTCCACGTCGTCGGCGCCGAACGCGCCGTCGCCGTCGGTGTCCCACTCCCAGCGCACGACCTCGTCGCAGGGCTCGTTCGGATCGCTCGAGCCGCGCGCGTCGAGATCGACGCCGGCGTAGCCCTCACCCGCGGGGCCGGTGACGTAGGGGCCACCGGCGTCGGCCACCGGCGCGACGTTGTTGTTCACGATCTCGAGGACGACCAGCGTGTCGTCGGTGCGCCCGGCCTCGTCGGTGACCGTCAGCCGCGCGCGCACGGTGTCGCCGCCCTGGGCGTTGAAGGACACCGTCTGGCCCCGCGCGTCCTCGTCTCCGTTGTCGCCGATGTCCCAGCTATAGGTGTCGATGGCGAAGCCCTGATCGGCGGGGCCGTCGGCGAAGCTGCCGCCGCCGTCGAGCTCGACCACCACGTTGCAGCCCACCCGCGCGGGCGTCAGCTCCGCGACGGCCGTGGGGCCGTTGACCACGTCGAGGTTGACGCGCGTGTCCGTCGTGCGTCCGAAGCGGTCGGCGAGCCGCAGCCGCACCGTGTGGCGTCCGCGCTCATCGACTCCGTGGCCCTCGAGCTGGGCCCACGTCACCGTCTGGCGGGGGTCGTCCGGTGAGCTGTAGTCGATCACGCCGTCGTCGCCGACGTCCCACGCGAAGCCACCGAAGGCGTCGCCGCAGGCGGCGTCGGGCTCGCTGCTCCGGCTGCCGTCGAAGGTCACGTCGTCGCCGATGGCGATGACGTAGGGGCCGCCGGCGTCGGCGGAGGGCGCGGTGTTGTTGGCGTTGACTGGCACCTGCGCCGACGCCTCCGCGGTGGCGTTCGAGGCGGTCGTCACGCGCACCGCGATGTCGAGGGGGTCGTCGCCGGGGAAGGTGAAGCGTTCGGGCGTGAGGGTAGCCTGGGCCCCCGCGGCGTCGTCGAAGACGCCGTCCGCGTCGAGATCCCACGCGTACTCGACGATCTCCTCCCCAGGGTGGGGGTGGTTCGAGGCGCTGGCGTCGAGGTTGATGCGCTCGCCGCACCCCGCGGGGCTGGGCTGCGCGTCGATCACCGCCACCGGGTCGCGGGCGTAGACGTGGAGGGTCGAGGCGTCGCGCCCTCGCAACCCCGTCGTGTCCTCGACCTCGAGCAGGATCGGGTACTCGCCGACCCCGTCGATGCCCGCCGCGACGAGGTCCTCGGCGGCGATCTCGACGATGGCCTCGTCGCCGTCGGCGTCGTCGTCGGTGAGCTCCACGTCGAAGTCGTCGCCCTGCTGCGCGTCGTGGGCCAGATCCCAGCGGTAGAATCGGATGAAGTCCTGGAAGTCGTCCTCGTCCGGATCGAAGGACTGCACCGCGCTCAGCGTGAGCGGATCGCCCAGCAAGATGTGGTAGGCGGACTCCGGCGCGTCGGAGGGATCGGCGTCGGCGCTCGGCGGCGTCGGACCCACGCTGTATTCCACCTGGTGGCGGACGATGGCGGTGTTGCCGTCCTGATCGGTGACCCGGAGGCGCACGAAGCGCTCCGGCAGGTTCTCCGGCCCGGGGATGGGGTCGAAGATGCGCCGGTAGGTCACCGAGGCGGCGCCGGGATCGGGCTCGTCACCGAAGACGCCGTCATCGTTGAGGTCCCACTCGTAGCGCCGAATCTCGCCCCCCGGCACCGAGGCGAAGCTCTCGCGCCCGTCGAGGACCGGATCGGCGAGGCCGGTGTCCTGGGCGATGGGCGCCGGGTTCGGCACCTGGGCGATGCGCGCCTCGGGGGCGGCGCGGAAGATGACCACCTCGGTGGTGGTGGTGTGGGTCTCGCCGAAGGTGTCCGTCACTCGCAGCGTCACGATGTTGGCGGGCTCGAGTGAGACCCGATCCGCCGGCCAGTCGAGGCCCTGCAACGTGGCCCACGGAATCGTCGGGTTCGGCTCTTGCCCCACGACGTCGACGGCGTCGCCGAAGTCGCCGTCGCCGTTGAGGTCCCACGCGTACTCGGTGATCGCGTCGCCGCAGGCGGAGTTCGGCTCCGAGGAGGCGCCCCCCGCGAGCTGCAAGTCGTCGCCCTCGAGGACCGTGTAGCGCGCCTGCGCGATGCGGGCGACCGGGGGCAGGTTGCCCTGGTCGACGACCACCTCGAAGGTGTCCTCGGCGGTGTGCCCCGCGTCGTCTGTGACCCGCAGGCGCACGTCGACGGTTCCGTAGCGCTCGTAGGTGTGCTCGAAGTTCACGCCGCCGCCGTCGAAGCCCGCCACGCCATCGACATCCCACTGGTATTGCCGGATGCGCCGCGTCGGGTTCGGGTGCCTCGACTGGCCACCGTCGAAGGCGACGGCTTGCTGGCAGCGCGCGGGGTTCGGCGTCGCGCGGCCGTCGGCGACCGGTTCCGACGGATAGACCGTGACCTGGGTCGTAGCGACGGCCTCGTCCCCGGCGGTGTCCGTCACCTTGAGCGTGATGTTGCGCGGGACGCCGAGCGCCTCGTCGAAGCCCATGGCGTCGAGCTGGGCCCAGCCGATGTCGACCGTCGCGGCGGCGGCGTCGTCGTAGGCGTCGTCGCCGTCGAGATCCCAGCCGACGACCAGGTCGTCGCCGCAGCCGGCGTTGGGATCGGCGGCCGTCCCCTGAAGCGCCAGGTCCGCGCCGAGCTCCAGCACGTAGGGCCCGCCGTGGGCGGCCGTCGGCTGCTGGTTGGGGGCCGGATCGACGTGGATCCGCACGCGCGCCTCGGCGGTCTTGCCGCCCTGGTCGACGACCTGGAGCGTCGCCACGTAGTCCCCGTCGCGCGGGTATTGGTAGTTGAAGGGCGCCTCGAGGCCCGCCTGGCCCTCCTGGAAGTCGACCGGCGCGTCCGGTTGGTCCCACCAGAGGCCGTTGTCGGCGTTGACGTCCCAGCGGTAGGCGATGATCCGCGCCGACGGGTTCGGGTGGAACGAGCCGGAGTGATCGAAGGTGACGCGCCCGTTGTTTCCACCGGCGCAGCCCTCCACCACGCTCGCGGGGGCGACGGTGCCGATGGCGACGGGGTTGGGATCGAAGAGCGTCGGCGTCAGGATCAGCGTGCCGACGGGGGTGGTGAAGGAGTTGCCCCCGTAGATGCAGGCGTAGGAGCGACCACGCCCGCAGTCGGTCATCTTCCCGAAGCCGTCGTAGTCACCGACGCTGCGGTGCTGCGAGCGCAGGATCAGCGTCGAGAACTCGCGCTGCCACGCCTTGTCGCCCACCGTCGCCTGCTCCGGCGTGCCGGTGCGGTAGCCCTTCTGATGCGAGTAGATGCCGTAGAGGTTGCCGCACTCGGCGTTGTCGCCCCAGCGGTAGACGGAGTTCGTGTTGCCGCAGGTGTGGTCCCCGCCGGCGTAGAGCCGCAAGCGTTGGTTGCCGGGGTCTCGGTTCCAGCCGTTCACGGTGAAGGAGACGATGCGATCGAAGGCGGCCCGCAGCTCGTTGGCGGTGTGGTTCTTGGCGGGCGCGAGCGGTTGGCCGTTGTCGCCGAGCTGCATGTTGTGGAAGCCCAGCCAACGCGCCGCGACGAACGCCCCGCCCGTGAGCTGCATGTTGCCGCCGCCGCCGGAGCTCGTGCGGTATCGCGAGCCGCCGTCCCCCGCCATGTTGCGGATGATGTTGTCGGCGAGCAGGTACTTGTGCTCGTTGTTGACGATGACGCCGAAGTCGCGCCCCGCCTGCTCGGCGCTCTCGAGGCCGATGTAGCCCCACTGGGCGGTCGAGGCGTCCATGCGACCGCAGCTCCCGCTGCCGTTGGTCGCGCTGTAGTACCAGCCGCCCGCGCCGCAGCCGCTGTCGATCTGCATGTAGGCGAGGTGGTCTGTGAGCTGCTGGACAAAGGCCGCCCATTCGGTCCCGGCCAGGCCGCTGACCTGGAGATCGGTCCCGGCCAGCGCGGGCAGGACCGGCGCGAGGCTGCCGACGTTGATGCCCTGGTAGTAGGTGTTGTTCGAGACGCCGCCGGTGTAGGCGCCGTGGGCGTCGGCGGTGCCCGCGAGCCGGTTGCAGTTGACGACCTGACCGTTCTGGACGCCGCAGCTCCCGTCGTCGTCGTCACCGGCGGCGATGTTGGTCTGCGCGGTGCCTTGGTTGAGCAGCCAGTTGATGTAGCGGGTGGCGGTCTCGGCGTAGGGGTCGACCGCCCAGCGCGCGTCGTTGCGCGCCACCCAGCCGTCGGGGCTCAGGCCCTGGAGCGTCCCCGGCGGGTAGGCCGGCAGGCGCCCGTTGATCACCATCGCCCAGATCGCCAGCGCCGTCCCCGCCCGGCTGTTGCCGCCGGGTCCGTGGTAGCCGGAGATCTGCGAGCCGTTGCCGCCGGGGCCGCGCAGCCAGCGGTGGGTGTACCAGAGGCCCTCGTGGAGGGCGATCTGCTCCATGATCTCCAGCTCGTCGGCGGTCCAGTCGGCGGGGTTCGCCGAGGGCTGCCAGTCGTAGGTGAAGAGGCGGTAGGTCGCGAACGAGGCCGCCCCCGTGCAGCGGTTCGTGGCGCGGACGTCGATCGGCGTCGAGGCGTCGCCCTCGACGTCGGCCACGGTGATCGTGCGGCCGATGTCGCGCACCCCGCCGCCGCTCGGCGTCACGTGGCGATCGGCGTCGTCTGCGAAGCCATTTCGACGGTTCGTGTCCCAACGCACGTCGTAGCCGTCGGCGCAGCTCGCGTTGCGCAGGATCGCCTTCAACGTCACGCGCGCCCCGACATGCACCGGGTAGGGTAGCGCCGTGTCCTCCGGGGCGTAGGGCACCACCACGATCTGCGGATCGGCGTTTTGGGCCAAGGCCCCGCCCGGCACGGCCCAGACGACCGCGGTCAACAGCAGGCAGCGGGCCGAGCGGGTCATCGGGATCCCCGGGCTCTTGAAGACGGAGCGTCAGGATAGGGGAACGCCAGGTCCAGCCATAGTGGACTTTTTTGACCTATTTGGAGTTCAGAGGCTCATCCGCTTGAAGAGGCGCTCCGGGATGGCGCCGACGACGCCCATGATCCCCCGCCAGAACCGGGGGTAGTAGAGCGTGTCGATCCCGCGCCGCTGGGCGTCGAAGAGGGCGCGGCTCACGGCCTCCGGAGAGGCGATGGGGATGCCGGTCTGCATGCCGAAGGTCATCCGCGTGTCCACGAAGCCCAGCTTGGCGGTGAGGACGCCGACGCCGCTCTCGTGCAGACGGTTGCGCAGGCCTTGCAGATACAGGGCGAAGGCGCCCTTGGCGCTGCCGTAGAAGTAGTTGCTCTTCCGGCCTCGGTCGCCGGCGACCGACGCGAAGCCGACGATCGAGCCGGCCCCTCGCTCGACCATGCGCGCCGCCACCGCCTCACAGACCGACGCGGCCCCCGTGAAGTTGGTCTCGATCACCCGCCGGGCCGCCGCGAAGTCGTGCTCCGAGGCCTCCTGGTCACCCATCTCGCCAAAGGCGACCACCGCCACCGTCAGCGGACCGACGGCGTCCTCGACCGCCTCTACGAAGGCCGCGTGGGCCTCGAAGTCCGTCGCGTCGAAGGCCCCGGAGGCGGCCGTCACCCGGTGTCGGATGCGGAGGTCGGCGGCGATCTGGGCCGCCTCATCGGCGTCGCGCGCGGCGAGGAAGACCGGCGTATTCGCCTCGGCGTAGCGCTGGGCGAGCTGGCGTGCGATGGGCGACGTAGCGCCAAGGATGAGCGCGCTCATGACAACCCCAATCTGCGGCCCAGCTCCGACTGGAAGACACGGCCGGGATCGTGGGCGTCGCGCACCGCCTTCCAGGCCTCCCATTCGGGGTACATGCGCCGGAAACGGTCTCGGGGGAGCCGGGCATCCTTCCCGAGGTACACCCGCCCGCCGGCCTCGAGGACCACCGCGTCGAGCCGGTCGAGCAGCGCCAGGAGCGGCGCCCCGTGGTTCGGGAAGTCCAGCGCCAGCGTGACGCCGGGCCGGGGGAAGCTCAGCCCGGGGTGGACCGCGCCGCCGAACTCCTTGATGACCGCCAGAAACGACGCCATCCCCGCCTTCGTGATCTCCTCCAGCACGGCCCGGATGGCGCGGTGCTCCGGGTCCGGCGGGACCACGAGCTGGTATTGCAAGAAGCCCCTGCGCCCGTAGATGCGGTTCCAGTTGCGCACGAAGTCGAGGGGGAAGAAGAAGGGCTCGTAGTGCGAGACCGCGGCGGTGACGCCCTTGGGCTGCTTGTGGAAGTAAGCCTCGTTGAAGGCGCGCATCGTCAGCCCGTTCATCAGCCAGGGCGGACCGTCCACGGGCACGTCGAGCAGCGGCGAGACGGCCGCCGCGAAGCGGCCCAGGACCCCGTCGCTGCCCGCGACCCCCTCCGGGGCGTGGCGCCCGCGCATGAAGATGCCGCGGCCGAGCCCGGCGCCGGAGGTGACGCAGTCGATCCAGCTCACGGTGTGGGTGAAGGACTTCGACTCGGCGCTGACCTCGAAGAAGTGGTCCAGGTTCTCCACCCGCACCGACTCCATCTCCACCCACGGCCCCGCGACGGGGCACAGCTTCAAGTCCACCGTGAGGATGAGCCCCGTGAGGCCCAGGCCCCCGACGGTCGCGTCGAAGAGCGGCTCCCCCGGCGCACAGGCTACGATCTCGCCCGACGCCAGCAGCAGCTCGATGCGCCGGACGTGGTCGCAGAGCGTGCCGTCGACGTGGTGGTTCTTGCCGTGGATGTCATTGGCGACGGCGCCGCCGAGGGTGACGAACTGCGTGCCCGGGACCACCGGCGGGAACCAGCCGCGGGGGAGGAAGACCTCGATGAGGTCCTCGATGGACACCCCCGCTTCGCACCGCAGCCAGCCGGTCTTCGGATCGAAGTCGAGCATGCGGTCGAGGCGCCGCGTGAGCAGCACCCGACCGCCTCGGAGGAGGGCCACGTCTCCGTAGCTGCGGCCGAGGGCGTGGGCCAAGACCGGCTGACCATCGCGGTCGGCCAGGGCCGCCTGCACGTCGGCGCGGCGCTCGAGCCGCGCGCACTCACTGCGCACGCGGGGGTAGCGCCCCCAGCCGTGGAGCTCCATCTCGGACCAGCGTTGCACGCCCACCTCGGCCGCGTGAAAAAGGCGGCGTAATCTGCCCCAACTCGCCCGTTCAATCCAAGCGTTTGGTCCCACAATTCGGGCAAAAGCGCGCGCGCGTCGGGACGTCCTGGCCGCATTGGTTGCACGCCGCCCGCTGCGAGGTCCCGCAGCGCGGGCAGAAGCGCGCCGTGACGGGCGTCGGCGCGAGGCACTCGGGGCAGGGTCGCAGGGTGATCGCGGGGTCGCCGCCCACGCCGCCCATCATGGTGCGGCCCACCAGCGTCCGCGACTGGCTCGCGCGGGAGACCGGCTTCAGCGCCAGCTCCAACGGGCCCGTCAGGTTCTCGATGAGGAAGCGCTCCAGCCGAATCCCGGAGCGCGCGAGCTGCGTCGAAAGCTCGGGTCGGACCGCATCCTTGAGGGCGTCGAGGTCGTTGAGCAGCTCGAGCAGGCGCTCGTCTGTGTCATAGGCGAGCTGCCCCAGGGCCGCGCCGAAGCGCCCCGAGACCACGCGGCGCAGGCGCACATCGAGCTCGGCGTTGGTGGGGACGCCGCGGCGGGTGAAGCGCTCGACGACCTCTCGCGGATCGGCGAAGGCCGCGCTGAAGCGCCCGAAGGCGCGGATTGGGAGCTCGCCGTGCTCCGACGAGGCCAGGGTGACGGCGTTGGAGGTGCCCCATCTCAAAAGCGATGACGGGCTGGTGCGCACGAAGACCAGCGACGCCATGACCGGGCCGCCGGACCACGCCGCCGCCCCGGCCAGCCCCGCGAGGGTGTCGGGGACGATCTCGTACTCGCCGGGCCCCAGGGTGTCAGTCACCTGCTCCTCGTGGCGGACGACCACCGCCTGTCCGTCGGCCACCCGCACCGCCGCCCCCTCCGCCAGCGGGTGCTCGGGGTGCGGAAAGGCCCAGAGATAGCCGCGCTGGGCGCGGTCATCCCAGGAGACGAAGTCCACCGCGCGGGCGGAGACCCACTCGACGATCTCCTCCGGGCGCGGGGACTCCGACACCTCTTCGAGGGCGATCTGCTCTCCGACACCGAGGGCGGCGCCCATCGCGCGCATCGCGTCGCGCTCGGCGTTCGAGACCCGGCCGTCCATCCGCACCATCAGACGGCAGGCCTGGATGAATGTGCGGCGCAGCCAGGTGGAGTCGAGGACCGCGGTGGCCTCGGCGTAGTCGAAGGGCTCGGCCCCTAAGGACTCGAGGTCGTCGGGCAGCCCGGTGCGCTCCACAAAGACACGGAGCGCCGCCTCCTCGCGCGGGTCGAGGCCGTCGCAGGCGGCGACGTGGTAGAGGCCACGGGCGAAGACCCGCGCGCGGTCGTTGTTCCAGGTGGCGCGATTCACGGTTGCCCACAGGTATCGGCGACCCCGGCTCGCGCGTCAACGGGTGGTGTTATCCTCCCCCCATGAACGACGTCAGCCGCGACCTGAACCACTACGGCTTCACCACCGAGATCCGCGTTCGGCTCAGCGAAACCGACGCGGTCGGCATCGTGTTCTTCGGCAGCTTCGGGGTGTACCTGGACGTGGGCCGGATGGACTACCTCAACCACCTCGGCGTCGGAGCCTTCGCTGGCGAGGTCCCGGGCCTGACACCCGGTGCGGTGGTCGCCCAGTCGGTCCGTTTCCGGCGGCCGGCGCACTACAACGACGTGCTCGTCATGCACGTCCGCGTGGCCCACATCGGGACCACGAGCTACACCTTCCACTTCCTGATCAGCGACAAGCGCACGCGGGCTGAGATCGCCACCGGGAAGCTCTCGCTCGTGTGGCTCGACTCCGGGTTCCAGCCGGAGCCGGTCCCGGAGGCGTTTCGCGCGTTGGTGCGCGAGTTCGAGGGCGAGCACCTGAGCGAAGCGTAGGAGTAGGAGTAGGAGGCTACAGCGCTTCCAGGATGATGTCGTAGGGCGCGCTGGCGCCCTGGTAGCCGTAGACGCGGACGAGGGCGGGCCCCGAGTGGGTGAAGGTCTCATCGTCGTCGCTGGACTGGGAGCCGACCGGCCCACCGGGCCCCCCGAGGGGCTGGTCGAGGCCCACGTCCCAGGCGAAGACGTCGAGATCGCCGGTCGCATGGCTGAACTCCACCGTGAAGCGCCAGTCCCCCTCGATGTCGACCTGGTAGAAGTCCGGCTCCTCGTCGCAGATGCCGCCGTGGTAGGTCCCGGGGCCGATGGCGGTGGCCGCGTCGGGGTCGTTATTCGGCTCCGTGTCCTCTTCGTCCCCCGCCTCACACTGGCTCCGAAACGCCGGAAGCCCCGGGGTCGACCAGTCGGCGTCGGGGTCCTGCACGATGTCCATCAGGGGCAGGTAATACTGGGAGCGCGAGCTGTCGGCGATGAGCTTCATGTCCGAACGGCGCGTGACCCAGACCCGCGGGAAGGCGTCGATGACGCCGGAGTTCAGCACGAAGTTCGGCCGCGGCAAGGTATCGGCGTCGCCCACGCGGATGCCGCCTTCGGGCCCGATGAGTCGCGTGAGGTGGTCGTTTGCGAACTCGCTCGAGGCGGGATCGAAGTTTGCGTCCTGGGCCTCCAGGAAGATCACCACGCCGCCCGCCGCGCGCAGGGCCTCGAGTTGGGGCTCGAGGCGCAAGGTGTAGGCGGTGCAGGCGGTGCACCAGCCGGCGCCGATGACGATGATCGCCACCTCGGCGTCCCCCCAACGCTCGTCGTCGCAGTGGAAGTCGGCGAAGGAGAAGGTGCCCTCCTCGCCGTTCTCGAAGGCGGTCTCCCAGCGCAGCGCGGGGAAGGTGTCGCCGAAGCGGAGGGTCGGCGGGAACGGCGGATAGGTGCAGCCAACCGAGACCTCGACGGAGGCCTCGAAGCCGCCGAAGCGCGCCGTGAGGACCACCCGCCCGGAGCCCAGCGCCGTCGCCTGATCGCCCTCGACGGTGATCACCGTCTCGTCAGAGGAGCGCCACTCGACGTTCGCCAACTCGGCCTCGCTCCCGTCGGCGTATTGCCCGATGCAGACCAGGGTGCTCACCTCGCCCTCCTCCATCCCGAGGCTGGGCGCGACGCTGATGCCCTCGAGGGCCGGCGGCGGAGGCGTGACCTGCACCGACGCGCTCGCCGTGAGGGTCTCGTAGGTCGCGGTGATCGTCGCCTCCCCCACGTCCATCGCGGTGACGGTGCCGCCGCTGACGGCGGCCACGGCGTCGTCAGAGCTCGTCCAGGCCACCTCGACGGTGCGCTCCGTGCCGTCGTCGAAGGCCGCCGTGGCGATCAGCGCCAGCGTCTCCCCCACCGGCAAGGAGTGGGCCTCCACGTCCAGGCTCAGGGCGGTCGCCGCGGCGACGCCGTCCGAGCCGTCGCCGCCCGAATCCGAGCTACACCCCAGACCCGATAGCCCGATGAGCGCACAAGTCAGCATCCGCATCATCTTCCTTTCGCCGAGCAACGCTTCAGTTCGCCGCGCGGATGGTGAGCGTGTAGGCGCCCTGGAACATCCCGAGGTAGCCGTCGAGGAAGACGTGGACCGCCTCCCCCTCCTCCAACTCGAAGCGTACCGCAGACAGGTAGTTCATGCCTTGGGTGTTGATGTCGTCGTTACAAACGACCTCGGTCGAGGCCAGCGCGCAGTGGCTGCGGGCGAAGAGCAGCGTGTCGCCGTTGGCGCCGCTGGTCGTCGCCGTGTACGTCCCCGCCGCCGGCGCGACGAAGGTGTGCACCGTATTCGGCCCCCCCTCCCCGTCCGGCGCGCAGGTCCCCACGCCGATGTCCGGCGCGTCGGTGTTGTCCCCCTCGTAGACCCACGCGCCGTCGTTCTCCAGGGCGTTCATGTCCACCGCGGCGTACCACTCCGGGCAGCTCGTCACCACCGCCTGACACAGGGGCGCGGCCCCCATCTCCCGCAGGTTGAAGCAGGCCAGCTCCCCCTCGCAGTGGTCGAAGACGTCCCCCTCGTCGCAGACCCCCCCGCCGGCGACGACCGGCGCCTCGCCGAGGATCACCTCGATGGGCTCACCCACCTTCAACGTCGCGTCGATACCCCACACGCGCGCGCCCGTCACGGTCGCGAGCCCCTCGGCCTCGCACATCGCGAGCAAGGCGTTGGCCTCCTCGACACACACTTCCTGGTCCCCCCCCGCCCCGGAGCAGTCATCGAAGTGCTGCTGCGCGGGGGGAAAGCACTGCTCGACGAAGGGTCGGTAGAGCGCGCGGCCCAGGAAGCCCTCCTCCGTCTCCTCCAGGGCGCTGAAGCCGACGCGGGTCGAGGACAGCTCGCTGCCATCGGCCAACAGCGCGACCACGTCCACCCCCGCCGGGTTGCCCTCGGGATCGGTCCCCATCACCTCCACCCCCAGCACCACGTCTGCGACGACGACGCGGCCCCCCGACAGGGTCGGCGGGAGGGCCTCGCGACACACCAGCGGCTCGTCGCCGTAGCAGGCGTCTTCGGGCCCGCAGCCCGAGAAGACCTCCTCGGGATCGCAGGCGTCGCCGCGGGCGATCATCTCCGGCGCGCCCACGTCCGCCCGGACCGGGACACTCCACAGGCCCGTGGCGTCGCCCAGGCGCACCTCCATCGCGGCGACATCCGCCGCGTCGGCGAAGTCGGGGTTGAGCCCGAAGGAGACCTCGAAGGCGAAGCCGTCGCCCTCGGGTCGCAGGCTGGCGATGTCCATGAGCTCGACAAAGGTGCCCTCCAGTGGTTGGTCATCGATCAGCGCCCCATCGGCATCGAGAAGCGCCATGCTCAGCTTGTCGATGTCACCGTCCGAGTCCGTCGCCATCCCGCGGATGGCCAACGTCTGCCCGTTGCGCACGTACGCCAGCGCGGTGATGTTCGGGGGGGCGATGTCCGCCGGCTCCGCCGACACCGTGACGGCCCCCGTCTGGCCGTCACGGGCGTGGTCGGCGACCAGATAGACCGTCTCCTCGGCCGCCAGCTCGAGGATGATCTCGCTGCGCTGCCCCACGGCGCACTGGGGCAAGGCGGAGAACGGGTCGGAGCAGTCGGTGTACGCAAACAGCGCCACCGAGAACCCGTTGCCCGAGGCCCGGAAGAGGTAGGCACCCTCGGAGGGGGCGGTGAACCGGAAGACCGCATCCCCTCCCGCCGCGGGCTGCGCACAGGCGCCCTGGAAGCGGCTCGAGGTGTCCAACTCGACGGCGAGCTCCCACCCCTCTGCCCCCGTCTCCGCGGCGTTCAAGTCGTAGACGCTCGAGGCCCCGCAGCCCCCGACGGAGACCGGCCCCTCCCCTTCGCCTTCCCCTTCGCCTTCCCCTTCGCCCTCCCCTTCGCCTTCCGCCCCGACGTCCCCGGCCATCCCCATGTCCGGCGGCGGCGTGTCGCCGCCCCCGTCCTCCTGGCAACCCACCAACCCAGCGAGCAGCGAAAGCGCCATCCACGACAAGCTCTTCGACATCAGCCTCTTCCCCGGTCAGATCGAGCGGGCGAGTTGTCGCAGACCCGCCGTCCGGAGTCGAGCGCCACGACCGTCCCGGACGGTCGCGCGGACGGTTCCTCCAACCGTCCACGCCCAGGCGACACCGCAGCCGTCGACCCGAGAGCCGCCCGCTCGCGGCGTGGCACGTCCGCTGCAAACGGATGCGAAGAACGAAACGAAGGACCCACGGAGACGCCATGACGACCACGAGCCTCCAGACGCTGTTCGTCACCACCACCGCCACCGCCCTCGCCGCCCCCACCGCCGAGGGGCGGAGCGGTCGCATCCACATCGAAGGCACCGTCGCCAGCGACGGCAAGGCAACGACCAGATCACCGTCGGCCTGCCCGGCACTGGCTACGGCTACTGCAACGCCGTCTGGGGCGGCCCCGACGACGACCAGATCATCCGAGCCCGAGGCACCCAAGCCATCCTCGGCGCCCACGGCGGCCCGGGCAACGACACCATCAAGGATGGCCGCCCCAGCCCTCCCCTCGCCGCCCGCTGACCGTTTCCACCTCGACGCGCCCCCCCGCTTGATGTAAACGAAGCGGGCTACGCCGGAGTGGCGAAATTGGTAGACGCGCCGGACTCAAAATCCGGTGGGATAAAACCCGTGTCGGTTCGAGCCCGACCTCCGGTACCCCCAAGACCACTAGGACGGTGCCGGCATCTTCGCCGAAACCAGCCGACCTGACACGCTATGAGAGGCTCCTAGAAGTCCTCGAAGTAGGGGTAGAGCTCGACCCGACCCAGATCGAGCACCTCCGACCCGAAGGTGACCTGCTCCGAGGTCCAGAAGTAGTCCTTGCCGACGGCCAGCCGGCTGTCGCCGCCACCCTCGACGTATAGCGCCAGGAAGACGAAGTACCGGCCCCGGATGCCGACATCATCGATGGTCAACTCGTAGTCGACCCCCACCGCGATGTCGGGGCGGTCGACGCTCCCGCCGATGGCCGACGGTGGGCCCATCGCGGGAAGGGAGGGGTAGATGTAGGCGACCAGGCGCAGGGGTTGCTCGGCGAAGGTCTCGGGCACCGCGACCAACGCCTCGAGGCCGGGTGGCGGGGCCGCGTCGGGTGTCGGCCCGTCGGGGGCGGGGGCGTCGGGCACCCCGCCGTCGCGCGTCGCCGCGTCGGGCGGGCTCGCGTCGAGCGCGGCGACATCGGGGGTGCTCAGCGCGTCGGCGCCGGAGTCGTCCGCCCCCGAGTCGCACGCGGTGAACAAGAGCAGAAGGGCCGCCATGGACGACGCGATCGGTGCGCGGGACATTCGAACTCCCTCGGGTGTCAACGTTGAAGCTCGGCGAGCATCGCCTCGCGCAGCACCGGGATGTCGCGTCGAAGCTGCCCGATGGCTTCCTCCCACTCGGCCACCGAGGGGCCGCGTGGGTCCCGGCGGATCGAGTCCTCGATCAGCGCGACATACCGGTCGAGACGAGCGTTGACCGCTGCCTCGGTGAACAGGGTCTCTAGAAACTCGCTGCGCGCGGCGTCGATCTCCGGCCGCAGCGCGGCGACGAGGCGTCGCAACAGGGGGTCGCACCCGCCCGGCCGTCGCGGCGGGTTCTGGACCGTGGAGGGCTCGCAATCCTCGGTCGGCACATACCAGGGGGGGAACCCGAACCCATCCTCCATCTGCAGCGGGTTCGGGACGCCGAACGTGCGGTCCATATCCCACGGAACAAGCCACATTCGGTCCGCCGCGGTCTCCTCGTACCAGTAGTAGTTGTGGTTCACGAACTCGCCGTCTTGCTCATAGAAGTGACCGATCGAGTCCCAGTGGGCGATCGTTGTGATCACCGCGATCTGCCGCGCCAGGTGCGCTCGATCGACCCAATGATCGAGGGCCGCGTCGAGCTCGGCGAGGTCGTCGGTGCCGAGATCGGCGGCGAAGCGCACCATCTTCTCGACCGTCGGCTCCTGCCTGCGATTGGTCTTGAGCGCCTCGAGGTAGCGTGCCGGATCCGCGTAGACCGGCTAGACCTCCTTGTAGAGGTTGCCCTCGCCTCCGTCGTCGAAATGGGACCGGGTGAAGCGGCCGTCGATCTGTTCGACGAGGGCGAAGAGGCCGAGCACCTCGCCGTTGACCACCAACCACGCATAGGACGAGCGTGGCGCCTCGACCCCGAAGTCGCGCAGCAGCCCGTAGGCGAGGGCCTCGTGGACCTTGGTGAGATCGGCTGGAACCCCGAGCATGGGCAACCCGGTCATCGCGTGGAGGTTGAGGCGCTCGAGGTTGTGGAACCGGCCCTCACGGTCGTACTCGCTGAACTTCAGCTTCATCGAGAGCTTCGCGCACGCCCGGAGCAGCACGCAGGTGTAGAGGCTGCCCCAGCCCCCCTTGAAGCGGATGGCGACGTCCCGGTAGGTGCGGCCCTCGAACAGGAGGGTGGCGGGGACGTATTGCTCGGCGTTGGGATCGTTGTTGATCGAGTCCCAGTCCTCGGCGACGACCGTGACCTCGTAGGTGCGCACCACGGTGTCGTCGAAGACGTAGTCGGGGTCGCGCTCGGCCCCGGGAATGTTCGCGTCGGGGGGGCTGGCGTCGGCGCGCGCGTCCGGCTCGGATGAGGCGCTACCTGCGCCCGCCTCCGCCGTCGTGGCGTCGCCTGCAGCCTCGGTTCCCTCGCAGCCGCCGACCAGCACCAACGCCAGCAGCAGCGCGAAGGGCCGCGCTATCAGAAGCACATATTGACGCAGTTGTCCGGGTTGCTGCGCCAGCGCAGGCACATCTCGCCCTCGTCGGCCGGGACCGGATTGCTCCAGCCGCTCGCCTCGTCGTAGCGCCAAACGTCGTTGGTGGCGCCGCAGTCGGTCTTGCCGCCGAACGCCAGCGCCCGACCGCAGGCCTCGTTCCACACGAAGCTATGGGCGTTGCGTCGCTCGGGGGTCCCCGGCGCGATGTTGGCGAAGTCGGCGGGGAAGTCACAGAAGCCGTTGGCGGGCCTGTTGAAGGAGTCCTCCTCGCCGAGCTGGACCCAGACCCCACCCTCGGCGTCGTAGCCCCACAGGTCGTTGCGGTTGCCGAGCTGGCCGTCGTCGTGCCCGGCGAAGAGCAGGTAGCGGTCGTCGGTCGTGTCGTGGGTGATCGCGCCCCAGAAGCGGCCAGCCGGCCCGCGGATGCCCGCGGGAAGCTCGGACCAGGTGCCCGCCTCGGGGGCATAGGCCCACAGATCCGAGAAGTAGCGCGCGTCGTCGAAGAAGGCCGACTCGTCGGCGCCACCGAAGACCACCATGCGGTCACGGGCGACATCGAAGAGCGCCGCGTGCCAGATGCGCTTCTCCGGCTCGCCTTGGACCTGCACCTGCGTCCAGGTGTTGGTGGCGATGTCGTAGCGCCACAGATCCCCCAACCCCAGGGGGCTGGCGCCGCTGGTCGATTCGTTGCCGGCGAACAACCACAGGGCGTTCCGGCTCGGATCGTGGACCAGCGTGGTGTTGTAGCGCCCGGACGGGCGATCCCCCTCGGGCTCGAGTTGGGCCCACGTCCGCGCCTCGATGTCAAAACGCCACAGGTCGTCGAGGACCTGGTAGCGCCCGGAGCCGCCCTGCCGGAAACGACCACCGAAGATCCACATCGCCTCACCATCGGCGGCAGCGGCGTGTCGACTGCGGGGCGGGGGGCCGCCATCGAGTCGGGCCCAGTGACCGCAGTTGTGGTCGTGGTCGAAGAAGAGCCACGTCGTCGATTGAAAGGTGTAGGCCGGGAACCCGCAGTTCTCCGGCACCGCGTCGTTGCCGCCGAAGAGGACCATCACGTTGAGCTCCGGGTGGAAGACCGCCGTATGCTCGTTGAGGCGGCCGGGGCCTTCCTCTTGCAGCGCATCACAGTCGATCTCGGCGCCGCAGCCCTCGGGCATCGCGTCAACCGCCGAGTCGCCCGGCCCGCCACCGCTGTCGGTCTCACCGCCGTCACCCTGGGAGCCGCCGTCCGCAGGGGGCAGGCCGCCATCGCCGTCATTGGAATCGCCGGAGGAGGAGGTCTGGCAACCGAAGGCCAGCGCCGCCACGAGAAAGAGGATGCTTCGCATGCGCCTTCAATACAGTTTTTTGCGGGGTCTGAAAACCCCCGCGTTGCCCTGGCGCGGACCGCCGCTCAGAGCGTCTCTACTTCAGCCCGGGGCCTTCTCTACTCGCCAGAGGGCGTCGCAGAACCAGTGGTTCTGGTCGTGGTAGGTCGCCTCGACGGTGAACTGGGTGGCGGTGGCGAGGTCGGGGAGTTCCTCGTCGAGGAACTTATAGCTGAACTCGGTGTGGATCGGCTCCCAGGGGTGGAAGTCGAAGGAGACGCTGAGGGCGTCGATGGGGACGGTCTGGGCGATGAGGCTGACGAGGTAGGATTCCATCGCGCCGGTGAAGACGTTGTAGGTGGCGAAGTGGCGGAAGGTGCCGGTGTCGAAGTGCCCGCCGAGCTCGCGGTTGATGCGGTCGAGGAGGTTGAGGTTGAAGCGGGCCGTGACCCCTCGACGGTCGTTGTAGGCGGAGAGGAGGATCTCGATGTCCTTGCGCAGATCGAAGCCGATGAGGGCGCAGTCGTCGGGGTTGAGGGCGTTCCAGAGGCGGCGCAGGAAGCCGCGGGCTCGGGGTCGGTCGAAGTTCCCGATGTTGGAGCCCAGAAAGAGGACGAGGTTGCGGCGGTCAGTCTGCCGGCCGAGCCAGCGGATGCCGTCGAAGTAGCTGGAGACGAGCCCTTCGATGGCAAGGCCGGGGAACCGCTGAGACATCGCGTCGACGACCGTGCGCATCGCGCCTTCGGAGATGTCGATGGGGACGTACCGGACGTCGGCGCCCCGCGCGACGAGGTGCTCGAGGAGGACCGCGGTCTTGCGGCCATCGCCAGCGCCCAGATCGACGAGGTTGAGGGGGGCGCTCGTGAAACGGTCGAGCATCGCCTCGCGGTGCGCGCGGAAGACCTCGAACTCGGCGCGCGTGGGGTAGTAATCGGCGGACTCGGTGATCCGCTCGAAGAGGCGGCTCCCTTCGTCGTCGTAGAAGTAGCGCGAGTCGAGGCGCTTGGGGGACTCGGAGAGACCAGTCAACACATCGGCGGCGAACTCTCTTCGCGCGCTGTCTGGATCCTCGAGCTCGCGTTGGGCGAGGATTCGGTAGCGGTCAATCATCGGCGAGTCGGATCCCGGTGAGCTGCCAGCGTTTGTCGGGGGCGAAGAAGTTGCGGTAGGTGAGACGGGCGTGGCCCTCCGGGGTGTAGTTGGAGCCGCCCCGGAGCACGAACTGGTTGCACATGAACTTCCCGTTGTACTCGCCGAGGGCCCCGGCGTATGGGCGATAGCCGGGGTACGGGCCGTAGCTGCTGCGGGTCCACTCCCAGGCCGTCCCGGCGGACTCGGCGAGCCCTTGATCGCTGCGCATCGCGTGCTCCCATTCGGCCTCGGTCGGCAACCGCCGCCCTCGCCAGCTCGCGTAGGCGGAGGCCTCGTAGAAGCTGATGTGCGTGGCGGGTCCGTCCAGGTCGACGGGCGCAGCACCTGCCAGCGTGTAGGTCCACCAGGCATCTCCCTCGCGCCACCAATACAGTGGCGCAACCCACTCGCCGGCGTTCAGCGTGTCCCATCCATCAGAGAGCCACAGCGCCGGGTCCCGGTAGCCCCCGGCCTCCACGAAGGCGAGGTACTCGCGGTTGGAGACGAGCTCCGCCGCGAGGGCGTAGGGCCTCAGAAGCACTTGATGAGCCGGGCCCTCGTTGTCCCACGCGAAGCGGTCGCCCGAGTGGCCGATCTCGACCCGAGCGCCCGGAAACACCGTCATCCCGGACGACCCATCGACCGAGCGTGGGGCGCCGAACGCTTTGTCGTACACGGGTTTGAGCGGGTTGGAGGCGAAGGCGTGCTTGACGTCCGTGAGCAGCAATTCCTGGTGCTGCTGCTCGTGTTGCAGCCCGACCTCGGTGATCCGGTGCGCCTCCTCGCAGGCGTCTTCGAGCAACGCGCTCATCGCGTCGTCGACCTGGCGCCGCCACGCGAGGACCTCCGCCACCGTCGGCCGCGACAGCGTGCCCCGGCGTGGTCGCGCGAAGGGCTCGCCGACCCCGTTGTAGTAGCTGTTGAACAGATGGTGGTACAGCGGCTCCGGCGTTCGATGCCCCGGGGCCCACTCCGCGAGGACGAAGGTCTCGAAGAACCACGTCGTGTGTGCCAGATGCCACCGGGCGGGGCTCGCGTCGGGCATGCTCTGCACGACGTGGTCCTCGACCGTCAGCGGCGCGCAAAGATCGACGGTGCGCCTCCTGATCGACCGGTAGCAGTCCACCGCGACGCTCAATCCGCCGACTCGACCTCGACGACGACCACCGTCACGTTGTCCTTGCCTCCGTTGGTCAGCGCGGCCTCGATGAGCGCGTGCGCCGCGGCGGAGGGGGGGCGGGGCGAGCCGCCAAAGGTGCGGATGACGCTGTCTTCGACGATGTCCGTCAGGCCGTCGGTGCACAGGACGAACCGATCGCCGGGGCGCAGGTCGAGGACCGTGGCGTCGGCCTCGAACTCCGAGCGCCCCCCCAACGCCCGCGTGAGCACGTGGCGACGGGGATCCGACGCGGCCTGCGCCTCATTGACGATGCCGTGCTTGCGTAGCTCGTTGAGCAAGCTGTGGTCGCGGGTGATCTGGGTCATCTCGAAGTCGCGGATCTGGTAGAGGCGGCTGTCGCCCACGTGGACCGCCAGCGCCTTGTGGCCGATCATCCAGAGGGCGACGACGGTGGTGCCCATCCCCTGGAGGGACGCTTCGGTCTCGCTCAGCGCGCAGATTCTGTCGTTCGCCTCTCGAATCGCGCGCACCAGGAGCATCTGGGCGTCCAGCGTGTCGGTGGGCGTCCCCGACGCCACGAGCGTCTCGCGGATGTGGTCCACCGCGAGGGCGCTGGCGACCTCCCCGGCCTGGTGCCCGCCCATCCCATCGGCGACCACCGCCAGGTTGACCTCGGGCCACACCAGGTAGGCGTCCTCGTTCCCATCGCGCACCAGGCCCGCGTGGGTGACGGCCGCCCCGACCGCGACCAGCCCCGCCGTGTCGAGATCTTCCTCGAGACCCGACAACGTGTCGCTCGCGTCCGCGGCGATCTCCGAACGCCACTCGAGCACGCCGTCGGCGCTGCCGCCCTTCGACTCGAGCACCTGGAGGGTGTCGCGCGCCGTGGGCTCCTGCGTTCGCACCTCCGGGAGGTGGTGCGTCGTGACGACCGTGATCTCTTCCCACATGGCCGTCGGAGGCGGGGTCCAGGCGGCGGTGTCGTCCATCAGCCCGCTGTCGCCGGGGTCCTTCTCCTCGGCCGGGCGCGTGGGATCGACCGCCGTCGGCTCCGGGGTCACGTCGTGGGGACCACGCGGCATCAGGGGAGCCCACCGACGTTGCCGCTGGTGCCGCTCGCCCCGTCATCGCCCTCGCCGGTGTCGGTGTTGCTGGAGTTGCCCCCGGGGCCCCCCACGCCGTGGGTGCCCACCCCCGCCAACAACGTGAAGTCGTTGTCGTCCTCGTAGGCGGGGGCCAGATTGTTGTGGTTGGCCACGAAGACATCGAAGCTCGCGCCGCCTTGCCCGCCGCCGCCGCCGCCGCCGTGGCCACCGCGGGCACCGGCGCCGCCAGCGCCACCCTCGAAGGAGCAGAAGTCCATCAACACCGTTCCTGGCGCAGCGCGGGGGCCTCCCGCGCCGCCATTTCCACCTTCGCCGCCGCCGCCGCCGTTGCCACCCGCACCACCAGCACCACCGAGACCGCGCCGAATCTCGTTGTCCTCGACGGTGGGGAAGTCCCCCAAATCGTCCGGGCCGGCGCCACTGTACACCACGAAGACGCCAAACGAAGCCCCTCCTGCAGCACCCGCCGCGCCGCCCGCCCCTTCGCAGCCGCCGCTGCCGCCTCCGCCGCCCGCGGCGCCGAAGTCCGCCGCCGCGAACGCCAGCCACAGGATCCGCACGCCCGCCGCCGCGCCACCACCGCCGCCACCTCCACCAGCGACGCCGTTGGCACCACCGACCCCCGTGTTCCCGACCCAGTCGAAGCCCCCGAGTTGACCCGACCCCCCCGCCGCGCCGCCGCCGCCCAAGCCATCGCCGCCCTGGCCCCCATCTCCCCCCGGTGAGGCGTCGGACGGGCCCTCGTCGGAGACGGTGCAGGAGTTGGAGACGTTGGCGTCGAAACCCCAGGCCCCATCGCCGCCCGCCGCGCCGCCCGGTCCCTGGCCCGCGTCACCGGTCCCCTCCTGCGTCCCGCGCGCCGGACACGCCGAGTCGCCGCCACGTCCACCGTGGACGGCGACGACCCCGCACATCCGCTGTCCCCCGTCCCCCGCGACGGCCCCCGAGTCGACGTTGTCGGGGGCGCCTGCGCAGTCGGGCAGGATCACGCCGAAGGAGATCGAGCCCGGATCTCCCGACGTCCCCGGCGTACCGCTGCCTCCAGCCTCACCGTCCGCTCCACGCCCTCCGTCCCCGGCAAAGATCCGGTTGTTGGTGATCTCCAGCGCGGCCCCCGAATCCCGGATGTACACCGCGTAGCTGTTGCCCTCCGAGAGCGCCGACTCACCGTTGACGACGAAGCCGTCGAGGGTCGTCGCCTCCTGGATGCCAATGGCGCTGACCGCCTTTTTGTGCTGCGCAGCCCCGCTCTGCCCCTCGATGATCGTGATGTTCAGGTCGGGATCGCGCACCCACGTCGTGCGGTGGTGGCCACCCAGCACGTCGACGCCCGCGACCAACGAGATGCTCTCACTGTAGACCCCGTCGCTGACGCGCACGCGCCGCTTCAGAGGCGGCGTGTCGGCCCGCGTGATCCCGAAGCCGATGGTGGCGCACGGGCTCTGCACGGTGCCGCAGCCGCCGAGATCCTCCCCACCGTTGGCCGGCGTCGCCACATAGATCGCGTCGGCGTCGATCTCCAACTCGCAGCCGTTGTTGGGCACCCCGTCGGCGTCGAGGAAGCCTGCCAGGCAATCGAAGTCGCATTGGGCGGCTCCGGCGATGACCCGACACACCGGCGCCGCCCCGAAGGCCGCGGCGTTGGGCGCCCACAGCGCGTCGCAGTCGGTCCCGCACGCCCCGCAGTTGGCGAGGCCCACGTAGCGTCCCTGGCCGTCGACGAAGTCCTCGTCGATCGAGCCATTGCAGTCGTCGTCCTGGTAGTCGCAGGTCTCGGCGGGGTTCGCGTCCCCAGGGACCGCGTCGCAGACCACGGGCCCCGCGCGGTTCGCCGCGTCGCAGACCAGCACCCCCGCCCGACGGCAGATGCCCAGGCCCGCGTTGCACGCCTGCCCGGCGGTGGGCCAGGCGTCGTCGACCGTCCCGTTGCAGTCGTTGTCGAGCAGGTCGCAGACCTCGACCTCCGCGTCGCCCGGCGCCTCGTTGCACTCCGTCGCCAGCCCGTCGGCCCGGCATTCCCGCACCCCGACCCGGCGGCAGATGCCCTGCCCCACGGTGCACGGCGCGTTCTTGCTGACAAAGTCCTCGTCGGCGTCGCCGTCACAGTCGTTATCGAGCCCGTCGCACAGGTCCGGCAGCGGATCCCCCGCCTCGGCGTTGCAGGTCACCCCTCCCCCCCCCGCCGCGCAGACCCGCACCCCCGCTCGCTCGCACAGGCCCACCCCATCGGTGCACGCCGTCCCCAACCCCACAAAGCCCTCATCGACATCGCCGTCACAGTCGTTGTCGAGGGCGTCGCAGGACTCGCCGACGGGCGCCCCGGGGTTCGCGTCGCAGACCACCCCCGCCCCGTTCGCCGCGCAGATCCTGACGCCGTTGGCCTGACACGCCCCGACCCCCGCCGAGCACGCCGTCCCCAGCCCCGCTAAGCCGTCGTCGATCTTGCCTTCTCAGTCGTTGTCGAGCCCGTCGCAGACCTCCAAGTCCGGGAAGCCCGCCACCGCGTCGCAGACCACCCCATTCCCATCGCCCGCGCAGACGTTCACGCCGGGCCGCCTGCACACGCCCTGTCCCGCGCTGCACGCCGTCCCCAGCGCCAGGAACCCTTCGTCGATGGATCCATCGCAGTCGTTGTCGATCCCGTCGCAGGCCTCGCCCACCGCGCCGCCCGCCACCGCGTCACAGACCGTGCCCTGGCCGTCGGCCGCGCACACGCGAACCCCCGGCCGCGCGCAGGCGCCCACCCCTGCGCTGCACGGTCGGCCCTTCTGCGCGAAGGCCTCGTCCGTCTCCCCGTCGCAGTCGTTGTCCACCCCGTCACAGCGCTCGCCGACCGGGCCACCGGCCTCGGCCTCGCACTCGACCACCAGGCCGTTGGCGCTGCACACCCGCACGCCGAACCGCTGACACGCCCCGACCCCCTCGGAGCACGCCGTCCGCAGCCCCGCGTACCCTTCGTCCGTGTCGCCATCGCAGTCGTTGTCGATCCCGTCGCAGCCCTCGACGCCAGGCGCCCCCGGCGAGGCGTCGCAGACCACCCCGGCGCCATCCGCGGTGCAGATCCGCACCCCCGCCGCCAGACACGCGCCCTCACCCGCGGTGCACGCCGTCCCGAGCCCCGCGAAGCCCTCGTCGAAGTCACCGTCGCAGTCGTTGTCCACCCCATCGCAGCGCTCCGCCACAGCTCCGCCGGCCTGGGCGTCACAGACCACGCTCGCGCCGTTCGCCGCGCAGACGCGGACCCCCGCCCGGAGGCACGCGCCCTCGCCGACGGTGCACGGCCGATCGAGCTCCGCGAACCCCTCGTCCGTCGTCCCATCGCAGTCGTTGTCGACCCGGTCGCAGACCTCGTTCGATCCGTCCCCCGCCTCGACGTCGCACACCACCGCCGACCCGTCCGCCGCGCAGACCGTCACCCCGTTGACCCGACACGCCCCCACGCCCACGGCGCAAGGGGCCCCGACCCCGTCGAAGCCCTCGTCCGGGTCGCCGTCGCAGTCGTTGTCGAGCCCGTCGCAGACCTCCTGCTGCGCGGCTCCCGGTGCCACATCGCACTCCAACCCGGCGCCGTCCTCGGTGCAGATCCGCACCCCCGTCCGCGCGCACAGGCCCACTCCGACCGTGCACGGCGTCCGCAGCGCCCCGTAGGCCTCATCGCTGGCGCCGTCGCAATCGTTATCGAGCCCATCGCAGGACTCGGCCTCGCCGGCCCCCGCCTCGGCGTCGCACTCCACCGCCTGACCGCCGGCGGCGCAGACCCGCACGCCCGATCGCAGGCACACACCGACGCCGACCTGACACGCCGTCCCGAGCCCCGCGAAGCCCTCGTCGAGATCTCCATCGCAGTCGTCGTCGGCGCCGTTGCAGATCTCGTCGCCGCCCTCGCCCGCCTCCACGTTGCACTCCACGCGCGCCGCGTCCCCCGAGCAGACGCGGACGCCATTGACCCGGCACACGCCCTGTCCGACGACGCACGCCGTCCCGAGCCCCGCGAAGCCCTCGTCGATGGTCCCATCGCAATCCTCGTCGGTGCCCTCGCACCGCTCGGCCCCCACAGGCGCCGCCACCGCGTCGCAGACCGCCGACAGCCCGTCTTCGGCGCAGACGTTGACGCCGGGCCGCTGGCACGCCCCCACGCCGTCGCGGCAGGGCCTCCCCAGCGACTCGAAGGCCTCGTCGACCGCCGTGTCGCAGTCGTCGTCGAGGCCGTTGCAGTCCTCGACCGCCGGCGACCCCGCCTCGGCGTCGCACGCCACCTCGAGGCCACCCTCGGCGCACACGCGCACCCCGGGCCGCTCGCAGGCCCCGATCCCCGCGGTGCACGGCTGGCCCAACCGCGCGTAGCCCTCGTCGATCGACCCATCGCAGTCGTTGTCTACGGCGTCGCAGCGCTCGAAGCGCTGGTCACCAGGGGCCGCGTCGCAGACGACCCCGGCGCCATCCTCCGAGCACACGCGCACCCCCGCGCGCTCGCAGTCCCCTACGCCCACCGAGCATGGCGTGCCCACCCCGGCGTAGCCCTCGTCCACCGTCCCATCGCAGTCGTCGTCCCGGCCGTCGCAGGTCTCCGCGCCGGCTTCCTCCGCCTCGGCGTCGCAGACCACGCCGCCGCCATCCTCGGCGCACACCCGCACGCCCACGCGCCGGCAGACTCCATCCCCCACCGAGCACGCCGTCCCCAGCCCCGCGTAGCCTTCGTCGGTGGTGCCGTCGCAGTCGTTGTCGAGCCGGTCACAGACCTCATCCTCCACGGGCCCCGCCGACACGCTGCACTGCACCCGCGAGCCGTCGCCGGAGCACAGCCCGACGCCGAAGCGCTGGCAGCCGCCGACCCCCACCCGGCACGGCTCGCGAAGCCCGCCGAAGCCCTCGTCGGCGCGGTTGTCGCAGTCGTTGTCGGCGCCGTCACAGGCCTCGTCGACGGGCGCGCCAGCCTCCGCGTCACACACCACCACGACCCCGTCCTCGGAGCACACGCGCACGCCGAAGACCCGGCAGGCGCCGACGCCCACCGAGCACGCCGTCCCGAGGCCCCCAAAGCCCTCGTCCGTCTCCCCATCGCAGTCGTTGTCGAGCCGGTCGCAGACCTCGTCACCGCCCTCGACGACCTCCGCGTCGCAGCGCACGAGGGCCCCGTCATCGGAGCAGCGGCGCACGCCGGCGCGCTCGCACTGCCCGAGGCCGACGCTGCACGCCGTCCCCAGATCCGCGAAGCCCTCGTCCGTCTCCCCGTCGCAGTCGTTGTCGA
>CAYOBQ010000050.1:0-15290 GCA_964402225.1 uncultured Nannocystaceae bacterium | reverse complement strand
CCTCGTCCGTCTCCCCGTCGCAGTCGTTGTCGATGCCGTCGCAGAGATCGACCCTCGCCTCGGCGGCCTCCGCGTTGCACTCGACGCCATCGCCCGCTTCGTTGCACACCCGGATGCCCGAGCGCAGGCACGCCCCGACGCCCGCCGAGCACAGCTCGTCCTTGGTCGGGAACGCCTCGTCCGCCGCTCCGTCGCAGTCGTTGTCGAGCCCGTCACAGACCTCGTCGACGGCGTCGGCGGCCACCGCGTCGCAGAGCACGTCGTCGCCGGCCTCGTTGCAGCGGTAGATGCCGTTTCGCTCGCAGAGCCCCACCCCCGCGGTACACGGCCGATCGCGCCGCGGGAAGCCCTCGTCGGTCGCCCCGTCGCAATCATTGTCGAGCCCGTCGCACACATCCTCGGCCGCCTCGGCGGGGCGCGCCGCGCAGATCGTGCCCAGCCCGTCGGGGGCGCAATCCAGCACGCCGACCCGAGCGCAGGCGCCGACTCCGACCTCGCAGATCGCGTCGAGCTCCGGGAACGCCTCGTCCACCGACCCATCGCAGTCGTCGTCCAGCCCGTTGCACCGCTCCGCGTCTGCGCCCCCCGGGCGCGCGTTGCAGACCACCTCTTCGCCGTCCTCGCTGCACGCCGTCACCCCCGCGCGGTTGCACAGCCCCACGCCTACGTCGCACGGCTCGCCGGTGCCCTCGAAGGTCTCGTCCGCCTCGCCGTCGCAGTCATCGTCGACGCCGTTGCAGGACTCCTCGCCGGGCTCCGCGGCGTCGGCGGTGCACTCGATGCCTACCCCGTCGGCGGTGCAGAAGAGGAAGCCCTGGCGCAGACACGCCCCGACGCCCACCGAGCACGGCTCGAAGAGCCCCTCGAAGCCCTCGTCGGCGACGCCGTCGCAGTTGTTGTCGATCCCGTCGCAGACCTCCGGCGCCGGCGCCCCGGGGGTCGCGGTGCACAGCGCGCGATCGCCCTCCGGCGCACAGCGCAGCGCCCCGGCGCGGCGGCAGGCGCCGACGCCCACCGAGCAGAGGTCGTTGAGCCCGGCGAAGTCCTCGTCCGTCTCACCGTCGCAATCGTTGTCGAGGGCGTCGCACAGCTCCTCCTCCGGGGCGCCGGCCTCGGTATTGCACACCGCGGACTCCCCGTTCGGGGTGCACTCGAAGACGCCCACCCGCTGGCACTGACCGACGCCCACGACGCAGACCTCGCCGCGCTCCTCGTAGCCCTCGTCCGTCGCCCCGTCGCAGTCGTCGTCGAGGAAGTTGCACAGCTCACCCATCGGCTCGGGGGCGGTGCAGACGGGATCGACGGCCTCGAGGGTGCAGACCAGGCGCCCGGAGCACGCGATCGTCTCCCCCTCGAGCTCCGCCTCCCGCTCGCACACCTCCCCGAGGCCCTCGATGTCGTCGGTGAAGCCGTTGCAGTCGTTGTCCACCTGGTCGCAGACCTCGGCGCTGGGCGCCGGCGCGTTGCAGTCGGCCCAGCCCCCTTCGGCGTCGCAGGTCTCACGGCCGAAGCAGGTGCCGAAGCCGTTCGTGAGCTCGCAGATGCGCCGCTCGCCGGCGTTCGACTCGTCGCAGGTGCACGACCCGGTCCGCGGAACGCACTGGCCGCTCCCGTCGCCGAAGACGTCCTCGCAGGTGTTGTCCGGCGGACAGGTGCTCTCGTCGGCGCAGTCGATGCCGCACACCATCTGCCCGTCGAGCTCGTGGCAGCGGCCGTTGGGGCAGTCGCCGTCGCCGAGGCAGATCCCACAGAGGCGGTTGCCGGGCGGGAAGCAGATGAAGACCACATCGGGCTCGGTGTTGGCCACCGCGTGGCAGGTCCAAGCGTCGGGGCACCCCTCGTCGAGGCAGGTCTGGGAGCAGACGTTGCGGTCCTCGAAGGGCACGCACCAACCGCTCAGGCAGTCGAGGTTGTCCTCGCAGGGCTCGCGGAAGCGAGCGAGGCGGCCACCGTCGGGCCCGGACCGGGCGTCGAAGCGGACCGTCGCGTCGGGAGGCACGAAGCCGCCGCCACCACTCCCGTCGAGGTCCTGGCCGCCCCCACCACCGCCGCCGTCGGCGTTCACGACGGTCCCGGCGTCGTCACAGGCCACGAGCAGGAACGCGAAGAAGCAGGCGTAGCGCATGTCAAACATCCCAATCCCCACGACGCGTCAGGGTATCGTGTCGGTGATGCCGCATGCGAGATGGAACAACGTCCGGCTCCATTATCGGCTGACGGGCGAGGGCAGCCCCGTCCTCCTCGTGATGGGCTTCGTGATGCGCGGGCACGCGTGGCGGTTCCAGGTCCCGACGCTCGCCGAAGCGCATCGGGTCTGCACCTTCGACAACCGTGGCGTCGGCGCGACGGAGTGCCGCCCACGCCCACTGAGCATGCGCCTGCTCGCCGACGACGCGCGCCGGCTCATGGATCACCTCGGGTGGTCCCGGGCCCACGTCGTCGGCGTGTCGATGGGCGGCATGGTCGCCCAGGAGCTCGCGCTGCGGGCCCCCGGCCGCGTCCGCAGCCTGAGCCTGGTGGCGACCCACGCCGGGGGCCCCCGCGCGCGGCTCCCCCGGCGTCGCGGGGCGGTGCAGCTCTGGCGAGCCCGGACCGGCCGGAGCGAGCGCGACCGAGGCGCCGCCGTCACCCGCCTGCTCTTCCCCGACGCCTTCCTCGAGGGCGCCGACCCCGACTGGCTCGAGGCCATCCTGCGCGAGGACTTCTCCCTCCCCGTCCCGGCCCGCTTCCAGCTCTCGCAATACGCCGCGATCCTCCGCCACGACACACGCCGTCGCCTGGGCGAGCTGCGCGCGCCGACGCTGGTGGTGAAGCCCGCCCGTGACGCGCTCATCCACCCCCGCGAGAGCGACCGCCTCCACCACCTCATCCCCGACGCCCGCCTCCTGACGCTCCCCGGCGCCGGCCACGGCGTGGTCCGCCAATGCGCCGCCGAGCTCAACGCCGCGCTGCTCGCCCACTTCGCCCGAGCCGAAGGGCCATCAGCCGCGTCGGGTTAGCTCCAGCCCGAAGAGGTAGATGTCCGGGATCTGGTAGGTGACGCCACCCTTCCCCTCCCGCCGATCCAGCAGGCCCGCCTCGACCATGCGGTCGATGAGGTCCGCGATGCGGCTCTTGTCGAACCGGAGCTTCTTCAGCATGGCCTCCAGACGACCGGCCGGGATCGGCCACACGCGCTCGAGCTCGGCGAACCGTCTCGGGATCCACACCGAGGCGTCCCCGTCTACCTTCCACTCGGGATACTCAGCCGCGAGGTCATCCACAGCGACCGTCGAGACCTCACCGCGCAGCGATCGGACAAAGGACTTGGGCGCGAGCAATGGCCCCCGCTCGGGGACCGTCCCCTGGACCTTGGCCGCCTCCGAGAACGCCAGCAACGCGAACCGAGGGTGGAGGGCCCCGGACGCATCCGAGAGGTGTGATTGGAGCCAGGTGTAGACGTAGCCGCGCTTGTGCCCAGACGCCCCCGACCCCATCGTGGATCCGGTGATCGTCTCGATGGACCCGCGCGTCCATGCCTCGTCTCGAGGCGGAATGACCCCGAGGGTCGCGTCCGCGGAGTCAAAGCTCGCGTACCAGAGACCATTCCTCCGCAGCTCCGTTTCGACCGCGGCGATGCCCATCAGCCGCTTCAGGACCAGCCGGTAGATGTCGATGCCATCCCACGAGATGTCCGTCCGGTCGATGCCATCTCTGAGCTTGGACTTGTCCTCGACAGATACCTCACGTCTCCAGAGGTCGGTGCGCAGGAAGATCTTGCAACCCAGGCCTGGCCTCGCGCGGAGGTTCCGCTGCCAATAGCCAACGAGCGCGGACAGCAACGCGGGGCGAACCTCGCGAGGCAAGCCGGTGTCGAGGTTGTCGAAAGCGAGGACAATCCGCTCGCCCTTCGCCGACAAGCGAGCCGAGGTCGCCTCGAGGTACTCGAAGGCCGCCTCTCCCAATTCGCCGGGCTCTCCGTCGCCCACGATCTCGGTGGCCTCGAGCGCGGCAAGTCTCGGCTGGTCTCCCTCCAACTTCGCGACCTGGGAGGCGATGAGAATCTCCCAGAATCCACTGTGGGCCGCGGAGTTGAACGATTCGACGCGTGAAAGCTGTCGCTCGAAGCGCCGACCGATCTCGCCGTCGAACCCGGTCCCGAACCTGGTCGCTCCGATGTCCGACGCGTCGAGGCCGAAATGGACGGCAAGATGCTGGGCGTATTCCGGGTGCCGCAGCGCCTGAAAGAGCGCCGACTTCCCCGCCCCCTTGCGTCCGAGGAGCAGAAAAGTCCCCGCGTCGAAGAGGGCGCGGTAGGACTCACGGGGTAGGAACTTCTCCGTCAGGTCTTCGAGATCCGCGAACTCGTCCTCCCCGGCCGGCTTGGCGACGATGGACTCCATCTCCTCGAGCGCCCTCGATCTGCTCGGATCGCGTGCGCCCTCGGGTTCCGCCGAATCCGGCTGGGCGCACAGCTTCGTCGAGAGGATCCGATCAACCAGCCTCGAGTACGGCCCGCCCCCCCCCCCGCTGACCATGTCCGACGCCAACGTGGAGCGTGCGAAGTCCCGATTGTAGGGCAGCAGCACGAAGTCGTGGGGCACCGGTTCGAGCTGCGAGTCTTCCGCGGTATCGGCCGGGTAGACATAGCCATCCGCGAACCGCTCGAAGACGTGGGTCCAGACGGACGCACGCGTGGAGTCTCGCAGCTCGGCGATGAACCGCTCCGCGTCGGGACGTCTCGGTGGCACCTCCGCCATCGAGTACACGACGAGGAAGGACCGCGCGAGCGCCTCGGCATCGTCGCTCGTCTGAGCCAGCCGCGTCATCTCGCGGAGGACGACATCGAGGTAGCGGCGCCCCGACTCTGCGGGCCTGAACAGGAGCACGTCCAGGTTGGAGAGACCGTTCACGGCGAACCCGCCCAGATCGGTGAGCCCGGTCCGGCAGTCGATGAGCACGAAATCGAATCGACGCCAAGCCTCAACCCCCGAGATGAACCCTGCGATGGGACCGTGCCCAGTTCGCGGACGGCTGACGAGCGACGTGTTCAGGCGTCCGAGCTTCTCGAGGTACAGGTCGTCCAGTTGGCCAGCGGGCGCGACGAATAGCCCGCCTCCGTTGGCGCGAACGTCCGGGTCCGGCACCGCGGCGAGGTACTCCGTGAAGTCCGGCTGGAACGCTCCGTTCGTGAGGCTCCATTCCAACAAGAAGTCCACCATTCCAACTGAGGGGAGCGCTTCGGCGGACAACTCAAAGAACGTCTCGGCGCCCGGCGCCTCCAAGTCGAGATCGAGCAGGAGAACCGAGAAGCCCTGCCGCGCGAGGACCAACGCCGAGATCGCGGCCGCGGTGGAGCGCCCGACCCCGCCCTTGAACGAGTAGAACGACACCACTCGAGAGTTGAAGGCTGGCGCCTCATGCGGATGCAGCCACACCCCGTTGGACAGCAGGCGCTCGACGACCCAGAGGTTGGATGCCGCACCACCGTTCGGCGACCGCCCGTCGCGGATGATCCCCTGAACCACATCTGGAAGGGTCTCGAACCGCCGCCACGCCGGGGTGGAGACGTAGGCGTGCATCCCGTCGGTCCCCTCCAACCGCGCGATGTCATCCTCGAGCTCAACCGCGGATCGGACCTCACCCTCTGTGCAGATCCAACCACGCCCGTACACGTCCCGCACGACGGTGACCTGGACGGCGGCCTCGCGCCGCGCGATGCCGCGCGCGATGTCCTGCATCAGCCCCCACGCGTCGGATGGATGCAGCAACGTCATGAGATCACCCCGACCGCCCCATCGACGTACATCTCGCAGAGCATCTCGTAGGCGCGCTCCGAGTCCCGCGCATAGGCAGTCCATTCACGCTCGGTCCATCGTGTTCCGTCGTACCGATGAACGGGGTCCCATCCACTACCGCCAGCGATGCTCGAGCACACAGCTATGGGGTCACCGTAGCGTGCGACCACTGGATTGCAGACAAGCGAGAGCTTCTGGACCTCCTGACCGTGCTTTCCCAGGTCGTGGTGGCGCTTCGGGGTCTGCCCAGCGGCGTCAAGAAGCGCCTTCACGACACACTCGACGACGTACCCCGCCAGGTAGCACGCGTTGCGCCACCGTCTCGCTTCCGCGAGCATCACGGCGTCGTGACGCATGATCGCTGCGGTCGTGCCGTAGTCGTCTGGCATCCTTGGACCCCTCGTCAGTCCGAGGCCGAGAGAGTACGGGCTCGCAGATCCGTTGACCAGTCACCAGCGCCACGCCATTCCGCGGAGCCCGGGCTTGCCGTCACGACGGTGAGCCCCGATAGTGCGCCGCGAAAACGAACGACCCACAAGGAGGTCCGATGCGCCGCATCGCGTTGCTGTTGCTCGTCGCGGGGTGCTCACCCAAAGAGGCCCCCGCGCCCGCGAAGCCCACCGAGGAGGCCGCGTCGGCGAAGAAACCGGCCGAGGAGAAGGTCGCGCCCGCGACCCTCACGCTCTACGCCGGCCGCAGCCTCAGCCTCGTCAAGCCCCTGCTGACGGAGTTCAAGAAGCAGACCGGCATCCAGGTCGTTGCGCGCGATGGCAAGTCGGGGGAGATCGCGGCGCTGCTGCTCGCCGAGGGGGCGCGCTCACCGGCGGACGTCTTCTGGGCCCAGGACGCCGGCTCACTGGGGCAGGTCGAGGCCGCCGGGCTCTTCGCCGAGCTGCCGCCCAAGACCGGGGCGCGGCTGGTGGCGAGCTTCAAGGGCAAGAGCGCCCGGTGGGTCCCCACCAGCGGGCGGGCGCGCGTCCTGGCCTTCAACACCAAGAAGCTGACCACCCCAGAGCTCCCGCGCAGCGTGCTCTTCCTGGTCGAGGACCGATGGAAGGGCCGCGTGGGCTGGGCGCCGACCAACGCCTCGTTCCAGGCCTTCGTCACCGCGATGCGGCTGAAGCACGGGGAGCAGAAGACCGAGTCGTGGCTGACGAAGATGACCGCCAACGAGGCGAAGCGCTATCCGAAGAACACGCCGATCATCAAGGCGCTGGCCGCCGGCGAGATCGATCTCGGGCTCCCCAACCACTACTACTTGCTGCGCGAGCGCAAGGCGAACCCCGGCGTCCACGTCGGCCAGTCCTTCTTCGACGACGGTGACGTCGGCAACCTCGTCAACGTCGCCGGCGCCGGCATCCTCAAAGGCGCGAAGCAGCCCGAGGCCGCCGCGCGCTTCCTCGAGTTCCTGCTCTCGGAGTGGAGCCAGAGGTACTTCGCCGAGAAGGTGCTGGAGTACCCCGTCGTCGATGGCATCAAGCCCCACGGCGACCTCGCGGGCCTCGACGTGCTGGGCACGAAGGCCCCCGACGTCGACCTGAAGGCCCTGGCGGATCTGAAGACCACCCGCGCCCTGCTGCGCAAGGTAGGCCTCCTATAAGATCGCATCCCCCCCGGCTCTTGCTGGTGCCAGCGCTGCTGACCGGGACCGCGGTTCTGCTCCCCCTGGCCTACCTCGTGTTGCGCGCGACCGACGCGACGAGCGCCGAGCTGTCGGCGCTGTTGTGGCGCCGCAAGAACCTCACGTTGCTGTGGAACACGGCGTCTCTGGCGGCGGGGGTGGTGGTCTGCGCGACCGCCATCGCCGCCCCCCTCGCCTGGCTGGTGACTCGCACCGACGTCCGCCGGGCCCGGCTGCTGACGGTGCTGGCCATCCTGCCCCTCGCGGTCCCCGGCTACGTGATGGCCTACTCGCTTCAGGCCTGTGGCGGCCCCCAGGGCGCCGTCGCCCGGACGCTGGGCTTTGTAGTGCCCCGCCCGAGCGGCTACTGGGGCGCCCTGCTGGCGTTGACGCTCTACAACTTCCCCTACCTCTTCCTCACCCTACGCGCCGCCATCTCGCGTCTCGATCCCGGCCAGGCCGAGGCCGCCCGCTCCCTGGGCGCCTCACCGACGGAGGTGCTCCGCCGGATCACCCTGCCGGCCCTCAAACCCGCGCTGCTCGCGGGCTCTCTCCTCGTCGGCCTGTACGTCCTCGGCGACTTCGGCGTCGTCAGCCTGATGCGCTTCGACACCCTGAGCTACGCCCTCTACGTGAACTGGACGGAGATCCGCTACGCCGCCTGGCTGGCCCTCGCGCTGGTGGCCACAGCCGGCCTGCTCCTCGCCGCCGAGCTCCTCGCCGTGCGCACCTCGACGGTGGCCCGCAGCGGGGTCGGCGCCGCCCGCGCCCCTCGCAAGATCCGCCTCGGCCGCCGCGCCTGGATCGCCTACGCCGCCGTCGCGGCGCTGCTCGCCGTCGCCGTCGTCCTGCCCGTCGGCACCACCCTCTACTGGATGCGGCGCGGCACCGAGGCCTTCCTCTGGGACGACCTGCTCAGCGCGGGCTACGACTCGGTGCGCGCGGCGCTCCCCGCGGCGCTGCTCACCGTCACCCTGGCGGTCCCCATCGCCTGGCTCGCCCACCGCTACCGCGGGCCCCTCCCCCGCGCCGCCGAGCGCATGGTCCAGCTCGGCTACGCCCTCCCCCCGCTGGCCCTGGCCCTGGGCCTCGTCTTCTTCGCGATCCGCTACGCACCGGGGCTGCGCGACGGGCTCTTCCTCCTCGTCGGCGCCTTCGCCCTCCACTTCCTGATGCTGGCGATCGGCCCCCTGCGTGGCCAGCTCCACCTCCTCACGCCGCGCCACGAAGAGGCCTCCCGCTCCCTGGGCTGCGGGCCCGCGCGGACCCTCTGGAGGGTGGTCCTGCCGTCGCTGCGCTCGGGGGTCGCGGCGGGCGCCGTGCTGGTGCTGCTCGCGGCGATGAAGGAGCTGCCGATGACGAAGCTGCTCTCCCCCCTGGGCTTCCGCCCCCTCTCGGTCCAAGCCTGGGGCTTCGCCGACGAGGCGCTCTACGCAGACGCCGCCCCCTACGCCCTGGCGATGCTGCTGATCTCGGGCGTCACGGCGAGCCTCGTGCTGCGCGGGGAGGCCGCGTGATCCGCGTCCGTGACCTCGTGGTGCGCTTCGGCGAGGTCGTCGCCGTCGATGGCGTCTCCTTCGATGTCGCCGAAGGCGAGCTCTACGTGCTCCTCGGCTCGAGCGGCTGTGGCAAGACCACGACCCTGCGCGCCGTCGGCGGCTTCGAGCGACCCGACGCCGGCGAGATCGCCCTCGGCGGCGAGATCGTATCCGGCGGCCCCTTCGTCCCCCCCGAGCGGCGCGGCGCCGGCTTCGTCTTCCAGGACTACGCCCTCTTCCCGCACCTCACGGTGGCGGAGAACGTCGGCTTCGGCATCCGCGACCGCGCCGAGCGTGCTCGGCGGGTCTCCGCGCTGCTGGAGTTGGTCGATCTCGCCGACTGCGCCGAGCGCCGCCCCCACGCCCTCTCGGGGGGCCAGCAACAGCGCGTCGCCCTCGCCCGAGCGGTGGCCCCGCGCCCCCGCGTGCTGCTCCTCGACGAGCCCTTCGGAAACCTCGACGCCGCCCTGCGCGGGGTCGTCCGCCAACGCACGCTGAGCTTCCTGCGCGGCGAGGGCTGCACCCTCCTGCTCGTCACCCACGACCAGGGCGAGGCCCTCGCCGTCGCCGACCGAGTGGCCGTGATGCGCGCCGGCCGGGTCGAGCAGTCCGGCACCCCGGAGGCCCTCTACAACGAACCCAACAGCGCCTTCGTCGCGGAGTTCCTCGGTCGCACCAACATCCTCGAAGCCGACGCCCACGGCGAGGTCGCCCAGACCGCGCTGGGCGAGCTCGCGCTCACGGAGGCCGCCCGGGGCGCCGTCGTCCTCTCGTTGCGCCCCCACCAGATCACCCTCGTCCCCGGTGGCGAAGGGATCGTCACGACCCGCGAGTTCCTGGGCCACGCCGTGCGTCTCTCGGTGCGCCACGGCGACCTCGAGCTCGTGGTGCTCGGGCCGCCGGACACCCCGTTCATCGCCGGCGACGCCGTCCGGCCACGCGCGTCGGCCCCGGCGGTGCCGCTGCCGCCTCGACGATGACAAAGCGCGCGGGCATCTTGACGTGAGCTCGCCGCGTTCCCAGGTTGTAGCCCCCATCGCCCCGGAGTCCCCTTGGCCCTCTCCGCGACCATGCGTCGCTTCGCGATCGAGCTCTCCGACGTCGACCGAGGGGTCTACGAGACCCTCGATCTGCGCGTCGCCCAGCACCCCTCCGAGAGCCCGACCTACCTGGTCACCCGGCTCCTCGCCTACAGCCTCCACTACACCGAGGGCATCGAGTTCTCCTCCGGCGTCTCCCTCGACGAGGCCGCGATCCGCGTGGTCGACCCCACCGGCGTCCTCCGCGTCTGGATCGAGGTCGGCCAGCCCGCCGCCGCCCGCCTCCACCGCGCCTCGAAGGCCGCCGACGAGGTCTTCATCTACACCTACAAGCGCCCGCGCGACCTGCAACGCGAGGTCTCCGGCCAGCGCATCCATCGGCTCGATGCCGTCCAGGCCTTCGCGGTCCCCGACGCGGTCACCGAGCCCCTCGTCACGACCGTCGGGCGTCAGAACCAATGGACCGTCGTGCGCAACGACGGCGTCTTGATGATCACCGCTGGCGACGCCGCGGTGACCACGGAGCTCCCCCGGATCCCGCTGTGCTGACCCCCGCTACCCTCCTCTTCCCGCGACGCAGGTCCACCGACACCAACGCCCTCCTCATGACCTTCCTGTGGGGGGTCAGCGCCGTCGCGCTCTTCGGGAAGGGCAGTTGGTCGGCGCTGTGCGGCCTGCTCGCGCTGGTCAACCTCTGGCGCTTCGGGCGCAGCCTCGTGACGAGCCAAGACCCCGTCGAGGTCGGCCCCGACGGGATCACCGTCCCCCTCGCCTTCGGGCGTTTGGCGCGGCTCGCCTGGAGCGAGGTCGAGCTCGTCGCCCTCCACGTCGGACGAGCCGGCCAGCGTCTGCTCCTCTCGACCCCGGCGCGGACCCTGGTCCTCGACTCCGGGCGCTTCGACGCCACCGAGACGCCGCAGCGCATCTTCGAGGCGGTCCGCGCCTACATCGCCGCGCTCCCCGACGGCTACGAGCGACTCCAGCGCATGCAGCAGGGCATGGCCGACACCCAGCGCATCGCGCGACGCCCCGTCCCGGCCACCATCGGGCTGCTGGTCGTCCTGGCCGCCGTGTACCTGATTCAGGTCTCGCAGGGGAACCACACCGTCACCTGGATCACGATGGGCGCCAACGTTCCGCTGCTGGTCGCCGAGGGCGAGTGGTGGCGGCTGGTCTCGGCCAACTTCCTCCACGCCAACGAGGCCCACATCATCCTCAACGGCTTCGGTCTCTGGATTCTCGGGGGGCAGCTCGAGCGCTTGCTCGGTTCGCGTCGGCTCCTCGGCGTCTACCTGCTCTCGGCGGTCGGCGGGGCCGCGGCCTCGACGCTGTTCACCCGCGCCGCCTTCTCCCTCGGCGCCTCCACGGCGGTCTTCGGCGTCCTCGGGGCGATGGGCGCGCTCCACCTGCGCCGCGCCGACCTGCCCCTCGGCTTCCGCCAGCCCTGGCGCTGGTGGGCCTTCATCCTCGGTATCAACGCCGCGCTCCCCCTCGCGATCCCGATCATCGATTGGATGGCCCACGCCGGCGGGTTCGTCGCCGGCGCGGCGGCTACGTGGTGGCTGGTTCACGGGCGCCCCCTGCGTCCCGGTGGCGACGACCTGCGGAGCAAGGTCCTGCTCGGCCTGACCGCCGCCGTCACCGCCGGGGGGCTCGCGATGGCCGTCACCGACGCGGTGGCCGGGGACCCCACGACCCGCGCCTTGCGCGTCGCCCACGCCGCGCTCCCCAGCGACAGCGAGGCGCGCAACGAGATCGCCTGGTTCGTGGTCATCGATCCCGCGGCCGCCGACAGCGCCAACGCCGCGGCCATCACCGTCATGACCGCCGCCGTCGAGGCCAACCCCTCCCGCCCCGACCTGCGCGACACCCTCGCCACCGCCTACCATCGCGTCGGCGACTGGGAGCAGGCGGTGACCCACCAGCGTCGAGCCTTCGGTGATCTCGAGAACTACCCCGTCGCCCTTGGCGACGTGCTCGAGCAGGCCCAGGCTCGCCAGCAGCTCCACAGCCAGTTCGGCACCCAGCTCGCGCGCTTCTACCGGGCCGGCGAGCCGCCACCGATGCCCGACGTCCTGCGGCTCACGGACGGCGGCCCTGCGATCGGCCCCGGCGCCCCCGCCGACGGAGATCACGTCGTCTTCGCCACAGTCGAGGTCGGCGACGACCTCGCCGGGCTGCTGCGCGTGCGCTTGACGCGGGCCGACATCAGCGGCCTCGCCCCCCACGACTTCCTGCGCCTCCCCGCCGACGCCACGTTGCGCGTCGTCGAGGTGGTGCCGGCGGGCGCTACGAAGCAGCCCCCCAACACCTGGACCTGGTGGAAGGCCGACAAAGACACCCTCGCCTATCCCTGATTGACGCCCCGCACCACCCGCGCCAGGATGCGCGCCCAACTCCAATGGAGAGCCCTTTGATGCGCCAGTCCGTGCCCACCCTCTTCCTGCTGCTCCTCGGCTGCGGAGGCAGCCAGCCCACGTCCCAGCCCGTCGGAGACCACGGCGGCCACCACGCCCACCACGAGCACCAGGGCCACCACGATCACGCCGATCCGGCGGCGCTGCGCGAGCTCATGGGGGCGCTCCAGGTCGACATGGTCAAGGTCCGCGCCGCCCTCGAAGCGGGCGATCTGGCCACCGCGGCGACCCACGCAGACGCCGTCGCCAAGGCCTGCGAGGGGTCCGGCGCCCCGCCCGCCAACACCGCCGTCTACGGCGACCGCTTCGCGGAGTTCGACGCCGCGCTCCACGGCGGGGCCGCCGAGCTCGCGCAGCACGCCAAGGCGGGGGACGCCACCGCCGCGCGCGCCGGCTTCGAAAGGGTCGTGGCCGCCTGCGCCGGGTGCCACGGCCAGGCCCCCGCCGCGATGGAGGTCGACCTCTCCGCGCTCCAGAAGCCTCTCAAGACCGAGTGAGCAGATGTCCAGCACCGAGCCGCGCGCCAACTTCCTGAGCGCCATCATCAGAGACGACCTCGACAGCGGTCGCCACGACCGCGTCGCCACCCGCTTTCCGCCGGAGCCCAACGGCTACCTGCACATCGGGCACGCCAAGTCGATCTGTCTGAACTTCGGCCTCGCCCGGGACTTCGGCGGCGCCTGCCACCTGCGCTTCGACGACACCAACCCCGAGGCCGAGGACGAGGAGTACGTCCGCTCGATCCAGGCCGACATCCGCTGGCTCGGCTTCGACTGGGGCGAGGACCTCTACTTCGGGTCGGATTTCTTCGAGCGGATGTACGCCTGCGCCGAGAAGCTCGTGGGCGACGGGAAGGCCTACGTCGACGGCTCGGACGCCGACCAGATCTCCGCCGACCGCGGCACCCTGAGCGAGCCCGGGCGGCCGAGCCCCGACCGCGACCGCCCGGTCGCGGAGAACCTCGACCTCCTGCGACGGATGCGCGCCGGCGAGTTCCCCGACGGGGCCTACGTGCTGCGCGCCAGGATCGATCTCGCCGCGTCGAATATGAAGATGCGCGACCCGCTGCTCTACCGCATCCGACACGCGACGCATCACCGCACCGGCGACGACTGGTGCATCTACCCGATGTACGACTTCGCCCACTGCCTCGAGGACGCCTTCGAGGGCGTGACGCACTCCATCTGTACCCTCGAGTTCGAGAACAACCGCGAGCTCTACGACTGGGTCCTCGAGCACACGGAGCAGGCGTCGGTCCCACGGCAATACGAGTTCGCGAGGCTCTTCCTCGGCTACACCGTGATGAGCAAGCGCAAGCTGCTGCGCCTCGTCACCGAGGGCCACGTCGACGGCTGGGACGATCCCCGCATGCCGACCCTCGCCGCCTACCGGCGCCGCGGGGTCCCCCCCGAGGCCATCCGCCGCTTCTGCGACGAGATCGGCGTCACCAAGAACAACACCTGGGTGGATGTGGGCCGCTTCGAGCACATCGTCCGCGACACGCTCAACCACGAGGCCCCGCGCGTGATGTGCGTCACCGAGCCCCTCGAGGTCGTGCTCACGAACTACCCCGAGGGACACACCGAGTCCACCGACGCCTCGTACTGGCCCCACGACATCCCCAAGGAGGGCACCCGCCCGGTGCCCTTCGCCCGGAGGCTCTACATCGAGCGCACGGACTTCGCCGAAGACCCGCCCAAGGGCTTCTACCGGCTCCAGCCCGGGGGGGAGGTCCGCCTGCGCTACGGCTACGTGATCCGTTGCCAGGAGGTCGTGCGCGACGCCGAGGGCGAGGTCACCCAGCTCCGTTGCACCTACGACCCGGAGACCCGCGGCGGCACGGTCCCCGACGGGCGCAAGATCAAGGGCACGATCCACTGGGTCGCGGCGGCCACCGCCCTGCCCTGCGAGGTGCGCATCTACGACCGCCTCTTCGCCGTCGAGCGGCCCGGCTCGGAGCGCGATATCACCGAAGACCTCAACCCCGATTCCCTCCGGATCCGGCGCGGCTTCGTCGAGCCCAGCGTGGCTGACGACGCGCCCGACGCGCGCTACCAGTTCGAGCGCACCGGCTATTTCTGGCGCGATCCGCACGGTCAGGGGCTCGTCTTCAACCGCATCGTCGCGCTGCGCGACTCCTGGGCCAGGCGCAAGCCCGCCCCCGAGGCGGCGCCATCGAAGGCGCCCAAGCGGGCGGACACGCGGCCCACCAAGCGCACCGCCGCCGAGATCCGCGCCGAGGCCCGGGCCCGCGACCCCCTGCTCGAGTCGAGGATGCGGGCCCTGGTAGAGCGTGGGATGGCCACCGACGAGGCCGACGTGCTCACGGCCTCCCACGCCCTCGCAGACTTCGTGGAGGCCGCCCTCGCGGCCCACGACGCCCCCAGCACCACCAAGTGGGCCGTCAACGTCCTGCTCGCCGAGCTCAAGGACACGCCCGTCACCGACGTCGCCACCGACGGCGCCGCTTTCGGGCGCCTCGTCGCCCTCGTCGACGACGGCACGCTCTCCACCACCGCCGCCAAGCAGGTCCTCACCGAGCTGCTCACGTCCGGGGGCGATCCGGCGGCCATCGTGGATCGCCTGGGCCTGCGCCAGATCAGCGACACCGCGGCCCTCGCCGCCACGGTCGAGGAGGTCACGGCCGCCCACCCCGAGCAGCTCGCCCGCTACCGAGAGGGCAAGACCTCGCTCTTCGGCTTCTTCGTCGGCCAGGTCATGCGCGCCTCGGGCGGCAAGGCCAACCCCAAGCTCGTCGCGCAGCTCCTCCGCGAGCGCCTCTAGGACGCTCTCATAGCGTGTCAAGTCGGCTGATTCCGGCGTTGCGAAGCCTACCGATATCCTCGGATATCGCTACGGCTTCGCGCCTTGAACTCGGCCGGCGGGCACGCACATCA
>CAYOBQ010000049.1:0-48972 GCA_964402225.1 uncultured Nannocystaceae bacterium | reverse complement strand
GGGGGGGCGCCGCGGGGGGGGGGGGGGGGGGGGGGGGGGGGGGCCACGGCGGCGGCGGGGCCGCGTCGATGACCGGCTGCGCCAGCACGACGGCCGCGTCGACGTCGGCGGGAGGTGGGGGCGGCGCGGGCGCGTCCGGCCAGAGCGTGGCCGCGAGCGTCGCGCCGCCGAGGGCCACCGCGAGGCCCACCCACACGGCCCGGCTGGCGCGCGCCGGCGAGGGCGCCACCCCCTCGGGGACGCTCACCTCGCCGACGGCGAGGCTCCCGCTCGCGAGGCGCTCCCCGGTCGGCGCCGCGGCGTACGCCTCGCCCGTCGGGACGGTCGGGGCGAAGCCCGAGGGGACGCGGTGCACCTGGGCGAGCTCCGCGAGGATCTCGCTGGCGTCGGCGGGCCGACCCCCACGATCCAGGGAGAGGCAGCGGTCGACGAGGCGGCACAGGGAGCTCGGCAGCCCCGGGCAGGTCTCGCCCAGCGGGCGTACGCCGGTGTCGAGCAAGACGCTGAAGATCTCCTGCTGCGTGCGCCCCGGGTTGGCGCGGGTCCCGGTCAGCGCCTCGTAGAGCACCGCGCCGAAGGAGAAGACGTCGGCGCGGGCGTCGACGGGTTGGCCCTTGAGCTGCTCCGGCGGCATGTACTGGAGGGTGCCCATCATGCGGCCCGACGCGGTGGTCACCTCCGCCTGCTCCATCTTCACGAGGCCGAAGTCGAGGAGCTTGACGAAGTCCTGGGCGCCGTGGCGCTCGACGAGCATCACGTTGTCGGGCTTGAGGTCGCGGTGGACGATGCCCTGCCGGTGGGCGATGGCGAGGGTCTCGGCGATCACCCGGGCGAAGCCGAGGGCGGCCTCCGTCGTCAGGCGCCCCCGGGCCAGCCGGTCCGTGAGCGTCTCGCCTTCGAGCAGCTCCATGACGAGGAAGGGCTCGGCGCGCTCGGGGGAGTAGCCGACGTCGAAGACGCGGACCACGTGGTGCGTGAGGTCGGCGAGGGCCTGGGCGGCGCGGGCCTCTTGCACCATGCGGGCGCGGAGCTTCGACGCTTCCTCGGCGGGGAGGCCCGCGGGGAGCGAGAGCAGCTTCAGCGCGCGGCGCACCTTGAGGCGGGTGTCGGAGGCGAGGAAGACCTGGCCCATCCCGCCCTCGCCCAGCGTCGACAGCAGGATGTAGCGACCGCCCTCGAGGCTCTGGTCCAGGTGGAGCTCGGCGCCGCAGTCGGGGCAGAAGGTGGCCGTGGGATCGGCGACGTCGCCGCCGCAGGCCCCGCAGCGACGATGGTGGGCGGACCCCGGGGGGAGGAGCCGCGCGCCGAGGTCGCCGGTGCGCCAGGGGGGGGCGCCGTCGCCGCCACGGCTGGGGGCGTGCTCCGTCACGAAGTCGGCGAGCTGTGCCGCCGAGAGGCCCTCATCGTCGCCGGCCTCCCCCGACACGGCCCGGACCACCGCGCGCAGAAAACGCTGTGGGCCCCGGCTGCCGAAGAGGACCTCGTCGCGGGCGCCGATCGCCCAGGCGAGGTGCGCGAAGGGCGCGGGGTCGCTCGCCAGGTCGACCAGCGCGGCGCCGTGGGCGGGCAGGGCGGCGGCCAGCTCCGTCAGGGGCAGCGCGGTGCGCTCCAGGAACGCGCTGCGGGCGTCGCGCGGGAGGAAGGCGCCGTCGCGGGTGGCCCCCGAGAGGACCAGCAGCGCGTCGTCGGCGTCGCCCAGCCAGTCGAGGCGGGCGAGGACGTTGGCCAAGAGCGGGCGGCGCTCGTCGCGGGGCTCGTCGTCGAGGAGGAGCTCGACCTCCCAGTCCGCGGCGTCGAGGCGCGCGGCGAGCTGTCGCATGGCGGTGAGGGTGCCCGGGCGCTGGGGCAACGCGTCGTCGAGGTAGGTCTGGACGCCGACCAGCAGCGCGCGACGCTCCGAGGTAGGTGCGGTGCCCGTCATCGCGCCGACCCTATGCCACGGGGGCGATGGCGGGCAAACCCGACGGGCCTACAAGGAGGTACCGATCAGGCGGAGCATCTCCGGCTCGGGGAGGTCGGAGGTGATCGCGTAGGCCAGCGAGCCGCGTTGGTAGAGGGCGACGCGGTAGCCACGGGCGTCGTGGACCCGCACCGGGTGGCCCTTCACTTCGCGCAGCTCGCCGCGCCCGGTGATGCCGAGCTCACGGCCGTCGAAGACGAGGACGCTGACCTTGTGCTCGCCGACGCCGTAGACCAGGTAGGCGGCACGCCGCGTGCGGTCGCCGCCGCGGACGTGGCTGAGGCGACCGCCGAGGAGCATCGCGCGGTCGTCGCGGAAGCGCGGGGTGGCCATCGAGAAGGGGACCTTGCCGGAGAACCACTCGTCGGCCTGGAGGGCTTCGTCGGTGGGCACCTCGACGGGCATCTTCTGGCAGTGTTGGTCGACGGCGTCCTCGACGACGGCGGGGGCGAAGCCGGTGAGGGGGGTGACGAACAAGAGCACGGCACCGGCCGCGGCGAGCGCAGGCACGGGCGCGAGGCGTCGAACCAGACGGCGCCGGCGCTCGGGCTTCTGCGCTGCCCGCAGCCGGGCGTGCAAGCGGTCACGGGTGCCCGGCGGCATCCGCTCCGGGCGGCGCAGGCAGGGGCGCACCGCGTTGATGAACCAGGCCTTCTGCTCGTAGTGCCCGCGGCAGTCGGTGCAGACTGCGAGGTGGGCGTCGAAGGCGGCGCGCTCGCCGGCGTCGAACTCCCCATCGAGGTAGGGATCGATGAACTGTCGAAAGTCCTCGCAGTCGATCCGGCTCATCTAGTTGGCCACCTTCTTCTTGCGGCGACGAAACGCGTCCATGCTGGCGACGTTGTCCGAGGTGACGCCCTCGGGGGCCGCGATCACGCCCCGCTCGACGGCGTAGGCGAAGAGGCGGGCCTGGAGGAGCTTTCGTGCGCGGTGGAGTCGGCTCATGACGGTGCCGACGGGGCAGTCGAGGACGTCAGCGATCTCCTTGTACGACAGGTCGTGCATGTCGGCGAGCAGGACGGTCATGCGGAAGTCGAAGGGGAGCTCGTCGAGGGCGAACATGACCTCGTCACCCAGCACCTCCTTGAGGAAGTCCTCGCGCGTGTCGCGGGGGATGAAGGTCGACTCCTGGGCCGCGAAGCGGTGCAGAAGGTCGTCGATCTGCCGATCGTCCATGACCTTCTGCTCGGTCTGTTTCTTTCGGTACCGATTGATGAAGATGTTGGTTTGAATGCGGAACAGCCACGCCTTGATGTTGGTCCCCGGTTGGAACTTGTGCCAGAAGCGATAGGCGCGCAGGAGCGTCTCCTGGACGAGGTCCTCCGCGGCGGCGGGCTCGCGGGTCATGCGCAGCGCGGCACCGTACAGCGCGTCGGCTTGCGGCACCGCCACCCGCTCGAATTCGGCGTGGTCGGTCTGCGGCGCGCGGTTGAAGAGTCGGCTCAACATGGCCAGGGCCCCCAAGGAATCGTGAACAGCTATCAGCTAGTACGAATGAGGGTGGGCACAAGATTCATTCCAGCCATTGGGTGAATCTACCGAATGAGGGAAGCATGCGCGTTTTTTCCTGTCTGGTGATCGCCGTAGCCGCCCTGGCCGCCGAGCCTCCGAGCGCGGCGGAGAAGGCCCGTGCGGCGTATGAAGAGGGCATCGGCGCCTTCAAGGGTGAGGACTACGAGACGGCGCTGGCCCACTTCGAGCGCGCCTACTTGCTCGACAACGCGCCGGTGCTGTTGTTCAACATGGCCCGCGCCTGCGAGGAGATGGGCCGGGCCAAAAAGGCGGTCTACTACTACGAGCTCTACCTCGACCGGGTGCCCGACGCCCCCGACCGACCGGAGGTCGAGCGGCGCATCCGGGTGATGCGGTTGCTGTTGGAGAAGCAGGAGCCCGCGCCCGAGCCCGCGCCGCCGCCGCCAGCGAAGGAGGAGCCCGCGCCCCAGGAGGAGGCGTCGCCGGCCCAGGCTCAGGCCGAGGTCAGCCCCGAGCCCCCCACCTCGCTGCGGCCCTACGCCTACGCGACGCTCGCCGCCGGCGCCGTCGGGCTCGGAGTCGGCGCCGTCCTCGGCGTGCGCGCCAGCGAGCTCGAGGCGACGCACCACGACACCGACGACCCCGAGGAGGCGGCGAAGGCCCGCGACGAGGGCGAGTCGGCGGTGGTCGGCGCGAACACGTCGTACGTGCTCGGCGCGGCGCTGTTGGCCGCGGGGGGCGTGCTCTGGTTCCTAGAGCCCAGCGCCTCCGAGGGGGTCGCGTTCTCAATGACGCCGGCGGGCGTGGCTTGGAGCGCCCGATGGTGAGGTGGCTGCTCGGGATCGTCTTGCTCGGCGGGTGCACCGCCGACTTCGACGCGCGCTGCGGGGACGACGACGACTGCCCGGCGGGTGAGCGTTGCCGCGTCGAGTTGGAGCTCTGCTGGCCAGCCGAGAGCGATGGGACGGTCGAGCCCGACGCCGCACCAAGAGACGCTCGGGTCGTCGATGACGGATCGGTGAAGGACGGATCGGTGAAGGACGCGTCGAAGGACGCCTCGGTGGACGTAGGCGGCACCGACACGTCGGTGGACCTCGACGGCCAGCGTCCCCCCGATGTGGGGCCCGATGCCCGACCCCCGCAGGACGGCTTTCGGCCACCCGACGAGGGTCCACCCGCCGTCTGCACGGAGGGGCTCTACACCGCTCGCGTGCCGCCGGGGGAGCGCTTCGAGATCACCGGGCGCGCCGAGACCGACCTCGCACCCGGTCGGGTCCGCGTCGCCGCGATGGGGAGCTCGATGCTCGCCTGGGAAGAGGTAGGGATCCCACCGGGGAACGGGTACTTCGTGGAGGCGCGGGCCCGCGTGGTCGCGGGGACGGACACGGGGGCCGCCCAGGTCGCCCTGGTCCTCGGCCGTGGCGGGGCCGTCGTTCTGGGCTTTGACGGCGCGCGCGCTGGTCTGTTGCGGCCGACCGAGGACGGGTCTCGACCCGAGTACGCCATGGAGCGCGACGTCGGCCTCGGCTGGCATGTCTTCCGCGCCGAAGTGAACCCGGACCGCAGCGGGCGGGTCCTCGTGGACGGGGAGGAGATCGCGATGGTCGGCGCCGAGGCGGTGTCGGCGTGGGCGCTGGAAGCGCCGGAGGGCGCGACCGCGATCCGGTGGGGTCACTCGTGCAGCGACTGCGTCGCCAACGTCGAATGGGACTACGTGCGTTGGGGCTGCGACGACGACGCAGGCTGCGGACCGCCGGATCCCGAGGACGACGAGATCTGCAATGGCGCTGACGACGACTGCAACGGGTTGCTCGACGACCCCCCAGGCGGCGAGCCCAACCTCTACGCGGGACACAGCGAGCTGCATCCCTCGTCGGCGGATCAGCCGGCGCTGACCCTGATCGGGCACGAGGCCACCGCTCAGGCCTGGCGCGACGCCAACGAGAACGCGTGGCTGGGCTTCTTCGACATCGACGGACAGCCCGAGCGCGAGCGGATCGGCCTGGGTCCGGCGGACGCGCTGGCCCTCGCGTGGTCTGGCGACGTGCACGACGGCGCCCTGCTGGCCTTGGCCCACGACCGCGGACTGGGACGCATGATGATCTCCCGCTTCGGGCGCCGGGGTGACGCCCTCGAGCAACCGTTCTCGGCGGACGGGATCCTCCAGCCCCCGGCGGTCGTCGCGACGGCTGACGGTTGGGCGATCGCGGCGATCGGGGGGGGCGGCGGCGATGATGGGCAGGTCATCGACACGATGGTCACCCTGGCGCTGATGCCGCGGGTGGGCATGCCGCCGGACGACCCTGGTGGGATCCTGGTTCCCCCGGTGCTCGACGGCCGCGTCGCCCTCGCGACCTCGGGCGACGGCTACGCGGTCGCGTGGAGCTCCGCCGGGCCCGGTGTCGGAAACGGGACGATCCTGGTCGCCCTCGCGGGGCGCAACGGGCAGCTAGGTCGACCGTTCTCGGCCGGTGGGAGGAACTCCGTCGGGGTGAATCCGTCGTTGGCCTGGGACGGCGAGGCGTGGCTCGTCGTCTGGGAGCGCCAAGGGGGTCGCACATCTGACATCCGGTATTCGCGAGTCTCGACCCGCGGGGAGCTCCTCACAAACCCGCGGGCCTTGGTCGCCGGGGACGCGCGCGAGACCAGCCCCAGCGTGGCCTGGAACGGCCGCGAGATGGCGGTGGCCTACGAGGTCGAGGGGCAGGTGCGGATGATCCACTTCGACCGCGCGGGGCGGCAGGTCGATCCACCCGGGACCAGCTACCTGCTCCACCCGCCCGGCATCCGCATGGCGAGCGAGCCCGTGCTCGCGTGGGATGGCACCCAGTACCACCTGAGCTTCGCCGGCGTGGTCTCCAACGAGCACCGGGTCTTCACCACCCGGGGCCCCATCGGAGGCTGCCCCCCCCCACCCTGAGACCGGGGTCCTACCGGTGTTGCGTTGCACGCCCGTGAGCGTTGCTCGTTGCACGGAGCGTGACGTCGCGCCCCCCGCCAGGCGCAGCCGGGCGACCGTTCCGTTCCGGGCGGGTGGGCTCGACGAGGTCAGGGATGGTCGGGACCTTCGGGTGAAGCGCGTCGCGGTAGTCAGGCGAAGACACGCCCGGTCCTCCCGGGCGAGGCCCGCCGCTACTCGGCCCCCGCCGCTTCGCGCAGCAGGCGGACGAGAAGGTCGTTGAAGGGCTCCACCTCGTACTCGCCGACCGATGGATCCAGGTGCGCGTTGCCCACGCCCGAGTCGTCGGTCAAGAAGACGTAGGTTCCCCCCGTCAGGATGGCGAGGCCGCGCAGCAAGAACTCGGTGTCGCGGTCCATGCCGCTGGCGGCCACGGGGACGATTCGGATGCCCAGCACCGTGGCGATCTCGACGATGGCACCGAGCCTCGCGAGGGCGTCGGGCGACCGGTGTGGCGGCGCGTCTGTGACCAGGAAGAGCAGGCGACCGGCGGCGCGCTCGCTCCACCGGTGGCTCCGGACTCCGTCGAAGAGCGCCTCGTCCATCGCCTCGGGTCGATCCCCCCCGCCCCCGCAGGAATGGGACCTCAGGTCCTCGGCCGCCTGGGATGCCGAGCTCCGGAACGGGTGGTTCTGCACGACGTAGGCGTCGCCGTGGTCGCGGTAGACGTTGACGCTGGTGCGCACGCGCAGGCCAGCCATCCCTCGCTCGGTCCGCTCGACCACGTCCACGAGCTCGCTCTGGATCCACGCCAGCTCGTCACACATCGAGCCGGTGGTGTCGATCACGAACATCGCGTCCAGGCCCCTCGCCGGCCCGCCATCCCGCACCTCGACGCGTACCGTCTGCCCGATCTCGACCGGGCGCCGGGTGGCGTCCGGTAGCTCGATCTCGAGCGGCCCTTCGGCGTCGCTCGGGGCGAACAGGACCGCGCGTCCCTGGGCGTTGCTCCGGGCGACCCACAGCACCGACGTCCCAGCGAGCAGGCGCACCTCGACGTCCACCGCCGGGCCCGCGTCGTCGATGAGTTGCACGCTCACGCGGTGCTCAACCTCAAGATCGTAGCCCGCGAGCGCGATTCGGGCGCCCTGGAGGAGCATCGATTGCCACGCCGGCCAGTCGTCGTTGTCCCGCCACTCTCCGGCGGTGAGCGTGCCCGCGCCCGTGGCCGGGGCCGAGGCGCCGCCTCCACCGCGTGGGGCGGATCCAGCGCTGTCGACGGAGTCTGCGCAGCCGGTGGCGAGCAGGGCGAGCAGGGCGAAGAGACGGGTGGTCATCGGCGACCTCCTTTGGTTCTGGAAGACCTGTGTTTCAGGGGTATTGCAGGAGTCGCGCCAAGCGCCGAACCGCGTAGCCACGTGCCGCCCGGTGTCGCGTTCACGGCTCCATCGAGAACCGGCGTCCGCGGTGATCAGCCCACCCACCCCGCGCACATCCTTCGAATGCAGTCATTCCGAGCCCGCCATGCGACTCGCCACCCTCGCCCTCTGCCTGCTGGCCTGTGAGCAGACCGTCGGCCTCGACAAGGCGCGGGGCCAGATCGTGGTCGGCAACGAGGACCTCAATCCGGTCGTGGTGCTGCTCACCGACGGCGTCGAGGGCGGCGAGCCCCCACCGCCGTGGCCCTGACGCGGCGCTGAGCCGGGGATGCACCCTCTGCGGGACCTTGAGCGTGAGCGTGGCCGGGGCCACGCGGTCGGCGACCCTGGACGCTAGCTGAGCTGCGCTGCGGCGTAGGGTAGGTCGAGGCTGCTCGCCACCGCCTCGTGGGTGCAGGTGCCGTCGAGCGTGTTGAGCCCGCGCGCGAGGGTGGCGTCCTTCTCGCAGGCAGCGCGTACCCCCTGCTCGGCGAGGGCGAGGGCGTAGGGCAGCGTGACGGAGCTCAGGGCGAAGGTGCTCGTCTGGGCCACGGCCCCCGGCATGTTCGCCACGCAGTAGTGGACGACGCCCTCCTCGACGTAGGTGGGGTTGTCGTGGGTCGTGGGTCGGCAGGTCTCGATGCAGCCGCCCTGATCCACCGCCACGTCGACGACCACCGAGCCGGGCTCCATCCGGGCGAGCAGGTCGCGGTCGACGAGGGTGGGGGCGCGCGCCCCGGCGATGAGCACCGCCCCGATGACCAGATCCGCCCGCTCGACGGAGCGCTGGATGTTCTCGTGGTCGCTGTACATCGTGTTGACGCGGCCCTGGAAGACGTCGTCGAGGTAGTTGAGGCGGCGGGTGTCGATGTCGAGGATTGTGACCCACGCGCCCATCCCGAGGGCGATCTTGGCGGCGTTCTTCCCCACCGTCCCGCCACCGATGATGACCACCTCGCCCCGGCGCACGCCGGGCACGCCGCCGAGCAAGATGCCCTTACCGCCGTGCTCCTTCTCCAGCGACCGGCTGCCCACCTGCGGGGCCATCTTCCCAGCGACCTGGCTCATCGGCTGGAGCAGCGGCAGGCTCCCGTCGGCGCGCTCGATGGTCTCGTAGGCGACGGCGGCGACCCTCTTCTCGAGCAGGACCGTCGCGAGCTCCGGCGCTGCGGCGAGGTGGAAGTAGGTGAAGACGAGCTGCTGTTCCCGGATGAGTGGATACTCGATCGAGACTGGCTCCTTCACCTTCACGACCATCTCGGCGGCGCCCCAAATCTCCTCGGCGGTGTCGAACACAGCGGCGCCGGCATCGACGTAGCGCGTGTCGGGGATGCCGCTGCCCAGGCCCGCTCCGCGTTGGACGAGGACCTCATGGCCGCGAGACGTCAGCGCGCGCACACCCGCGGGGACCATCCCGACGCGGTACTCTCGGCTCTTTACCTCGGTTGGGATTCCGACGATCACGCTACACCCCCTGTTTTTTGGCGGCCGGAGTATCGCGCACGTGGAACGAGTAAGGTAGCTCCGTGCTGATGCTTTTACTCGGCGTCGCGCTCGCCGCCCCGGTGGGCCCCCAGACGCCCGCGAACGCCGTCGAACGATTGCTCGCCGAGCACGGCTGGGGGCACCCCGCCCGCGACGCCACCCTCGACGCCGTCGCGCAGCATCTGGCAGAGCGCCTCGCGGCGCCCACCGAGGCGCTCTTCCCGGAAGCCAACGCCGAGCAGCTCCGCTTCCTGCTGGCCTCGAACCGCAACAGCGACGCCCACGTGTACCCCTTCACCGTCCGTTATCGCATCGGCGTCGGCCTGGCGCACCACCTGCCCGCGCTCCTCGCCAGGCTGGACCGCCGGCTCCCGCCCACCCACTACGGCCTCTCTACCTTCGGGCGTGGGGGGACGCTCACCACTACGGTGCTCCTCGTCCACCGGGGGATCACCTTCGACGCGCCGCTACGCCGGACGGCGACGGTGGGGACGATGATGAGCCTGAGCGGCGATCTACGGCGCGGCTACTTCAAGCCCCGAGCGATCGTCGCCCCGCCCAACGCCGCGCCGGTCCGCGAGCGCCCGGCGTGGACCACCGCGCGCCGGGCCGAGGTGACGCTCTACTTCGACGCCGGGCCGGGGCCCTACGGCATCGAGATGGTCGCCGACAGCCAGTATGGCCCCGTCGTGCTGAGCAACCACACGGTCTACGTCGGCGTCGAGCCGCCCAAGCTGCCGGTCCTGAAGCTTCGGCGCGCCGGGCCCGCCGGCGTGCTCCCCGCCGAGGCCCTCCTCGAGCTGATCAACGATCTGCGCGCTCGCTCCGGGCTGCCGCGGCTGCGCACGCACCCCACCCTCGAGCGCGTCGCAGCGACCCACGCCGAGGACATGGCCCGTCGCCGCCGCCTCGCCCACGCCTCCCCGGACAGCGGGACGCTGAGCACGCGGTTGCGGGCCCAGGGGATGCAAGCGTTGAGCGCCGCCGAGAACCTCGCCCGCGCCGACGACGCCGAGGCCGCACTCCAAGCCTTCCTCGCCAGCCCCGGGCACAAGCGCAACCTGCTGCTGCCGGGCCTCACGCACATCGGCGTCGGCGTCCGGGGGCGCTACTACTCGGTGGCCCTCGTCCGCCTCCGTTGAAGAGGGCTCACAGCGACGCGCAGTCGAGGCCTTCGCCGTCTGTGCGCCCGGCGCCGTCGTTGTCGAAGCCGTCCTGGGAGCCGCGCTCGAAGGCCCAGGCGAGCCGCCCGAAGCAGGGCGTGTTGCCCCCGCGGCCACGCAACCGCTACTCCTCTTCGCCCTCGCCTTCGCCTTCGCCTTCGCCTTCGCCTTCGCCGCCGGGCAGCAGCGTGCGGTCGCCGGTGACCTTCACGTCGGCGGAGCACTCGTAGGCCGACAGCACGTAGCGTCGATTCGCCGTCGCGACCATCGTGGCCTCGAGGTCCTCCCCCCCGCCCTCGAACTTCCCGGTGACGATCTCGATGAACTGCACCGTCAGCCCGAGATCGGGGAGGTTGTAGTACACGCCGTAGGAGAAGCTGCCGTCCCCGTTGACGCCGCCGTTGAAGGTGTAGCTGTCGCCGAGGTTGTCGACCACGCGCGTGAGGTCGCCGCCGGCCTGGGTGAAGATGCTGGTCTCGTCGTCGGTGTCGCCCACCACCGGTAGGAACGCCCCCGCCACCGCGTCGCAGTTGGTCTTGGTGACCTCTGTCTTCAGGTTCCAGGTGCCGCCGAAGGCGATCCCCACGGCGTCTCCCTTCGTAATCGCGTCGACGTCCTCGGTCGTGATCGCCGGGTTCCCCGACGCGTCCTTCCCTTGCCCACCGACGCACCCGACGGTCAGCGCGCACCCCGCCGCCAGGAACCAAATCCGATTAGCCATTGAATGTCCTCCTTCCAATCTGCGAATGACGGCGATTCGCGCGTAGTATTCAAGCCCTTTGTACGCGGAGGACCCAATGGCGACCCATCTGTGGGGGTCGATCGTCGACGAGATCACCGCCCCCCTCGACGCCTGGCTGGCCGAGCACGACGCCGAGCCTGGCCTCGCGCTGGCCCCCCCCACCCGCGAAGGCACCGGCGACGACCTCGCCGTGGCCTGTCATCGCTACGCCCGCGTCTTCCGCAAGGCGCCCCAGGCGATCGCCGCGGATCTCGCCGAGGTCGCCAGCGCCCACCCACTCGTGGCGCAGGCCGACGCCACCAACGGCTTCCTCAACCTGCGCTTCGACTGGCCGGCGGTGGCCGAGCGCACCCTCGGCTGGGCGCTGACGGACGACGGCGCCATCGGCCGCTCCGAGGCCCTCGACCGCGAGCGCGTCGTGGTCGAGTACAGCTCGCCCAACACCAACAAGCCGCTCCACGTCGGCCACCTGCGCAACAACATGCTCGGCGCCACCGCGGCCCGCCTCCTCGCCCACGCCGGCGCTCAGGTCCACCGCGTCAACCTGATCAACGACCGCGGCATCCACATCTGCAAGTCGATGCTCGCCTACCAGCGGTTCGGGGACGGCGCCACGCCGGAGTCGATGGGCCTCAAGAGCGACCACTTCGTCGGCCACTTCTACGTAGTCTTCGACAAGGCCTTCACCGCCGAGCGCGAGGACGCGGGGGTCTCCGAGGCCGACGCCGACACCTACTTCAACGGCGACAGCCAGCTCGGGGCCGCCACCCGCGAGATGCTGCGCAAGTGGGAGGCCGGCGACGACGAGGTGCGCGCCCTCTGGCGCCGGATGAACGACTGGTGCGAGTCGGGCCTCGACCTCACGTACGCCCGGATGGGCGTCGGCTTCGACCAGGTCCAGCACGAGAGCGAGACCTACCTGCTCGGCCGCGACCTCGTGATGGCCGGCCACGAGGGCGGCGTCTTCACCCGCGCGGCCAACGGCGCCCTGGTCTTCCCCCTCGAGCGCATCGGCCTCGAGGGCGAGAAGGCGGTCCTTCGCGCCGACGGCACCTCGATGTACGTCACCCAGGATCTAGGCACCGCCGTGAGCCGCGCCGACGAGCACGCCTTCGACCGGATGGTCTACGTCGTGGGCAACGAGCAGGAGCGCCACTTCCAGGTCCTCTTCGGCATCCTCGCCCAGCTCCGCCCCGATCTGGACGGCCGCCTGCAGCACCTCAGCTACGGGATGGTCGAGCTCCCGGACGGCAAGATGAAGTCCCGCCAGGGCACCGTCGTCGACGCCGACGACCTCATGGACGAGCTGCGCGACCGCGCCCGCGCCCAGGGCGAGGAGCGCTGGCCCGGCCTGCCCGAAGCCGAGCTCGACCACCGCGCCGAGGCCATCGCCCAGGCGGGGCTCAAGTTCTTCCTCTTGAAGTACGCCCCCCGCACGAACTTCGTCTTCGACAAGGAGAACAGCATCAAGCCCGAGGGCGAGACGGGGCCCTACTGCCAGTATGCCTACGCGCGCGCCGGCAGCATCCTGCGCAAGCTCGGCGACGTAGATGCCGACCAGGCCCCCGACTACGCCGCCCTCGACCAGCCGCAGGCCCGCGAGGTCCTCACCGCGATGCTGCGCTTCCACCACGAGGTCGTCGTCGCCGCCCGGGAGCTCAAGCCCAGCGTGCTTACCAAGGCCACCTTCGACCTCGCCCGCAGCTTCGCCGCCTTCTACAACCACCCCGAGTGCAGCGTCCTGCGCGCCGAGCCCGCCGCCCAGCGAGCCCGCGCCGATCTGGTGCGCGCCGCCCGCCGGGTCCTCCGCGCCGGCCTGGAGTTGATGGGCATCGAGCCCCTCGAGGAGATGTAGCCCCGAGGCGCGGTCATGTCAGCAGGAGCCAGCCGGCCACCCCGCCGAGGGCCGCGACGAGCCCGGCGGCCCACTTCAACTGCTGGGCGCGGCGCCCGCGGCTCAAGGACTCGAGGAGACCCGCCGCGCGCTCGTCGGTGGGGCACAACGCGAGGACCGTCTCCAGGTGCTCCATCTGTTCGCCCCGAGAGTTCGCCACGGCGAAAGCCCGCCAGCTCATGTCGACGACGGTGGCCGCGACCCGGGGCTGGGACGTCTCACCATGCAGCCAGCTCCCGAAGACCAGCCCGATCTCCAGGGCCTCGCCTTCGACCTCGGCGCCTGCGGCCTCGAACCAGTCTGTGACGACGTCCAGGAGCTCCGGCACGCGTCCGAGCCGGAGGAGTCGAACAACACAGTCGCGTGGCGGTGCGTCCAGCGTTGCGCTCTTGATGCGCTCGACGAGCGCAGCCCGAGCGCGCTCCAGGCATTCGTCCCGGGCGCCGGTGGTCAAGCGCTGTGCAACCAGCTCGTCCAGACCGGCGTCGCCCGTCTCCGTGGCCACTCTCGCGACGCGCGCCTCGAGCTCGGGATCCCCTGGCCCGAGGGCGACGGCGGCGTCGAGATGCTCGGCCCGCGCCTTGCCTGACCCCGCCACCGCGAGCGCCAGCCGGGCGTCGAGGACGAAGCTCCACAGCTCCGTTGCCCGGCCATCGCGGAAGCGGGCCAGCGCCTTGGTGGCCTCGGCCACCAGGGACTCGAGCGGTACCATGGCGCGTCCCGCCTCGAAGAACGTCGCCAGGGAGCTCGGCTTCAGGCGACTCCGCTGGGCGTAGAGGCTGACGACCCGCATCGGTGCTTCGCTCGACTCGAGGTGGCGCACCGCCGCGGTGAGCGAGCGCGCGTAGGCGGGGCAACGGTCGAGGAGGTCCGACAGGGGCTCCCCCGCCGCGAGCCGGGCCTGAAAGTGGTGGACGAGCTCGACCCCGAGGGCGGATCCCGGCACCCCCTCGTCGGCCGCGCGCAGCAGCACCGTGCGGTCCAGGGCGAGCAGCTCGGGTAGCTCCTCGAGTTGGCAGCGCAGCATCTCCTCGACCGGGAGGTGACGAAGCTCGTCTGCGCGCCCCGCGTCGAGGGCGGCTTCGATGTCGTCGACCGTCACGACCGAGCAGATCACCTCTGTGAGCCGTTCGAGGCAGGCCGTCCAGAAAGCGTCGAGAGCCCGCTCGCGCCGCGCTGTCAGCTTCCGCCCAGAGGCTCGCCACGCCTTCTCGTGGGCCCGAGCGGTCTGTTCGAAAAGCGTGGAGACGTCTTCCACGCCGAGGTCCTCCGGGCGCATGCCGCAGTCCAGCGCGCAGTCGGCGATGCTCTGGGTGCTGGTCGCCTTGAGTGATCCCCGCTCGATGACCAGCATCTCCGAACACTCCCGCAGCAGCTCGCGCGCCTCGGCGTCTCGGTTGACCGCGCTCAGCAAGAAGGCGAGTTGAGACACCGCGCGATTCGGCGAGAAGCCCATGTCCAGCGCCTTTCGGAACAGCTTGATCGCCTTCCGAGTCGCGTTGTTCGCCCCGTAGATTCGGGCGCGGAGGTATGTGTAGTACGCCTGGACGTCGTGGTCGTGGACGGCGCACGCGCCGGTCTTGATCAGAGCTGTCTCCAGCTCCGATCTCTCCTCGAGAAGCTTGAGCCTGGTCTCGCTGGCGAGGAAGTTGGCCTTCTGCATCACCGCCACGCCACCGAGTGCGTCGTCGAGCAGATCATCGAAGCGATCGAGATCGACCAGCGCGCGGGCCACGGAACCGTCGGCGCGGTCGAGCGCCTCGGCGAACCAGACGACGTGGCGTGTTCGCGCGTGCGCCGCGTACGCCAGATCGATCGCGCGAGTGCTGTGGGTCTCGACGACGCGCAGAAAGGGGACGCACTCGACCGCCTCGTCGACGGTCCCCTGGGGGCACGCGACGATGATCGCCGCGGCGCTCTCGAACGGAGGCAACGGGTGTTCGTCCAGGATCGCCCGGCCCGCCGGCAGCGCGCTGCTCGGCGGCGCGTTCAGGAGCACCTCGGCGTACAATCCGTCCAGGGCGTGGAGGACATCGAGTTGGAGGTCTTCCGGCAACAGCGGCACACGTTCCGCCCAGGCGGAGGTCGTCGCTCGCCGGTAGAGTCGGAGAGCCCCCGCCGCGGCGACATCGCCCGAGGAGAGCAGTCGCATCACGAGGAGCGACCATTCGGAGACGCGCTCGAGCTGTCGGCTCAGCGACAGGAGCCCAGGTTCCAGCGCCGCGATCACGTCCTCGAGGGCGGCGGCGACATCATCGACGCTCGGGAGCGAGCCTCCTGCCGCGCTCACTCCATCCTCACGAGCCAGCCGTTGTACAGCCCGATGGCTTCGGCGGGCTTCACGAGCGTCCAGTAGAGGAGCACCACCGGCAGGACGAGGGTCCAGCCCAGCGGCATCTCCCCCAGGAGCACGAAGAGCCGACGCAGGAAGGTCTGCATCACCAACGCCGTGAGGGGGCCCATCAGGGCGAAGCCACCGAACAGCGCCCAGTCGCCGGAGGCGGTGCAGACCACCAGCCCGACCACCACCGACCAGGTGAGCGAGAGTCCCAACAGGATCGCGATGCCTGAAGCCCGCACCTTCGCGTAGTCGAGCATTCCCATACTGCCTCCAGATGTCTCGGTTCTGTCTGTGCTGTGCTAGAAGTAGCGCCTCGGGGCCGCGAGGAAGAAGCGATGAGCCCCCCGATTCGTATCCGAGCGGGATACACCTTCGGCATCTCGGCGGTGGCGCCGGTCGCCCTTGGGGGTCAACACTCGTGGGTGGCGAAGAACGCCGACACCAGCGACGAAGGAGAGACAGATGGCCGCCTCGATCATCGGACGGGTCAAGTCCGGGAAGTCACGGAAGTCCTACGAGGTGAAGTGGGACGCGAGCAGCCGAGATGTCTACGTCTCGTGGGCCGGGTGGTCGTCGTGCGGGAAGGCCTCGTCCGCCGCCGACGCCATGCGACGCGGCGAGGCGTACCTGTACGACAAGTAGGGCGCTTCACGAGAGCGGGAAGAGGGCGACCTCCACGTGGTAGACCTCCTCGGCGACCGTGCACGCCGAGAGGTCCGCCACCCGCTCGATGAACGCGTCGACAGCCGCCCGTAGATCGGCCACGCGGTCCAAGCGGACCGGGAAGGTCAGCGAGCAGTTGTATCCGGGGCGGTCGTCCTCGGCCGCGACCTGCGCGGCCTTCAGCATCTCCAGGTGATAGCCCACCGCGCCCTCGGGGCCCCGCGTCGCGACCCGAGACGAGGCCACACGCGGTGCCGTCTCGACCGGGTATGACGCCCGGATCTCTCGCAGCGCGAGGCGCGCTTCGCTCACACCGAGCCGGCCACCGAGCCGGTCGGCGACCCACCGCGGCGCAGGTCGATAGTCCGGCATCGCCATCAGCGCGCGTACGGCGGGGGTGAACCAGTGGGCCGGGGAGCCGGAGATGGTGTGGGAAGCGTCGCGCCTTTGGCGGCGCTGTTCGACCTGGAGACGCGCCGCAGTCCTCCGCTTCGCGGTAGGGCCGTCGGCCCACTCTACCAGGAGTCGAAAGTGATCGGCCTCGTGCTCGTCGAGCTCCATGGCCCGAGCGAAGCCCTCGACGCCCCTCTCCGTGAGCCGGCGGCGCCCGTCGACGACGCGGAGCAACGCCACCGGAGATCGGTAGCCGGCGCGGTCGGCGAAGCGGCGGTGGGAGAAGCCCGGGATGTGCGCCTTCGCCGCCGCGTAGTAGGCCGCGAGGTAGCGCCGGTAGTCGTGGAACTCGAAGATGTCCGGCCGCCAGTCCGACGCCGCCGGGCTCATCGTTCAAGCTCCCGCGACGGCGGCGTCCGAGGTAGGCTCCGCCGGCATGGATACCTGGGGGCGAGATGTCGTGGCCGCGGCCGGTGATCGAGGACTACAGCGAGTACCGGGACTATCTGCGGGCGTGCTACGAGGCCGCCTCCAAGCATAACCGGAAGTACTCCTACCGATACTTCGCGAGCAGGGCCGGGTACCGCGCCCCCAACTGGTTCAAGCGGGTCATCGACGGCGAGCTGAACCTCAACGCGCGCGGGGTCGAGGGCCTCACCCGCGCCCTCGGCCTGCGCGCCCGCGAGGCCCGCTTTCTGGGGTTGATGACCACCTTCGAGCACGGCCGCACGCCCGCCGCGCGCGACGCCGCGTTCCGCCGCATGATCGCCTACCGTCGCTTCGCCGAGACCCACGACGAGAGCAAGGCGCTCTACAAGTACCTGTCGAACTGGCTCCTCCCCGCGATCCGCGAGATGGCCGAGTTGCCAGGGTTCAAGAGCACGACGGCGTGGATTCATCGGCGGCTCCGGCCACGGCAATCGCGCGCCGCCGTCGAGTCGGCCATCGCCACGCTGTTCAAGTTGAAGCTCCTGCGCCGCACCGACAGCGGGCGCGTTGTCGCCGGGGAGAGACGCTGGATCGCCACGGGTCACGAGGTCCGGGCGCTGGCGGCGGCGAACTACCATCGCAGGATGCTCGAGCTGGCCCAGGACTCCATCGACGGCTTCTCCGCGGACGAGCGACACCTCAACGCCATGACCCTCGCCCTCCCGGCCTCGCGGCTTCCCCTGCTCAAGGAGCGGATCAACGCCTTCGTCGAGGCGCTCTCCAACGAGCAGACCGACGAGATCCCCGACACCGTCTACCAGATCGAGATCGCCCTCTATCCGCTCTCGGAGCCCGGCGCGGGCCGGTGAGCAAAGGGCCACCTCTCGAGCTACTGGCCACCCTTTGCCCGCCAGGCGGGCACGCCCCCCAGGTTGTTGTATAGCGGTCGACCCTCGTTCGGATCCGTCGACCACATATTGTCGCCCTTCCCATTGGCATCGAATCCGCTGCGATGGCGATAGAACGTCGCGATGCCCCCGACGATGTTCCGCCAGCTCCCTCCGTTGTACACGTACCCGATTCGCCGGCAGTCCAGGACGCGCCGCTGGTCGAGGTGCTCTCCGCTGTTCTCGTAGAGCGCGAGGGAGACGTGATGCACGCCCAGGACGCCTGTGCATTGAACCAGGCCTGTCAGTGATCCATGTTGCATCCACACGAGGTGCCCGACGGGATCGCAGCGATCGGGGGGGCGGAACGCGCCGGAGCAGACATTGGTCGGGTACAGGTCCACGTAGTGACCGTCCGACTCGAAGCCCGCCGGCCGACGGGTCGCGAAGCGATGTTCCCAATCCCAGGCCGCCCAAGGCCGGAAGTACCGGCTCCAGCGGACCAGGCCCCGGTCGTCGGCCCGGCCGTTGCAGTCATTGTCGCGGAAGTCGAGCACCTCCGGGTGTCCGGGGAACTTGTAGGGGTCACCATCGTCACAGTCGTCACCGCCGCAGGCGATGGCCGCGTGGGTGTCCCCGTCTCGGTCCTCGCAGCAGCGTCCGTTGATGCATTCGCCAGTGCCGCAGAGATCCCCTTCGTCCCGGCGACCGTCGCAGTCGTCGTCCCGGCCGTTGCAGATCTCAGCGGGCTCTGCGCCGCACCCTCCGCACCGGTTCAACACCCCCTCGTCGGTGCGACCGTCGCAGTCATCGTCGCGTCCGTTGCATTGTTCGCGCGGCTCAGCGCCGCACTGACCACAGCGGTTCAGCGTCCCCTCGTCGACCCGGCCATCACAGTCCTCGTCCACCCGGTTGCACCGCTCCGCGGGCTCCGCTCCGCACCCGCCACAGCGGTTCTGCACGCCTTCATCCGTGGCGCCGTCGCAGTCGTTGTCCGCGTCGTCACACCGCTCCTGCGGGACCGCCCCGCACTCGCCGCAGGCGTTGGAGACCCCCTCGTCGGTGATCCCGTCGCAGTCGTCGTCCCGGCCGTTGCACACCTCGGCCGGCTCAGCGCCGCACCTTCCGCACCGGTTCAGCACCCCCTCGTCGGTGGTCCCGTCGCAGTCATCGTCGCGTCCGTTGCACTGTTCGGGCGGCTCGGCGCCGCACTGACCACAGCGGTTCACCGTGCCCTCGTCGGTGAGGCCATCACAGTCCTCATCGACCCCGTTGCACACCTCGGCCGGCTCTGCGCCACACGCCCCACACCGATTCAGTACCCCCTCGTCGACCTCGCCGTCACAGTCGTCGTCCACCCGGTTGCACCGCTCCGCCGGCTCCGATCCGCACTCGCCACACCGGTTCTGCACGCCCTCGTCCGTGGCGCCGTCGCAGTCGTTGTCCGCATCGTCACACCGCTCCCGCGGGACCGCCCCACACTCGCCGCAGGCGTTGGTGACCCCCTCGTCGGCGGACCCATCGCAGTCGTCGTCCCGCCCATTGCAAGCCTCCTCCGCTGGGGGCGGTGCGTCGCAGCCGACCCAGTCCCCACGCTCGCAGCTTTCTTCACCGGCCCCGCACGCCGTCCGGCACGCCCGCGACAGCCCCTCGTCGAGCCGCCCGTCGCAGTCATCGTCCACACCATCGCAGCGCTCCTGCTCCGGCGGCCCGGGCACACACTCGAGCTGCACGCCCCCCTCACAACGGGGCGGCGTGCTCCGGCCGCGACACGCCCCGACACCGCACCGCTCCGGGCTGATGAAGTGCTCGTCGGCGATCCCATCGCAGTCCTGATCGGCTCCGTCACAGTCATCGTCGACCTCCCCAGGCCGACCCGGCTCCCCCTGGCAACGGGCGAGACCGTCTACGCAGCGTATCGTCCCCTGGCGCTCGCAGGCTCCAGCACCCACGCGGCAGGGATCACCGACGCCGAAGCCCTCGTCCGTCTCGCCGTCGCAGTCGTCGTCCGTGCCGTTGCATGCCTCATGCGCGGGCAGGATCTGCCCGGTGCATCGATCCCACGCCCCCTCCTCGCACGTCGCTCGGCCGGATTGACAGGCCCCGACCCCGGCCTGCTCGGGTTCGCCCTCGAAGCACTCCATGAAGACGCCCTCGTCAGTTGCGCCATCGCAGTCTTCGTCGACCCCGTCGCAGCTCTCGGCGGGCAGCGGACCGCAAGCGCCACAGGCATTGAGAGCGCCCTCGTCGACCTCGCCATCACAGTCGTCGTCGACCCCGTCGCAGACCTCGGCGGGCGCCGCCCCGCAGCCTCCGCAGTCGTTGGTGACGCCTTCGTCGGCGGCCCCATCGCAGTCGTTGTCGAGCCCGTCACAGACCTCGGGTTCTGGGGGGCGCGCCGGCGCCGAGCACGCCAGGCGTCGGGTAGCGCGGTCGCAGCGCATCTCACCGGCGGATTGGCAGACGCCCCCCCCCCGCTCGCAGGGCGCCCCTGCGCCGGCGACGTTGTCCACCACCCCGTCGCAGTCATCGTCCAGCTCGTTGCAGATCTCCTCGGCCGGCGCGCCCTGTCGCGCCGCACACTCAAGCTCGCCCGTCTCGGGATCGCAGACGAGGACACCCTCGCGCCGACACCCGCCGGCCCCCTCGTGACAGACCCCGCCCCTGCCTGGGACGTCGTCGATCTCACCGTCGCAGTCGTTGTCGAGCCCGTCGCAGCTCCGCTCCTCGGCCTCGTACTCGTGCGCCTCGACGAAACAGCTCCACTCACCCTCGAGGCACCGCGGCTCGGATCCCGCGCAGACGCCGACCCGAGGGCAACTCAACGCGTCGGGCGGCGGCTCTCGCCCCTCGCTCTCATCCACCAGCGCGTCGCAGTCATCGTCGAGCCCGTTGCATTGCTCCCGGGCCCCCGGGTGCGAGCGGTCGTCGTCGTCGTCGCAATCCGGTCCGCGACAGTCGGGTCCCCGACCGTAGCCATCCCCGTCCACATCCACGCACGTACCGCAGCGACTCCCTGGCTCGGGGACGCATTGCTGCCCACCCGCGACGTCCTCACAGACGAAGCCCCGCGGGCAGAACCCGTCCACCGCGCAGTCCTGTCCGCAGAACGGCGGCTCCTCTTGTCCGTCGATGCAGAGGTCCTCCCCACGGCAATCCTCGTCGCCCCCGCACGGCTTGCACCGGTCAGTCTCCCGTGGGAGGCAGACGAAGGTGGTGTCTGGCCCAGCGTTGGCGAGCCGCCCGCAGGCCCATCCTGGCGGGCAATCGTCCCCCCGTGGGGTGCATGGGCAGGTACAGACCGGCTCTTGGTTCGGGTCCTCGATACACAGCGCGGCGCGGCACTCCGACCCGTCGACGCAGGGCGAAAAGCAGCCCCCTCCTGCGGGGGAAAGGAGGTGGGCGTCGATCGGTAGAGGGGCTCGAGAGTCGACCGCGGCGTCGTGGCCGGGGCCCCCCCCCGCCTCGCTGACCACATCGGTCGCTTCGCATCCGAAGGCCGCGATGAGACAGTACGCGGCGACCGTCGTCTTTGCGGAGATACACATGGGGTCACAGTCTCTCTGCGCCCACCGACGATGCCGGCGAGACGCTCGTACATGGGATCCAGGGCTCCGAGCATCCGCGCTGAGCCGCCGGTTCTCAACGCGCCCAGGGCCCAAAGCGTATCCGATTGGGTACGCCCCACTTTTGGCTCGTGTGGGTGTACCCAACCGGATACGCTTTCGGCCTTGGGCGCGTAGACGGAGGGCGCCGCAGGGTGGACGATGCTGGCATGACTCGTAGTGCGACGTTGTTGGGAACCGCGGTGGTGCTCGCGTGCGGTACGCAGGTGGGGAACCCGAGCCGTGGTCGCGAGGTCTTCGAGGAATCGGGGTGTGACGCCTTCCTCGAGGAGCCCGTCAACGGGTGCGCCGGCTCCAGGGGCACGATCCAAGTCCGTAACGCGGCGCAGCTCGTAGCGGCCACCTTCGACGCCTGTCCGGGGGACACCATCGAGCTGGGCCCCGGGCGATATCGGGGGCGCTTCAAGGTCCCGCCCGGCGTCGTGGTCGCCGGCCCCTCGGGAGGAGAGGTCGCTCAGCTCGACACCGACACGGGCGCCGTCCTATGCCTCTCAGGCGGCGACGAAGGCGCACCGACGACGGTGCGCGACGCGGTGGTCATCGGCGGGGAGACGGCGGTCTTCGCCTCCGGTGGACACGTCGAGTTGGAGGGCCTCGACGTCGAGGTCAGCCGCGGCTTCGGCGTCGTCTTGCGGGGGACGACGGCGACGCTTGCGAGGACCGCCGTCAATGGCTTCGCCGATGACGACGCCGGCTCGGTCGCGGCACCCGATCCAGCGCGACACCCGGTCATCGGCCTGCTCGCGACGGAGGTCACCTTCGCGACTACCTCGGACGTGACGGTCGCCGGCTTCACCGGGACCAGCGTGGTCCTGCACCGCACGACGGGCACGCTGGACGGGCTGTCTGTCGAGCGTTTCTCCGGGGTCGGCGTCGCCGTGGACGGTGGCGAGCCGACGCTCAACGGGACCGTCGTGCGGCGGGGTCTCGAGCCGCAGGACGCCGAGCGGTCTTCCTTCGGAGTCGTCGCGATCGGCGCGACGGTGGTGACGGACGGCCTCGAGATTACCGATCAGCAAGGTGTCGCGTGGCTCCAGATGGGCGGCGAGAGCCAGCACGCCGACGTCAACATCGGCGACAATCGGTCGGCGGGCTTCTGGGTGCAGGGCGATGGGAGCGACCTGGGCCCTCGGCTGCAGATCACCGGAGGGCAGCTCGACGGGCATGCCGGGGCCTCGATCCTCGCCCTCGGCGCCGACTCGGTGACCCTCGAAGATCTGCGAGTTCACAATACGAGCCGCCGCGACCTCGGCATCGGAGACGAGCAGAGCGTCCCGGGGGCCGACGGCGTCCAACTCGCCAACGTACGCAGCGCGTCTTTCGAGGATCTTGACCTCGAGGGGCACCACCGCGTGCACCTCCTGCTGCACGAGGTCGTCGAAGTCGAGGGCACCGTGACCATCCGGGCCGAGCAGGAGGAGGCGGAGTTCGGCCTCGTCGATCCGGCGGCTCCGATGGCGCGGGTGGCGGTCGAGTATTCCGACCCGCGGCTCCGCGAGCGGGACCGTGGCGCGGGCCCGCTGGAGGTCGCCGTGCCCATCGAGGTCCCCGACGTGGAGACGGATCTCGGCGGCGTGCCGCGATGAGGCCGCGTGTGCTGGCGCTCGCGTTGGCGGCCACGGCGTGCGGCCACGAGCCTCTGCCGTCATCCGACATCGCATCGGACGCCGGGCCGCCCCTCGACTACGAGCGACCGCGCGTCGGCCGCCGGTGTGACGAGGCACCGTCGGAGGCGCAGGCGCTCGCGCTGGAGTCCTTGGCTCCGCCGTCCCTTCAGCCGTGGAGGTGCGCCGCGGGCTGGGGCGCGATGCCCCGGTCGGGCGGCGCGCCGTCAGCGTGTGCGCCACCCGCCGCGGTGGCGTGGTGGGCGGAGACGCCACCCGGGGCCGACGAGGGGCTCGACGACGCCCTGGGCGGCGCGATGTCGGGCGCGCAGATTCAGCTTGGCCCGGGTCGCTACCGGGCCGTCGAGCTCCCCCCGGGGGCGCGTGTCGTGGGCGCCGGCGTGGGCGAGACGGAGGTCTTCGGCCATTGGCGGATGGGGCCGGGCGCGCGGGTCTCGGATCTGCGAATCCACGGCACCATCGAGGTGGGGCGAGAGGGTGAATCCCCCGCGGGGGCCGCCGTCGAGCTCGAGCGGATCGAGGTCTTCGAGCCTGACGACGCCGGCCTGCTCGTCTGGTCGCGGGTGGTGGCGCGGCGGCTGCGCGTGGTGCGCAACGTGGCCACCAACCCGGACTCGGCGGCGATCTGGAGCACCGGCGAGCTCGACCTCGAGGAGGCCCAGCTCGTCGGGGCCCGCGGGGCGGGGCTGTTCATCGCAGGTGGGGCGGCGCGGATCTCCGACCTGGTGGTGACGGACTCGGCGCCGTGCGAGGGCAACGCGTGCTCGTACGCCCACGGCCAGGGGGTTCGGATCAGCGGTGGCGAGGTGGAGCTGCGGCGCGTGGTCGTGCGAGGCGCGACGAGCGCGGGGCTGCAGGTGCGTGGCGCGTTCGCGCGGGTGCGGGTGAGCGACCTCGCGGTTCACGGCTTGCGGCGCGGTCTCCTCGGCGCGGCGGGGGTGGACATCAACGGGGCGTCTATCCTTGACGCCGAGCGCGTCGTGGTGACCGACACGCCCCACGTCGGGGTGCGCGCGACGAGCGGCGCGCAGGTCATGCTCAAGCAGCTCTACATCCAGGGGGCGGGCACGGCGGACGTCAGCGGTTGGTCCCTGGTGGCCGAGAACGCGGCCACGAGCGTGGACGTGAGTGATGCCGTGTTGCTGGACACGCGCGGCTGGGCGGTGAGCGCGCTGACGGGCGCCGAGCTGACGGTGCGGGACCTCGTCGTGCGGGGCGTGCGGACGGACGCGGACCGTCTGGACGGCAAGGGACGCGGGGTGCACGCCGCGTTCGCTGGCCGCGTGGCGTTGGAGCGGGCGGAGATCAGCGATGTCGCCGGGCTCGGCGTCGCCGTCGTCGAGGCGAGCTGTGATCTCACGGATGTCCTCGTGCGGGGGGTGGGCGAGGCGCGGGGCGAAGCGGCGGGGATCGCCGTCGCGGTCGCCGGGGGCGCGGTGCTCGAGCGCGTTCGGGTCGAGGCCATCGATGGTCCCGGCGTGATCGCGACCCACGCGGCGTCGCTGCTCACCGCCCGGGGCTTGATCGTCGAGCACACGGCGGGGCCCGGGGTCTTCGCCGATGGGGCCACCGTGCGCGTTGACCGAGGACGGGTCCGGCGCTCGCGCGACCAGGGCTACGTCGCCGCTCGCCGCGGACATCTGCGGCTGCGCGACGTCACGGCATCGCAGGTGGAGAGCGAGGGTCCCGCGGCCGGGGTCCTCGTCAACCACTCGACGGCGGAGCTCGTGTCCGTGGAGGTCCACGGCCTGGACGGGGCCGGCGTCGTGGGTCTGGGGCACAGCGCTCGCATCGGCGCCTTCGGTCTGCGGCTTCGCGATCTGCCAGCGGGGGTGGACGTGGACTGCACCCTCGGCTTCGGGACGGCGGTTGTCGCCGCCGAGGGTGCCGAGGTCGAGCTCAACGAGACGACCCTCGGCGCGCTGGGGTGCTACGGCTTCCTGGCGGCGGGATCGGAGCTCGGCCGGGCGACCGGCGGCTGGGTCCTCGGATCGGCGAGGGCGGTGAGGTGCGGGCCCATCGAGCTCGTGCGCGTATGCAAGCCGGACGAGGTGGTCCCCTGGGCCTGTGGCATCGACACGGTGCCGCCGCCGTGGGACGGGCCGCTCCCGCGGGGTGTCACCGCTGAACTTTCCTCCGACAGAAGCACCGACAGGGGTGCCGAATAGAGGTGATCGTGTCTGTACGACCCTTGCTCTTGCTGGCGCTCGTGGGCTGCGACTCCGGGCCCTCCCAGGACTCCGACGACCGGGATGTCGCGGTGGTCGCGATGGATGGAACGGTCGAAAACCGCGGGGCTCAGGACGCGGCGATCGAGCGGGTCGACGCGCGGCGACCGGGGGAGGAGGTCTGCAACCTGGTGGACGACGACCTCGATGGTCGGGTGGACGAGGGCTTCACCTACGAGGTGGCGCGGTGGGACTCCCGGCCCTCGCGTGAGCTGTCTCACGTCTACGCCGCGGCCGCCGGAAGCGAGGGGGTGTTGGTGACCTGGCGCGATGGGCTGGGGGTCGCGAGTGATCGCGCGCAGGTGACGCTGCACGCCTTCGATGGCCGGCTCGTCGAGGAGGTCCTCGACACCGGGCAGCTTCAGCCGCTCAGCCACACGGTGTCGTCGTGGACCGGCGACGGCTTCCTCGTGTACGCCAGACAGAAAGGCTACGAGTGCCAGGGCGAGGACGGGTGCCGGGTCTTCGCGGCCGGGGTCGCGGCGGACGGGGCGATCTCCTTCGGGCCGGTGGAGCGCGAGCCGTCCTTCGGCGTCACGACCTACGCGCGACGGGGCGACGAGATCATCGCGGCCGGGTATCGGGGCGAAGGCCGTCGAATCGCGGTGGCCAGGATCGACGCGGAGGGGCGATCGGTCGCGTCGCGCGAGGTCCTCGCCGGCCGGCGAGGGGTCGTCTTCAGACGTTTGAGGTTGGGCGTGCAGCCGGGGCGCATCGCCGTGTTCGTCGATGCGGGCGGCGACCTCTACCGACTGCTGTTGGACGAGGCGCTGGAGCCCCAAGGCGAGCTGGAGCGGGTCGAGGCGGGCGCTACGTTGGTTGACCTGCGATATGACCCGGGCCCCGACGCGTTGGAAGACACGCAGATCCTGGTCGCGTCGGCCGGCGGTCACCGGCTGCTGCGGTGGGGGTCCGATTCGGAGCGCCTCGACGACATCCCGCTCCCCGAGCTCGAGCATCCGTTCGCGGTGCTCCGGCAGGCCGAACAGGTCCACGTCCTCGACTCCGCCGGGCCGCACGACGGGGTGCGCGAGGTGCGGTATCTCCGCTACGACTCGGCGGGGCAGCGACTCGGGGAAGCGGTGCGTCTAGGTGCCGCGAAGCCGCCCCGCGGGTCGATGGCGCTCACGCCGCGGGGCGTCTTCGTGGCGCTGGCGAGCTACGAGCTTCGGACCTTTGAGTGGGGGCTGCTCGCATGTGGAGACTGATCGGGCTCGCGATCGCGGTGGCGGGCTGTACGGCGCAGTCGTCGGGCGGCGAGGACGGAGGCGCCCACGGGGGCCAGGCGCCCGGCCTCGACGCGACTGGAACGGTCGGGGCGACCCCAGACGCCCGCTCCGGTCTTGATGAGCGCGTTCTCGAGCTCCGTGCGGTTCTCGAGATGCGCGCGTCTGACCTTGCTCGCGAGGAGGTTGGCCTTCTCCATCACCGCGACCCCACCGAGCACCTCGTTGAGCAGGTCGTTGAAGCGGTCGAGATCCACCAGCGCGCGGGCCGTCGATCCGCTGGCACCGTCGAGGGTATCGGCGAGCCAGAAGATGTGGGACGTCCGCGCACGAGCCGCGAACGCCAGGTCGATCGAGCTGGTGCTGTGCGCCTCGACGATGCGTAGAAAGGGGATGTACTCGGCCGCGTCATCGACAGTCGCCGCCCCACAGACGAGATGGTGAGCCTGGTCTATTCGCGCTACGACGGGCGCGGGGCGTTGGTTCAAGAGCCCGGCGTCATCGCGCACGCTGGGGCGCCCAGCGGGACACTGTAGGTGACGCCTGCCCGTGTCTTCGTGGCCATGGCGACCTACGACGGGCAGACCTACGAGTGGGGCATGCTGCGGTGCGAGCGCTGACCGACGCGAGCGGGGTTGATCTGTTGGCCCTTCAGGGCTCACCCGGCGGCTCGCGGACGGTTCGGATCACGGCCTTGAGCCTGGTGCGCAACGGCTCGCCGCGGTCGGAGCCGCGCTCGATGATGAGGTCGTCCGCGCGCACCCACGGCGATGCCGCTGACCAGCGCGTGGGCGACCCCGGCTGATTCGAGGAGCCCGTGCAACTCGGCGAGGGCCGCGGGGGATGGCGCGCTGGTAGCGCGCCGGGCTCAGTCCTGGCCGGAGGGGCCGGCCTCGTGGGACTCGAAGCTGCGGGAGCCGTCGGAGATGGCGTTGGCGGGGAGGATGAGCTCGAGGACGCTGCCGAGGTGGCCTTCGGAGACCTGGATGAGGTAGTCGCCGGCGGGGAGGTTGGGGGCGGAGAGGACCATGAACTCGGGGCCGGGGGGGTGGTTGTCTCCGGCGACGGGGTCGCGGCTCTTGACCTCCGTGAGCAAGTCGTCCTCGAAGTCGGTGAGGCCGACTCGGATGCTGTCGCCTCGGACGAGCTGGACGCTGGCTCGGAAGTCGCCGCCGCGCCAGGTGACGAGGTAGGTGTCGGGGGTGACGACGCGGCCGAGGGGGTCGAGCTCGCGCTCGGGGTCGAGGCCGTTGGGGTCGACCTCGTCGACGTCGGGGAAGAAGCGGGGGAACTCGTGGAAGCCGGAGCCTGCGAGGTCGCGGATGCCTCGGTGGAGGTCGGCGAGGGCGCAGATGCGCTCGCTGGGGAGCCGCACCTCGACGCGGAGGTCGTAGCTGATGGCGCCACCGTCGGCGGCGGCCTCGAGGTGGAAGGTGAGGGGGAGGGCCAGCCAGTCGGAGGGGATGTCGACGGGGGAGGGCTGGCGGGCGAGGAGGACGGTGCCGTCGGGGGCGGTGGCGGTGAGCCGGGCGCCGTCGGCGAAGGTGATGTAGAGCGAGGGCTGGCAGCCGGCGCCCTCGTAGGCGTCGAAGGGCGGCAGATCCACGACGGCGAAGTAGTCCTCGTCGCCGACGTCGTGGAAGTTCAGGTCCGGGATGTCGATGGCGAAGATCTCACCCCCGGCGGCGTCGAAGCCGTCGGAGATCCAGGCGAACTCGCCGGGCCCTCCGAGGCGCACGGCGCGGGCCGGGATGTCGTTGTCGGGGCGGCTCTCGGGCGGGTTGAAGGCGGGGTCGTCGCGGTCGAAACGATCGGCGGTGGGGGCGTCGCCGACGCGCCGCGTGCCGTAGACGATCTGGTAGACGTTGTCGTTGTCGGCGAAGCCTCGCACTCGGGCGAAGGTCGAGCCTCCGGGGAGGAGCGGGCCGCTCTCGTAGAGCAGCTCGTCCTCGGTGGCGGAGGGGCGACCGAAGCCGACGAGATGGAAGTCGGGGTGGTCGTTCTCCAGGGGGTCGAAGAGGTCCCCGCGGGGCGTGCGGAGGCGGAGGTCCTGGACGTAGAGGCCCGGGGGCAGCTCGGCGGCGACGGGGAGCCGGTAGAAGTCCTCGTCGCGGTAGGCGGGGGCGCCGCCCTCACCGCGCATGTACAGGATGGTGCCGGTGGCGGTGACGCCTTCGGCCAGGACGAAGGCGCTGTCGGCGCTGTCGGCGCCGCCGGCGTCCTCGTCGAAGTTGAGGGCGGCGTCGTAGCCGAGGCTGGCGAAGTCGGGGATGACCTCGAGGGCCGCGGCGCGGGCGGCGGCGAAGGGGTTGACGACGTTGCCGCGCTCGCCGGAGCCGTCGACGTAGCCGGCGGCGTTGAGCTCGGCGTTGGTGGTGGCGGTCTCTGCCAGGAGGGCCCGTAGCCGCTCGGGGATGGCCCGGCGCGCCGCCGGGCTGAGGCCGGGCGTGCGTGGGTTGAGGGTGGGGTTGAGGGCCTGCATGAGGGCGATCGTCCCCGCGACGTACGGGGCCGCGGCGCTGGTGCCGCCGATGAGGCCGCCGGTCTGGCGGCTGGTGACGTCGTCGATGTCCTCGGGGTGCCAGTAGCTGCTCTCGATGGGGGCCCAGAGGTCGACGCGGTCGCCGAAGTAGTGGACGTTCCTGAAGTCGTCGGCGACGTTGACGGCCCCCACTACGATGGTCTCGGGCATCATCGCGGGGATGATCCCCCACGCCTCTACCCTCCGTTCGTCGACGTCGATGATGTCGGCGACGAGGGGCGGCAGGTTGTCGGGGTTGATGTTGTTCCCCGCGATGCTGACCACCGGAACGCCACGCTCGGTGGCGAACTCCAGGGCGTGGCCCAGCGGCCCCCGGGGGTCACCGGCGAGGACGAGGGCGTGGCAGGCGGTGATGCCGGCGGCGACGGCCGCGTGCCCCGCCGCGCAGGCCGCAAAGAGGGGGGCGGCGATGAACGGGCCGACAAACGGGATCCCCGCGAGGGCGTGGGCGCTGGCGCAGACCAGCTCCGTGGCGGCGAGGAGGGCCACCGTGATCGTCGCGCAGAGGGCCGCGCGACCGCCGGGGCTGCAGATGTTGAAGTCGATGTCGGCGTTGTCGAGGATCCGGCAGGGGTAGCCGGCGCTGAGGTTGATGACCGAGGCCCCGTCAATGACGGCCTGCTGGATGCCGAGCCCCATCTCGAAGGCGTAGGAGGCGAGGCCGAAGCGGTAGAGCATGGGCACCGCGACCTGGCCGGCGACGCCGGTGGCGCCGAAGCCGTTGTTGGGAATGCCGCCGAGGACGGTGACCACGCCGGTGCCGTGCCAGGAGCGGTCGCCGAAGAAGCTGTTGCCGACGGTGGGCGGCCCGACGGCGATGCCCGCGCGGCACTCGATGCCGCGGAGCAGGCCGCCGAAGAAGCTGCCGCCCTCGAGATCGCATTGGCGCATCCCGCCGGCGGGGACGCGGAAGTCGGCGTTGGGGGCGAAGCCCATGTCGAGGACGGCGGCGTCGATGCGCGCCTCGTCTCCGTCCCACAGGGCGTTGAAGGCCCAGGCGTCGGGGACCGTGGTGGCGGGCGGGTGCAGGCGGTTCATCGTGTCGCCGAAGCCGGGGGCGCGCTGCTCGGAGACGACGGGCGTGCCCTGGAACTGCAAGCGCGGGTTCACCCCGACGCGGTAGCCCTGCAAGCCGTAGTGGAGGGTGAGGGCGTAGATGCCGAGGGCCTCCGGGCTGCTGCCGAAGAGCAGGGTGTCCTCGCCGTAGAGCGCGCGGAGCTGGGGCAGGTCCTGGAGCGGAGCGGCGGCGGGATCGACGCGCACGAGGTACTGCGTCTCGGCGCGGTCGCCGGCGCCGAACTCCGCGGAGCGCAGGATGGTGCCGCCGGTCTCGGCGAGGAAGCGCGCGAGCTCGGCGTCGTCTCGGGGCGCCAGGATGAGCTCGTCGATGGCGAGCTGGAGCGGGACGCTGCCCTGGCGGGCGAGGGTGCCGACGCGCTTGCCGCCAAAGGCGGGCTCGAGCTCGTCGTCGCTTGCGGCGAGGGCCGGCATGACCTGGACGGGGGCCACGGGGACGGCGTTGGGGTCGTTGGGATCGAAGGCGCGCATCAGGCCCATGTCGGCGATGTAGTTCTCGCGGGCGCCGGGGACGCCGATGCCGGTGGCGTCGACGTAGTAGAGGGCGAAGAAGGTCTCGCCGGGGGTCAGCGCGAGGCGGTTGTCGAGGGGGACGATGACCTCGTCGAGGGCGCTGGTGACGGGGACGGCTACGTCGGTCGTGTAGACGCCGGCCTCGGCCCGGCGGAGCGTGAGGACCTCGATGTCCTCCGAGACGGGGGCGGCGAGGACAACGCCGATGACCTCCGCGGCGCTGTCGGCGTCGACCTCGACCCGCACCGAGACGGTGTCGGCCACGCCATAGACGAGGCGGTCGAGGACCACGCGGATGGGGGCGTCGAGGCCGTCGACCTCCCCCGAGCAGGCGCCCATGTCAGCGCTCACGTAGACCGGGAAGTCGAGGTGGGCCGACTGGCCGGCCTCGTCGGTGACCTCGACGCGGAGGGTGTAGGTCCCCGGGGTCTGGGCGAAGAAGCCGGCCGCCTGGCCGTCGGCGTCGAGCACGAACTCGGCGTCGCCAGGGCTGTCGAGGACCGACCATTCGTAGACGAGGCCGTCCAGATCGCCGTCGGCGTCGTCGACCGTGACCCGCGCGCTCATGCTGGTGCAGGCGGGGATGAACTTGCTGGGGACGAGCTCGAGATCGGTGATGACGGGGGGATGCTCGATGCCGAGGACCACGTCGAGTCCGCCGGAGCCGTCGTCGCCGCAGACCATGATGAGCACCACCTCTGTGGTCTCGCCGCGGCGCACGGTGGCGGCGGCCTCGGCCCGGGCGCAACCGGGGGCGGGCTCCCCGTCGGGGGCGAGGGGGGTGGCGGCGGCGAGGTAGTCGCCGGGGCGCAGCGTGAAGTAGGCGTCGCCGCCGTACCGGGTCGCGTCTTCGCCGGGGATGGGCTGCTCGACGAGGGGGACGTCGCGCCGCTCGACGCGCTCGCCCTCGTGGAAGACCTCGACGCGGATAGCGGCGACGTCGGCGGGGTCGACGTCGGAGACGAGCCGCGCGCGGAAGCTCGCCGTGTCGTCGGGGACAGGGGGCGCCGCGCCGGGGTCGCAGGCGCCTGCGAGCGCGGCGATGAGCAGCGCGGCGAAGAGGTTGGGGCGAAGTGAGATCACCGGAGTCTCCTGGAAACGTGGTTTGGGCTGACGGGAGCTACCGGAAGGAGCCGTCGCGCCTTTTCCCGTGGGGCTCGACTTCCCGGCGGGTCGCGTTCAAGGTGGGCGCGATGGGGGCACTCCTTCGGCGACGGGCCGCGGTGGCGATCCTGACGTGCTACGCGCTGGCGTTGGCGGCGGGGCTCGGCGCCCTGCGGGCGTTTGACGCCGATCCGCTGGTGCGGTTGGGGGCGGCGGCCGGCGCCGCGGCGTTGGTGGTCTTCCTCTTCAGCCGCGCCTTCGACAACTCGAGCTTCTTCGATCCCTACTGGAGCGTGGCGCCGCCGCTCTTCGTCGGCTTCTGGCTCCTCGAGCGACCCGACGGAGATGCGACGCGGGCGGCGGTGGTCTGCTCCCTGGTCCTCGCCTGGGGGGCTCGCCTCACCTGGAACTGGGTGCGCGGCTGGCACGGGCTCGGCCACGAGGACTGGCGCTACGTCGAGCTGCGCGGGAAGACCGGGGGGGCCTATTGGCTGGTGAGCCTGTTGGGGCTGCACCTCACCTCCGCCGCGTGGGTCTTCGTGGCCAGCTTGTCGCTGATGCCGGCGGTGGGGAGCGCGCGCCCCTTCGGTGCGCTGGACGCGGTGGCCGCGGCGGTGACGGCCGGCGCGATCCTGCTCGAGGGCATCGCCGACCAGCAGCTCCGACGCTGGACGCTGCACCAGAAGCGGCGGGGCGATCTCTTCGAGGCGGGCCTCTGGGGCTGGCTGCGCCACCCGAACTACCTGGGCGAGCTCGGCTTCTGGTGCGGGCTCTACCTGTTCGCCCTCGCCACCGCCCCGGAGTGGTGGCCCGCGGCGTTGGGTCCCGTCGCCATCGCCGGCCTGTTGTTCTTCGTCAGCATCCCTCTGAAGGACGCCCGCATGCGCGCGACGCGCCCCGCCTACGCGGAACGAATGCGCCGCGTCTCGACCCTGATTCCACGGCGGCCCAACCCCGTCCGATAGGAGCGAACGATGAGCCCAGCGGCGATTGAGCGGAACTCGTGAGTATGGCCGACCGGTGGCGCGCCCTCGACGCCGACACGGTGGGCGCCGACGACGCCGTGTGGTGGTTGCAGCGCCTTGTTGGCCCCGTTCATCGCCTGGCCTGGTGCGGCGACACCGACGCCGGTGACCGGAAGCGCTGTCTGCGTCATTTCGAGCGCATGCTGCACGCCGCCTACGCCACCGACGGTCCTACCCGGCGCCTGGCCACGCTCCTCGATTGGTGGTCCACCGCGGCGCTTCGCACTGAGGCTCTGGGCACGGCGTGGCAGATCGAGGAGCCTGCTTGGGCCGCCGATGCCCTCCGCAGGCTGTTGACCGAGAACAAGGCTCCAGCGCTGGTCACCTTCCGCCGGCCGGTAGAACTTCAGCGGGCGGCGGCGAGTCTGCGGATGCTGCTTGATCCCCAGCGGCTGGTGCGCCTTCGGGTGGCGCCCTCGCCGGTGATCTACTCGGAGGCGCGGCAGGAGGCCCAGGCCGTGCTCTCGGCCCTCGAGGGCCGCGACGCGAAGGCACCTACGAAGCTCCGACTCCTCACCGACGACGTGGGTGAGTGGGCCTCCGAGCCGCGCGGCACAGCCCAGCTCATGCACGGCGTCAAGGTGTGGTTCTCATTGGAGAAGGCGTTGTCGGCGCTGCAAGACGCGGTGCGGCGGGTCGTCGAGAACTGGACGCAGAGCGAGCCGCCGACCTCGCCCCTGCCCGTGGACTGGCGCGCGCGGCTGGAGACCGATCTGGGCGAGCTCGCCCCGAGCGCCATCGCGGTGCTCTCCGATCTGGATCTCAGCGATCCGCCGGCGCCGGAGTGCGATCGCGCGGACTGGCTCCTGGGGCAGCTCGCCACGGTGCCCAAAGCCGTCGATCCCCACGTCCGGGTCCGCCTGCTGGCGCTGTCTGAGGAGGCCCTCGTCGCCGCCCCCGAGGCGGACCGCCCGGGGTGGACCGACGCCGCCGCACAGAAGCTCGAGGATCTGCGTCGCGAGGCGCGCGCTCTGCGTACACGGACCTCGAACCGTGGTCTGGAGGACGCGGAGGCATCGATTGACGCGGCGATCGAGCGCCTCGATGACCGCGACACGCGCCAGGCCGAGGAGTGGATTCAGTTCGCTGGGCAGGAGCTGGATGCGGCGGCGGAGGACCATGCGGTCGCGCGGATCGAGGCCGAGGCGTCGGAGCGCTGGGCGGATCTGGTGGCCGCGGGCGTGCTCATGGAGGCAGAGGGGCCGGCCTCGAGCGAACTGACGGATCTCAAGGCGTGGCACCAGGAAGCCCACGAAGCATGGGAGAAGGCGCGAATCCAGACGGAGCTGCGCGTGGACAGCGTCCGGGGGCGGGCGTCCGCGCTGCCGACGTCCGCGGGGCGGTCGAGCGCGGAGCAGGCCACGGCGGTGGCGACCCAGGCGCTTCAGAGCGGCTCGTTGAAGCGCGCTGTCGATGCGTTGGCGGGGGCTGAGCGGGCCGTCGCCTCCGCCGAGGACGCGCTGCAACCGGAACTTCTCGCGCTCTACGAGCGGCTGAAGAAGAGCCACGCGCTGAGCGAGTCGGAGCGCGACGGGGTGGTGCAGGTGCTTGAGCGCGCGGCATCTCTGGCCGTCGCCGGCCGGCCGTATCGGGGGCTCATCGGGGCGGCGGAGCACCTGCTGGAGCGGGTGGAGCGCGGCGAGCTCTCGGACCTGCCGGTGCTGGCGGTGGTGACCGACGAGCGCTCTTCCCAGACCGGACGCCTGCGGGTGGCCCCCGTCTGCTGGGTCGACACGGCGGTGGTGGTCGACCGGGACCGATGCCCCGATGTGTGGGCGCCTCCACGGCCCGATGTGCGGCCCTGGACGCTGGTCGAGCTGGCGGGCATCCCCTACGAGGAGCTGAAGCTCGACGAGCTCCCGGGGCGAAACGCCGAGCGCCTGGTGGACGTGTGGACCGCGACGACTCGGGATGGGACATCGCTGCGGTTGGACCCGGATCGGCCGGGGATCCACGACGCGGTGGGCCGTGTCTACGTGCGGGTCGCCGGCCGCGTGCGGGGCCCGGCCGTGTTTCGCGGGCCCGAGGTCGACCTGCTGCCCGACGAGGACTTCGAGGCGGAGGTCGAGGAGGAGGACTTCTGGGTGCACTTCGGGCGCGTCGAGGCGGGCTGGGAGGGGGGCGGCCCGCGGCGGCTATTGGTGCACGAGCCGCCGGGGGTCGATGCGTTGCTCGATGTCCAGGGTCAGCTCGTCGACCACCAGACGCCGGAGGCGCGCGGGGCGTGGCTGGCGGGGCTGCTCGCGGATCTCGAGGGGGTCGAGTGGAGTCGGGTGGCGTCGGCGCTGGAGCAGGTGAAGGCGTCGGCGCTGCCGCCGCAGGTCCTCGAGGCGCGGGTGAGCTGGCTCGAGCGCCTGCTGGAGACCTCGAAGCTGTTGGCCGGCGAGCGCGCGCGGGCGGCGGAGGCCTTCCTGGAGACCCCCGAGGGGCGGCGTGAGGTCGAGCGCGCGGCGCGGCGCGTCGCCGAGGCGGAGCGGGAGAGGTTGGAGCGGGCGATGGCGGCGGAGCGGGCGCGCTTCGACGAGGAGATGGCGGCGGCCCAGGAGCGGCTGGCGCAGACACAGGCGCAGGAGGCGGCGGAGCGCGCCGAGCTCGACGAGCGGCTCGCGAAGCTACGGGAGGACGTGGCGGAGGCGGAGCGGCTCAAGGACAGCGCCCTGGTCCGGGTGCTCTCGGCGGCGTTCGGGGAGGGCGGCGGCGTGCGCTCGCGCGGACTGGAGTCCTCGGGGGCGGTCGCGCGACCGCTCCGCGCCTCGGCGCTGCAGACCCGGCCTACGCCGACCGTCGCCGACCTGTCGACGGAGCTGTGCGAGCACCTCCCGCATGTGGAGCCGTTCCTGGTGTCCAGCCTGCTGGCGACGCTGGTGACGAGCCCGTGGGTCCTGCTGGCGGGCCCGCCCGGTGGCGGAAAGAGCACGCTGGCGCGGGATCTCGCGCGGCGGCTCGGCTCGGGGCCGGAGAGCGAGCGCTACCTGGAGCTCGTGGTGCGGCGCGAGTGGCAGGACGACGCGGCGCTCTTCGGGTTCTGGCACCCGCAGCGGGGCCGCTGGGAGGCCAGCACCGATGGTCTCGCCGAGCAGCTCCTGGTGGCGGCCGACGATCTGCAACGGGGCCACGGCGGGCTCTACCTGACGCTCTTCGAGGAGCTGAACCTCGCAGCGCCGGAGTACTACCTGAGTCGGCTGATCTCGGCCCTCGAGGATGATCGCCCGCGGGTGCGCCTCTACGGTCACACCGAGCACCCGAGCAACGCCGAGCGCTATCCGGCGAGCTTCCCGGTGGGGCACAACGCGCGGTTCCTGGCGACCGTCAACGTCGACGAGACCGTGGAGCGGCTATCGCCGCGCTTCCTGTCGCGGGCGGCGGTCGTGTGGATCGAGCCCGCCGTCACGTCGCTGTTCGACGAGCGGCGGGAGGCCGTGGCGTCGGCGGAGCCGGTGGATTGGAGCCGCGTCACCGACGGGCTGCCGCCGCCGCTCTCCGTCGGGCAGGGCATCCGGGCGCTCACGGAGCTGCTGCACCGCAAGCAGGTCCCGGGGGCTCCGACGGCGCGCACGATCGGCGCCATCGAGCGGTTCCTGGGGGTCGCCGAGGTCCTCTTGCCGTTCAGCGCGGCCTGCGACTTCGCCGTCGTGCAGCGCGTGTTGCCGACGCTGCGTGGGGTGGGGGAGCGCTACCGAGAGGTCTTCGACGCGCTGCGGACGCTGTGCCACGAGCAGAACTGGCCGCGCTCGGCGGAGACGGTGGACCGGATTCGAAGGCGGGGCGAGGATCTCGGCGACTTCTACGACTTCTTCCATGCCTGATGCGCGCCTGCGCGTGCGTGGGGCCGGGGCGGTGCGTGAGGCAACGTTCGGGGCGGTGTGCGAACCGCTGGTGGTCGACGCTGGCGAGGTGGTGCACGTCGAGGTCGTGGGGGCGGAGCCGGACTCCGTCGTCTCCTTGGAGCTGGGTCGAGACGTGGTGTCGCTGCGGACCGACTCGAGGGGGGGCGCGCGCTGGGCGGACCGCGACCTGCTCTCGGCGTTGGCGGGGCGGCTCGCGGTGCGCGCGTGCGGGCTCTCGGTGCCGCTCGAGGTCCGCCCGAACAAGCTCACGGAGGCGGCGCTGTTGGCGATGCTCGACGATCTGGAGGCGACGGCCTCCGGGCTGAGCGCGGAGCTCGGGGGGCAGGCGACGGGCGCTGTGCCCCGGGCGGCGAGCCACGCCGACGCGGTCCTGGCGGAGCTCGAGGCGGCGGCGGGCGTGGTCGGTGAGGCCTCGGCGTGGATTCGACGCAAGCCGCTGCATCGCACCGTCGAGCGGGTTCGTCCGGTGCCTGCGCCTTCGCCGCGCCTCAGCGCGCGGGACGCCCGGTGGCTGGCGCGGAGCCCGGCGGCGTTGCGGATGGCGGTGCCGGGTCGGGCGCTGGCGGTGAAGCGCGACCGCGTCCGTGATCTGGATCTGCCGGAGAATCGCGGCGTGGTCGGGCTCTTGTCCCACTTGCAGGGCCTCGTCGAGCAGCTCGAGCAGAACATCGCCGCGGAGCGTTCGCGCATCCACGTCGGTCGCGCCGAGCGGGAGCGGTTTCGGACGCGGCGCGGGAACCTGTACGCGGAGCGCGACGTGCCGCGTCTGCGGGCCCTCGTCTCGCGGTCCGAGCGGGTGGCGGCGCTGCGATCCGACCTCGACCGCGCGCGCATCCGCTGTGGGCTGCCGGCGAGCTTGCCCGCCGCTCCGATGCTGCCGCGCAGCGCCGCCGTGGAGGGGCACCCCGGCTACTGGAATCTGCGGCGCCTGTGGGAGCGACTCCATGGGGTGGGCCACGTCGAGCCGCGGCTTGCCTTCGCGCCGCTGGACGACATCGACACCCTCTACGAGGTGTGGAGCGTGTTGCAGGTGGTGGCGGCGCTGGCGGAGATCGCGGGGACCACCAGCGAGGAGGTCCTGGAGCTGGGGACGCAGGGCTGGTTCGTGGAGCTCCCTCGACGGGTGGCGGTGGCGCAGATCGGGGACGCGCAGATCAGCGTGCTCTACGAGCCGGCCATCGGGCGCGACGGCGACGGACAGCTCGCGCGGGTGACGGGGCGCGCGCCCCTGCGTCCCGACGTGTGCCTCCTGGTGCGGCGCCCCGGAGCGCGGGCGCGGGCCCACATCTTCGACGCCAAGCATCGGCTCGACCGGTCGCAGCCCCGGGAGGTGCCGCTGTCGGCGGTCCACGAGGTGTGGACGAAGTATGGCGAGGCCTTTGGATACCGGGGCGACGGGGCGCCGGCGGTGGACAGCGTGTGGGTCCTCTACCCGGGAGAGACCTCGGAGCCGTTCACGATCTCGCCACATATGTTGGAGGCGGAATGGCCGGCGCAGCGTCTCCGGGTCGGGGCCGTCCCGCTGTTGCCGAGGCGACGCGGCGCGCTCTCGCGGATCCTGCGCCTGCTGCTGCGCTGAAGCCGAGGAGCAGCCACCACGAGCCGAAGGGTGAGCCGGGGGCGCCGCTGCAGCCGTCGCCGCCGCTGGTGATCTCGGGGGCGGCGTCGGGGGCGGCGTCGTCTATCTCCCTCGCCGCGTCGCCGACGCCGATGTCCGCGACTCCGGCGTCGGGCTCGACGCACGGATCGGCCGGGGCGCAAGGGGTCTGGAAGGTGTAGCGCCACGGCGCGTCGGTGGTCCGGCCATCTTGGAGCCGGACGCCGCGCGCCAGCTCGACGGTGTAGGTGTGGTCGCTGCGCAGATCCGCCTGGGGTCTGAGTTGAACGAGGCGGGTCGACTCGTCGGGCCGTGAGCCCGACCACCTGGTGTGATGGAGTTCGAAGGGCACCGCGTCGCCGGAGGCGTCGGTGAAGCGCACCGTCTCGGCGTTCACCGTGCCGACGATGGCGCCGCTGCCGAAGACGAGCGTGACCCAGCTATCGACGCTCGCGGCTTCGATCCCGAGCAAGCGCCGGGGGGGCTGCGGGTAGGCGTGGCCCACCAGGGCGGTCACCGGCCACTCGCCGTGGAGCCGCGCCCAGATCGCTTCGAGGTAGGCGGCGGTCGCGGGGACCTCGCTGCGCAGGCTGCCGGGGATGTCGGCGTCGAGGTAGTGGGCCGCCGTCCAGGGCAGTAGTGGGCGGTAGCGCGCGTCGAGGTTCGCGCCGATGGACTCGGCGGCGTCGATGACGAGGAGCTTCACGCGGCGCAGGCCGAGGGTCATCGTCTCGACGCTGACCGCGTGTCCGTGGGCGTCGCGAAAGGCGGTGACGAGCGCCTCGCCGGGGAGGAAGAAGGCCGGCTTGAACCGGAGGTGGCCGTCGACGACGAGGAAGCCGTCGGTCCCGGGATCCGCTTCGTCCTGACCTCGCCCGTCGTGGGCGCTGACCTGGTGGAGGAAGATGGAGTCGAAGAGCTCGTCCTGAAGGCCGTGGCAGGCGAGTCCCATCAGGAACGCCGCGGTCTTCCGGGCCTCGAGGTCGGCATCGAAGTCCCCTCGCCGGAGCTGGTCGAGCAACGCCTGGACGAAGGGCGGCCAGTGCGCGAGCTCACCGTAGGGATCGTCGATGGCGTAGCCGGAGTCGGGGAAGGAGGCCCCGATGAGCGCCGCCTCGAAGACCTCGGGCTCGGCGAGGAAGTCGGCGAGGGGGCCTGGAGGCAGGGACTCGATGGCCCAGCCGGTGACGTGGACGTGGCCGTTGATCCCGTGGCCGCAGGCGGCGCCGGTGAGCAGGAGCGGGAGGAGCGATCGAAGCATCGCCGCAATGTAGCCGATCAAGGGCGTTGTGCGTGGCAGAGTGGGGCATGCGCTGGCGACGCTACGACCCCGATGACCCCAACGCGCGGGACGACGCCCTCGTCCACCGGCTGGTGCATCGCCTCGATCCGGTCTTCGAGCGGTGGTTCCGCCCCCGGGTGACGGGCACCGACCGCGTACCGGAGGAGAGCGTGCTCTTCGTCGGCAACCACAGCGGATCGATCGCGACGCCGGACACCTGGATCTTCGCCTCGGCGCTGGTGCGCGAGCGCGGGGTGGGCTTCCTCCCGTACGGGCTGGGGCACGAGAAGGTCATCGAGGCGTGGCTGACGAACCGCATCCTGGTGCCCCTCGGGGCGGTGCGTGCGTCGCGGGACAACGCCTTGGCGCTGTTCGAGGCCGGGCGAAACGTGTTGGTCTATCCGGGGGGAGATGTCGACTCGCAGCGCCCGTTTTGGAAGCGGGACGAGATCGTCTTCGACGGGCGGCGCGGCTACGTCCGGCTCGCCATCGAGGCTGGGGTGCCCATCGTCCCGGTGGTCGCGGCGGGGGCTCATTCGGGGTTCGTCGTCCTGACGGAGGGTCGCCGGCTCGCGCGCTTGCTGCGGACGGATCGGATCTTCCGGCTGAAGGTCTTTCCGTTGGCGCTCAGCCTGCCCTGGGGTCTCACGGTGGGGGCGAGCTACCCGTACCTCCCGGTGCCGACGCGGATCCTGATCGAGGTGCTCGAGCCGGTGCGCTTCGAGCGGAGCGGCGCTGAGGCCGCGGTGGATGAGGACTACGTGCGGGCGTGCGACGAGCGGGTACGCGGGCGGATGCAGGCGGCGCTGACGCGGCTTGCGGCCGTACGGCGGGCGGAGCCGAGCGCGCTGCGTCGGCTCTTGGAATGGGGGTGAGAGTGCGGGGAGCGCAATGGCTGTTGGTGTTCGCCCTCGTCGCCTGCGACGACGGCGGGGGCGAGGCGTCGCCAGATGTGGCGATCCCCGACGGGGGCCTCGACGGAGCGCCACCCGACGCGGCGCCCGACGCGGTCCTGCGCCCTGACCTTCCCCGGCGCGGGGACGCCCGGATCGAGCCTGATGGGCCGCCGGGGATCCGCGGCGTCTGGGTCGGCTTCAACGGCCTGCAGCGGGACATGCTGGGGCAGGCGCCGGGGACCTTCGAGGCGCGTCGCAGCACCTTCGAATGGACGGTCCCGCCGGTGGGTTGGACGCTGGAGGTGCACGTCGAGCATGGCCCCGACTGGGCGCCGGCGGACGCGCCGTACGTGCTGTGGCGCGGGGTCTCGGTGGTGATCGATCGACACGTCGTCACCGGCGGGATCGAGCCGCCTGGCGGTGAGTGGATCGAGGTGCGCGGCGGCCACGTCTGGCGGGGGCGGGTGGTCGAGCCGCTCCCCGGCGGGGCGGGGCGGTTCTCGTTGCAGGCGGCCCTCGACGGGAACCCGACGGAGACCGCGTTCGTGACCGTCGGCGAGCTCAGCCCCGAGGCGGACCCCTTCGACTCCGAGGACCACTGGGTCGTCACGTGGGACCGCGATCTGGGGGCCCTCGAGGTCGACGGTGAGACCGTCACCACCGGGCCGCCGAACGGGGTGGCCGATTGGGAGGAGGCCGTCGCCGCGCTGGGCCTTCTCGGGGGAGACGCGCAGTGGCGCGCGGCGGTCCTGGGCATGGTTCGCAGCGGCGTGGCGGCGCGTCTACGCGCGTTCTTTCACGCAGACGCCCCCGAGCCGGATCGCGTGCGGATCAACTTCCACGAGGCGGACGATCCCGACACGCCTCCCCCGGAGGCCTGGGACGATCTCGGGTGGTCTCGCATCGCGATGGGTGGCGACGATCCCGACTACCGGCCGGGTCAACGCACCTTCTTCGGTCGCGCCAACCTCGACTGGAACAACACCTCGGCCGACGACAACACGGGCCCGGGGCGGGGCATCTACACGACCTCGTTCGTGCGCTTCGTCCTCGGCACCCAGGTGACCCGCGTCCTCATCTCCGAGTACCTGCCGGGGAGCGGGCAGCCCTTCGGCAGCCTGGCGACGGACGCGCCCTTCGTGGAGCCCGGCTTCGAGGTCGAGCAGCTCCCGCAGGCCGAGCGTTTCCGCGCCAACCGCTTCCGCTTCGTCCTCGACCTGCTCGTCCTGGCGACCGCGTCGGTCCTGGCCCATGAGATCGGCCACTCGCTGGGGCTCGTGAAGCCCGGCTTTCCACCGCGGGGGTTGCTCGCCGACGTCGCGGGCCCGTGGGTCGAAGCCCCCGTCGCCGGTGGGCACATCGACACCGCGGGCTTCAACCTGATGCAGTCGGGGAGCAGCTTCGACCTCGGTGATCTGGGGGGCGAGCCGCCCAGCTTCAACGCGGTGAACCTCGCGTACCTGCGGCGGCTGCTCGTCGTGGCGCCGTAGATCTGCGGCGGGCTTCGGCGATCGCGTCGCCGGGAGCGAGGTGCACGCTGTTGACGGACGCGGCGCAGGAGCGGAAGACGACGGTGCCGTCGGCGGCGGAGGCGACACGCTGGAAGGCGGCGTCGGCGTCGGCGTCGGCCCCTACCCGCTCGAGGGCCACGGCGCGGAGGAAGTGGGCGGGCCACAGCAGCGGATCCGTGTGCAGCGCCCGTTCGTGCTCCGCGGCGGCCTCGCGCCAGGCGCCGCGCTTGCCGTAGAGCACCCCGCGGAAGTAGTGGGCCTCGGCCAGCCCCGGATCCCCCAACAGGGCGCGGGCGTAGCTGGCGAGGGCGTCGTCGAAGCGGTGCTCCCGCAGCTCCAGGTTGCCTCGATCGACCCAGCCGACGGCGTCGCCGGGGTTCGCCGCGCAGTGGGCGACGGCCGCTTCGTAGGCCGCCGCGTACAGGCCGCGCTCCACCAACTCCGAGACGGTCGCCACGGGGCCGTCGTCGGGGGGCGGGATCGGCATCGGAGTCGCGGTGCGTTCCGCCCCGAGCAGACGCCAGGCGCCGGGCCCCTCGGAGGAGCGCTCCAGCGGGAGGTCGAGCTCGTCGAGGCCATCGGCGGCCCCCACCCAGAGGACACCCCTTCGGCGCAGCTCGCCGAGGATGCGCTCCACCGCGGGGGTCACCGCGTCGCGACGGAAGTAGGCGAAGACGTTGCGGCAGACCACGAGGTCCCAGGGTCCCGGAGGCGGTGCGTCCTGGGCGATGTTGTGGGACTCGAAGCGGACCGAGCCGCGGATCGGTGGGCGGAGGGCGAAGTAGCCGGGCTCCGCGGGTCGGAAGTATCGCTGGCGGTGGCCGGGGGAGACGCGGCGGAGGCGTCGGGCCGCGTAGTAGTCGGCGTCGCGGGCGTGCTCCAGCGCCACCTCGTCGACGTCGGTCCCGAGGATCTCGGCGGGCACCCCCCGATCGCGCAGGAGCATCGCCAGTGAGTACGGCTCCTCCCCGGACGCGCAGCCCGCGCACCAGATGCGGATGTGGCGACCCGCCGCGCGGTAGATGCGCTCCGCCCGCGTGGCGATGGCTTCGAGCTGCTCGGGGTCGCGGAAGAACGCGCTCTTGCTCACGGTGACGGCTGAGACGAAGGCGTCGCTCTGCTCGTGCCCGTCGCCCAACCAGGTGTTGAGCGCCGCGGGCAGGCGTTCGTCAGGGAGATCGAGGCCGAGATGCCGCGCGACATACTCGCGAACGACGGTGCGGGTCTGGGCGGTGCCGGTCACACCTCGAGATGCGGTGCAATGTGAGTTTCAGCGCAATCCGAGGGGGTCAGCCGAAACCCAGGACGCTGCGGCAGAGTCGCGACGCGGCGCGCTGCACGTGCCCGCCAACCGATTTCGGCGTTGCGAAGCCGTCCGATATCTTCGGATATCGCTACGGTTTCGCGCCTTGAACTCGGCCGGCGGGCACGCACATCACTTGGTCGCTTTGTCTGCCGCAGCGTCCCAGGGCGAGCTCCGGCGCGAAGTCATCGCGGGCTGGGTTCGCGGCGGAAGCGCCCGCGGACCCCGCGCCAGAAGGTCGAACCTGTATCGAAGCCGCGTCCCGCGGCGCCATCTGGTAGACTCGCGGTATGAGGAACGAGGTCGAACAACGCCGGAGCAGGCTGGTCCCGAGACTGCATACCGCCGTCGACGGCACCCCCTACTTCGATGAAGGGCTGCAGGTGGCTCAGAGTACAGCGCACCGCATCATGGCCGTCGATCTCTCGGCGATCCTCGCTACGGTCGGCGCGGAGGCCGAGCTCACGTACCTGTCCGACGAACCGATATGGTACATCTCCCCTGACACCGACGAGCAGAAGGTCTACTACGGCGACATCGTGCTCGCTCGCGCCGTCGACACCACGCGCATCACCGCCGACGATCTGCTCTTCGTCATGGAGATCGTCAGCACCAATGACCGGCGCAGGGAGCTGAAGGACACCCGCTTTCAGCGGTTCGTGAACGAGTACAACGACGTCCCCGAGTTCGCCCTGGCGTTTCCCGAGGTCGAAGATCCCCGCGCCCTCACCTGGTACGAGCTCGTCGATGGCGAGTATTTGGAACACATCGTCGGTCCTGGAGGCCAGGTAGAATCGCGGACCATCCCCGGGCTGGCGCTGAAGGTCCTCCCGCGTGCGGAGTGGCGCCCCGGACACAAGTTCGACGTCTTCTACCGCGGCGAGGTGCGGCCCGGGCATGCCGAGGAACGGGCCCGGGCCGAGCAGGAACGGGACCGCGCCGAGCAGGAACGGGACCGCGCCGAGCAGGAACGGGACCGCGCCGAGCAGGAACGGGCCCGGGCCGAGCAGGGAGAAGCCCGGGCCGAGCAGGAGCGGGCCCGGGCCGAGCAGGGAGAAGCCCGTGCCGAGCAGGAGCGGGCACGCGCCGAGCGGGAACGGGCCCGCGCCGAGCAGGAAGAGGCCCGCGCTGAGCAGGAGAGGGCCCGCGCTGAGCAGGAGAGGGCCCGCGCCGAGGCACTCGCGAGCCGCCTCCGCGAGCTCGGCGTCGATCCCGACGCGTGACCGCGCCTCCAACTCGGCCCGCGTCCAGCAATCAGCCGCGAACGGGTTGACCTCACCGTCGTCGTCTTCGTCGCAGACCGCGATTGAGAGTCTGTCCAACAATGAATAGGTAGACTTGCGCCGCGAGCGTGGGTCAGCCTCGTTCGCGGCGCCTGTCTTCCATTTTCGAGAAGGGAGCTCAACCGCAGGCGTACCGGAGGTACGTTGAGGATTGGGCGACCGAGTCGCGGGCGAAGATGGCCTGCGCTCGTGGATGCGGTGCGCCTGTTTATTCGTGGACAGACCCTAAGTCAATGTCGCACGGTGTGCGTCGTGCCAAGGGGCCGTCCAAGTGCATGACAGGTATGCCCCAACATCACCGCGGTGCTTCGAGGTCGAAGTCTCTATCGGAGATGAAGATGCTCTATGGCGTCTCCGCCGTGCGGCCGTGAAGCACGAGGGCGGTCGCGCGGCAATGCCGACGTCGGGGCGCGAGAGCCGCGGAGAGGAGGTGAGCGCCGCCGTCAGGCGGGCGCTCCTGCACCTCGGGTATTGGCATCACTGACGCCACGCGCTCAAAGACTGAGGCACTTGGTGCCGACTCCCGGGATGTTGGTGCAGGCTCGGAGGCGGCCATCATGATAGCCGATGTTCGCGTTGACGCTGTCGCACTTCCCTTCGACACAGCCCTGCAGCCTCGCCGACCCACCGATGTCCAGCGCGCTGCCCGACAGGTCGAACTCGAGATCGAACGTGCCGTTGAGCTTCCACTCGAGGCCGAAGGCCTCTCCCTTGGTCGAACGGCTGACCGATCCATGGAACGAGGCGCCGTTGCTGTCCGCCGAGCCTTCCACTCGGATCGTAACTCCCGTGAACCTGGCCTTACCGTCAAAGGTCAGGCCGCCCGTTGCCAGACGGAATCGGCCATCCATCGAGAACGTGTCGAGATCGATCCCGGGCGCCAGCGCCTCCTCGAAGTGCACACGGACCTCGACGAATGACGGGTGGCCGTCGCCCGAGGTCGTGTCAAAATAGGCGTCCACGTGGGCGTAGTTGTTGTCGCCCTGGGGGAGCTTGATCCCGAAGGGCAGGCTGGAGTTGCTGGGGTCCATGGCCATCTCGCCGCTGATCGCCAGCCACGGATCACCTGCGGTCTCTTGGTTGAAGAGCAGCGAACCCTGCCCCACCTTGATGGTGGCGACGTTCAGGCTCTGAAAGTCCACCGACAGATACACGGAGTTGACGTTGACCCCCCACGCCTCAACGCTGCTCGCCGGGAGCGTCTTGATGTCGGCGAGATCGGCGGGATCGATCTTGAGCACCATGTCCCCGTCCACGTTCAGGCTCGTCACCTCCCCCAGGCTGTCGATCGGGAGGGGCAGATCAGCCCTCATGTAGAACTGGCCTCGGAAGCTGTCGCGCATGGGCAGCGACTCCTGGACGGGGTTGAAGGGGATGTTTGCCTTGCCCGAGATGCCGAAGCCGGCGCTGTTCGCCACGTCGCCGAAGAGCTGGAGGTCGGTGTAGACGAAGACCGCGGGTGAGTTGTGGTCGATGGCCACCTGGGCCTCGCCGTCCTGGTCGCCGGACAGCTCCACATTGCCAAGGCTCGTGCCCGAATCCTTCTCATATCGGAGGAAGAAGTACTTCTCCGTGTCGTTCAGCGGGAACGCCGACGAGTGCCGGCTGTTGATCGCCGCACCGCTGTCGTAGTCGATGGTCACCGATCGGTTCCCGGTGCAGGTCAAGGTGGAGAAGTGCTCGAGCCCACCGACCGCCGGGATCTCAATGACGTCGTCGCAGCTTGTGGTCCCCCCGGCCATTCCGCTGAACGCGCCCCACTCGTCCTGGTCGATCTGGGTAGCGCTGACGCCCGGAATCACGAAGGAGCCCGAGGGGGTCGGGATGCTGAGCACGCCATCGGCGAGGATATCCTCGATGTGGAAGATGGTCTGAATGTGCTCGATGTCGAATCGGGCCAGGTCCAGCTCCACCGTGGTCAACGTGTGCTTAGCGACCAGTTTCTTCGAGGAAGCCGACTTGCGCTGCACCACGTAGCCGTCGTGGCTCCTCAACACGTAGTACGCCTCGCCTGTGTTGTCGAAGAAGGTGGTGACGTCGAAGAACGTCGAGTCCCCGCTCTCGCCGGTGGCGTTCACGTTGCCGCCGCCACCATTGATCGCCTGGACTCGCCCCGCAAACACGCTCGCTAGCTGAACGCGATTGTCCGCGTGGACCGTCATCCTGAACTTGAACGCCTTCCCATCCACGTTGGTGGGGTTCAACTTGAGGTTGCCATTGCCATACGTCTTGACAGACATCTGCCCGTTCAAGCCCGGTGCTGTGTCTCTGATGCGGACGATGCGCTCCTTGGGGTACTCATCGAGCCGCACAACGACGGTATCCAATACGAACGGCTGGTGCCCAAGGCAGTCAACGACTGTGCCGTCGTGTTCGACGCAACGATCGCCCTCGCGATTCGACAGGAGCACGTGCTCGTCGAACGGCCAATACCCCGAGGTGTATCCACTCGAGAGACGGAAGAGGCTGTTGGCGAATCCCTCCCCGGTGTCGAGCTCCAGACTGTCGCCATTGATGACCCAGTAGCGCCCTTGCTGATCGCGGAGTTGAACATCACCGCTGGTGTACTCGAGCAGCGTGAAGGCCTCCCAATCGCCGATCCCCTCAGTCAGGCTGGGCGCGCCGGTCTCGGCGCTGAGGTGCAGGGCGCCCCCACCGTCGTCGTCGAGCGACGACCAAAGGGAGATGTAGGGGAATCGGATGGCCGCCGTCGTCTGCTTGGAGACCTCCGGGGCATGGGCGGCCAGGCGGAACACCGCGGCGCTGTCGAGATCGGTCGCCTCCACGCGGATGTCATCGCCCGCGACGCTCACGAACTGGCCGTCGCGGCCGCGCAGAATGACCTCGTCGGCCGCCATGGTCGGTAGACCTCGGATCGCATGGAAGCGTCCGACGCTGAAGAGCGTGGGGTGAGTTATCAGATCGGCGCCGCCGCCTGCATCCGCGTGCCAATTGCCGTCGTCAAACGCAACGATCGTGACGTCGCCCTCGACGTCCTCCCTCCACTCGAAGTGCCCGTGCTGCTCCATGAGCTCGCCATGGCCCAGCTCGATCGCGCCTGACGCCGGGTTGGTGGCATAGCGGCCGTTGGCAACCAACTGAATCGACACACCCATCTGCCGCGGCTGCGGGGGGCCTCCAGATCGCGCAGCTTGAACACCGCGCCATCCTCAAAACCGGTGGCGGTGGCCTCGAGGATGCCCGCCTCGCTGACGTTCAGGTAGTGGGCGCTGTTGGTTCGGAACAGCACCTCGTCATCGCCCATCCCCGGAAGACCGTCAATGACCTCGAAGCGGGCGTGGCCGCCAAACCCGCTCGCGGTGTAGGCCCCCTCGCCGCCGCCATTGGTCGCCTTGATACGGCCCCCATTCGGCCGGTCCAGCGGGGACGAGCTGAAACAGCTCGCTGGCCAGCACATCGGGATTATCCGCGTCGACCACGCCCCCCGGTTCGGTGCCCAGATAGTAGTGATCGGGGTTGTCTGGATCGTCCGCGCCCGGGACCTCGAGCCAGGTCTCGATGGCGATGAATCGCCGCGCCTCGTCCCTCGGCACCTCGAGCGTGACGATCTCGAAGCGAGCGTCGAGTCCGTCACTGGTCGTGGCCCTGCCCTTGAGCATGTCCACACCCTGCGTGGCGTGCTGGTTCAAGAAATGGCCGGAGGTGGTCTGAAAGGCCCACTGGCCGCCCCCCCAGGTCGAATCGAACGAAGGTCTCGTCCGAACCCGGCGCGTCCATCTTGGCCCTGGCGCTGGTGCCACCGCCGTTCCAGACCCCGATATAGGCGCCTTCGATGGTCTTCAGGTGGCAGGTGCCGTCGTCGTTATCCACCAGCAGCAGCGTCTGCCAGATGTCGGCCTCGCCGGCGTCGAGGTAGACGGTGTTGGTGCCGCCGCCCGACTCCGGGGACACGAACATGCCGTTGCTGGCGGACTTCAAGGCGATGAACTGGTGTCCGGTGGCGTGCGCGCTTTGGGCGCCGACCATCAGCACCAGCGCGACAGTGACCGCGAGGGTCTTGGTCTTCTGCATGCGAGTGATTCCTCCTCTTCGATGGGTTTGACCGCGCCGACCCTGCAGCGAGCGCCGCGCCAAGCCTCTCGAGCCCCTTGGGGAGAACACATTCCTGAACGAATACAGGCTGTTGGAGATCTGCCTCTGACTCCATGCCAGCGGCGGCGAGGTCCCGGTTCCGTTCAAATGAGCGAGCGCTTGACCAATTGGCCAAGTGCTCGCGGTGCGGCCGACAGATCGGTGCGGTGCGACAAGTGCGGTTGTCAAACACCTTCCAGCAGAGAACTCTGGACAGTCGAGCAGCCTCGACGGGGTCGGATCTGCAGCGTGAGTCGTGGTGACCGCTCAGCGGCCTGCCGTGCTCAACTCAGCGGCCTGACCTGGGCGGCGAGGAAGCGGATGGGGGCGGCGCGGTTGTGAACACTCGGACACGATAGACGGCACACCCTACTTCGATGAAGGGCTGCAGGCTTCGACGCTATCGAGAATTGACCCACCCCTGCTTGTGAGAATCCGACCACCCCA
>CAYOBQ010000048.1:41420-49747 GCA_964402225.1 uncultured Nannocystaceae bacterium | reverse complement strand
GACGTCGCCCTCGTGGTCTCTGAGCTGCTCCCGGGTGGGGAGGTCGAAGCGGTCGTCGTAGGTGAGATGGACGACGGATTCGGGCGTTCGGATGCGGGTGACGCGTCCGCGGGGGTCGCGCTCGTAGCGGGTGAAGGCGGCGCCGGGGCCGGCTTCTCGGATGAGGCGGCCGGCGGGATCGTAGTGATAGGTGCGGCGTAGCGTGCCGGCGTGTTCGACGCGGCGGGGGCGCTCGAAGAAGGGGTCCTCGATGGCTGAGCCGGGGACGTCGCCTGTGCGCTGGTACCAGTCCTGGGTGACGAGCTGGCGCTGGTCGCCTTCGAGGGGGGCGTCTGTGGCGAGGCCGCGGCGGGTCGTGAGATCGAGCCTTCCGCCGAGCTGCTGGAGGCTGGGGGCGTGCTCGAGGCAGGCGTCGTCTCGGAAGGGGATCTCGCAGTCGACGAGGTCGACGGCGTCGTCGCCTTCGACGGAGACGCTCTCGATGCGGTCGTTTCTGAGGCCCCAGCAGGCCTTGGTGCGGTGGTCGAGCTGGAAGAGGCGGCCTCGGGTGTCGGTGGCGAGCTCGAGGGGGCGGGCGCGGGCGGTGTCGTTGATCTGGGTGGTGCAGACGTCGACGGTGGCGCGCTCTTCGCCGCCGCAGTCGTTGTCGGCGTCGGCGGGGACGTCGTTGCGGCGTCCGTAGGTGACGGCGAGCTCTCGGCCGTCGGGCTGGATGACGCGGCTGACGTGGGCCTGGGGGAGGTAGCTGGCGCCGCTCCAGTCGAGGGCGTCGTCGCGGCGGGCGATGCAGTCGACGCGCTGGTAGCTGCACCAGGCGGAGCGCGGGGGCTCGCCGTCGGCGGGGTCGTCGCCGCAGTCGCCCTCGATGCCCTCGCCGGGGGGCGGGGCCTCGAGGTTGTAGGTGGGCTCGCCGTCGTATTCGATGGTGGTGGCGCGCCCCTCGGGATCGGTGAGGGTGGAGAGGACGGCGACGGGGGGGCCGAAGTCGCCGTAGCCGTAGGTCCAGTCGCTGCGGATGCCGGCGAGGGTCTGGTGGGCGGCGGTGAGGGGGAGGCCGCCGCCGTACTCGAGGACGAGCTCGCCGAGGACCTGGCCGGGCTCGACGGGGGTGAGGGGCCACTGGCAGTCGCCGACGGGGGGTGGGCGGTCCATGGGCTCGGTGGCGTAGCGCAGGGCGACGCGGGTGAGCCGGTTGACGCGCAGGTCGTCGAGATCGGGGATGGAGGTGAGGATGGGGCGGCGCTCGTAGTGGAAGTCGAGCATGTAGTGGCCAGGGGCGCCGGCGGTGATGGCGACGACCTGCTCGAGGAGGTAGGTGTCGGGGTCGTAGACGTAGTCGAAGCCGTCGCCGTTGGGGTCTCGGACGCGGGTGAGGAGGATCTCGGGGGGGTCTTCGCCGAGGGCGCGGGGACGGCCCTGGGTGGAGCGGTCGCGCTGGAGCTCGAAGAAGTGCTTGCGGCCCTCGGTGTCGGTGTAGACGTAGCCGGTGCGGCGGCGGGCGCAGAGGTCTGAGCCGGGCTCGGGGGGCTGGGGGAAGGTGTAGCTGCGCAGGCGCCCGCGGTCTCCGCCGGTGGCGTCGTAGGTGAAGGCGGGGGGGCGGTCCTCCTCCTCGTTGCGGACCCCCCGATGCCAGCGCGCGCGCCAGAGGACGGCCTGGCCGTTGGGGCGGATGAGGACGGCGTTTCCGCCCCTGGCGGGGATGACGCGCATGGTGTGGTTGTGGGTCCAGCCGGGGCCGAGCGGAGAGAGGATGTCGACGTCGCTGGAGTTGTAGAAGCGCTGTAGGCCGAGGTCGCCGCCGGGGGTGGGGACGTTGAGCTCACGGGGGCCCTCGTGGGTGTAGCGGCCGTCGTCGGGGGTCACGCCTTGGAAGGCGAGCTGGCCCGGGGGGTCGTAGGTGCGAAAGGAGCGCAGGAGGCTGTAGTTGCCGGTGGCGTGGCGGCCGACGCGGCACAAGGCGTCGCCGCGGTCGCGGTGCTCGTCGCCGTGGAGCTGGGGGTAGACGAAGACGTCGAAGTTCCCGAGGGCAGGGAGGCGGGGGTCCTCGTCGAGGATGTAGTCGAAGCGGAAGTGACTGCCGTCGGCCGGCCCGTAGAAGTTGGTGCCGAAGCCGATGCCGCCGGGGGTCCTCAGGCTGCGGGCGACCTCGTCCCCCCGTGGGTCGCGGATCATCGGGATGGTGGTGAGCCAGGGGGCGATGCCCTCGCCCTCGACGTAGATCTCCTGGAGATCGAAGTGGTGGCGCCAGGCGAGGCGGCCGTTGAGGAAGATGACGACGTGGAATCCGGTGTAGAGGCTGGTGGCGCTGCATGGACCGTCGCCATCTACGTCCGGGTTGCCGTCGTCGCCGTAGATCGCGTTGAGGTCGGGTCCTCCGTCGGCGCCGATGGGCGGGTTGCAAAGCTGGCCGGCGTATTCGCTCTGGAGCTCCACACGGGCCGGGCAGACTCGGTCCTCGGGGAGGCCCTCGGCGGCGGGGGTCCCTTCGAGGGGGCCGGGGCAGCGCGGATCGGCCATGTCGGGGACGGCGTGGTAGAGCGGGTGGCGGCAGGTGCCGAGGAGACGGCCGTCTACGTCGTAGTCGTTTCGGTCCGGGGCGCAGTAGCCGTCGGGGAGGCTGCGCAGGACGATGCGGATCGCTCCGTGCTGGGAGCCGGCCCGCCAGTCGTTGACCTTGCCGCACCTGGGGAGATGGACGATGTCGGTGTGGCTGACGGCGCCGGCGCCGAGGGGCTGATGAAACTCGGCGCTGACGAGGAATCCGCCGTTGAGGGAGGGGTGGATGAGGTAGGCCCCTTCGCCGGTTTCGGGGTCGTAGCTCACGAAGCCGGCGAGGGCGGGGAGCTCGGGATACAGGCCCGACGGGAGGGGCGCGTGGGGGACGATGGCCGTGCGGCGTAGGGCGAGCTGCATTCGGAGCTGTCGGGCGAGCTCGGCGGGCATCGTGAGGCCGCTGGCGCCGACGAGCTGGGTGGCGACCTCCTCCCAGGCCTCGCGGGGGATGGCGACGAGGGGCTCGAGCTCGCGGATGAGCGGGTGCTCGGTGAGATCGAGGCGGTGGAGCTGGAGCTGTCGGCGTCGGGCCTCGGCCAGGATGCGCTGTGCCGACCAGCCCTCGCCGCCATAGAAGTTCTGGGGGACGGCGCCCTCGAGGTAGCTCGATTGGTGGCCGAGGAGGACCATCGCCTCGGCCTCCTCGCTGCGGTCGGGGCCGCGGGCGTAGGGGGCCATCGTGAGGCCGGGCATGTCGAGGACGATGAAACGGCGCTCCATTCGAGCGGGGAGGCCGGCGACGCGGACGAGCTCGACCTCGTGGCCGACGAGGCCGACGTGGACGTCCTGGGCGGTGGCGAGATCGTAGAGATCGAAGACGCGTCGGGCGGCCTGGCGTAGGCGCCAGAAGTAGTGTTGGCCGACGACGTGGAGGGGGTCGCCCTCGGTGGGGCGCGGGGTGCGGCCGAGGCCGACGGCGACGCTGTAGCGGGCGCCGTGCGTGAGATCGAAGGTGTGGGCGCGCTGACCGTCGGGGGCGTGGATGGTGACGGCGAGCTGGGCGGGGTCGCCGGGGCGGGCCGCCGGGGTGGTGGTCAGGGGGGCGCCGTCCCGCTGGAGCTCGAAGCGGAGGCGGACGGCGAAGGCGGGGGTGCGCTCGATACCGCCCGCGGCGGCGATGATGGTGGCGTCGTCCTCGGTGGCGGGGACGCTCTCGAGGGCGAGGGCGTGGCCGTAGAGATCCGCCGTGCGCAACGTTTGGGGTGGCGCGTCGCCGAGGCGGAGCGTGAGGCGGTGGTGCTCGCTTGCGGGGACCTCGCGGACGACGCCTTTGGACTCGAGGAGCGGGGGCATGCCGCCGAAGAGGGAGGTGGCTCGGCTGGGGGTGATCGTCCGGGCCGGGATCCTGGGCTCGCCGAGCTGCTCGAGCCAGCGGGTGAGCGGGGCGGTGTGGCTGTAGAGGATGTCGTCTGTGAGAGCCGGGCGGGTGAGATCCGGGGCCGCGGGGACGGAGACCGGCTTGAGCATGGGGAACAGCGACATCCAGCGCCGGTCGAGGGGGGTGTTCTCGGAGACGGGGAGCCAGGCGTTGACCCACCAATGCTCGGTGATGATGGCGGTGACGGTGTCGCCCCGGGCCTGGGCTTCGGCGGGGATGCCGAAGCCGTTGAGGACGGAGGCCGCGCGGGCCGTGTGGCGCACGCCGGTGTAGCTCCTGGCCTGGGCCGGAGTGAGGGCGACTCGGCCGAGCTCGAGGCGCGCGGGGATGCCGATGCGGCGGAGCAGCTCGGCGGTGAGCCAGGCGGCGTCGAGATCGTTGGCGGCGCGCTGCTTCAGGGTGCCTACGGGTCCGATTCGGGCGCCTCGGTAGATCTCGGGGGCGACGTTGTCGTGGACCCAGCGGAACACGGCGAGGGGGGTGGCGAGCTGGGCGGCGAGTCGGTCGAGCTCCGGGGCGTCGAAGGTAGTGGCCTGGTCGGCGAGCTCGAGGGGGGAGAGCCGATCGATGGGGGCCTCGAACTCGACGGCGTGGTGGGTCTGTGCGGTGCGACGCCGGAGGCCTGGGACCTGGCGCGGGGCATGCTCGAGGCGCGGGATGTGGCGGGCGGCGGTGGGCTCGATCCTCGCGTCGATGAGGCCCCGAAGGTGGCGCCGGAGGCGGTCGCGGAAACGACGGACCCGACGCGTGCCGGCGGGGGGGAGGCGCTGGGCGAGGGCGCTGAGCTGGCGATGGGCCTGGTAGTGGGCGATGCGCAGGGCGTTGTGGTGGTCGGCGGGGCGGCTGGCCTCGCGCATGCGGAGCTCGGGGACGGCGAGGGCGGCCGTGGCGTCCACGGGGTGCATGTCGGGGTGCAGGCCCGGGAGCTGGCTGGCGAGGAGGTTGTGGAGCTCGGCGCGGCGCTCGCTGGGGGCCCAGCGGTGCGGCTTCGGCGCGGGGCGCTCGCCGGGGAGGGGCGCCGGCTCGTAGTCGCGGGCGGGTGGTTCAGAGGATCGCGTGGATTGGAGCGCTGGCGGCGCGGAGACGCTGGCGGCTACGTGCGCCGCGGGGGGCTCTGTGCGTGGCCCGAGGGTCGGGGGAGACGGTGTTGGCTCGGTGATCGGTGTTTGCGCCACGGGCGTTCCGGGCGCGGGGGCCTGGGCGGTTGGTGGTGCCGGGGCTGGCCGCGACGCGGGCGGTGGCGAGCGCAGCGCGAACCAGACGGCCGCTGCGATGGTGGCGACGAAACAAAGAGCGATGAGCCTGGGCCGCACGCGATTCCCTCCCGATGTTGCCCCCCGGAACGCCGCGCGTCCACTACCATGGGCGCGCGAGCGGGGTGACCGTATCATGGGGAATCGGCAAGTACATGCGGGAGGTTGAGGGATGCTCAGCGACAACAACACTTCCGCACCGGCGACAACTACACTTCGGCATCGGGTTGAGTTGGTCCGAGGCGCGTGATCGTCGTCGGCTGTCCGGCTCTTGACCGTCGCTGGCCCTGCACAGGCGTTCATGGGCCGTCCCCGTCATCTGGCGGGCCGGCGAGGTTCTGCATGGACCACGCGGTCGATGGCCGCCGTCGTCGTCATCGGGTCTTCGAGGATGCGGTCCCACTGCGAGAACACGAGGATGCTGCTGACCATCACGGTGATGCCGAGATGTGGTTGTCGCCAAGCCGAGATGTAGTTGTCGCTGAGCAGAACGATCGGCTCGGAAACCGAGCATCGTCACCTCCGCGCCCTTCTTGGCACAGGATGCCGCGAGCGTTTTGGACCCCAGTCCAAAATACTCGCGAGTTTCTTGGACTGGGGGTGAAAAATCGTGTGAGGGTTCTCCGGTGCGGCGGTACCTCCACGGCCAGATCGACGCGGACTTGCAGAGGAAGATGGTCTTCCTGGGCGGGCCTCGTCAGGTCGGGAAGACGACGCTGGCTCACGCCCTTCTCGCGGAGGATGGGGCGTACCTGAGCTGGGATGTCCCCGAACATCGCGAGGCGATCCTGCGGCGCGAGCTGCCGGCCACTTCCCGCCTCGTCCTCGACGAGTTCCACAAGTACCGGCTGTGGCGCGGCTATCTCAAAGGCCTTTACGACCGCCCCGGGGAGCGTCCCCAAGTGCTGGTCACGGGGAGCGCTCGCCTCGACTACTACCGCTTTGGCGGAGATTCCCTCCAGGGGCGCTATCACTATCTGCGGCTGCATCCGCTCTCCGTCGCCGAGCTCGGCAGCGCCGACGCGTTGGATGCGCTCCTACGATTGGGCGGCTTCCCGGAGCCCTTCTTGGGGGGCTCGGAGGTGGAGGCCCGGCGGTGGTCACGCGAGTACCGCGATCGGCTGGTTCGCGAGGAGATCACGAGCCTCGAGCGGGTGCAGGACCTGGGCAGGCTGGAGCTGATGCTCCTGCGCCTGCCGGAGTTGGTGGGGAGCCCGCTGTCGATCAACGCGCTGCGCGAGGACCTTCAGACCAGCCACAAGACGGCCTCGAAGTGGCTGGAGATCTTCGAGCGGATGTACGCGATCTTCCGGGTGGCTCCGTTTGGTGCGCCGAGGCTTCGGGCGATCAAGAAGGCTCGGAAGCACTACCACCTCGATTGGTCGCTGGTGCCGGACCTGCCGGCGCGCTTCGAGAACCTGGTGGCGGAGCACCTGCTGAAGTGGGTGCACCACGTCGCCGACACCACCGGTCGGGAGCTCGAGCTGCGCTACTTCCGCGACGTTGACGGTCGGGAGGTCGACTTCGTGGTCACCGAGGGCCGTCGGCCGCTTCGCTTCATCGAGTGCAAGTGGTCGGAGGGTCGGGCTGATGCCGGCCTGCGCTATCTCGCGGCGCGCTTCCCCGAGGTCGAGGCCTGGCAGATCTCCGCGACGGGTACGCGCCACACGATCAGCGCGGAGGGGATCCACCTCGCGCCGGCGGCGGAGCTCTTGCTGACGCTGGTTTGAGCTTGGGGTTCGTCCAAGACCGAACAGGTAGGCTCGCGCCGCGAGCGTGGGTCAGATTCGTTCGCGGTGACCGAGCTCAACCGCAGGCGTAGATGGCCTGCGCTCGTGGATGCGAGACGCCTGCCTATTCTTGGACGGACCCATGGGGTAGGGAGGGGCCGAAGGGCACTGAGTCGTGCCCTTCGGTTCAGCGAGGTGCTACTCGCAGGAGTGGACGACTTCGCCGTTGATGCAGGCGTCGATGCCGCGGTTGCCCCGCAGCTCGTCGAAGCCGTCACCGCCGTCGAGCTCGTCGTTGTGCTTGCCGCCACGCAGGTCGTCGTCGCCGTGGCCGCCGTCGAGGATGTCCTCGTGGCGCCCGCCGCGGAGGCCGTCGTTGCCGCACTCACCGTAGAGCTCGTCCATGCCGCGTCCGCCGCGGAGGTCGTCGTCGCCGTCACCGCCGAGGAGGGCGTCCCAGCCGAGGCCGCCGCGGAGGTGGTCGTCGCCGCAGCCACCCCAGAGGTCGTCGTCGCCACGGTGGCCGCGGAGCCAGTCGTGCCCGGAACCGCCCCAGAGTCCGTCGTCGCCGGAGCCGCCTCGGAGGTCGTCGTCGCCGCGACCGCCGAAGAGGAGGTCGTCCTCGTGGCGCCCGCGGATGATGTCGTCACCGCCGAGCCCGTAGATGCAGTCGGACCGCCGGGTGCCGCGCAGGATGTCGTCGCCGTCGGTGCCGATGATGACGTTGTAGTCGGGCGGGCAGTCCTGGAGCCGCATGTGCTCCGGGCCGATGGCGAGGAAGACAGGCTCGTTGAGGTCTCGGTCCCCGCCGCCGATGCCACCGCCGTTGTAGCCGATGAGCGACTCACCCGGCTCCTTGCCGGCGATGCGGACCGCGCTGGCGCCGTTGAGCGGGTGGTTGCCGACGGCGAACTGGAAGGGCGCGAGGGGGTCGAGGCCATTGTCGATGAGGAGCTGCGCCAGGTCGATGCGGTTCGCCGCGCCGGCCAGCCAACCTCGGGAGTCGGGCGTCCAGGGTCCGGGATCGTAGAGCTCGATGGTCTGCGTCTGGCCGGGGCCGACGATGACGATGAGGTTGAGCGGCTGCGTGCCGGAGGTGTCGAAGGCCAACAGCTCGACCTGGGCCACCATCTGGGAGTTGAAGATGGCCTGCATCGGGATCCCGTGGACGCCGCGCAGGTTGTCCAGGCCGCACTCGCCGGACTGGTCGAAGGCGGTGCTGTAGAGGCGGTTGTACGCTTCGGCTACCGAGACCTCGTGGGGCCACGGCCAGTTGGGACCGCCGCAGTCGCCCTGGCCCTCGGCGCAATCGTCGCCCGGGGGCTCGTTGCACTGGTCGTTGGGGTCGTCGGGGCAGGGGTCGTCGCAGTCGGCGGTGCCGTCACCGTCGGAGTCGTCGTCGGCGGTGCCACA
>CAYOBQ010000048.1:0-41320 GCA_964402225.1 uncultured Nannocystaceae bacterium | reverse complement strand
CGGCGGGGCAGAGGTCGTCGCAGTCGGCGGTGCCGTCACCGTCGGAGTCGTCGTCGGCGGTGCCACAGCCGCAGACGCCGGGATCGGTCTTGTTGCCGTCGGCGGGGCAGAGGTCGTCGCAGTCGGCGGTGCCGTCACCGTCGGAGTCGTCGTCCGCTACGCCGCAACCACAGATGCCGGGCTCGGTCTTGTTGCCGTCCTGAGGGCAGCCATCGACGCAGTCGAGGACGTTGTCGCCGTCGGCGTCGCCCGCGTCGGGGTTCCCGCAGCCGCAGATGCCCGGGTCGGTCTTGTTTCCGTCCTGCGGGCAACCGTCGTTGCAGTCGAGGACGTTGTCGCCGTCGGAGTCGTCGTCGGCGGTGCCGCAGCCGCAGACCCCGGGATCAGTCTTGTTGCCGTCGTTGGGGCAGCCGTCGCAGAGGTCGCCCACGCCGTCGACGTCGACGTCGAACTGGCCGGGGTTGGGGGTGTTGACGCAGTTGTCGTCGGTGTCGCAGACGCCGTCGCCGTCGGTGTCGGCGCAGCCGCCGCCCACCGAGCGCTCGAGCACGAGCAGCGCGTAGGACTGCGCCGCGTGGGCGTTCCAGCTCTGGCCAGCGAACTGGCCCGTGCCGCCGTTCTGCATTCCCAGCAGCGTGTAGGCGTAGTCGAAGTACCAGCGCGCGGGCTCACCCGGGTCGTTGTAGTAGCCGGGGCCGTCGGCGCCGAAGGAGGGCACGCGCGCCACGGTGGTGGGATCGAGGTGCTCGAGACGCTGGGCCCACGCCGGCGCGTCGCCCGCGGGCAGCATGCCGATGTCGTCGACGCCCAGGTTGCCGGGGTTCGGGGCCACGCCCGAGTCCTCGAGGAAGGTGAAGCCCTTCGACGAAGACCACATGTAGTAGAAGTAGGAGATGCCACCGAAGCCACCGCCGGCGGCGGCCGTGCTCTGGTAGTTGTAGCGGTTGCGCAGCCACTCCAGGTAGGCCTGGACGCTGGCGTCGTTGAGGTCGCGCCCGCCGATGATCTGGCCCCACATTCCCGAGGCCGTCTGCGGCAGCGAGTTCTCCCACCCGACGTTGTAGCCGTGCCCTCGCTCCGACGCGCTGAGCGGGTCGACGGCGCCGTTGGCGGCGTAGGCGTCACCCGTCAACAAGACCGCCGCGTTGAGCGTGGCCAGCCGTGCGGCGTCGCCGTTGTCGGTGAAGACCGCCTTGGCGGACGCGAGCCCGGCCATGACGAGCTGGGTGGTGGAGGAGTCCATGCACCCGCCGTTGTTGTAGCACCAGTAGCCGTGGGCACCCTGGGCGGCGGCCGTGCGGTCGAAGATGGTGTTGATCGAGTTGAGCGCGCTGGCCTGGTCCGGGCCCCCGGTGCGCAGATAGACCGACAGCGCCATCAGGTTGGCGCCGTCGCGATAGGAGTAGAAGCCGATGTTGGTGTGGCTGCCGATGATGTAGGCGATGACGTTGTCCAGGCGCGCCTGGTCGGCGGCGCTGGCGTTCGCGTAGCCCTGGGCCGCGGCGTTCGGGTCGTCGCTCTCGCGCTTCTCGAGCAGCGCCAACGTCGCAAGCCCTGCGGCGTTCCCGGCGCTGCTGGGGTTGTTGAAGGCGCCCTGACCGTCGAGCCACGCGAGGCCGCGGTTGATCGCGGTGCCTACGTCCTGGCCGAAGTTGGTGGCTTGCGCGAAGGCGGGTGTTGCCCCGCCCACGAGGCCGATACAAATGATAATTCGTAGCGCGCTGGACATGCGCTGCCCCTCCGTGTGTGTGCGTGCGTAAATATACCTACGTACACAGGGAGTTCAATCTTCCATTTGCGTTGTGACGTGATTACGCCTAGTTGCCCATCGGCATCGGGGGCATTCCGCCGGGCATCATCGCCCCGGGGGGCATCCCACCGGGGGGCATCCCGCCAGGGGCACCGCCGGGTTTGCCGGGCTCCTTGATGAACTTGTCGGGCGTCTGGTCCCGCAGGCGCTCGACGGACCACTTCGAGACCTTGACCACGTAGTCGTTCCCGTCGGCCTTCACGTAGTGGTGGTCCCCGTCGAGGGCGCCAACGGCGTAGCTGTAGGACTGGTCCTTGGCCTTGAGCACGACCTGAACCGCGCCGTCGAGGCCGTACTCCGGCTTGATCTCCTTGCCGACGGGCTCGGCCATCCGCACCGACCGCGCGCTGCTCACGAAGGCGCTGACCCGGCTGTCGTCCACATCGGCGTCCGCCGGCAGCTCGGTGACCTTCCACTTGCCGTCGTCGCCCTTGACCAGGTTGATGGTGCCGTTGGGGTTTTGGACCGACACCTCGGTGGGGTCCTCGACCTTGACGTATTCGGTGTCGATGTAGCTCGAGACGCGGTCGCTGATGGCCCACGCCGAGACGCCCCGGGCGAGGAAGACCTCGTCCTGGTCGGCGCGTCGGGCGTGGATGCTGCTGCTCTTCCCGCTGCCGACCACGAGCTTCACGTCGTCGCTGCCGAGCTTGAGCCTCACCTTCTTGTCGAAGGTCGAGTCGCTGACCTTCAGCGCGCCGTGGTTCGCCTTGTTGGTGGCGATGGGCTCGCGGACCTTGGCCTCGACGAGCTTCTTGACGATCTCATCGACCTTGTCCTGCTTGGCCGGGTAATCCGCCGCCGACGCGACGACCCAGTCGTCCCCCTTCTTCGTCAGCTTGACGGTGCGCGCCGGCTTGTCCGCCTCGGCCTTGCCGGTGATCTCGAGCTCCGTGACGTCACCGGGGGCGCCGTCGACGAGGGGCTTCGCGTCGCTGGCCCCCCCGAGGCGGGCGCCTCCGGCCCAGGTGAAGGCCGTCAGCCCGAGCTGGACGGCGAGGAGACCGATCAGGGTGGTGTTGAGCTTGCTCACGCCTTCTCCTCCGGGGTCAGCTCCATGGGGCGCGCCATCTTCCGACGCGTCAGCGCGATCACCAGCACCCCGATGAGCGCCAGCAAGACGAAGAGGTAGTTGCCCAACTCGTAGCGCCAGCGAGACGCCTCGTCGGTCGACTCCAGGGTGCGCGCGAACGCGCCGGCGTTGCGGATGCTGAGGAGCTGCGTGTCCTCCAGCGCCCAGTCGACCAGGTTGCGCAACAACATCGGGTTGCCGCGGTAGGTGCCGCCCCCGACCTGGGCGCCGAGCTGAGTGATCAGGTCGCTGACGAAGTCCGACGAGCCGATCACCGCCAGCCGCGCGTCCGGGGTGGACTTCTTCAGCGTCCGCCCCGTTCGGTCGGCCTTCTGCTCGAGGTCACCCTCGGGCTTGGCGTCGGGTTCGAAGAGCGGCGAGTCCTTCTCTGCGAAGTAGCTCCCGAAGGTGCCCGCGAGGGCCACCGCCACGGGCTTGCGCCCGAGCTCCGCCCCCTCGTCCACGCCGAAGCCCTTGTCGGGGAAGCGCTGGAGGTCCGGCTGGAGATCCGTCGAGGTTCGCAGCCAGCTCTCCTCGGAGGTCTCGAGCAGCACATCCGAGCTGACGCCCTCGGCGGCGCCCTTGATCTTCAGCGGCGAGGCCCACGTGAGCGCCACCGACTGAAGGCCCGCGAGGGCGACGTGCTCACGGTTGAAGCCCTCCCGGCGAATATCCGGGAAGAAGGGGTAGGGGATGAGCTCGATGCGCTCGAAGGTGAACGGCCCGCGCTTCTCCCGAACGGGGACCGGGAAGCTCGTGTTCTTGGGATCCATCACGAAGGCCTCCTGGACCTCGACGCCGTAGGCCTCGAGCAACTCGAGCAGGCCGGGATCGGTCTTCTTGGCGGTGATCCCCGCGCGGCCCGGCTCGATGTCGTAGGCCCCGGCCATGACCACCAGCGCGCCACCACGCATGAGGTACTGGTCGATGGCGAAGCGCTGCTTGTCCTCGAGCTTGCCGGCCTTGCCGACGAGGAGCACGTCGATGTCGGCGGGGACGACGCCGTCGTCGAGCTTGACGCGCTTGACCTCGAAGTCCGCCCGGAAGCTGCGCTCCAGGGACCGGTAGTCCGCCTTCTTCGGCGGCGGCATCCCCATCTGCTGCATCATCGGGTTGGGCTGTTGGGCCTGTTGCTCCTCCGTGAGGATGCCCACGGTCTTGAGGAAGCCTGGGACGCCGCGCTTCACGGCGGCCTCGACCTGTCCGCGGATGTCGGCCTCGCTCATATCGCCCTGGGGGAAGATCAGCGACGCCTTGCCGCCCACCTCCAGCACCAGGTGCATGTAGAAGCGGTTCTCGCCGAAGAGGTCGGCGGCCATCGGGCGGAAGCCGTACTTCTGCGCGATCTCGCGGGCGAGCGCCTCGTCGGCGGCGGGGTCCTGCGTCACGTACTTGAAGGTGCCGCCGCTCTTCTCGATGAGCTCGTCGGCCACCGTCCGGAGGCGCTTGGGCACCTCCTCGAACTCCTTGGGCAGGTTGGCCGTCGACACGTAGGCCGTCAGCGTCGCGCCGTCCTTGGCGCGGGCGAGGACCGCCTCGATGGATTGGAAGTCCTGGCTCACCTTCTTGATCGACTTGGTGATGTCGTACTCCGGGTTGCGCAGCCGGACGCTGAGCGTCTTGTCATCGGCGTGGACCTCGATCAGGTCGCGGAAGCCCAGGACCTCATAGGCGCTGCCGTACTGGACGAGGACGTGGAAATAGGAGTTCACGACCGATTGCTCGTGGCGGCCGGAGGCGGCGAGCGGCTCGGACTTGATGCCGTACTGCTCGTTGATCTCCTCTTCGACCTGCTCGTCCTTGGTGGGATCGATGAAGCGCACCGTGACGTTCTCGCCGCCCCGGACCTCGTATTCGCGCAGGAAGTCGCGGATGCGTGGGACCAGCGGCGCCAGCAGGTGGTGGGTCTTCTCGGAGAAGTAGCCCGTCAGCACCAGCGGCTCGTCGAGGTCGCGCAGCATGTTCTCGGTGACGTCGGAGATGCTGTACTCGCCGTCGGCCGTGAGGTCCGCGCGGGCCTGGGTGACGGGGTAGAGCCAGGCGTTGCCGGCGACCACGTTGAGCAGGGTGAGCACCACCATCGTGAGCCACGCCCGCTTGGAGCTGCGCGACTCCATGCGCTTGGTCTCGAGGACGTAGACGTTGAGCGCCACGAAGAACGCCGTGAGGCTGCCGTAGTAGAAGAGGTCGCGGACGTCGAGCACGCCCCGCTCGATGCTGTCGAAGCGGCTGCCGGTCCCGAGCGCGCGGGCGATCTCGGCCCCCGAGTGTCCGAACAGGCCGGCGATGTCCTCGCTGCCGATGGCGTAGAGCACCGCACACACCACCACCGTGCCCATCAGGGCCAGGTTCTGGTTGTCCGTCAGCGCGCTGACGCAGAGGCCGATGGCGATGTAGGTCGAGGCCAGCAGCAGCGCCGCGATGTAACCGCCGATGACCGGGCCCCAGTCGAGCTCGCCGAGCATCGAGACGCTGATCGGCAGCGGTAGCGTGAGCAACAGCGCCACCGCGATCAGCGCGAGGGCCGCCAGGAACTTGCCGAGCACCAGGTCCGCGGTGCGGACGGGCAGCGTCATGAGCACCTCGAGGGTGCCCATCTTCTGCTCCTCGCTCCATTGCCGCATGGTGACGGCGGCGACGAGCAGCACGAGCAGGATCGGCAGCGACTCGAACATCGGGCGCGCGTCGGCGAGCCCGCGGGCGAAGAACTTCGCGCCGGTGAAGAACTGGAAGCAGGTGGCGGCCAGGAAGACGCCCAGGAAGATGAGCGCGACCGGCGACAGGAAGAAGGCGCGCAGCTCCTTGCGCGCGGTGATGCGGATGCCTTGGTTCACGCGGCGGCTCCCTTCCCGCCCAGCGCGAGGTCGACGTGGGCGGCGTGCAGGTCGCGGAAGACCGTCTCCAGGTTGGGGTTGAGCGGGGCGATCTCGGCCAACGTCCAGCCCGCGTCGGCGGCGGCCTTGGCGATGGCTGGCCGCACCTGGGGCCCATCGACGGTGACTCGGTAGCGCTCGAAGCCGTCGGGGGAGGTGCCGTCGGCCTCCGCCCCCTGCACGCCCGCGACGCCACGCAGCACGCCGACGACGTCGTTGGTGCCCTTGGCGACCGCCACGCGGACCTGGTCGCTCGAGAGCAGCTCGTCGAGGGTCGAGTCGGTCGCGACGTGGCCGTCGATGAGGATGACCACCCGGTCACACACCGCCTCGATCTCCGGCAGGATGTGGGTCGAGAGGATGACGGTCGTGGTCTTGGCCAGCTCCTTGATCAGCCCCCGAATCTCGACGATCTGCACCGGATCGAGGCCGTTGGTCGGCTCGTCGAGGACCAGCACATCCGGGCGATGCAGGATGGCCTGGGCCAGCCCGACCCGCTGACGAAAACCCTTCGAGAGGGTGCCGATGGGCTGCACCAGCCGGGCCTCGAGGCCCGTGGCGCGCACCGCGTAGGAGATGGCCTTGCGCTGCTCATCCTTCGGGATGCCCCGCAGATCGCACATCATCTGCAGGTACTCCTGAACCAGCATCTCGGGGTACAGCGGCGCGGACTCCGGCAAGTAGCCGATCTGGCGCTGGACCGCGATGCGGTCCTTCAGCACGTCGACGCCGCCCACCGTGACGGTGCCCCTCGTCGGCTCGAGAAAGCCGGTCATGATCTTCATCGCCGTCGTCTTGCCCGCCCCGTTGTGGCCGAGCAGTCCCAGGATGGCGCCTCGCTCGACCTCGAAGGAGACGTCGTCAAGGGCTACGATCCGGTCGTACCTCTTGGTCAGCTTCTGAACAGAGATCATCGTCCCTCTTGTGCTCCCGTTTCGTCGGACCGGCGTTAATAACGCCTTCGCGCCGGGAGTCAAGAGCGGTGAGCATGTTCCCTATTCCCGAGGCCGAAAAATCCATCGCTTTTCACGGGTCGTCGACGCCTCGCGCTGGTAGCGATCAGCCCGTGAACGGGTTGAGCAGCACGACGCCGCAGCCCTGGAAGTCGCGGACGTTTCGGGCCACCAGGAGCAGCCCGTGGCTTCTAGCGGTCGCGGCGATGAGCATGTCGGCCTCCTCTGCCACCAGCGTTCGGAGGTCAGCGAAGGCGCTCCCGACCGTCAGACCTCGATTCTGAATCGTCTGTGGCGCATCGCGGGGTGCTTTACTCTTGGACCGGTGCCGCACTCTTGGACCGGTGCCGCGTGAAGGGCTTGTGGTGATGGGGGACTGGTGTTAGGTAACGTCTGTAATATGAAGCTGGGGCCTTTTGCCACCGCCCGTCCGATATCCGAGAGACCGCATCGTGGATGCCGCCGTGAGGCGGGTACGCGCGGAGGGGATCGACGCCCTGAGCGCGCGGGCGGTCGCCTCTGTGCTGGGCTGCTCGACGGCGCCCGTCTTCACGTGCTTTGCCTCAATGGAGGCGTTGAACGAGGCGGTCCTCGACGCCTGTGTCGAGCGCTTCGTCGCCGCCACCGAGGCCGCCACGGGGCCCGACCCGCTCTTCGCGGCGGGCTTCGGCATGGTGCGCTTCGCGGCCGACGAGCCCAACCTCTACGAAGCCCTCTTCCTGCGGCGCCACGAGAAGCACGCGAAGTGGGTGCCCGTGCGCCGCGCGTTGGCCCGCCGGATGGGCGAAAACCCGCGCTACGCCGGCCTCGACGACCGCGCCCGCTACGGCTTGGTCGGGCGCGCGTCGGTGGTGGTCCACGGGCTGGCCGTCGAGGTGTTTTTCGGCCGGCTGCCGGACCCCTCCGACGCGACGTTGCGGCGCCTGCTATTCGAGCTGGCAGACCCCCTCGTGACCGCCTCCATCGAGGGCGGCAACACCTCCGATATCCACGCACCGGGAGTGAATCCATGAGCGACACCCATGGCGGCCATCTCATCGGCGCGGTCCTCGCAGCCCACGGTGTACGCTGCGTCTACACCCTCTGCGGCGGCCATATCTCACCGATCCTGGTTGGGGCCAAGGCTCACGGGCTCACGGTGGTGGGGGTCCGCGACGAGGCGTCGGCGGCCTTCGCGGCCGACGCCGCGGCGCGGCTGACGGGCATCCCCGGCGTGTGCGCGGTGACCGCCGGCCCCGGCGTGACGAACACCACGACGGCGGTGAAGAACGCGCAGATGGCCCAGTCGCCGATGATCGTCTTCGGCGGCGCGACGGCCACCATCCTGCGCGGTCGCGGCTCGCTGCAGGACATCGACCAGATGGCCTTGATGGCCCCGGCGACGAAGTGGTGCGCCCGGGTCACCAAGGTCGCCGATCTCGTCCCGACGGTGGAGAAGGCCTTCCGCGTGGCGACGGAGGGGGTCCCGGGTCCGGTCTTCATCGAGGTGCCCGTCGATCTGCTCTACCCGGAGTCGATCGTGGGCGAGTGGTATCTGAAGGAGTCCGGCGTCGACAAGATGAGCGGCCCCGTGGGGGCCGTCGCGCGGACCGCCATGAAGGGCTATCTCAGGCGCCAGTTTCACATGCCGCACGTCCCGGTCCCGTCCCTCTCCGCGTTTCGCAGGCCGCTGGGCGAGGGTCCTGGCTCGAAACTCGCCGGCGTCGCCGAGGCCCTGCGGGGGGCGACGAAGCCGGCGCTGGTGGTGGGGAATCAGGCCATGGTCGGGCTCACGCCGGGGGACGCCGACGAGCTGGCCGACGCGGTGCGTGCGTTGGGGGTGCCCGCCTTCCTTGGCGGCTCGTCCCGGGGCCTGCTGGGCCGCGAGTGCGCCACCTGGTTTCGGCACAAGCGCAGCGCCGCCCTGAGGGAGGCGGACGTGGTCCTGGTCGCCGGCTTCCCCTTCGACTTCCGCCTCGGCTACGGACAGAAGATCAACCGCAAGGCGACGCTGGTCTCGGTGAACCTGGACCCCGTCGCGCTCAGGAAGAACCGCAAGCCGAGCACCGCCGTGCAGGCCCATCCGGGCCGTTTCCTGACGGCCCTCGCGCAGCGCGTCGTGCCGCGCCCCGCCTGGGGCCCCTGGATCGACGACTGCCGCGCCCGGGAGACCGCCCGTGACGACGAGATCCGCCGACAAGCGCGGCCCGACGGTCCGCTGGTCGACCCCGTCCACTTCTTCCAGCGCCTCGAGGCGCAGCTCGCCGACGACTCGGTGCTGATCGTCGATGGCGGTGACTTCGTCGCCACCGGCGCCTACATCCTTCGCCCCCGCCGCCCCCTGTCGTGGCTCGATCCGGGGGTCTTCGGCACCCTCGGCGTCGGTGGCGGCTTCGCGGTCGGCGCCCAGAGCGTCCGCCCCGACTCGGAGGTCTGGCTGCTCTACGGCGACGGGTCCAGCGCCTACAGCCTCGCGGAGTTCGACACCTATGTACGGCACGGCTACGCGCCCATCGCCGTCATCGGAACCGACGCCTCCTGGCAACAGATCGCCCGCGACCAGGTCACGCTGCTCGGTGATGACATCGGCACGGTGCTGCGCCGGACGGACTACCACCGCGTCGCCGAAGGCTACGGCGGCAAGGGGCTGCTGCTCACCGATCCCGCCAAGACCGACGAGATCCTGTCGGAGGCGAAGGCGCTGGCCGCCGCGGGGACGCCCGTGTGTATCAACGTTCACCTCGCCGCGAGCGCGTTCCGCGAGGGCTCACTCTCGATCTGAAGAGGGGTCTCGAGCCCGAGCCATTCGGGGGTGGGACTCGCCGGGGGCGTGGTCGATCAGACCCGCTCCAGCACTCGCGTGAGGCGGGCGCGGACCTCGGTGGCGATGGGGGCGAGGTCTTCACGGTCGACGACGGAGAACATGCGCTCGGGATCGATGGCCGAGACTACGACCGTCCCGGCCTCCCCGGTGACCACCACGTTGCAGGGCAGAAGCAGCCCGAGGGGGCGTTCGCTCTGCAGCGCTTGATGGGCGAGGCTGGGGTTGCAGGCGCCGAGGATCACGTAGTCGTCGAAGTCGACATCGAGCTTCTTCTTGAAGGTCGCCCGGACGTCGATCTCGGTGAGGACGCCGAAGCCCTCGGTCGCGAGGGCCTCGCGGGTCGCGGTGACGACGGTGGCGAAGTCCCGGTCGGTGATCTCGCGTACGAGGCCGTAGCCCGGCTGGCCGAAGGTGCTCAAGTGCCGGCCCCGTCGAGGCGCTCGAACATGCGGTCGAGGGGGGCGCGGCCGGAGTAGCCGACCATCTGGTCCACCACCGCCTCGCCGTCGAAGGCGAAGACGGCGGGGATGCCCTGGATCTTGAAGGCGCCGGCGAGGGCACGCTCCTGATCGACGTTGACCTTGGCGACCTTGACCCGACCGGCGTAGCGCGTGGCCAGGTCGTCGAGGACCGGGCCGATGCTCCGGCAGGGGCCGCACCAGGGGGCCCAGAAGTCGAGGACGACGGGGACGCCGGCGTTGACGACCTCCTCGTTGAAGTTGGCCTCGGTGACGTGGACGGGCTGGCTCATGAGGTGTCTCCTTTCGCTGTTTGGCCTCGCTTCGATAGAGCCGCCGGCCGCGAAAAGCGTGTCACGAATTCTCGAGGATGGTGGGATCGACCAACCCCCGCAGGGGCTCGAGCTCGCCGCGGAGGCGCCGGCGGGCGCGGCTCAGGCGGGTGCGGACGGCCCCCGGCGTGAGCTCCGTCGCCTTGGCGATCTCCGGCGCCGTCCAGCCCTGGGCGTCGGCCAGCAGCACCAGCGTTCGGTCTCGGGGCTCGAGGGCCAACAGCGCCTCGCCGATCGCGGCCATGACCTCACCGCGGGCCACCGCCTCGTCCGGGGCGTCGTCGTCGTCGGGGAGCGTGGGATCGACGGCGACGTGACGGTTGGGGTCGTTCTTGCGGCCCCGGCGCATGCGGGTGCAGGCGTTGGCGACCATGCGCACGAGCCAGCCCTCGAGGCTGCCCTCGCCGCGGAATTGCTGAAGGTTTCGCCCCGCGGCCACGTAGGCGTCCTGGACGGCGTCCTGAGCCTGGGACTCGTCGCGGCAGCGCCGCCGCCCGACGGCGAGCATGCGCTCCCCGTAGCAACGGCTGAGGGCGTCGAGGGCTTGGATGTCGCCGTCGCGGACCAGCGCGACGAGGCGATCAGCGTCGCAGTAGACGGGCTCGCCCATCAGTCGTCCACCGCGCAGGCGAGGTTGACCTCGGAGACGAGGAAGGTCTCCGGCGCCATGCTCACCCGCCGCATCTGACCGAACCCGACGGTCGGGCCTCCGTTGATGGTCTCGCCAGCGACGCCGCTCACCTGGTCGTAGGGCCACTCGCCGGCGGGCTCGCCGTCGATGGAGAGGCGGAAGCTCCGCTCCTCGTTGCAACCTTCGGGGGGCGCAGGGTCGAGGACCAGGCGGAAGGCGTGGTGCCTTGTGCCGTCGATCGGGTGGGCGTCGGGTCGTGAGGTCGGCGCGCCGTTGGGCTGTAGCGTGTCCCAGAAGGTCGGGTTGAAGACCACCACCGCGCTCTCGCCATCCCCGGCGGCGACGGACATGCCGAGGGTGGGGGGTTGCATGACGCCCTCGCCGGTGTACTCGGCGAGCATCGTGAAGTCGATGCCGCCCTCGTCGGCGTCCCAGGGGACCGCGTACAGGAACCGGGTGAACATCCCGACCGCAGCCGCGCTCGAGATCTCAAGCCCGTCCCGCGTGAGCTCGATGTCTTCGGCCACGCCGCGGTAGACGAAACCAGCGATGAGCGGGACGTCTGGTGGCGCCCAATCGATGGTCTCGCAGTCATCGGGTGCCTCCCGAAGGCAGGGGTCCACGGGCTCCGCGTCGGGCGCCATGTCGGGCTCCGGCGGCTCGGCGTCCCTGAGCGCGTCCGGCTGGGCGTCGGGCGGGGCCGCGTCCGGGTCGGGGGTCGCCGCGTCGGGCTCGGTGGGGGCGTCCGCCGGGGGACCGTCGAGGTCGCCGGCATCGGGGACGGAGGCCTCCGGGCTCGAGGTCTCGGGGAAGGGCTCGAGCTCGTGGCAGGCCAGCGCGGGGAGCAGCAGCAGCGGGAGCACGCGCGGCGTTCGGTGGACTTCGGGCTTCACCAGCGCACCGTCCCTGCTACGCCGTTGGGCGCCACTTGGAGGGAAGCCGTGCTCGCCTCGCCCTGGGGCCAGAGCAAGAGCGCGACGCCGGTGACGATGAGCGCGCCGCCGACGACGGAGCTCCCGGCGATCCAGCCGTTCTGGACGTCGAGGTTCGATTGGAGGTCCTCGTAGCGCTCGCGGTCCTTCTCCGTCGCCTCCAGGCGCGACGCGTCCTCGACGGTCGCCCTCGCCCGCTGGTCGTAGAAGATGGCGAGGCCCAAGCCGCCGACGCCGAGGCCGATCGAGGACCAGGCGAGGGTGGCGCGCATCGGGAAGGGCTTCGAGAGCTCCGCGTGGACCGCGGACGGGGTGCCCGGCCGGATCCGGAAGGCGCGGGTCGCGGCGTTGTAGCCCGCAAGCTCCAGGGTGACGCTGTGGGTGCCCGGTGGCAGCTTGAGGGTCATCGGCGTCTGGCCGGAGGCCTTGCCCTCGTCGACGCGAACCGCCGCCCCCGCGGGGTCGGAGGTGATGACGACCTCGGGCTTGTCGGCTTCGATGCGCTTGTCCAGGGCCGCGATGATGGCGGCGACCTCATCGCGGTCGGCGGCCTTGGGCGCCAACCGGAGGTAGTCCCGGTAGGCGCGGACGGCGGCCGAGAGGTGACCGGCGCGCTCCTCGCTGCGGGCGAGGTTGTAGGCCAGCTTCGAGGAGGCGGGCATCATCTCGTAGGCCACCGCGAACTCGCGCGCCGCCCCGATGTAGTCCGCCTGGAGATAGAGCTGGCGCGCCACCTGGTAGCGCGCCTCGGCGGATGGTGGCGCCCCGGGTCCCAGGTTCGCGGCCTGGGCCAGCACCAGCACCAGCACGGAGAGCGTCTGTGTCATGGGTTCACCAATCGCATCCGTCCCGCATTGGTTGCAACCGCCTCACGCACCGATGACCTCCCCACCTCGGTGGGTGATCGCCACCACCGACGGCCGCGGCGGGTGCTTCGGGTCGAAGTCCGGCCAGCGCGTGCTGGGGCTCGAGTACCGACCGCCTTCGCCGGGGTGCTGCACCGACACGAAGAGCGTCCGCGCGTCGGGGGTGAAGCAGGGACCGCAGCACTCGGCCCCCGCCGGCAGCGCCAGAAGACGACGGGTCCTGCCCCGCTCCGCGCCCTGGAGTCCGCAATGCCACAGGCCGTCGGCGATCTTCATCGAGCCCTGAGCTCCGTCGGTGGCGATCCACAGGCGCCCGAAGCGGTCGAAGGCGGCGTTGTCGGGGTTTGCCAGCCCTTCGCCGCCCATCAGGAGGATCTCCCAGCGCGCCCCGGGCGCTTCGTGGTGTACGCCCACCGCGTCGGTGGGCGGGACCAACTCGAGCACGTGCCCGTGGCGGTTGGGGCCGCGGGGGTTGACGGCGTCGGTGTAGGCCGGCGCGCGGTCCGTGTTGTCGGTGAGCATGACGTAGACGCGACCCGTCACCGGGTCGACCTCCACGTCCTCGGGCCGGTCGAGCGGGGTCGCCCCCAGCAGCTTCGCGGCGCGGCGGGACTCGATGAGCACGTCGCCGACGTCGTGGAAGTCGTAGTCCGGCGTGAGTGGCCCCTGGCCGAAGACGAGCGGGAGCCAGCGGAGCGTGCCGTCGGCCTCGAAGCGCGCCACCGAGAGGGTGCCGTGGTCGAGCAGGTCCCGGTTCGCCGCGCGGTCGGGGGAGACGGCGTCGCGGGTGACGAAGCGGTAGAGGTGCTGGAAGACCGCGTCGTCCCCACCGTAGACCACCAGTCGACCGTCGGGGGCTCGCACACAGGTGGCGCACTCGTGCCAGCGCCGACCCAGGGCCGTGCGCTTCACCGGTGCCCGCGAAGGATCCGTCGGGTCGTACTCGAGGACCCAGCCGAAGCGGTTCGCCTCTCGGGGATGCTTCACCACGTCGAAGCGCTCGAAGTGCCGAAACCACGCGTACTTCGGCTGCCGGGGCGCCCCGATGCCCACCGCGCGCAGGTTGCGCGCCTCCGGCGTCAGGTCGGGGTCGTTGCCGAAGTACTTATGGAAATTCTCCTCCGCGATGAGGACCGTTCCCCACGGCGTCACGCCCCCGGCGCAGTCGCCCAGGGTGCCGATGACCTCGCGCCCCGTCGGATCATCGGCGGTGCGCAGACGGGGGTGCCCCGCGGCGGGGCCGGAGATGGCGATTCGGGTGTCGCGGGCGGTGATGCGGCGCGCGTAGCGGCTCCCGGGGACCACCTCCCAGCTCGCTCCGTTCCGGCGAACCTCGACCACGCTGTGCCCGTGGGCGGCCATCTCGACCTCGCTTCGGGCGCGGGAGAGCGGCTGGTACTTCTTGGTGTCCGGCCACATGAGCTGGTGGCTCGTGTACTCGTGGTTGACGCAGAGCAGGCCGCGGCGGTCGCCGTCGAGGGGGCGGTAGACGATGAAGTCGCAGTTGTAGCCGAACTGCCCCGCCTGGGCGTCGGCGTCCTCGAGCCGGGGATCGAAGGCCGGCGCCCCGGGCAGGATGGGATCGCCCCAGCGCAGCAGCACGTCGGCGCGGTAGCCAGCGGGGACGTGCAGGCGCGTGTCGATGGCGTCGGCGACGGCGGCGAAGCCGACCCTCGGCACGCGCGGGGCGGCCCTGGCCGAGCGCCACCCCGCGCTGGCGACGGCCGCTCCGATCCCTTGGATCGCGGCGCGCCGGGTCAGGCGCGCCGCGACGAGGTCGCGCAGCGGTGTGCTCACCAGGTGCCGGCCAGCCCCAGCAGACCGCCCCCGTCCTCGGTGGGCGTGAGCAACAGCCGAGCGCTGCGTGGTTCGGTCTCGTCCCGGGGCATCTGGGCGGTGAAGAGCCAGGCGGTCGCCAGCCCGGCGGCGGTCCCGGCGGCGGTGATCCCCAGCGCGGGGCGCGCCGATCCGTCCTCACCGGCGATCGCGATGTAGAGCCCGCCGGCGACGAGGGCCCCCGAGAGTCCGCCGAGGTCGATGAAGCGCACGCGGGCGGCCCGCGGTGACACGTCCCCCGCCGTCAGCATGCCGCCCACGGCCCCCACGTTGAGGGCGACCGCCCCCGTGAGCAGCGCCAGGTCGTCGGGGTGTTCGGCGTCGATGGTGCCCGCCGCGAGCCCGAAGACGATGCCCGACCACATCGCCGCGGACTCGACCCACTGCGCGCGCCCGGGCGTGGTGCCGACCTCGTGACCGACGACGCCGCCGGCGATCATGCCCGCGGTGGTCACGCCCCACACGACGGTGGCGGAGGTCTTCATCGTCCACTCGTCGTCGACGCGCACGCGCGCCTGGTTCCACAGCGTCCACGTGACGCCCTCCATCAGACCGATGCGCATGCCCGAGGCGATCGACTGCGGGACGCCGTAGCGCAGCTTCTCGCCACGGGCGTCGAGGGCCGCGACCCCGCCCGCCGCGGCGCCGGCGAGCAGCAGCGGGGGCAGCACGACCGAGGATGGGCTGTTGGACTCCGCCATGATGTCGAACCAGACGCCGGTCCCCAGCCCGTAGCTCACCGACATCAGGTAGAGCAGCACCAGCTCGTCGGTCGTACGCTCGCCAGCGGCTTTGGCGCTGAGGCGGTCGTCCCCCGCGTCCTGGCTCCGCACCAGCACCACGCCCCGCTCCGCCCAGAGTCGCGCGAGGTCGCGCAGGACCCTGACGCGGGCTCGCGAGGCTTCGTCGGGCGCGTCGGCGAGGAGCGCCTCGAGCCCCTCGGCGGCGGTGGCGAAGTCGCCGGCCTCGAGGCGTTGGGTCGCGGCTTCGTAGCGGGTCGGCCAGTCCTCCTGGGCGAGGGCTGGCCCCAGGAGGAGCGTGAGCAAGATCAGGCTGCGCATGCCCGGCGTTGTATCGTCCTCCGCAGCGCTCCGGTAGGTTCGCGGCATGCGGCGGGCTCAGTTCAGCGTCCTCGCGGTCGCCATCCTCGTGGGCTGCGCGCCCGACGAGGCCACCGATGCGCCGGCCAGCGTGGCCGAGCCGCTGCCCGACGAGCTCGCGCTGTGCGATGTCTGCGAGCCGAGCTGCGCCGAGGCGATCGCGCGGGTGACGGCGTCGCTGTACGACCAGCCGTGGCCGTCGGGCTGGACCGTCGCCGTCGAGCCGCGGGTCGTCGGACCCGAGCGGGATCTCGTGGAGGTGGACTGGACTCGCCGGCTCGGCGCGCGGCCGACTCGCCTCGATCCCACGGCGCCGGAGTCCGACGAGGTCGTGGTCGACGGGCCGCTCCCCGACCTGCGCGGTGACGTCCTGTACGCGGGGCGGGCGGGTCTGCTCTTCATCTGTGATGAGGCGGCGCCCCCGCGGACGCGTTTGGCGGCGCTGGTGGAGGGGGTGGCCCGCACGCTCCGTGCGCCTCACCCGCTGGACGACTACTCCACGCCCGGGGTCTGGCTCTCGCGGCAGGCGGCGAGCGTCGGCGTGGGCCACGCGCTGCTGTGGGCGGTGGAGGCGATCGCCGATGGCTCCGAGGCGCCCTGGCGGTCTGCGCCCGACGCCGCCGGCCTGCGCGCCGTGGCCTTCGACCCCGATCACACGCCTGGCCGGAGCGGTTGGCGGGACGCGCTGGCTGTCGACGCGCTCGACCATGTGTGGCGGGGGCGCGCGCGCCTCGGCTGGGGGGCGCTCGACGTGAGCCTGGCGGAGCGACCGCCGGACTGCACGCGGGCGCTCACGAAGGGGGGCGGGACCTGTGCTGCGCCCACGCTGCCCGCAGTGGCGAAGATCGGCGAGTTCCGGGGCGCGCGCCATGTCTTGATGCCGCCCCACTACCTCGAGGAGACGCTGCGCGAGGCTGGCGTCGATGCGCGGGTCCTCGAAGGTTACGCCGGCGGCGTCGGTCGACTCTGGCTGCGGCTCTCCGACGAGGCCGTCGCGCGCCAGGACCGGCTGGTCTGTGACGATGAGGCGGCCGCGGAGGCCCTCGCCGCGGCGCTCGCGACCCTCCCGGGGGATACGGAGATGGTCATCCGCGTGGACGGCTTCGAGGTGCTCGTGGCGCAGGTCCCCGACGGCGTCGACGCCGAGCCGTTCCTCGACGGCCTGGTGACCCCGTGACTCGCGTCGCGCTGTGGACCGCGGTCGTCGCGCTCGTCGCCTGCGGGGACGACGAGTCGCTCCCGAGCATGCCCTGCGATGTCGCCGAGCTCGACTGCCAGGAGGCGGTCGTGGATCGGGTGCGCTCCTTCGGCTTGAACCTCGAGGACGTGCCGATCGAGGTGATAACGCGGGCGGAATATGGCGCTCGGGTCGGCGCGGGGGCCTGGGCTCGAGACGACGTCGAGGACGCCTTTCGCACCGACGCGCTGTGGCTCCTCGGCTTCCACCGAGTCCGCCGAGACTCCGCGGCCGAGGCCGAGCAGGCGGTGCGCGCCGACGCCTTTGCGGCCTTCTACGACTCCGGCACGCGCGGCATCTCCATGATCCTCGGCGACGAGCGCGACGAGCGCGTTGAGGTCATCGTGTTGGCCCATGAGCTCGCCCACGCGTGGCAAGACGCGCGCTACGGGATCCGCGCGCTACATCGCCGAGTGACGGACGACGACACAGCGATCGCCGCCCGCGCCGCGATCGAAGGCTTCGCGGACCTCATCGGGGTGCTGATGCTGCTCGAGATCGAGGGCGTCGCGACGTCTGACATCGACTTCCCGCGGTGGGCCGAGGACGTGATGGCTGGGCTGGAGGCGCGCGTCGGCGAGCGCGAGGAGCCGTACCTCGAGCTGCGCCACGCCTTCCAGTACGGCGCTGGGCTCGCCGCGGCGATGCGCGACTTCTCGCGGGATCTGGACCCGGTGGCGATGGCGGCGCGTCTGCTCGATCCGCCGTGGTCGACCACCGCCGAGGTCGCCGCCGCGGCCGAAGGCGGGACCCACGCCAGGCGTGGCCTCCCGATGGAGAGGAGCGTCGACGCCGAGCTCGCTTCGGCGCTCGACCTCGCCCATTTCAATAGCTGGGTCCTCGGTGCCTGGGATCTTGCCCTGCTGGTCCATGGCACCGCACCGGTGAGGGCGGCGCTGCGCACGACCGCCACCTGCGAGCGGGCTGCGGTCAGCGTCTTCCTCGACGCCGCCTGGGCGCCGGTCGTGGTGCTCGACGCGCGCTTCGCGCGTGTCGACGGGGCGCAGGTCTACGCCGAGTGGTTGCAACGGGTCTTCGGGCGCCCGAGCTGGCAGGAGGACCCGGACGAGGCGGGGCGCCGCGCGCGGCTCGAGGTCACCGGCCGACGTGTCACGCTGATGCTGGCGGATCCAGAGATGCTCGACCGGCTCCGTTGACCGGGCTCGATCGGTAGAGAGAGACTCGGCGGGATGCGTGTTCAAACATCGATGGCCCGGGAGGGGCTGCGACTCTCCATGGCGGTCTGCGGCCTCGACGGGAAGGTCCTGTTGGGGAAGGGCACCCGGCTTCAGCGGCGCCACCTCGTCGAGCTCTACGAGATGGGGGTGCGGGTCATCGAGGTCGTCGACGACGTCTCCGTCGAGCCGTGGGAGGAGGTGCCCGAGCCCGACGCCTATCTGCGGGCCCTCGAGGAGCGCTTCTCTTCCGTCGGCGGCGACCGGCGAATGACGCAGCTCAAGGAGGCCGTGCGAGACGTCTACCTCGACTTCTTGCTCGATCTCGAGGCGCGCGTTTGAGCCGGCGCTACATCGACGAGGCCCCGCCGGAGGCGAGCGATCCTTCGGCGCGGCTGATCGACAACATCGGGCGGCGAATGCTGAAGCGGCGGGTGGACGCCCTCAAGAGCCTGCCCACCTTCCCGCAGTCCATCGTGCGCATCAACGAGGTGCTGGTGGGGGAGGGGACCGACGCTCCGTTCGCCAAGATCGCCGCGGTCATCGAGACCGATCCGATCCTGGTGGCCCGGGTCCTGCGCCTGGTCAACGCCGCCTTCTATGGCGTCAGCGGCACGGTGGTCACGGTCTACGACGCCTTGTGCCTGCTGGGGCTCGACATCGTGAAGGGGCTCATCTTGAGCACCGACGCGATGGAGATGCTGGAGCGCGAGGAGCACATGCACGGGCTGTGGGAGCACAGCTTCGGGTGCGCGGTGGCCGCCACCTCGCTGGCGCGGGTGCTGGGCCTGCCACGCGTCGAGGAGGTCTCCGCGGCGGCGTTGATGCACGACATCGGCAAGGTGGTGCTGGCGAGCCAGCTCCCGGCGGACTATCGGCAGGTGGTGGCCTTCGCGGCGCGTGAGCGGGTGCGGATCGGAGAGGCCGAGGACCGGCTGCTGGGGGTCGGGCACGATCTGATCGGGGAGTGGCTCGTCACGCGCTGGAAGCTGCCGTCGTCGCTGTCCGAGCCCATCGCGTGCCACCACGCGCCTGCGCGAGCGAAGCGTTTCCGCGAGGCCACCGCGGTGGTGCACGTCGCCGACCTGATGGTGCGCGGCTACGGTTTCGGTTTCCCCGGCGACCATCTGATGCCCGATCTCGATGGCGGCGCGTGGCGGTTGCTCGGCCTGACCTCGAAGAAGCTCCGGGAGGCCGTGTCGAAGATGCACCGCACGCTCCAAGAGGCGGTCGTGAACACGAACCTGCGGCTCGATCCGTCCGCCGGGGCGCGGTGAGCGACCTCGATCGGCTCCAGCGTGAGCGTGACCACTACGCGCGCACCGTCGCCGATCTCACCGCCCGGTTCGACGAGAACGTCGAGGCGTTGTCGCTGGTCCGGCAGGTGGGCGATGCGCTGGGATCGAGCCTCGATCTGCGGACCGTCTGTGGTCGCACCGTCGATCTGCTCCAGGAGGCGGTCGCCCCGGAGCACTGCTCGGTGATGCTGGTCGGCGCCGAGGGCGGCCTGGTCTGCGTGGCCGCGCGCGGCGCCTTCGACGACGCGGCGGTCACCTTCGAGGAGGTCGCGGAGGCGGTGAGCTTCGCCGCAGGGGAGGGGATCTGCGGCGCGGTTGTCGCGTCGGGCGTCGCGGTCTGCCTCCACGATGCACGCGCCGATCCTCGGTTCGTCGAGCGACCCGCCTCGGAGGTCTCGCCGGTGAGCCTGCTGTGCCTCCCGCTCACCGCCCGCGACCGCGTCGTCGGGGTGCTCAACCTCTCCGACTCCACCGAGGGCGCCTTCGAGCCGCGCCATGAGCGCCTCCTCGCGATCATCGCCAACACCGTCGCGATGGCGGTCCAGAACGCGCGACTCTTCGCGGCCGTGAGCCGCAGCCGCGAGGCCCTCGCCAGTGAGAACCGCCACCTGCGCCGTGCCCTGGGCGAGCGCTTTGGTTTCGAGGGGCTGATCGGCACCAACGCCGCCTTCCGGCGCGTGATCCAGCTCGTCGAGAAGGTGGCCGACACCACGGCGAACGTCCTCATCACGGGGGAGAGCGGCACCGGCAAGGAGGTGATCGCGCGCACCCTGCACCACAACAGCCCGCGGGCCGACGCGCCCTTCGTGGCGATCAACTGCGCGGCCCTGCCCGAGTCCCTCCTCGAGGCTGAGCTCTTCGGCATCGAGCGCGGGGTCGCCACCGGCGTCGACGCGCGCGAGGGCACCTTCGAGCGCGCCTCCGGCGGCACGCTCTTTCTCGACGAGATCGGCGATATGGACCCCTCGGTTCAGGCCAAGGTGCTGCGCGTGATCCAGGAGCGCCAGGTGCTGCGCGTCGGCGGCCGCCGTCCCCAGCCCGTCGACGTTCGTCTGGTCGCCGCGACCCACCGTGACCTGCCCGCTGAGATCGCCGTGGGCCATTTCCGGCAGGACCTCTACTACCGGCTCAAGGTCGTCACCGTGCACCTGCCCCCGCTGCGCGAGCGTCGGGAGGATGTGGTGCCCCTCGCGACGTACTTCCTGGCACGCTTCGCGGCGCGCCACGGGAGGCCGGAGCGCCCCTTGGGCCGGGCGGCGGCGCGGTCTCTGCTCTCCCATCGCTGGCCCGGGAACATCCGGGAGCTCGAGCACGCGATGGAGCAGGCGGTGTTGGTCGCCGAGGGCGAGGAGATCGAGCCCCACGACCTCGGCCTGGAGGTCGTCGATCCGTCGGGGCTTCGCGTGGAGCTCCCCGAGGCCGTCGATGACTTCCACGAGGTCATGGCCGAGCTGCAGCTCATCGCCGAGCGCCGCCTGCTCGAGCGGGCGCTCATGGAGGCCGCGGGCAATCGCACCCACGCCGCCAAAGCCCTGGGCCTCGCCCGTCGGACGCTGCTGTACAAGCTCAAGCGCCACGACCTCGGCTGACCCTTGACCCTACCGCAGCCGTTCGCCCTTGGCGTCGCAGGCGGCGCGTAGCCAGCGCCAGTCGGGGTCGTCGGTGTCCACCACCTCGAAGCGGCCCGGGATCCAGACGTCCTCGAGGTACCCGGCGAGCCGGTCGTAGACCGCATCGACGTTGACGAAGAGGCGCCACCGCACCGAGAGCGCGAGGACGGTGGCCGGTGGGCCCTCGGGCGGCTTCAGGCCGATCAGGTGGGCGCGGGCCAGCTCCGGCATCGCGTCGGTGCGCTCGACGATGGCGTCGCGCATGCGGGGCGGCACCCGATGTGGCACCGGCGTGCAGCGCGCGTCGAGGGGTCCCAGCCACAGCGAGGCCGCGGCCTCGGCGGCGCGCCGCTCCCACGCCGACGCGTCCTCCTCGCGGCCGGCGGCGCGGAGGACGTCAGCGGCATACATGGCGGGGTCTGGAGCCATCGCGGAGTCGAGGGCCATCGCGCGCTCGAGGTGCGCGAGGCCCGCGTCGTCACCGAGGCCGAGGAGGTGTCGACCGAGGCGGTCGTGGGCCGGGGCGAAGTCCGGGTCCCGCGCGATCAGCTTCTCGAAGAGAGGCGCCGCCGGCCCCGAGCCGTCGGCGATCTCACGGTCGCGCGCCTGGGCCCAGCGTTCGAGCAGGCCCCGGCTCCGTGTTCTCCGGCGGCCTTCGCGGGCCTCACCCAGACGGTCGCGCTGGGCGGCCCAGAGCGCGGCGGTCTCCACGTCGGGCTCGGCGTCGAGGCGCGCGACCCAATCTCCGAGGGCCTCGCCCAGGATCGCCTGGGCGGCCGTCTCGTCGGGGACGAGGCCCTCGAAGCGGGGCGTGTAGCCCGGCGCGGCGGTCTCCATCCGCTCGCCGGTCGGCGGGTGCGTGTCCTCGTCGTCGGCTGGGACCCGGCGCGCCTCGGCGAGCCACCACTCGAGGCGGCGGGCGGGGACCGGCACCTGGAGCGCGGCCAATGTGCGCGAGGCCTGGTCGGTGAGACGTCCGCCCTCGTCGAGGGCCGCCTCCACGAGATCCGGCAGAAACCGGTGGACGTACCAGTTGGTCACCAGCGCGAGCTTGGCGTGGGTCCGCGCCGCGGTCTGGCCGCCCACGACGGCGACCTCACCGCGGTCCGCCAGGCGCTCCTGCGCGCGCGCTTGGACGAAGGACCACACATCGAACCACGGCAGATAGCCGTGGATGATCGGCGCCAGCAGCCACCGCGCGGGTGGATCCGCGAGCCGCTCGCGGACCCGCTCCCAGCGGAGCCTCAGATAGTAGATCCAGGCGCTGAGCCGCCCATCACCGGTGGAGAGATGCCCCAACTCGTGGGCGATCACCCCCTGGAGCTGCGTCGCCGTCAGCACACACAGAAGCGGCAGGCCCACGACCAGCTCGTTGGTTCGACCGCGTTGCATCACCGCGGCGTTGAAGTCGTGGCTGAGCAGGACGCGGTGCACCCGCGGCGCGTGTAGGCGAGGCGCCAGCTCGTCGATCCACTCGTAGAGACGCGGGGCGTCGGCGCGCGCGAGCGGGACGCCCTCCGGGCGCTGCTGGCGGACAAAGATCGAGCGGAGCAGGATGCCCGACAGGGCGACGAGCAGGATGAACGCGACGAAGCCTCCGTCGTCGAGGCCGACCGTCGCCGCCAGGAAGCCGCAGTACGTCGCGCCCGCGACGGCGGCGGTGACCATCCCGCCGATGGCGGCGTAGCCGAGGGCGCCCACCAGCAGGAGCCGGCGACGGTAGCCGGCCGGATCGGTGGTCGCTCGGCGCTCCAACTCGGCGATGCGCTCGTGGCGAGTCATCGACGCAGCCTACAGCCATCCGTGGAGCCTTGAGTGTGCAAACCCGTGCGCACGTGTCTCAGTTGGGTGTGCATATGTTTGCGCAGTTGCCTATCTTGTTGAAAAGAAAGGCATTGATGACGTTTTTCGAGGCCATCCCGGGGAGAGGGACTGCGCATGCCGCTGCACGTTCGGGTGGGGCGGGCGAGGTTATACGGCGTCCAGAGAGTTGGCACGCTCTTCGCTACTAGGGGTTTCGAGCCAAGGGAGTCACTACGGATGGTCCTGACCGAAGCCAGCTGCTACCGCGTCTTGGGGTTGCCCGCCGCAGCGCCCCTCGACGATGTGCGCCGCGCCTATCGACGCCTCGCTCGTCGCTTCCACCCCGACGTCCACGTCGGCGACGAAGAGCCGTTCAAGCGCATCACCGCTGCGTACAATATCCTGACGGGGCGACAGAAGGCGGCGCAGCCACGCTCGCCCCGGCGGGCCCCCCGTCGCCCGGCGCCCCGGCCCGCTCACTCCGGCGCCGAGCGCGCCGCGGAGTCGGAGCGTCCGCCGGCGGATCATGCTCGGGCCTGGGCCGAGTGGCGCAGGCAGGCCGCGGCGGCCCGGGTCGCCAGGAGCGCCCGCGCCACCGTGGAGATCCCCGCCGAGTCGGCCCCCGAGGTGCCTTCCGAGCCGACCGTCGAGCCAGAGGCCGCCCCGGAGCCGACGGCTGGCGAGGTGTGCTCCGAGGCGCTGCGCCCGGCCCGCAAGCGCCCCCTGCTTCGGCGGCTGCGTGAGAAGCTCCGTCGTCCTCGCCGCGAGACGGCCAAGGCCATCGGCCTCCGCGGCGAGGACGTCCTCCTCCGGCTCCCCCTCGAGATGGACTTCGTGATGCGCGGCGGCATGCGCACGATCGCGGTGACCCGCGCCGCGGCCTGCCCCTCCTGCGAGCGCGGCGGCGACGCCGACTGCGTGTGCGAGGGCAAGGGCCGCATCAAGGTTCGCGAGAAGGTGAAGGTGTCCATCCCCGCGGGGGCCCGCGCCGGGGTTCGCTTGCGCATCGCGGGCAAGGGCACGGCGGGGCTCGGCGGCGAGGTCGATGGCGATCTCTACCTTCTGCTCGAGCCCGCTGAGACCCCTGGCTTCCGCCGCGACGGCGCCGATCTCGTGGGCGGCATCGACGTCGACCGCCGGATCGCTCGCTTCGGCGGCACCGTGGAGGTCCCCGTCGCGACGGGCCGCGTCCGCCTCGACGTCCCCGCGGGCACCCGGTCCGGAGCACGCTTCAGGCTCTCGGGGCAGGGGCTGCCGAAGTGGGGCGGTGGCCCCCGCGGTGACCTCTTCCTCGTCGTCGGGATCCGCTGAGGATGCGCATCTCTCGGGCTGGAAGGGGCGCTGCAGGCGCCGCCGCGCTGAACAGCCCCGGCGCCGGCATGCGCCGCCTGGTGGACGCCGTCTCGAGCGTCTTTGCGCCCCGCGACACCGTGGAGTTCACTCCCGTCGACGGCGTCTACCGGTTGGACAACGACGCCAGCGGCCAGCGCAGCCCGAAGCGTCGGATCGAAGCCAGCACGAGGATCGAGGCCCACCGCCTCTACAACGCGCGCGCCGGGACGGACTACGTCTACACCGGCCCCAAGGGCCTGCGCGTCGACGTCGTGGCGTGATCGGCCGGGTCAGCGCTTCCCGTGGAGGTCTGCACCCAGGTGGACTCACGTGGAGCCCCCGGCTCGGTGGGCTCTTCGACCCTGAGCGGTACACCTCGGGGCGGAGCTGTGTTACGCCCCTTGGCACCACCTCCGAGGGGAACCGATGTCACGCCGACATGACGCGCTGCGCTACCACTCCGAGGGGCGCCCCGGGAAGATCGCGCTCCGCCCGACGAAGCCGCTCCAGACCCAGCGCGACCTCTCCCTCGCGTACACCCCCGGCGTCGCCGAGCCTTGTCTCGAGATCGCGCGCGAGGTCGATCGCGTCTTCGACTACACGGCGCGCGGCAACCTGGTCGCGGTGGTCACGAACGGGACCGCCGTCCTCGGCCTGGGCGACATCGGCCCCGAAGCGTCGAAGCCCGTCATGGAGGGCAAAGGCGTGCTCTTCAAGCGCTTCGCGGACATCGACGTCTTCGACATCGAGGTGGCGGAGAAGGACCCCGACCGCTTCATCGAGGTCGTCGCCGCCCTCGAGCCCACCTTCGGCGGCATCAACCTGGAGGACATCAAGGCGCCGGAGTGCTTCCACATCGAGGAGCGGCTCCGCGAGCGCATGAAGATCCCAGTCTTTCACGATGATCAGCACGGGACCGCGATCATCGCCGCGGCGGCCTTCGTCAACGCCCTCGAGATCATCGGCAAGCGCGCCGACGAGGTCCGCTGCGTCTTCAGTGGCGCGGGGGCCGCGGCGATGGCCTGCGCGAACCTCTTCATCTCGGTGGGCGTCAGCCGCGAGAACCTGACGCTCTGCGACTCGCGCGGCGTGATCTACACCGGGCGGACGGAGCGCATGAACCCGTACAAGGAGCGGATGGCGGTCGACACCGAGCACCGCACGCTCGCCGAGGCGATGGTGGGCGCGGACGTCTTCGTCGGGGTCTCGGCCAAGGGGGTCGTGACCCAGGACATGCTGCGCACGATGGCCGCCGACCCGATCGTGATGGCGATGGCCAACCCCGATCCGGAGATCAGCTACCCCGACGCCGTGGCTGCCCGCGACGACGTGCTGATGGCCACCGGCCGCAGCGACTATCCCAACCAGGTCAACAACGTCCTCGGCTTCCCGTTCATCTTCCGCGGCGCCCTCGACGTGCGCGCGACGACCATCAATGAGGAGATGAAGCTGGCGGCGGTGCACGCCCTGGCAGACCTGGCGAAGGAGGAGGTCCCCGACGAGGTGCGTCGGGCCTACGGTGACCAGCAGATCCGCTTCGGTCGGGAGTACATCATCCCCAAGCCCTTCGACACCCGGGCCCTGTTGCGCGTGGCGCCGGCGGTCGCGCGGGCGGCGATGGAGTCGGGGGCCGCGCGCCGCCCCATCGACGACTTCGACACCTATGTCGAGCAGCTCGAGGCCATGCTCGGCCAGGAGCGCGAGATGATGCGCGGGCTGATCCGCAAGGCGCGCCGCGATCCCCCGCGCATCGTGTTCCCCGAAGGCGACAACCCCAAGGTGCTGCGGGCGGCGCAGATCTGCCACGAGGAGGGGATCGCGAGGCCGATCCTGGTCGGTATGCCCGACGAGATCGGCGAGGTGGCCGCCGCCCACGAGATCTCGCTTGAGGGGATCTCCATCGTCGACGCGGTCGCCGATGGGGCTCGGACTCACTATATCGAGGAGTACTGGCGTCGGCGCTGCCGCGACGGCGTGACGGAGGTCGAGGCGGGTCGACGAATGCGGCGGCGCAACTACTTCGCCTCGATGATGGTCGCGTGCGGTGACGCCGAGGGCATGGTCAGCGGGATGACCCGCAGCTACCCGGACACGATCCGGCCGCCGCTGGAGGTCATCGGGCACGCGCAGGACACCGCGCGGGTGGCCGGCGCCTATCTCGTGCTCCACGATGGGCGCGTCACCGTCTTCGCCGACACCACCGTGAACATCGATCCCAGCGCCGAGCAGCTCGCCAACATCACGCTGGCCACGGCGCGCTTCACCCGGCTCCTCGACCTGCACCCGCGGGTGGCGATGCTCAGCTTCTCCAACTTCGGCTCGAACCGCTCGAAGCAGGCCCGCAAGGTCGCAGACGCCGTGCGCATCGTGCGCCAACGCGAGCCGGAGCTCGACGTCGACGGCGAGATGCAGGTCGGTCCGGCGATCGATCTCGAGCATCGCAAGCGGCTGTTTCGCTTCAGCACGCTCCAGGGGCAGGCGAACGTCCTGATCTTCCCGGAGCTGAACTCCGCGAACATCGGCTACAAGCTGATGCGGCACCTCGGCGGCGCCGAGGTCGTCGGGCCGGTGCTGATCGGGATGCGCAAGCCCGTCAACGTGCTCGAGCGCGATTGCAGCGTGCGCAGCGTGGTGAACATGACGGCCATCACCGTCGTGCAGGCCCAGGAGGTCGCCCGCTCCGTCGCCCACCGCGAGTGGAGCGGCTCGCGATGAGCGGAGCGCTTCCGGCCGACTGGGAGAGCTGGCAGATTCCGCGCCTTGAGGCCGCCGTTCGCGAGCACAATCGGCGCTACTGGGACCTCCACGACCCGGTCATCAGCGACTACGCTTACGACGCGCTCGTGAGGCGACTGCAAGCGCTCGCGCCGGCGTCCTCCGTCCTCGACGAGATGGGTCCCACCGCCGACCAGCTCGGCAACCCGGTCAAGCACGCCCACCAGATGCTCTCCCTCGACAAGGCCTACGACGAGGAGACGCTCCAGAAGTGGGCCGCGAAGTTCGAGGGCGAGCTCGTGATGACGCCCAAGATCGACGGCGTCGCGTGCAGCATCCGCTACGAGGCCGGCTCGCTGGCGGTCGCCGCCACCCGCGGCAACGGGCGGGTCGGGGAGGACATCACGGCCAACGTCCTGCGCATCGCGAATGTGCCCGAGCGCATCCCCGCCACCGAGCCCGTCGAGGTGCGTGGAGAGGTCTACCTGCCCTGGACGGCGTTTCACAAACTCGAGGGTGACTTCGCCAATCCGCGCAACACGACGGCGGGCGGGCTCAAACAGAAGAACACCGAGAGGTCCGCTCGGATGGGTCTCCGCTTCTTCGCCTACGACGTCATCGGGCCCGAGATCCCCACCGAGATCGCCAAGTTCGAGACCGCGCTCGCGTGGGGCTTCGACCCCGTGGAGCATCGTCTCCTGGGGCGCGACGAGGTCCAGTCGGGCTACGACAGCTACGTGGCGCGCCGCGGCGGCCTCGACTTCGAGATCGACGGCGTCGTCTTCAAGGCCAACCGGCTCGACGAGCAGGTGCGGCTCGGCGCGACCTCCCACCACCCACGCTACGCCATCGCCTACAAGCTCCAAGGTGACAGCGCCACGACCTACCTGCGCGAGGTCATCTGGAGCGTCTCGCGCACCGGCGCCCTCACCCCCGTCGGCATCGTCGATCCGGTGGTGCTCAGCGGCGCGACCGTCACCCGCATCAGCCTGCACAACTGGGGCCTGGTCCAGGCCAAGGCGCTCACGCTCGATGCCCGCGTCGTCGCGATGCGGCGAGGGGGGGTGATCCCCTACCTCGAGGCGGTCGTTGAGCCCGGCGACGGCGAGATCCACCCCCCGGCGACGTGCCCCTCCTGCGACGCGCCGACCCGGATCGACGGTGACTTCGTGTTCTGCACCAACCAGGACGGCTGCGTCGCGAAGGTCATCGGCGTCCTCGGTCACTTCGCGAAGGTCACCGACATCGAGGGCTTCGGTCAGGTCTGGCTCGAGACGCTCTACGAGGCGGGCCTCCTCCGGGCTCCGCCGGACTTCTTCACGCTGACGCGGGACGACCTCGTGCAGTTCGAGCGCATGGGCGAGGTCCTCGCCGGGAAGCTGCTCATCAGCGTCGCCAGCAAGCGCACCCTCGACCTGGCCACCTTCCTTCGTGCCCTCGGCGTCCCCGATCTCGGCTCCACGGCGTCGCGCACGCTCGCCCGCAACCTGCGAACCGTCGCCGCCGTCCGCGCCGCCGAGCCCCTCGACCTGGTGGATCTGCCGAAGTTCGGTGAGCTGCTCGCCACCAAGATCGTCGAGGGTCTCGCGGCCCGCGCCGAGCTCATCGACGCGCTGCTCGCCCACATCACGGTCCCCGACGAGCCCCAGCTACCCCCCGAGGCCCCCGCGACCGGCCCGTTGGCCGGCGAGTCCTTCCTCTTCACCGCGACCCTCGGGACCATGAAGCGCGCCGACGCCCAGGCCCGCGTGGAGGCCCTCGGCGGCACCAACGCCAGCGGCGTCTCGAAGAAGCTGAGCTATCTGGTCGTCGGCGGCCAAGGCCGCGCGGGCAGCAAGCTCGCAAAGGCTGAGAAGGCGGGCGTCACCATCTTGAGCGAGGACGCCTTCGTGGCGTTGCTCGAACGGGCCGAGGCCGAGGTTCCAGAGGAGCCAGGCCAGCTCGAACTCATCTGATCCACAGCGAAGGGAGACCCGATGATGATCCGTTCGGCGCTCGTCGTCACGATGATGTTTGCGACCTCGGTGGGCCTCGCCGCTCCCCCCGAGGACACCGCGCAGAGGCCCTGGGACGACGTGCTGCGCGACTACCCGCTCATCGGGGAGATGTGGGTCCTGATGTCGCCGCCGATCTCGCCGGGTTTTGACGGGAAGGTCATCCACGACGCCGGCGCGGCGGTCGGAGTGTTGGACCTGTCTACTTGGGCCGGCCAGGAGTACTGGGCCTTCGCCGATGCGTCGACCGACCTCTCGGCGCTGAACGGATTCACCCTCGAGGCGCCCGCCACCAGCAAGGCGCGTTGGCCGACGCGCAAGGAGTACTTCTTCGTCGACTCCAACGACTCGACGAACGTCGTTGGCTTCAGGACGAGCTGGCGTGAGTACGGGTTCGGCGCGCTGAGCGGGAACGGGAGGAAGGTCAAGCAAACCCCGGGGCGCAAATGCCACATCGACATGCCGTTGAAGGCCGTGAAGGGCGATCTGGTGCAGGCGGCCGGTCAGGTCGTCTTCGAGGTCAGCGCGAGCGACGGGACGCCCCTCGAGTGCCTGGATCTCCCGGGCTGTTCAGACCGGACCCTGGCGTTCGCCGCGTTCCGCGGGGACCACGTGGACTGGTACGTGCGCGGATCGGATTGCGATTGCTGGGTGGCGGAGGAGGCGACGATCAAGATGAAGGCCTATGCGCGCTGCTCCGGGAGCGAGTGTGAGGCGCTTTGGAAGTGGAAGGGCACGGCGAGCTGCAAATGAAGCCGGGCGAGCTCGAGGCCCTTCTGACGACCTTTGCCGGCGAGTTCGACTGGTCGTCCGAGTGCCTCGAGGCGGTGTGTGCGCGGCTGGCGGAGCACCTTGATTTCTCCCAACGTTACGCGGATCTGGGCCCCGTCGGGGCGGGCGGGATGGGGGTCGTCCGGCGAGCCTACGACGGGGTGCTCCAGCGCTCCGTGGCGGTCAAGCGGCTCCGACCCGAGCTGAGCGCCCATGCCGGTGTGCGCCGGCGGTTCTGGACAGAGGCCACCATCACGGCCGGGCTTGACCACCCCGGTATCGTGCCCGTCTATGACCGCGGTCAGACCCCTGACGGTGAGCTCTGGTACACCATGAAGCTCGTGCACGGTCGCACGCTCTCGGAGGTCGCGGCGGCCCTCCACGCGGTGAGTGATACGGCGGGCTGGGGGCGAACCTCGGATGGCTGGACGCTCAGGCGCCTGGTCGCCACCCTCCGCCGGGTCTGTGAGGCGGTTGCCTATGCCCACGACCGGGGCGTTGTCCATCGCGACCTCAAGCCGGAGAACGTGATGGTGGGGCGATTCGGTGAGGCCTACGTGATGGATTGGGGTCTCGCTCGGAGCGAAGGTGGCGTCGCCCCCGGGGGGGAGGATTCGGTTCCGCCCTCCGGTGGAGAGACCCGCCTGGGGGGAGCGCTCGGCACGCCGGGATACATGGCCCCAGAGCAGGCGAGGGGCATGCTGGACGATGTTGGGGCCCACAGCGACGTCTACGCGCTCGGGGCGACGCTGTTCCACCTGCTCACGGGACATCGTCCGGTCGAGGGGCGTCTCGAGCCCCTCGCGTCGGATGGACCACCGATCCCGGCTCCCCTCGCGTCGGTCGTGGCCCGCGCGACCCGTGCCGTCTTTGCCGACCGCTTCGGCGACGCCTCGGAGTTGGTCGTCGAGCTCACCGACTGGCTCGATGGTGACGCGCAGCGTCGTGAGGCCCTGGAGCGGTTCGCCCAAGCGGAGGCGATGTGCCCCGAGCTCCGTGAACTCCGGGCCTCGGCCAGCCGACTTCGGCAGGAAGCGCGGGCGCTGCGCCGGGCGCTGCCCTCCCACACGTCGGCGGAGTCGAAGGGGGCGTGCTGGGCTGCCGAGGACGAGGCGACGGCGCTGGAGCGACGGGTCCGTCTGCGGGAGGCCGCCTACGTGCACACGCTCCACGCCGCGCTCAGCCTGGACGACGAGCTCCCGGAGGCGCGGGCGGCCCTCGCCGAGCATCATCGGTCGCGGCTGGACGCCGCGGACCGGGCGCGCGACACCAGCGAAGCCGAGGTCCAGGCGATGTTGGTCATGGCCTACGACGACGGGCGCCACGCGCGGCACCTGGAGGGGTGGGGCGCGCTGACGCTGCACACCGAGCCGGCGGGTGCCTCGGTCACCCTCTCTCGCTTCGAGCTGCGCGGTCGCCGTCTCGTGCCCAAGCTCTTGGGGTCCCTCGGTGAGGCGCCCTTCATCGACTTCCCACTGAAGATGGGCGACTACTCCCTCCGGATCGAGGCGCAGGGGTTTGGGGCGCTCTCGTACCCCCTCCGTATCGAGCGCGGTGGCGGGTGGGACGCGGGCACGCTGCGGCTCCCCACGGCGACGGCGCTCGGTGCCGGGGAGGTCCTGGTGCCGGCTGGATGGAGCGCGGTCGGGGGTGATCCGGACGCCGCCGACGGGTTGCCCCGGGAGACCGTATTCCTCCCCGCCTTCGTCGTGCGCGTCCACCCCGTGACGAACGCCGAGTACATCGGGTTTCTCGACAGCTTGTCGGATGCCGAGGCCGAGCCGCGGGTCCCGGGTCGGCGGGGGCGAATGGGCGGCCAGGATGGTGCTATCGAGTACGAGCGCCACGAGGACGGGTTCCGGCTCGTTCCCCGCCGGGAAGGTCTCGAGCGTCCGATGGACTGGCCTGTCGTGCAGGTCGACTGGTGGTCTGCCGTGGCGTTTAGCGACTGGATGTGTGCGCGAACAGGGCAGCCTTGGCGACTCCTTCACGAGTATGAGCGGGAGAAGGCCGCCCGGGGGGTGGATGAGCGCGCGCTCCCATGGGGCGATGAGCCGGAGGCAACGTGGACCAACTGCGGCGGGAGTCGCTTCCATGGAGCCGACCGTCGCCCGGTCGACACGCTCGTCGACGACGTCAGCCCCTACGGCGTCCGGGGTCTCGCAGGCAACGTCCGCGACTGGTGTCTCAACGTCGCCGCCCCCGACGGACCCTCGCTGCGGGGAGGGCGCGTATCACTCGAGCGCCCCGGCGACGATGATTTCCGGGCGGTGCGTGGCGGCGCGTGGGGCGCGCCCATCAGCGGCTCGCGGGCCGCCGCTCGCTATGGTGCGCGCCCAGACGAACGTTTCGTGAGCCTCGGCTTCCGACTCGCGAGGTCACCGTCCTAGGACGGTGCGGCAGGCGCGCCATCAGGCGTACATCTTCCCCTCGAACAGGGTCGGCGGCAGCATCAGGAAGTCGCGCATGTGCTCGTCGTAGGCGCGTTGCCCCTCTGGATCGCCGAGGTCCAGCATCAGCTCGTTGATGACCTTGATGCTCATCTCCATCCACGCCTCCCACGAGGCCTGACCGATGTGGGTCTCGATGTAGGCGCCGACCTCGTCGTCGAAGGGGTTGGAGGTCATCTTGGGCTCGATGCGGCGCGAGCGGGCGCAGCGTACCTCGTCGGGGCCCGGGTCCCGGCCGGCGTCGGGGTCGTCGGCCGGGTCGTCGAGGCCGACGAGGGCGTCCATCGATGGGGTGTGGCCTCGGCGTGAGAGGCGGGCCTTCATGTCGTTGGCCGGTAGCAGGTCGCCGCGGCTCATCGCGGCGCCGTAGCCGGTCTGGTAGGTCGCGACCGCGCCGTCTACGTCGCCGGTCGCTTCGAGCGCCTGCCCCAGCAGCACGTAGGCGCGGGAGTACCCGGCGTTCAGCTTGATGACGTGGCGCAGGACGTTGATCGCCTCGGCGTTTCGTTCCGCGTCGATGAGGGCTTGACCGAGGGCGTAGTGGGCGAGGTCGTCGTCCGGGTTGGCCTGGGCCATCTTCCGGAATTGCTCGATGCGTTGGTCGTTCATGGGTGCTTCCTGGTCAGCGAGGCTTGCGCGGGAGCGGCGGCAGCGGGGGCGGCGTGGCCGGCGGGCGTGACTCGACGCCGTCGCCGAGGATGAGCGGGACCGCCGCCTCGGTCTCGTCGAGGAGGATCGCGGCGCCGCCCGGATCGGGGCCCAACACGCCGGGGGCGGGCGTCTCGCCTCGCCCGAGGAGCACCGCGGGCTCCGGCGGCGCGGGCGCGGGCGTGCGTGTGACGGAGACCGTCGGCATCTCGTCTCCCGTCGGCAACAACGGCGTGGCGCTGGCGGCGACGGGGGCGTGGCGCTGCATGAAGACCGACCACTGGTCGCCGTCGATCCCATCGACGTTGAACCGAATGCCGATGCCCTTCTCCTGGGGGTCGATGCTGTCGATGCTGCGCACGACCTGCCCGGGGATCGAGAACGTGTCTCCAGAGGTCGGGTGCACCAGGCGGAGGTTGATACGGCTACCGACGGGGAGGAGCTGGGGCGTCAGCACGAAGGTCCCACCCTCGCTGACGTCGCGCATCTCGAAGGCCTCGAGGGCGTCGAGCCCCTCGGGCCGTAGCGTCACGTTGAAGCGACCCGGGCGCCGCACGTGGGCGCGCTTGACGGCGTCGATGGGTTCGGTCTCGGGGCGTGGCGGCGCGGCCTCGGGGGGGGGCTTCGAAAGGGGCGCGGTCTCGGCCCTGGGCGGGCGCGGCAGCGACGGGAGGGTGCCGGTGCGGCGCGGGGGCTCTCGGACCACACCGGCGCCGGGCACCGGGGGCATCGAGGGCGGCGCGGGACGCAACGACTGGGGCTCGGGGGTAGGCAGCGGCGTGGGCGCGGCCGTGATCGCTCGGGCGGGCGCCGGCGTGGTGCCGATGCCCGGGCTGGGCGGCGGCTCGGTGTGGCCGCATTGGGACCAGGACTTGACCCGGCGCACCAGCTTGACCCAGCGCGCCTCGACGGCGCGGTTGTTGCCGAAGAGCGACACCCCGATCCCCGGAGGCCGGTCGGTGGTGGCGCGATCGGGTGCCACCGCGCGGGCGACGATCCCGAGCAGGTCCACGTGCTCGTCGCTGTCGGGGTCGACGATCGTGAACTTCACGAGCTGGTTGGGCTGGCGCGACTCGTCGGTGCGGATGAAGACGCCGTGGAAGCTGATGTCGTCCGTCAGCGCGGGGCGCGCGCGGTACGTGCCCTTGAACAGCACCTGAAGCTGGAAGACGTAGCGCTCCGAGCGGCGGAAGTTGGCCAACGGGCTCCCCGGGTGGCGCGCACATTGCAGGGCGACGGGCAAACCGCTCGTCGGCTCCGTGGGCGCAAAGCGTGCAAACCGTACTGTTGCGTGCCCGCTTTGCCAACCCACTGCGGTCCCGCCGTGAAATTCCGGCGCGGGTCGTGTACAAGCCGCACGCGCAGAGAGGAAGGGGAGCTCCTGATGCCGCACCGAAGCCTGAGCGTCGCCGAGACCGAGCCGCGCGCCCCCGCGCCGCTGGAGGTCGCACGAAACGTGCGCTCGCTCGAGCCCTATCATGCGGTCTCGTCCCTCGAGCACATTCAGGAGCGGCCCGGGCAGATCCCGCACAAGCTCGACTGGAACGAGTCGACGGTGCCGCCGTCGCCCAAGGTGCACACAGCGATCGCCGAGCACCTCGCCTCGCCGCACAACCTCAACTGGTACCCGGTGCTCAACAGCGCCAACCTGGTCGAGCGGCTGGCCGTCCATCACCGCGTGGCGCCGGAGCGCTTCCTGGTCACCAACGGCTCGGACGATGCGCTGGCCACGCTGTGCAACACGTACCTCGACGAGGGGGACTCGGTGCTGGTGGCGTCCCCGACCTACCAGCACTTCCTGGTCTTCGCCCGCGGTCGCGGCGCCGAGATCGTCGATCACTACGCCGCAGACCCGTTCGCCTCCGACGTGGAGGGGCTGCGCCGCCGTCTGGCACGCCTGCGCCCCCGCCTCCTCTACCTGGTGAACCCGAACAACCCCACGGGGGTCATCTACACCCCCGACGAGGTGGCCACTCTGCTCGCCGCTTCCCCCGAGACGCTGGTCGTTGTGGATGAAGCGTACTCCGAATTCTCGGGCATCTCGGCGACCTGCCTGCTGGACACGTACTCCAATCTGGTGATCACGCGGACCTTCTCGAAGGCCTACGGTCTCGCGGGCTTGCGGGTGGGCTACTTGATGGGTCACCCCACCGTCGTCTCGGACCTGCGGCGCCTGTCGAACCCCAAGAGCGTCAACGCCCTCGCGCAGGTGGGGGCCATCGCGGCCCTCGAGGACCAGGAGTATCTGCGGTGGTATCTGGCCGAGGTCGACGCCGCGAAGCGCCTGATGGCCACGTGGCTCAGCGCGCGAAAGCTCCACTTCCGCCTGACGCCGGCGAACTACCTGATGGTGCGCTTCGATCAGGCGCCTTGGGTGGTGCACCTGCTCCAGGAGGCCGGCGTCTACGTGCGTGACCGGTCGCACATGACCCAGCTCAGCGGCTACGTCCGCTTCTCGGTGGGCACCGTCGAGCAGACGGAGGAGGTCCTCGCCCGCCTCGGTCTGGTCCTCGACCAACTGGCGCAGTAGCCGGCCCGCGATCCCGCATGCTTTGACGTGGCCAGCCGCATTGTCGAGAATGGGCGCCGCGTGAACATACCTCCGGCGTACGTAGAGCGTGCGCCGCGCAACGAGGGACTCCCACATGACCGGATCCAGTCTGAAGCGCTTCGGATACGTGCTGCTCGGCGCCTGCCTGCTCTGGGCCTGCGCTGACTCCGCCGCCGGCAACGAAGATCCGCTGCCCGATGGCGACGGCTCCCCGCCGCTGCCCACGGGCGACATGGGGGTCAACAATCCGGTGGTCGGCGCGCGGTCCCTTGAGATCGTGGGTGAGCGGGACATCTTCGCCCACCACGGCCAGACGATCGCGCTGAAGGTGAAGTACCTCGGTCTGGACCGGAACAACCGGCCGGCGGCGATCCCCAACGCCTCTCTCCGGGCGCGCCTCCTCGACGACCGCGGCAACGATATCAGCGCCACGGGCGCCGAGGGCAGCCAACTGCAGAGCTCCCGCCGGAGCACCAACGCGCAGGGCCAGGCCACTTTCCAGATGCGCGCGGGCATGCGCGACGTCCAGTTCGAGGTCGAGATCTGCAGCGGTGACTGCGACGACCCGGGGGGGGACGACGCCCAGCCCGTCCGCTTCCGGGTCACGGTGCAGCGGGAGGGCGCAGGCGGCCTGACGGTCCGCGTCACGTACTCGGACATGGGTCGCTACGAGTTCCGCCACCTCCAGGCGGCGAACGTCCACCTCTTCGATCGCGAGAACTGCGACCTGCTCTACCGGACCGCGGGCAACCTCCAAAACGCCTACTTCTCCTTGGCGCCCATCGAGCCCTTCAACGAGGTCGACAACTCCGTGAGCGTCGGTGATCTCGACGACGGAGCGACCTTCAGCGTCGCCGCCCAGGGGGTCAACCCGGACGGCAACGTCATCGTCTTTGGCTGTCAGGATGGGGTCACGATCACCGGCGGCAGCGTCACGCGCATCGACATCGAGATGGCCGACCTGCCCCTCGAGTTCAAGGGCACCTACACCGTCACCCACGAGTTCGACTTGTTGGGGCTGCTCGAGAGCAGCGGCAACGAGACGCTGGGGCTCGTCGGCGACGCGCTGCGGATCCTCCAACTCCTCGGGGACGACAGCGGCGAGCGCGGGCAGCGGATAGTGGACGAGATCTGCGACCTCGCCGGCGTCGACGAGGGGCTGTGCCGCATCCTGCGCACCATCGGGGGACGCCTCATCGACGAGGCCATCGAGCGGTGGGTCCCGCCCAACGTGCTCAACATCTTCACCGCGATCAGCGACGTCCTCTCGATCTTCACCGAGCTCACGGTGCTCGGCGAGATGCAGATGAACTCGATCGACGCCGACGGCCGCATCGAGGGCAATGACAATCGCTGGCAGCGCTTCCGCTTCACGTGGCGCCTCAACTGCCCGATGGGGGACGACTGCCGCCGCACCTTCCCGCTCAGCGATCTGCGACTCAACGACCGGCCGATCTTCGGGACGTTCAACGCCGAGCTAGACGGCCCCAACATGTACATCGAGCCCCACAGCATCACCTTCCGGTATGGGCTGATCATCCTGGGTATCATCACCAACTGGGTGGTGCCGGCGTTCGCAGACATCGACTGCGACCCCGATCCGATGGACCGCGACGTGAACGGCTGCGGGCTCGAGGCGATGATCGGCGCGCTGGTCCCCTGCGACTCGATCAACGACTTCCTGACGGGGGATCCGAACGATGGGTTGTGCGAGCGGGTGCTGGTGGCGTCGATCGCCGAGATCCTCGTCGACCAGCTCTCGCGGCTGGAGTTCACCGCCGGCCAGTTCATGATCGACGGGGAGGTCGAGCCGGTGGACACCGACGGTGACCTCACCATCGACCTGCTCTCGAAGGGGGTCTGGAACGGGGTGATCGACGCCGGCGACCTCCAGCTCGAGTTCCGCGGGTGCTTCGAGGGGTGCCGCCCGCCGGCGAACGACGACTGCGTCCCCGTGGACTGCATGGTCCCGCCGCTCGAGCAGCCCGAGGAGTGACGGGGCGTCCATTGACGAGGTCGCGGGTGATGATGCTGCGAATGGTGTGGCTGCTCGCGTTGCCGGCCTTTGCACAGAGCCAGGGGGCGGCTCCGGTCGGGCTCGAGGCGGGGGCGCCCGAGATCGCGGTGAAGCGCTACCAGATCGGTCGCGAGATGTACCTCGCGGGCAACCTGGAGCAGGCCGAGGCGGAGTTTCGGTCGGCCTTCGACCTCTTCGACCGGTCGGCGAAGCTCGCGTTCAATCTAGGGCGCGTCAACGAACGACTGGGTCGACTGGCCGACGCGGTTCGTTTCTACCAGAAGTACCTTCAGCTCCGGCCAGAGGCCGATGACCGTGAGACGGTGGAGCAGGTGGTCGCCACCCTGTTGTCCCGCCTCGAGCGCGATCGGCCCGAGCTCGTCATCACCACGGTGCCGGCGGGGGCGAAGATCTATCTGGGGGCGGCCACCGAGCCGGCGGGCGTCTCGCCGCTGACGGTGCGCGTCGAGTCGGGGAGCCACGCCATCCGCGCCGAGCTCGAAGGCCACGCGCCCGCCGCCGGTACGGTGAGCGTATCCAAGGGCAAGCCCGCCGCCATCGCCCTCACCCTGCGGGCCAACGACGCGGTCCCGGCGGCGGCGACGCTGGTGGTCACCTCGACGCCGGCGGGGGCCGAGGTCTACGTCGATGCGGGCAAGGCGCCCGTCGGCAAGACGCCTGTGAGCACGCAGGTCCAGCCGGGGAGCCACGCGGTGCGCGTCACGCTCGTAGGCTACGAGCCGCAGACACGGACGGTCGAGGTCGAGGCCGGCCGTAACTCGGCGGTCGCCATCGAGCTGGAGAAGCCGGCGCCCGTCGCTGTGGCTCCGGTTCCGGTCCGGCCCCGTGATCCCGGCAGCCCCACCCTCACGACGCTCGGGTGGGTCCTGTTGACCGGGGGCCTCGCGGGCATCGGTGTCGGCTCCTGGTTCGCCGCGCAGGCCTCCGAGCGGGCCAACACCTCGACGGAGGTGGGTGACCGGGCCGCCCACGAGCAGGCACAGGCTGATCTCGATGGGTACAACACCAATATGTGGATCGGCTTCGGCGCGGGCGTCACGGGGATCGTCCTCGGCGCGGTGCTCTCTTCCCTCGGCGCGGGGGATGAGGAGCCCAGCGCGTGGGCGCCGACGGCGAATGGGGTGATGGTCCGATGGTGAGGCTGCTCCCCTGGATCGCGTTGTTCATGCTCGCGTGCTTCGAGATGCCGCCCTTCGAGGAGTGCGAGACCAACGACGACTGCGATCGGCCGCAGATCTGCGGTCGCGACGGTGAGTGCGTCGCGCCGCCGATGCGGCAGCCCGGGGATGAGGGGGACGATGAGGAGGAGCGCCTCTTCTGCCTCGGCGAGTGCTGCGCTTGCGTGGATGACCCCCTGGTGCAGCCGTTGTGCGCTCAGGACTGCCTCGAGGGCGTACTCGACGAGTGCCCGTGTGAGGAAGTCTCTCGAGACTGAAGTTGACAGGCTCGGTGACCGATTTGAGAATTCACGGGAGCCCGTGTTGCCCGTGAAGGGACCAACTTGCAGCGCCTGACGGCCCTACTGCTGACGATCGCCTTGGGTGCCTGTGGTGCCGCGCAGACTCAGACCGACGCACGAGCCAAGGCGATCGACGTCCAGCTCGCCCAACTGCGCGATGTCTCGGAGGCGCAGAATCGGCGTGTCGAGTCGATGAAGGACCGCATCGCGCTGCTCGAGGATCGGCTCGAGGCGAGGGCGATCCACAGCCGGCGCGACCCCGCCGCCGCGGGAATCCCGCCGGGGTTGCCGACGCTCCGGCTCACCCGGAGCCCCGCGCGCGAGGAGCGCGCGAAGGTCGTCGCTCGAGCCGAACGTGGCCCGGTGACGAGCATCACGCAGCGCGAGATGGACGCCCTCGATTCGCGGCGCCGGCCGGCGCGTGGTGGGCCGCGGACACCGGTGCGGCCGCCCGACAACGCCGCGGGGGCGGGGAACATCGGCGTCCTGCCGTTGCCTGGAGCCAGGGAGCGAGCGCGACCGCGTCGGGGGATCTCCCCCGCGCCGCCACCTGCGCCGCCGATCGAGGCGGGGCCCATCGCGGCCTACAAGGCGGCCACGGCGAAGAAGAAGGCTGGCGATCTCGTGGGCGCGATTCGGGCCTACCGTGACTTCGGCGCGCGCTACCCGAGCCACGACTACGCCGACAACGCCCTCTATGGGCTCGGCAAGTGCCGCTATGACCGCGCCGAGTTCGCCGGAGCGCTCAAGGCGTTTCAGCGGGTCGTGCGCGACTATGCGACGGGGAACATGACCCCCGAGGCGCTGTTCATGGTCGGGCTCACGCTCCGGAAGCTGGGTCGCCCGGCGGAGGGGCGCGAGACGTTGAGCCGACTGGCGACGATGTATCCGAAGACGCGGGCGGGACAGCGCGCTGCGGTCGAAATGAACGCGAGGCACCGATGAGACGATTCGCGTGGTTCTCAATCCTGACCCCGGCCTTGGTCTGCGCGCAGGGGCAGACCGGCACCTACCAGGTGGGGCCGGTGGGACCGCTCGGCGCCATCACGGTGTCCGGCGATCGCCCGGCGCAGTTGCCGGAGGAGTACATCGTCGACGAGGGGGACACCCTCTGGGACATCTGCGACGAGTTCTTCGGTGAGCCGTGGCGCTGGCCAACCGTCTGGGCGTTGAACCCCCACATCACCAACCCCCACTGGATCTACCCGGGCGACGTCATCCGTCTCCGCGCGCCGAGCCAGGTGGGCCGGGCCAAGGCGGGGGCGGTCCAGCGCATCAGCTACACGGTCGGGTCCGAGTCGGCGTCGCAGGTCAGCCTCAACGAGGGCTTCATCGCCGAGCGGCAGATGGCACGCCTCGGCTACCTCTCGTTCGCGCCGACCTCCAGGAAGTACCTTGCCGAGGGTGATCTGGTCTATCTCGAGGTCAAGGACCTCGGCGATCTGCGTGTGTCCCAGCGGTTGAGCGTCTTCGAGGTCCTCAACGACGTGAAGCACCCCGAGACTGGCGAGCTCCTCGGTCGGAAGGTCCGCGTGAAGGGGGTCGTGGAGGTCGAATCCGTCGAGGAGAACGTGGCCCGCGCCCGCGTGCTGCGCAGCTTCACCGAGCTGAACCGCGGCCTGCCCGTGACCGAGCTTCTCGACCACTATCATGTCGTCAGCCCACGACTGAACCTCATCGACCTCCGAGGCACCGTCGTCGACTCCCTGCTCGAGTTGAACGAGCTCGGTCAGTTCAACGTGGTCTTCATCGACCAGGGCGCCAAGGATGGCGTCCAGGTTGGCAATCGCTTCTTCGTGATGCGCCGCGGCGATGGGCTGCTCGAGCTCACGCTCGAGACCGACGAGAAGCTCCCCTGGGAGCAAATCGGGGAGGCGCTGGTCGTGGAGACGCAGGACCGCAGCAGCACCGCGATCATCACGCGCTCCGCCATCGAGATCCGGGTGGGCGATCGCGTCGTCATGCAGCGCCACTACTGATCTCTCGTCAGGCGGTCGCGGGCTCGCAGCCGACCGCCAGCCCAGCAGCCAGCGGCACCAGCAGCAACGAGAGCAACGCCGGCTTGGCGAGCATCGCCGCCACCGCCAGCGCTGAGGCCGGCGCCGCGATCGCCAGGCTCGCCAGATAGGCGCCCCCGACGGCGGCAAGAACGCGACGGCTCGGTCGCGTTTCCCTGGCGAAGAACATCGCCCCGAGGGCCGAGACGAGCAGGAGCGCGCCCACGATGCCGGGGAGCAGCGCGGCCGTCTCCGCGACCCCGAGGGAGAGGGCGGCCACGGCGACCGCCAGGGTGAGCAGAACCAATCGGAGTGACACGGGGGCGCTCCACGCTGGAATGAATGGTGACAGTATAGTCACTAATTCCCGTGTGGGCGATGTCAACCCCAGCGTTGCAATGAAGCGTATATCCCGATTCTGACGGAGGGAGTGTGGAGGGCTCTCAGCACTCAGCGGTCAGCTCTCAGCCGCGCATGCAACGACGCCAGCATGCGCTTGACTTCCGTGGTGGCCGGGTCGAGCTTCGATGCTTGGCAGAACTGGACCATTCTCGCTTGTGAGAACTGGCCCACCTG